>NZ_JBJGSF010000009.1:0-67496 GCF_045763785.1 Pseudooceanicola aestuariicola | reverse complement strand
GGTTGTAGCTCAGTTGGTTAGAGTACCGGCCTGTCACGCCGGGGGTCGCGGGTTCGAGCCCCGTCAACCGCGCCACTTTTCCCTGATGTTTGTTATTCGCGCCGATGTGGTCCGCAAAAATTCCTTGCGCCGCGCCATATACATGCCTTTATTTTCGGCAATAGCGTGCAAAAACAGGCAAATACTAAGGGTCTGCCATGCCCCGGGTCAAAGTGACAGAGCAGTTTCACGCCAAGCTGGAAGCAATGGCCGTGTTTCAAAAGCGCACTGGGATGCGCGGTAAGAAGCATGTTGGTGCCTATCCCCGCCGCTGGAAGATCGGGCAGATGGTCGCCATGACCGACGACGCCGTGGTTGAACCGTTCTGCACCATCGCCGACGGGGACACGATTCCTTCGGTCGGGTCGTTTTCCGAGGTCGCCTCGGCCTTTCCCTACAACACGCGGATCGGGCGCTATTGTTCGATCGCAACCGACATCAAGTTCGTCGGCTATCGCCACCCGATCGACGCCGCTTCCTCATCGTCGGTGTTCTTTAACCCTGACCGAGAGTTCTTTGACGCCTACGCCAGCCTGCGAGAGTTTGAAACAGGCGAACGTCCCCGGATCATCAAGGCCGTGCCCACGCCACAGCCGCAGCGCGCCGATCTGGTGATCGGCCATGACGTCTGGATCGGCGAAGGGGCGGTGCTGCGTGGTGGGATCACCATTGGCGATGGTGCCGTGATTGCGGGCGGGGCCATGGTGACCAAGGATGTGGCACCCTACACAATCGTTGGCGGTAACCCGGCGCGCGTGATCCGCAAGCGTTTCCCGGATGAAATCTGTGATGCGCTTCAGGCCAGTCGCTGGTGGGATTACGAATTGGAAGACCTGCTGGAGCTGCCGATGCATGATCCCGTCCAGCTATGTGAGGCGATTGAAAAGCACCGCGACCTGCTGCGCCCGCATGTGGTGGATGACACGCCGCTACTGGTCCGGCTGGGGCATTAACGATTCTCCCGTGGGCCGAAACAGGCTATTACGGGTCAAAAGCCGCCGAAGGGCAGCCGCAGAAAGAGGCCTGATCGATGCAATCCACCGCCTGTGCCGTCACCATGGTGCGCGATGACGAATTTTTCCTGCGGATTTGGCTGGATTACTACGGTGAGCTGCTGGGCCACGAAAACTGCTATGTGATCAACCACGGACGCGGAGAGGTCGTGGCTGATATGGCCGCCGAGGCGAACGTGATCGGCATCCCCGGTGATCCGCACAAGAACTTTGACGCGAAACGCTGGCGGTTGCTGAACGGGATCGTACAGGGGCTGCGCAGCTATTATGACCATGTGATCGTCGGCGATGTGGACGAATTGGTGGTGGTCGATCCGGCCTCTGGCAAGGACTTGCTGACGTTTCTGCAAAAGCGGCGCACCAACCGGGTCTTCACGCCCTTGGGGCTGGAGGTCGTTCACCGGCTGGATGTAGAGCCTGACCCGATCCAAGAGCATGTGCTGGGCCCGCGCCGCCACGTGCGGCTGGCCCCGCATTATTCCAAGCCCTGTATCGTGTCGACCGGGGTCAAGATTTCGCGTGGCGGACATTACACGCAATACGATCAGCTGAATGCGCCCGACGATCTGTACCTGTTCCACCTGAAGTTCTGCGACTTTGCGGCCTATCAGCAGGCCATGGACCGCCGTAACGCGGTGACGGCGGCTGTGAACGTCGATACGCCCAAGGACGCGCAGATCGGCCGCCATTGGTTTGCCGAGGCGCGCGGCGATGACCGCGCGGCTTTTGATGCCTTCGCAGCGTTGCCTATGGCCGACGGCTTTGACATGGCGCCCTACCGGCAGGTGATGGCCGATACCTTCCGTCCGCGCGGCGATACAGGGTTCTATGAATTCGATCGGCCCGAGACAGACCTGCAGTTCGAACTGCCGGACCGGTTCTTTGGCGTCTTCTGACCCTTAGGGGCGCGTGTGCAGATCGGCATAGACATAATCGCCCGGCCAATAGCCGATCCATAGAAACCGTTTTCGGTGGCTTAGCTGATAGAGCACGTGGTCGCGGTGCGCGATGTCCAGCCACAGGCGGATCGTCTTGTCCGCGTCCTTGTAATAGGGCGGCTTCAGATCGGCAGAGGGGCGAAAGCGTATGATGCCCCGCGTTACGGTCGAGGACGGGCTGGGAATGCCCGTCACTTCGATCTGGCTAAGGCTGCGCAGGCGGCTGCTGGATTCGGCGGCCGTGGTATGCAGCTGATCCTCAATCACAAGGATTTCGCGCCGGACCTGTGTCGGTTCGGCAGACGCCTGCGGCTCATCCTCCATCGCGGCAATGCGGGCGGCGATTTCTGCTTCGATATCTAGGGTCATGGCGGCTCCTCCTCCTGAACGACCAGATCAGAGAAAGCTTACCATGCCCTTTCCATCGCGCTTAGCTTAAAGCGTCAAGAATGCGCGCCCAGCTGCGAATACCGCGGTGAAACGAACTGAGGTCATATTTTTCGTTGGGCGAATGGATTTGGTCGTCGTCCTTGCCAAAGCCGATCAGCATGGCATCGGTGTCGAGGATCGATTTGAAATGTCCCGCGATCGGGATCGACCCGCCACAGCCCACATAGGCCGCAGGCTGGGGCCATTCGTCAGACAGCGCCTTGCGGGCGGCCTCGAATGCGGGGTGGTCGATTTCCATCTGGCTGGCCTGACTTGCGCCGTGACCATGCCATTCGACGCTGCAATCCTCGGGCAGCTGGGCTTCGACGTAGGACCGGAAGCTTTCGCGAATGGCATGGGGGTCCTGCTGGCCCACTAGGCGGAAGCTGATCTTGGCGCTGGCCTTCGACGGCAGCACGGTCTTGAACCCCTTGCCGGTATAGCCGCCCGAGATGCCGTTGACCTCGCAGGTTGGGCGGGACCAGATCATTTCCAACGGCGTGCGATCCTGTTCACCGGCAGGGGCCGACAGGCCGACCTCACCCAAAAAGGCGCCGTGATCGAACCCCAGACCCTGCCACTGGGCCCGGATCTCGTCCGACAGCTCTGGCACGCCATCGTAGAAGCCCGGCACGGTGACCCGGCCTGTGCTGTCGTGCAGGCCCGCGATGATCTTGGACAGCACGCGGATAGGGTTCATCGATACGCCACCGTACATGCCCGAATGCAGGTCCTTGCTGGGGCCGGTGATCGTCAGCTCTTCGCCCAGCAGGCCGCGCAGCATGGTGACGATGGCGGGCGTTTCGTCTCCGAACAGACCGGTGTCGCAGATCAAGGCAATATCGGTTTTCAACTCATCCGCGTTGTCCTTCATGAAGGGGATCAGCGATGGGGAACCCGATTCCTCCTCGCCCTCAAAGAAGAAGGTGATCTTGCAGGGTAGGCTGCCGTTTTCCGCGATCCAGGCACGGCAGGCTTCGACAAAGGTCATCAGCTGCCCCTTGTCGTCCGACGCACCGCGCCCCCGGATCACCTTACCGTTCGGTGTGTCTTCGACCTGCGGATCAAAGGGATCGCGATCCCACAGGTCCAGCGGATCGACCGGCTGCACGTCATAGTGACCGTAGAACAGCAGATGCGGGCTGCCTTCGCCGATATGGCCCACGACCATCGGATGACCCGGCGTGGGACGCTTTTCGGCCGTCGCCCCGAGCGAGCGAAGGTCATCGACCAGCCAGTCGGCGGCGCGGCCACAGTCTGCCTTGAAATCGGGATCGGTCGAAATCGACTGGATACGCAGCAGATCCAAAAGCCGCTCAGTGGCGGCGTCTAGGTCGGTGTCGATGCGGGAAAGAACGGCGTCGAGTGTCATGGGAACTCCTATCTGTTGAGGCGACCCTATCAGCGCCGGATGCGGTGTCCAGTGTCAGCCCTGCAAAGGGGGCTCTGCCCCCGTCCTGCGGACTCCCCCGAGGGTATTTATCAACCAGAAGAAAGGGGGACTTGCGCTCTGCTTCTTTGGCTTTGCTTCTTGGGTCAGGCAAATATCCCCGCCGGAGGCATGGGCCGGGAGGCCCATTAAGACCCGTCGCGCCGGGCGATAGTCACCGTCAGGGGCAAGTGGTCCGACGCGATGCGCGCGGGCTGCGCGAGGTGAGGCGCTGGGGGGCGAAGCGCCATCAGGTCGTCCGACAGCGCAAACCGATCCAATGCGCCCAGGGGGCGAAGCGCCGGGAAGGTGGCGGGGCTGTCCAGAAAGCTGAGGCCCGGTAAAGCATGATCCAGCGGGGCAAGGCTGCGCCATTCGTTGATGTCCCCGGCAAGAGCCGTCGGCATCTTGGGCTGTGTGCCAAGGTAGGCGGCGATTGCGTGGACCTGCGCGATCCGGTCGCGGCGGCGCAGGCCTAGGTGCGCGCCGATGATGCGCAGGTTTCCAATTGGCGTGGTCAGCTCTGCCAGAATGGCGCCGCGAGGTTCCAGTCCCGGCAGGGGGATGTAATGGGTGCGCACCGGAGCCAGATGTGGGCGGATCAGCATGGTGTTCCCGTGCCAGCCGATGGATGGCCCCACGATGCCCGAGGGGCCGAAAGGCAGCAGCGTCCAGCCCTCGGCCCGGATCATGTCGCGTGGCAGGGCGGTGGGGCGCGGGGGGAGGCGTTTGTCGACCTCTTGCAGCACGGCGATGTCCGCGCCGGTCTCCGACAGGACCTCGAGCGTGCGGCCGGGATCGCGGCGCAGGTCCATGCCGACGCATTTCTGCAGGTTATACGTCACGATTGTTAGCGAAGGCGTCGGCATAGGGTGGATAATTGGCGCGAATGGTCCAAGATGAAAGGCAAAGGTTCTGGCGACGAAGGCAGCGCAGTGTACAAAGATCAATCCACCCTGACGCTGATTATTTGGCTGGCACTTGTCGCCGCCGCGATCGAGGCGGTGATTACCGCGCGCTATTCGCTGGCATTCGTGGCGCTGGTGACTCTGGGGCTGTCGATGCTGCCCGTCTACGTGGCGCGCTGGGCGGGGATACGGGTGCCGCCAAGCTTTATGCTGGCGGTCGTGGCCTTCGTGGGCGGGACGATATTCCTGGGCGAAGTGGCGGATTTCTACAATCGGTTCTGGTGGTGGGACATCGCCATGCACGGCGGGTCGGCCATCGGGTTTGGGCTTATCGGGTTCGTGCTGGTCTTCATGATGTTTCAGGGCGACAGGTTCGCCGCGCCACCTTCGGCGGTGGCGTTCTTTGCCTTTTGCTTTGCGCTGGCCATCGGCGCGATGTGGGAGGTGTTCGAGTTCACGATGGATGAGCTTTTTGGGTTTAACATGCAGAAATCGGGTCTTCGCGACACGATGGGAGACCTGATCGTCGACATGATCGGGGCGCTGATTGGGGCGGGGTCGGGCTATGCCTATCTGCGCGGGCGGGCCGAGGGGGGCCTTAGCGGTGTGATCAACGATTTCGTTTCGCGCAATCCCCGGTTCTTTCGCAAATGGCGCAAATAGCGATTGACGCCACCGTATGGTCGGCGTCTGGATGCCGGCCATGAGCCAAGCGATAAGAAAAGACCAACTGGATGTCGCGGGCAGCGCGGCGATGACGCTGTTCGTGGTGGTGCTTGCGGGCAACCAGATCGTGATGAAGCTGACCTCGACCGGGTTAAGCCCTGTGTTTCAGGCGGGGCTGCGGTCCTTGTTTGCCTGTCTGGTGATCCTGATCTGGATGCGCTGGCGGCGGATCGGCTTTGGCAACCTGCGGCGCGACATGGGGCCGGGGCTGATTATGGGCACCGCCTTCACGCTGGAATTTATCGGGCTTTACAATGCCTTGGACATGACGACCGTGGCGCGCGCATCGATCATATTCTACACGATGCCGATGCATCTGAGCCTTGCTGCGCATTTCCTGATCCCCGGAGAGCGCCTGACGCCCGTCAAGGTCGTCGGGCTGATCTGCGCCTTTGTCGGGGTGATCATCGTGTTGTCGGATCGGTCCGGTGGACAAGCGTCCTTAGCCGGTGATCTGCTGGCGTGGATGGGGGCCATTGGCTGGGCGGCCATTGCGCTGACCGTTCGGATCACCCGGATTTCCGAGGCGCCGCCAGAGGCGCAGCAGCTGTGGCAATTGTCCTTTTCGGCCGTGGCCCTGTTACTGGTCGCGCCGCTGTTCGGACCCTTGGTTCGCGATTTCGGGGTCGAGCATGTCTGGCTGATGGGATATCAGGTCTTCCTTGTGGCGAGCTTTGGGTTTCTGGGCTGGTTTTACCTGATGAAGACCTATCCGGCCTCGACCATCGCAAGCTTTTCCTTCCTGACGCCGGTTCTGGCCGTGTTCATGGGCTGGGCGCTGTTGGGCGAGGCCTTGCACCTGTCGGTGCTGGTCTCGCTGGCGCTGGTGTCTTTGGGCATCGTGCTGATCAACCGCAAGGCGGGGTAACAGCCAGTCGGCTGACTGGACCGCGGTTTTGCCCCCACACCCGCGACAGACGTGGGGTTTTGCACCCCCACACCCGAGACATAAGTGGGGGTTTTGCACCCCCACACGCCCGCAGCATATTTTCCGCAAGAGGATGGGAAAAGTCAGGTGCCGCAGAAGGTTGCGGTGACTTCCTGATCTTTTGTCGGAGGGGTGATAAGGCGCGCGTCTTCCGGTGTTTCGAACGGGGTGGAGAGCGCGTGGCGGAGGGTTTCGAATGGGCCCATGTCGCCCGCGACGGCGGCCTGGATCATCTCTTCCACCAGATGGTTGCGCGGGATGACGGCGGGGTTGGTACGCCCCATCAAAGCATGGGCGTCGGGTTCGCTGGCCAGTCGGTCGTGCCAGCGCAGGGTCCAGTCGGTAAAGGCCTCTCGGTCCGCGATCTGGTCGCGGGCATTGTCCGTGAGCAAGGCATGGAACGTATTGGTGAAATCTGAGTTTCCGGCCTGCATCAGCGACAGCAGGTCCGAGATCAGCGCGCGATCCTCGGTCCGGGGGGCAGAAATACCGATTTTCGCCGCAAAGACCGCCAGCCATTCGGCGTCGATCAGGTCGGGCATGGCGTGGACCGCGGCGGTGAAATCGGGAATTGCGGCCTCGGGATCTGGCAATAGCGCCAGCAGGGCCGAGCCGAGTTTTGCCATGTTCCACGGCAGAATTTGCGGTTGGTTGTCATAGGCATAGCGCCCATATTGGTCGATCGAGCTGTAGACCGTTTGCGGGTGGTAGGCGTCCATAAAGGCACAGGGGCCGTAGTCGATGGTTTCACCGGAAATCGACGTGTTATCGGTGTTCATCACGCCATGGATGAAGCCCACACCCATCCAGTGTGCCACCAGCTTGGCCTGCCGTGCGATGACACCCTTGAGGAACATCAGCGGGTCCTTGGCCTGCGGATCGTGACGATCCACCGCGTAGTCGTAAAGCGCCTGTAAGGAGGCTTTGTCGCCCCGCGCCGCGAAATATTCGAAATGGCCCACGCGCAGGTGGCTGGAGGCGGTGCGCGTCAGCACCGCGCCCGGCAGGGCGGTTTCGCGCTGGATAGTGTCGCCTGTGCGAACGGCGGCCAAGGCGCGGGTGGTGGGGATGCCAAGGGCGTGCATCGCTTCACTGACCACGAATTCGCGCAGGACGGGGCCCATCCATGCGCGGCCATCGCCGTTGCGGGAATAGGGGGTGCGGCCCGATCCTTTCAGCTGAATGTCGCGGCGGATGCCCTGACGGTCGATGACCTCGCCCAGCAGGATCGCGCGGCCATCGCCGAGAGACGGAGAGAAGCCGCCAAACTGGTGCCCGGCATAGGCCATGGCCAGCGGGTCGGCGCCGTCGGGAATTGTGTTGCCGGCAAATGTTGCGGCGTCGGGGTCACCGGTAATTCCAAGCTCTTCTGCCAAAGGGGCGTTCCAGGCCAGCAAGGTCGGCGAGGTGACGGGCGTGGGGGCGACGCGGGTGAACAGGGCGTCCGGCAGGCGGGCGTAGCTGTTGTCGAAGGGGATGCGCAGGGTCATGGGGCAGAGGTAGGCACGATCCGCGCCCGCGTCCAGTGGTCACATCTGCTGTGTCATCAGCATATAGCGATCGCGCGGTTTGAACCCCTGACGTCGATAGATCATCTGGGTTTTCTCATCCTCCCGATCCACCTCCATATGCAGGGCGCGCATGCCTGAGTCTGCCAGAACCTTGGGCAATTGCTCTAGCACCTCGGTCGCGATGCCGCGGCCCCGCACGGCGGGGCGGACATAGATTTCATCGACAAAGCCTTCCATCCCGCCAAATTCGACAGACCAGCCGAAGGTGATGATGACATAACCAATGGGGGCGATGGTCGGGCCCATGATCCAGACGGCCCCGTATGGAGAGCCCTCGAGCAGCGGGGTCAGCGCCTGTGTGCGGTGATCGTCGTCGATCTTCAGCCCGTATTCGGCATGAAACGCGGACACCAGCGGCAGGAGACGCGGCAGGTCCGTGGCAGAGGCGAGGTGCAGCGCGGTCACAGGCGGGCCAATCTTTCTGTCAGCAGGTCGAAATAGCCCTGATCGTCGATGGTGCCCATGAACAGGGCATTGGGTTTGCGATCGGTGACGCCCCACCAATCCGCGACGGTCATGCCGCGGGTTAGGGGGGACTGGACCTCGATCTCGACGTTGATGTGGCGGCCCGAGAAGAGGTCGGGCCGGATCAGATAGGCCGTGACGCAGGGGTCGTGCAGGGGGGCGCCTTCGCTGCCGTATTTCTCTTTGTCGAAGCGTTCAAAGAAATCCGTCATCTCGGCCACCGCGACGCCTACCTTTGTCCCAAGGGCGCGGAAGGCGTCATTGCGGGCGGGAGTGACCAGCGACTTGTGCGTGATGTCCAGTGACATGACCACGATTGGTACGCCGGATTTAAAGACGATGTCGGCGGCTTCGGGATCGACGTAGATGTTGAACTCGGCCGCCGGGGTGATATTGCCGACCTCGAAATACGCGCCACCCATCAGGACGATTTCCTGCACCTTTTCAACGATGTCGGGCGCGCGTTCGAACGCCGTAGCAATGTTGGTCAGCGGCCCAAGGGGGCACAGCGTGACGGTCCCGGCGGGTTCCGCGCGGAGCGTGTCGATGATGAAATCGACGCCTTGCTGGTCCTGCAGGGGCATGGTTGGGTCGGGCAGTTTCGGGCCGTTCAGCCCGGTCTGGCCGTGGACGTGTTCTGCCGTCACCAGCTCTTTGGCCATGGGGCGATCGCAGCCCGCAAAGACCTTCACATCCGTCTTGCCCGCCAGTTCGCAGATGATGCGTGCGTTCTTGGAGGTCAGCGCCAGGGGCACGTTCCCGGCGACGGCTGTGATGCCCAGCACCTCGATCTCATCTGGGCTGGCAAGCGCCAGAAGGATGGCGACGGCGTCGTCCTGACCGGGGTCCGTATCGATGATGATTTTGCGGGGCATTTGCGTCCTGTTATCTGTGTCTGCCAAGCGTGGCGCGGGCCGCGGGGGATGTCCATGGGCATATGCAGATTGCGCGGGTTTGCGCAACGGTGCATGGTCGGATCAATGGCAAAAGCAGTTTATCTTCACGCAGGCGCACATCGGACGGGAACCTCGTCTTTTCAGATGTTTCTGTCGGCCAACAGCCCCGCGATCCGGGCCGCGGGCTATGATCTTGCCTATCCCGGTCGCGACGACATCCCGGGGGGGCGGCTGCGGCTGCGGTTGCCCGGGCCGGGGGATTATCTGCAAAACCATCTGGCCGAGATTCAGACGCCCGAGGCACAGGCGTTGATCCTAAGCGAAGAGAATATCCCCGGCTCTATGCGCCCATTCTTCAAGGGCGAGTTCTTTCCCGGTATCCGGCGTCGGCTGAAGATGCTGCGCGATGCCTTGCCGGGACCTGTCGCCCGCGTGCTGTACGTCGTGCGGCCCTATGATGAGTTGTTCGTGTCCGGCTATCGCAAATGGGCCGAAGACAATCCCGTGCCGCCATTCGACACGTTCATCGACGGGTTTCTAGGGCTGCAGGGTGGCTGGCCGCATGTGGTGTCGGCCTTGCGCGACGTCTTCGATCAGGCCGAGGTCGTAGTGCTGAGCTATGCCAACCGGGGCAGCAACGCCGAGCTTTTCCAACGGCTTGTGCCCGAAATGGCCGCGCAGTCGTGGGAGGAACCGCAGCGGCTGGTCAACCTGTCGGCGACCGATGCGGGGTTGATCGCGTTGCAGCAAATCTATGCAGAGGGGCGAGAGTTACGCCGCAAGGATTGGCAGGCCGTCATCGCGGACCACGCCAACCAGAAAGAACGGCTGGGTTTCGCGGCTTTTCCTGATGATGCGCGACAAATGCTGGTGGATCGCTATGCGCAGGATTTGGAAGATCTGGCGCAAATGTCCGGTGTAGAATTTCAAAAATAAAAACGGGCCATTACGGCCCGTTTTAAGAGTCGATTGTCAGCTTGGATCAGCCGTCGAAGTCAACGTCTTGGATCAGGTTCAGGGCCTGCGGGCGCAGGTTCGCCAGATCCATCAGGTTGGTATCGTCCGCGGTGAACTCTCCCCAGCCTTTGACAAGGTCGATCGCCTCGGTGCCCGGTGCGATGGGGTATTCATAGTTCGCCGCTGCATAGATTTCCTGCGCCTTCGGCGACACGAGGAATTCCATCAGCTTCAGCGCGTTTTCCTTGTTCGGCGCGGCCTTGGTCATCGCCACGCCCGAGATGTTGACGTGTGCGCCGCCATTTTCGAACGTCGGGAAAACGATGCGGACGCTGTCGGCCCATTCCTTCTGCTCTTCATCTTCCAGCATCTTGCCCATGTAATATGTGTTGCCGACCGAGATGTCGCATTCACCGGCCCAGATCGCCTTGACCTGTGCGCGGTCATTGCCCTGAGGCTTGCGGGCGAGGTTGGATTTCACGCCTTCCAGCCAAGTCTTGGCTTCTTCTTCGCCATGGTGATGGATCATCGCCGCGACCAGCGCCACGTTATAGGCGTTGGTGCCGGACCGGATGCAGATGCGGTCTTTCCACTTGGGGTCGGCAAGGTCTTCGTAGGTGGTGACTTCGCCATCGGCGACGCGATCCTTGGAGGCATAGACGATCCGCGCGCGGGTCGTCAGGCCCCACCAGTGACCATCGGGGTCGTGGTAGGCAGAGGGGACGTTTTCCGTCAACACGTCAGAGGTGACGGGCTGGGTCAGGCCGGCCTCAACCACCGCGGAAAGGCGAGAGATATCAACGGTGAACACCAGATCGGCCGGAGAGCGGTCGCCCTCGGCCTGAAGGCGTTCGACCATGCCTTTGTCCAGATGCGCGACGTTGACCTTGATGCCGGTTTCTTCGGTGAAGGCGTCGGTCAGGGGGGCCAGCAGTTCGGGCTGGCGGTAGGAATAGAGGTTAACCTCTTGCGCGGCGGCGGGCAGGGCCGTCAGGGCGATTGCGCCAGCAAGGGCAGAGGTACGGAGCGATAGCATGAAATCCTCGTTCGTTATGAGTCGCTGTTCGAGGTCGCTTAAACCTGAGTCTTTCGCTTAGGTCAATTCCAGATTATTTTAGTCGGGATTTTTCTTCGGCCTTTGCCGCATCCCACAGAGCGTCCATTTCTTCCAGATTGCTATCCGCTGGCGTCTTGGCCTGTTGGGCCAGCGCATCTTCGATCCGCCTAAAGCGGCGCGTGAATTTCGCATTGGCACCGCGCAGCGCGGCTTCTGGGTCGACGCCCATGTGACGCGCAAGGTTGGCCATGACGAACAGCAAATCGCCCATTTCTTCGACGACTTCTTCCGGGCCTAGCTGGTCCTTGGCCTCGATCAACTCGGCGGCTTCTTCCTGCATTTTCGCCAGAACCTGATCGGTCGACGGCCAGTCGAACCCGACCCGCGCGGCGCGTTTTTGCAGTTTGACCGCGCGCAACAGGGCGGGCAGGCCGACGGCCACGTCGTCCAACACGCCGGTCGCCCCTTTGGCCGCGCGTTCCGCGGCCTTTACCTTTTCCCAGTCGCGGGTCTGTTGATCGGCGGATTTGTCCCGGCTTTCATCGCCGAACACATGCGGATGGCGGCTGATCATCTTTGAGGCAACTTCGTCTGCCACATCAGAAAAGCTGAAATGTCCCTCTTCTTCAGCCATTTGGCTATGAAAGACGACCTGAAGCAGGAGGTCCCCCAACTCTCCGCGTAACTCATCCATCGCGCCACGTTCAATCGCATCAGCCACTTCATAAGCTTCTTCGATCGTGTAGGGCGCGATGGTGGCGTAGGTCTGTTCCACATCCCACGGGCAGCCCGTGTCGGGATCGCGCAGGCGGCGCATGATGGCCAGCAATTGGTCCATGCCCTTGGGGACATCGTGGATCGGATCGGTCTTTGCGGTGTCTGTCTTTGCGGTGTCGGGCATTGCGGGTCTCGTCACTTTGCGATTTGGTGCCAAGGTGGCCAGTGCCGACACAGGAGTCCAGTCAATGCCCGTTATCAATCGTATCGCCGGTTTCGCTGACGACATGGTCGGCTGGCGGCGTCATCTGCACCAGCATCCCGAGCTTGGGTTCGACTGTTATCAGACCGCGGCCTTTGTGGCGGAACGGTTGCGGGAATTCGGCGTGGACGAGATTCACGAAGGCATCGCCAAGACCGGGCTGGTGGCGTTGATTAAAGGGAAGGGCGACGGCGGGGTCATTGGCTTGCGCGCCGATATGGACGCGTTGCCAATCGAAGAAGCGACGGGGGCGGACCATGCCTCGACCATCCCGGGCAAGATGCACGCCTGTGGGCATGACGGACATACGACGATGCTGCTGGGGGCGGCAAAGTATCTGGCCGAGACGCGGAATTTCAGCGGCACCGTGGCCTTGATCTTTCAGCCCGCCGAAGAGGATGGCGGCGGCGGCGGTGTCATGGTCGACGAAGGCATCATGGATCGGTTCGGGATCGAACAGGTCTATGCCATCCACAATGTGCCGGGCTTTCCGGCGGGGATGTTTATGACGGGGCCGGGCCCCGTGCTCGCCGCGGTCGACACGTTCCATATTCATATCAAGGGGATAGGCGGTCACGCTGCGAACCCTCACGAAACCCGCGATCCGATTGTCTGTGCCGTGGCCATGGTTCAGGCGATCAACACCATCGTGTCGCGCAACATCTATGCGCGGGACGAGCTTGTGGTGTCGGTCACGCAAATCCACGCCGGATCGGCCGAGAATGTGATCGCCGACAAGGCCTATATCAACGGCACCGTGCGGACCTTTGATCCCAAGGTGCAGGATCAGGTCGAAGGGCGTTTGACCGAGATCGTCGCGGGCCAAGCGGCGGCTTTCGGGGTTGAAGCACGGCTGGAGTATGATCGGCATTACCCCGCGACCGTGAATGATATCGCCAAGTCCGAATTCGCGGCCGAGGTGGCGCGCGACGTGTCGGATCAGGTGATTTATCAGGAAGGGCGCGAGATGGGCGCCGAAGATTTTTCCTACATGCTTCAGGCGAGGCCCGGGGCCTTCATGATGCTGGGGCAGGGCGAAGACAGCGCTGGCCTGCATCAGCCCGAATATGATTTCAACGACGACGTCGCCCCCATCGGCGCGTCCTACTTCGTGCGTCTGGTCGAACGCGCGCAACCACTGAGGTAACCCATGGCCCTAGAAGACGCTAAAACCAAGATCGACGATGCGTTTACCCGCGATGACTTGCGCGGGTTGAGCTATGAGAACGCCTTTGCCGGGGCCACGTCCTTTCTGCGGCGGAAATATACCAAGGATCTGCGTGGCTTCGATCTGGCAGTCACGGGCGTGCCCTTCGATCAGGCGGTGACGAACCGGACTGGGACGCGGTTCGGGCCCAGGGCGATCCGAGAGGCCTCGACCCTGCAGCCTTATGATCCGCCCTACGGCTGGGGTTTTGATCCTTTGTCGGAATTCGCGGTGGCGGATTACGGTGATCTGGCCTTCGATTATGCCAAGGTGTGGGAATTTCCCGATGCGCTTCAGGCGCATATCGCGGGGATGCTGGCGCAGGATGTGGGCACGATCACGCTTGGCGGCGATCACTTCATCACCCTGCCGATCCTGAAGGCGCATGTAGAGAAATATGGGCCACTGGCGCTGATCCAGTTCGATGCGCATTCCGATACCTGGCAGGACGACGATATGGAGCGGATCGACCACGGAACCTTTGTCTACAAGGCCGCCAAGCTGGGCCTGATCGACGTGGACCGATCGGTCCAGATCGGCATCCGCACGGTCTGTGACGACCACTGCGGCATCCATGTGATCGACGCGGCCGAGGTGCATCGCACCGGCACGGAGGCGGTGGCCGAGAAGGTACGCGGGATCGTGGGCGATGCGCAGGCCTATCTGACCTTTGACATCGACTGTCTGGACCCGGCGTTTGCCCCCGGCACCGGCACGCCCGTTTGGGGTGGGCTGAGTTCGGCGCAGGCGGCAGCGATCCTGCGCGGCATCGCGGGGGTCAACCTGACCGGCGGGGACGTGGTCGAGGTGTCGCCCCCCTTCGATCACGGCAATATCACCGCAGTCGCAGGGGCGCATGTGGCTATGGAGATTGCCTGCCTTTGGGGGTGGACCCGGCGGTAAGCCACTGGACTGCCTCCGGCGGGGATATTTTCAGGACCAAAGAAGATGCGGGCCCGCGTACAGGATGCGTCAGGATGTGGCGGGGATTTCCGTGGCGGCGTTGGGTCGCGCTCTCTTGCAATCCCCCCGTGCCGCCCATAGGTTCCGCCAAACCTTGCGGATCCCCGCGTCTTTAAGAAGGAACACCCCATGGAAGGTGGCGCAGTCGCCCAGTTTCTCCCGCTTATCCTGATCTTCGCGATCATGTATTTCCTGTTGATCCGTCCTCAGCAAAAGAAGCTGAAAGACCATCAGGCGATGGTGAATGCCGTGCGTCGGGGCGATCTGGTCGTCACGCAGGGCGGGATCGTCGGCAAGGTCGTCAAGGTTCGCGAAGACGGTGAAGTCGAGGTCGAGATCTCGGAAGGCGTCAAGGTGCGCGTCATCAAGTCGACCCTTGCGGACGTCAAATCCAAGACGGAACCGGCAGACGCCAACTGATCCAATTAGGGTAGAGGGGCCGCGATATGCTGCAGATCGATCTGTGGAAACGTATCCTGATCTGGGGCATTGTCGCTGCTGGCCTGTTGTTGGCCGCACCGAATGCCTTTTATTCCAAGGTAGAAAGCTACAACGACGCGGTCGCGGTCGGCCAGCCCGGTGAGGGCTGGGTCGATTGGCTGCCTTCGGGTCTTGTGAACCTTGGTCTGGACCTGCGGGGCGGTGCACATCTGCTGGCCGAAGTGCAGGTCGAAGACGTCTATGCCGCGCGGATGAAGGGCCTGTGGCCCGAAGTGCGGAACCGTCTGCGCGATGCACGGTCCACTGTTGGGACGATCCGTCTGCAAGAGGGGCCCGAAGACGAATTGCGCGTTCGCGTGTCCAATGCGGATGCAGTTGGCGAAGCGGCCAGCATCGTGCGTGACATCGCCCGCCCGGTCACCAGCCTGACGGGCGCTGGACAATCCGACATCGTGGTCAGGACCCAAGGCGATCTGATCATCGTCAGCCTGTCCGAGGCAGAGCGTCTGGCCACCGACGACCGCACTGTGCGGCAATCGCTGGAAATCATTCGTCGCCGGATCGACGAGGTCGGCACCCGCGAACCCACCATTCAGCGGCAGGGCGCGGACCGCATCCTGATTCAGGTGCCGGGCATCGGCTCGGCCTCTGAGTTGAAAGATATCATCGGCACCACCGCCCAGCTGACGTTCCAGCCGGTTGTCCGCCGCACGTCCGACGAGTCTGCCGTCGCAGGTCCCGGTAACGAGCTGCTGCCGTCGCTGGACGAAGAGGGGCAGTTCTACGTTCTGGAAGACACGCCTGTCGTGACCGGGGATGAGCTGGTCGATGCGCAGCCGTCCTTTGATCAGAACGGCCGCCCGGCCGTGTCCTTCCGGTTCAACCCGGCAGGTGCGCGCAAATTCGGCGATTATACCGCCAACAATATCGGCAATCCGTTTGCCATCGTGCTGGACAGCGAAGTCATCAGCGCGCCCGTGATTCAAAGCCATATTCCCGGCGGATCGGGCATCATCACCGGCAACTTCAGCGTCGAGGAATCGACCAACCTTGCCGTTCTGCTGCGCGCCGGTGCCCTGCCTGCGGGGCTGGAGTTTCTGGAAGAGCGGACGATCGGGCCGGAACTGGGTGCCGACTCGATTCAGGCGGGCAAGATCGCCTGTATCGTTGCGGGCATCGCGGTGCTGGTGTTTATGTTCCTGTCCTATGGGCTGTTCGGCATCTTTGCCAATATCGCGCTGGTTCTGAACGTCGGGCTGATCTTTGGCCTACTGTCGATGATCGGCGCCACGCTGACCCTGCCGGGGATCGCGGGGATCGTTCTGACGATCGGTATGGCGGTGGATGCGAACGTTCTGGTGTTCGAACGTATCCGCGAGGAATTGAAATCGGCCAAAGGTCCGGCGCGGGCGATTGAGCAGGGGTATGAGCGCGCGCTGTCGGCGATTGTCGATGCGAACATCACGACCTTCATCATCGCGCTGATCCTGTTCGTTCTGGGCTCTGGGCCGGTGCGCGGGTTCTCGATCACGCTTGGGATCGGGATTATCACCTCGGTCTTTACGGCGATCTGGGTGACCCGTCTGCTGATCGTGACGTGGTTCGACCGCGCCCGCCCGAAAAAGATTGAGGTGTAAGATGCGGCTAAGACTGGTTCCCCAGGACACCAACTGGGATTTCTTCAAGTATCGCACCGCGACCTTCGGGGTGTCCTTGGTGATGATGGTCGCGTCGCTTGCGCTGTGGCTGACCATGGGCCTGAACTTCGGGATCGACTTCCGGGGAGGGACGACGATCCGGACCCAATCCGAACAGGCGGTCGACGTGGGCGTTTATCGTGATGCGATTGCCCCGCTGGAGCTTGGCGATGTCTCGATCTCCGAAGTGTTCGACCCGTCGTTCGCGGCGGATCAGCACGTGGCAATGATCCGCATTCAGGCGCAGGACGCTCAGGAAAGCGTCAGTGGCGATACCATCGACAGCGTCGAACAGGCGTTGCAGGGCGTGGACGACACGATCCGCTTTACCCAAGTCGAATCGGTTGGCCCCAAAGTGTCGGGTGAGTTGATCCAGACGGCCGTTCTTGCGGTGGCGGCGGCACTTGCAGCGATCCTTTTCTACATCTGGTTGCGGTTCGAATGGCAGTTTTCTGTGGGCGCGGTGGCAGCGCTGTTTCATGACGTGCTGATCACCATCGGGGTGTTTTCCCTGCTGCAGATCCGGTTCGATCTGGCGACCATCGCGGCGCTGCTGACGATCATCGGCTATTCGATCAACGATACGGTGGTGATCTTCGACCGGCTTCGTGAAAACCTGCGCAAGTACAAGACCAAGCCCTTGCAGGACGTGATGAACCTCAGCGTCAACGAAACGCTGTCCCGGACTCTGATGACCTCTGGCACCACGCTGATCGCTTTGATCGCGCTGTTGGTGCTGGGCGGCGACGTGATCCGCGGGTTCGTCTTTGCGATCACTTGGGGTGTTATCATCGGGACCTATTCGTCCGTTTACGTCGCCAAGAACATCGTGCTGTGGCTGGGCGTGAAACGCGACTGGTCCAAGCCGTCGGACACCACTGGAAACCAATTCGCGAACATCGATGCCTGAGGCCCTGACCTCGGCGCTTCAGACGCCGGGGTTGGTCTGGCTGGCGGTGGCCTATGGCATCGCCGGTCTGGTGCGGGGGTTCACGGGCTTTGGCACGGCGCTGATCGTGATGCCGGTGGCGGCGCTGTTGCTGCCGGTGCCCGTGGCGATCCTTTTGCTGTCCGTCACAGGCTTCGCCTCTTGGCCATCCATGCTGCCGCGGGCCCTGCGCAATGCTGACAAACGTCAGGTCGCCGTTCTGGCAGGCGCGGCGCTGATCACCATGCCGCTTGGCATGTGGGCGCTGTCGGTGCTGCCACGTGACCTGCTGCGCTGGCTGGTGTCGATTGCGGCGGCGGTGACGCTGCTGGCGCTGATCACCGGCTGGCGGTATCGGGGCAGGGTGGGTTGGCCCGGCCTTGGCGCCATCGGTGGCACGGCTGGTGTGCTGGGCGGGGCCACGGGGCTGACCGGTCCGCCGGTGATCCTCTTTTACCTCGCCGGGCCTTCAGGGGCCGAGGCGGTGCGCGCCAACACGATCCTGTTTCTCGCCGCGCTTGAGGTTGGAATCATCGCCAACCTTTTCGCGCGTGATCTGGTCACGATTGACGCCCTTTGGCTTGGACTGGTGCTGGCTCTGCCTTATGTCCTTGGCATCACCATCGGTCAGGCGCTGTTCGATCCGGCGCGGGAACGGACCTTTCGCGCGCTGGCCTATATCGTGATCGGGCTGGCCATCCTGACCGGCCTGCCACTTTTCGACTAAGGAGGCCAAATGCTGCTGAACGAAATCGACTATGGTAAGGCTCGCCCCATCGACGGCTATGGCCCCGGCTTCTTCCGGGTTGGCGATCAGGTACATGACGCCCCGATCCTCGTCACCGCCGACCGTGTCACCGCATGGACAGGCTATGATGATCCCGCAGCGATCATGGCGCTCAAGGGCCAGATCGACGTGCTCTTTGTCGGCACCGGACCCGACATGGCCTATGTGCCGCAAGCCTTTCGCGACGCGGTCGAGGCGGCCGGTATCGGGGTCGAACCCATGACCAGCCCTGCCGCCTGCCGCACCTACAACGTGCTGCTGAGCGAAGGGCGTCGCGTGGCCGCCGCGCTCTTTTCTGCCTGAGCCTGCTTCTTTGGTCCGATAAATATTCCTGGGGGTTTGGGGGCAAAGCCCCCAAGGCATGGCCCGCCACCCCTTGCCAAACCAGCGAAATCAGGTAACCCAACCGCATGAGTTTCAAGGTTGTCGATCTGGGTGTGTCCCGCGGGGGCGTGCCGGTGCTGGAAGGCGTAAATTTCGCCGCCGAACCGGGCGAGGCTATCGTGCTGACCGGCCCCAACGGGGTGGGCAAGACCACGCTGTTGCGCACCATCGCCAAATTGCAGCCGCCCTACACCGGCAAGGTCATTGTGCCCGACACGGATGCCATCGCTTATGCGGGCCATGCCGACGGGATCAAGACGGTGCTGAGTGTCACGGAAAACCTGAGCTTCTGGGCCAAGGTCTATGGCCACGACGATATCTCGGACGCGCTCAGCACGTTCAACCTGACCGATCTGGCCAACCGCGCGGCGGGCAGCCTGTCTGCGGGGCAGAAACGCCGCCTTGGGCTGGCGCGTCTGGCCGTGACGGGCCGCCCGATCTGGGTGCTGGATGAACCGACCGTGTCGCTCGACAAAGCGTCGGTCTCGATGTTCGGCGATGCTGTGCGCGCGCATCTGGCAGGCGGCGGCACCGCCATCATCGCCAGCCACATCGACATGGGGCTAGAGGTGCGCGTGGTCGATCTGACCCCGTTTCGCGCCCGCGCCACCGTCGCCCGAAACTTTGACGAGGCGTTTTTATGATCGCCCTCATGATGCGCGATATTCGTCTGGCCGTGCGCGCCGGGGGCGGGTTCGGACTTGGGCTGGCCTTTTTCCTGATCGTGGTCGTGCTGGTCCCCTTCGCTATCGGGCCAGAGGTCGCGCTCTTGTCGCGGATCGCGCCCGGCGTGCTCTGGCTGGGGGCGCTTTTGGCCTGCCTGCTGTCGCTGGACCGTATCTTTGCGCTGGATCGCGAAGACGGATCGCTGGACCTGATCGCCACCTCTCCGCTGCCATTAGAGGGCGTGTCGTCGGTCAAGGCCTTGGCGCATTGGATCACGACCGGTTTGCCCCTGGTGATCGCCGCCCCGGTTCTGGGGGTCCTTTTGTCGCTGCCGCCGCAGGGGAACCTGTGGCTGGTTGTGTCGCTGCTACTGGGCACGCCGGCGCTGTCGGTCATCGGAACCTTCGGCGCGGCCCTGACGGTGGGGATCAAGCGGGGCGGGCTGCTCTTGTCGCTTTTGGTCCTGCCGCTGTATGTGCCGACGCTGATTTTCGGGGCCGAGGTCGCGCGTCTGGGCGCCGAAGGTCTGGCCTTGGAAACCCCGCTGATTTTGCTGACAGCCGTGACCTGCGTCACCGTGGCCCTGTTGCCCTTTGCCAGCGCCGCGGTACTACGTATGAACTTGCGATAATGTGAATGTCTGTCGCGCGGGAGAGAGGGTAGAAACGGCACATGGCCTCGATCTGGGAATATGCCAATCCGAAAAAGTTCATCGCCACGGTGGACCGTGTGCTGCCCTTCGTGGCGGCGCTGGCCGCGGCTGCGCTGATCATCGGGTTGGTCTGGGGGTTCTTTTTCACCCCGGACGACTACAAACAGGGTTCGACCGTCAAGATCATCTATCTGCACGTGCCGTCCGCGCTGATGGCGATCAATGCATGGATCATGATGTTGGTCGCGTCGTTGATCTGGCTGGTGCGCCGCCATCACGTCTCGGCGCTGGCAGCGCGCGCGGCCGGGCCCGTGGGCGCGGTGATGACCGTGATCGCGCTGGTGACCGGGGCGATCTGGGGTCAGCCGATGTGGGGCACATGGTGGGCGTGGGATCCGCGGCTGACGTCCTTTCTGATCCTGTTCCTCTTCTACCTCGGCTATATCGCGCTGTGGTCCGCGATTGAAAACGACGACACGGCGGCTGACCTGACATCGGTCCTGTGCATCGTCGGCTCGGTCTTCGCGGTGTTGTCGCGCTATGCGGTGAACTTCTGGAACCAAGGTCTGCACCAAGGCGCATCCCTGTCCTTGGACAAAGAGGAAAACGTGGCCGATGTCTTCTATCACCCGCTTCTGATGTCGATCGGAGGCTTTGTTCTGCTGTTCCTCGCGCTGGTACTGCTGCGCACCCGGACCGAAATCCGGGCCCGGCGCACGCGGGCGCTCTTGGCGCGTGAAAGGATGGTCTGATGCCTGATCTTGGGAAATACGCCGACGCGGTGTTGTCGTCTTATGCCGTGTCGCTGGTGTTGCTGGTGGCCTTGATCGCGCTGAGCATTGCGCGGTCGCGCCGCGTCGCGCGAGAGTTGCACGAGGTCGAGGAGCGCGTGAAACATGGCTAAGGTCCCATGGCTTATGCTGATCCCGCCCGCGGCCTTCGCGGGCCTTGCAGCGGCGTTTTTCGTCGGTCTGCAGCGCGATGATCCCGACCAGCTGCCCTCGGCCCTTGCCGGGAAACAGGCGCCCGCGGTCGTGCTGGAAACGCTTGGGACCCTGCCGGGGTTCGACGACGGCTCGCTCCGGAACGGAGAGGTTAAACTGGTTAACTTCTGGGCCTCGTGGTGCGCACCCTGCCGGGTGGAACACCCCAACCTGACCGCGCTGGCGGCAGAGGGGATTGAGGTGCTGGGCGTCAACTACAAGGACCAGCCCGACAAGGCGCTTGGGTTCCTGGAGGAGCTTGGCAATCCATACGCTGGCGTCGGGGCTGACCCACAGGGGCGCATGGCGCTGAACTGGGGTCTTTATGGCGTGCCGGAAACCTACGTGATCGACGGGGACGGCACCATCATTCTGCGCTTCGCTGGTCCAATCACGCAGCGGGTGATCGAAAGCGATATCCGACCTGCGCTGGCCAAGGCGGCGGCTAATTGATCTGACCGGGGTGGTGGGGGCTTTGCCCCCGTCCTGCGGACTCCCCCAGGGATGTTTACAGGACCAAAGAAGACATGGGCGCTGCGCCCAAGTCTTTTCGGTGTCTTAGGCCGTTTCTGCCTGACGGCGAGCGGCGGCGGCTTCCAGATCCAGATGACCGCGCAGACCCTGCGGCATATCAAGCGCGTGGGACAATGCATCAAGGTAGGCCTGTTCCTGCGCGGTGTCCGGGTCGATGGCGAGGGCCGAGGCGAGGTAAATCTCGGCCTTCTGTTCCGTCGTGCGGGCCAGCCCCGCAATTGCGGCAGGGTCCGCAGGGGCTGCGAAGTAGTCGAACATCGCGGCCTTTTCGGCAGAGCCTAAGCCAAGGTCGTCGATCCGTGCGTGGATGCGGGCGTGTTCGTCGGCGTCGATGTGATCGTCGGACTTGGCCGCCGAAATCATCGCGCGCATGACCGACAGGCGGAAATCCTGTCCGCTGGCATCGGTATCGTTTTCCAGATCGAAACCGCTGTCCGCCGGGGGGCGAGGCAGGCTAAGCGGATCGGCTTCCTGACCTGAAGGCTGCTGGGTCTGCCAGTCGCGATAGGCCTTGTAGGCCAACCCACCAACTGCTGCGAGGCCGCCGTATTTCAGGGCTTTACCACCTAGTTTGCGGCCCTTCTTGGTCCCCAACAGCAACGCAACCAGACTGCCCGCAGCGGCCCCACCGGCCAAACCCTGGGGCAAACCAGATGCCCGCGCGGCAGCTTGACCGGAGGGCGCGCTACCGCCTGTCTTGGGACCAAGGAATTCATTCAGAAGGCGGTTCACGTCCATTCGGGTTACCCTTTCATTGCTATGCCCGACCGAGGTAGGAACCCAAGCTGACAGCTTCAAGACAGATCGCAAGACTGTCAAAGGCGACGCAGGATCAAGGTGCCGCGCCTCTGGCTTCTTCTGGTGTCAAATACCCTCGGGGGACGCCGAAGGCGGGGGGCAGAGCCCCCTTTGACCTCTCACATCATGCGATCCCATTGGCGGCCTGCGCTTTGCGGACAAGGTCGAGGATTGGCTTCGCCGCTTGTGAAACGTGTTGGACCGCCTAGCCAAAGCGACTGGAGACGGCGAAGGGGCGCGATCACAGATTGGCGGGGGCCAACGAAAAAGGCCGGTCACTGGGACCGGCCTTTTCAATCTTGTCTTGGAAACGATCAGCTGGCTTTGGCCAGATCGCGCAGCACGTAGTGCAGAACGCCACCGTGTTCGATGTATTCGATCTCGATCGCGGTATCGATCCGGCACTTCAGCGTGATTTCCTTAGTCGAGCCGTCACCCATGGTGATGGTGCAGGGCACTTCCTGCAGAGGCTTGATCGCGTCGAGGCCAGAGATCGAAACCGTCTCGTCGCCCTTCAGACCAAGGGTCTTGCGGGTGTCGCCGCCGGTGAATTCGAACGGGATCACGCCCATGCCAACCAGGTTGGAGCGGTGGATACGTTCAAAGTTCTCGGCGATGACGGCCTTGACGCCCAGCAGCGCAGTGCCTTTGGCCGCCCAGTCACGGGAAGACCCCGCGCCGTACTGCTCACCACCGAAGATGACGAGGGGCGTGCCCTGTTCTTCGTAGGCCATGGCGGCGTCGTAGATCGAGGTCTGTTCGCCATCGGGGCCTTTGGTGTAGCCGCCTTCGACGCCATCCAGCATCTCGTTCTTGATGCGGATGTTGGCGAAGGTGCCGCGCATCATGACCTCGTGGTTACCACGACGCGAGCCGTACGAGTTGAACTCGCGCACGGGCACCTGATGCTCCAGCAGGTACTGACCTGCGGGGGTGGTGTCTTTGAATGACCCTGCGGGCGAAATGTGGTCGGTGGTGACCATGTCGCCGAGGATAGCCAGAACCTTGGCACCTTCGATGTTCGAAATCGTGCCGGGGTTTTGGGACATGCCCTGGAAGTAGGGCGGGTTCTGAACGTAGGTCGAGGAGGCAGGCCAATTGTAGGTCTCAGAGTCCGTGGTTTCCACGCCCTGCCATTTGTCGTCACCCTTGAAGACGTCAGCGTATTTGGAGCTGAACATGTCGCGGGTCACGGTCTTTTCGACAAGATCGGCGATTTCCTTCTGCGACGGCCATATGTCTTTCAGGTAGACGTCGTTGCCGTCCTTGTCCTGACCGATCACGTCCTTGGCGATGTCGACGTTCATGTCGCCAACCAGCGCATAGGCCACGACCAGCGGCGGAGAGGCGAGGTAGTTGGCGCGAACATCCGGAGAAATACGGCCTTCGAAGTTCCGGTTACCAGAGAGCACCGAGGTCGCGACCAGATCGTAATCGTTGATCGCCTTGGAGATCGGAGCCTCAAGCGGGCCAGAGTTACCGATACAGGTGGTGCAGCCGTAGCCGACAAGGTTGAAGCCCACTGCGTCGAGGTCTTCCTGCAGGCCTGCGGCCTCCAGATAGGCGGACACGACCTGAGAGCCGGGGGCCAGCGAGGTTTTCACCCAAGGCTTGCGGTTCAGGCCCAGTTCGCGTGCCTTACGGGCCACAAGACCGGCGCCGATCATCACATAGGGGTTCGAGGTGTTGGTGCAGGAGGTGATCGAGGCGATCACGATCGAGCCGTCGTGCAGCTGATGCGCGTTGCCGTCTTCGTCCTTGTACCAGCCCTTCTGGTGGCTGCCCTCATCGCCGGGGATGTCACGGGGTTCCGGCGCGCCGCCTTCACCTTCCCAACGCACTTCTTCCTTGGCCGAGGCGTCTTTGCCTTCGCGCAGGCCTTTGATGAACTTACCGAACGCGGAGGCCGCGCTGTCCAGTGCGATGTAGTCCTGCGGGCGTTTCGGGCCCGAGATGGCGGGAACGATGGTGCCCATGTCCAGCGACAGGGTGTCCGTGTAGATGGGGGCGTAATCCGCAGACCGCCAGAAACCGTTTTCTTTGGCGTAGGCTTCGACCAGCGCGATGGTTTCTTCGTCGCGGCCCGAGTTTTTCAGGTACCGCAGGGTTTCGTCGTCGATCGGGAAGAAGCCACAGGTTGCGCCGTATTCCGGGGCCATGTTGGCGATGGTTGCGCGGTCGGCCAGCGGCAGGTTGTCGAGGCCTTTGCCGTAGAATTCCACGAACTTGTTCACCACGCCTTTTTCGCGCAGCATTTCGACGACCTTCAGAACAAGGTCGGTCCCGGTGGTGCCTTCGACCATTTCGCCGGTCAGCTCAAAACCGATGACCTCGGGGATCAGCATCGAGATCGGCTGACCCAGCATGGCGGCTTCGGCCTCAATCCCGCCGACGCCCCAGCCCAGAACGGCCAAGCCGTTGACCATGGTGGTGTGGCTGTCGGTGCCGACCAGCGTGTCGGGGTAGGCGACCATATCACCGTTCTGGTCTTTGTCGGACCAGACGGTTTTCGCCAGATATTCCAGGTTCACCTGGTGGCAGATGCCGGTGCCCGGCGGCACGACGCGGAAGTTTTCAAACGCGCCCTGACCCCACTTGAGGAACTGGTAACGCTCCATGTTCCGCTCGTATTCGCGGTCCACGTTCATCTGGAAGGCGCGCGGGTTGCCAAACTCGTCGATCATGACCGAGTGGTCGATGACCAGATCAACGGGGTTCAGCGGGTTGATCTTCTGGACGTCGCCGCCCAGACCCTTGATGCCGTCACGCATGGCGGCAAGGTCGACAACGGCGGGAACGCCGGTAAAGTCCTGCATCAGAACGCGGGCAGGGCGGTAGGCGATTTCGGTCGGGTTCTTGCCGCCTTTTTTGCCCCAGTCGGAAAATGCCTTGATGTCGTCGGTCGAGACGGTCTTGCCGTCTTCGAAACGCAGCATGTTTTCCAGCACGACCTTCAGCGCGGCGGGCAGCTTGGAAAACTCGCCCAGGCCAGCCTCTTCGGCGGCGGGGATGGAATAATAAGCATAGGAGGAAGACCCGACCTTGAGCGTACGACGCGTCTTGGCGGTGTCCTGTCCGACGGTAATGGGCATGGTGGCTCCCTTTCGGATTGGGGGGTATAGCTGCGATGCTTCTGCCCCATTGACGCGGCTCAATCAAGGGGGTGCAATGCAAAATGTGTACCATTGTATACTAAAATCAGGCCGTGCTGCGACGTGCCAAAGCGTGTCCTTCTGATCGCGCTGGCCCGAGTTCTCGAAACGTTGATTGGTTATTACATAGGTCATTGGCTAGGTATGACCTGAACAAAAGCAAGACATGAGGACGTGCATGTTCCGTCGCACAGGCTTAGCCGCGTTGATAATGCTGGGATTTTCCGTAGGTGCGGCCCCGGCACAAGACACCCAGGACGCGCCTGTCGTGGTCGAGCTGTTCACCTCTCAGGGGTGTTCGTCCTGTCCGCCTGCCGATGCCTTTCTGGCCTTGCTGGCCCCGCGCGATGACGTGATCGCCCTTGGCATTCACGTGGATTACTGGGATTACATCGGCTGGAAAGACGTCTTTGGATCGCCTGCTTTTTCAGCACGCCAGAAGGCCTATGCCAAGGCTGCCAAGCGGCGCGCGATCTACACGCCGCAAATGATCATCGACGGGCAGGCCGACGTGGTGGGCAACCACCCGATGGACGTGACCGATCAGATCACCCGCTTCCGCGAACAGCCGACCCGCGTCAGCCTGACGATCGAGCGTGCCGGAAATGATCACGTCAGCATCAATGCCCACAGCGATGAGGCCTTCACCGCCCCGCTGGTGGTGCAGGTGGTGCGCTACATGCCCGAAGCGCATGTGGAAATCACGCGCGGCGAAAACGCCGGGCACAAGCTGACCTATGCGAATATCGTGACAGACTGGCAGATCGTCGGTGAATGGGACGTGTCAGAGCCCTACACCGCGCAGGTCAAGGCCGAAGGGCCGCAACCGGTGGTCGTGCTGATCCAGCAAAAAGGCCCCGGTCGGATCGAAGCGGCGGCGCGTCTGCGTTAATCGGCGCTTTCCGGCGCGCGCCACGGTTTCCAGCGACGGTGTATCCACAGCCATAACCCGGGGTGTTGCCTGACCTGCGCCTCGAGCGAGTCGTTGATGCGCTGGCCCATGTCTTCTTCGGTGGTGTGGGGGATCGGTGCCTCAAACAGCAGCCGGAAACTCAGCCCGTCGGGCTGACGGATGCCATAGCAGGGAATGACCACCGCGTTCAGCCGCAGGGCCATGTTCGGGATCGACAGGGCCGTCAGGGCGGTTTCACCAAAGAATGTCAAAGGTGCGCCATTGTCGAAATGCTGGTCCGTCAGCAGGGCCATGATGTTGCCCTGACGGGTGAATTTCATCATCTCGGCCAGACCGCGGCGACCACGGGGGAAGACCGGCTCGGACGTCTGGGCGATGGCTTTGACATATTGCCGGTTGAAGTAGATGTTGTTTAGCGGACGATACAGCCCGCCCACCTGACCATACCGCTGCGCCACAAACGCGCGCACCGCATCATAATTGCCAAAATGGCCCGAGATCAGGAAGACCGGGTGCCCTTCGTCCTGCGCCTGAACCAGCGCGTCCCAGCCGGGGCCTTCTGGCGTGATATCGCTCAGGCGTTTTTTGAAATCCTCGCCCGAATAGATCTCGATCAGCGTGCGGCCTGCGTTGTCGGGAACCGCGCGGGTCAGGCGGCGCACCTCGTCCGGGGCCATGTCGGGCCAGACCAGCGCCAGATTTTCCCGGATGCGTTTCGGCCAGCCCGCCAAGGGGCCAACGACATTTGCCACCAGCCATCCGGTCAGCGGCACGCGCACCTTGTAGGGCAGGGCCAGCGCCAGACGCACGATCCCGGACTGGGCCAGATGGGCCAGATACATCCGCGTGCGGCGGCCAAGGGGAAGGTCGCGTGGTTCCATAGGTTAGCGCGGTTTTTTCGTCTTCATGCTGGCCACGGCGGGCGCGGTCTGGGTTTCGCGGTACCAGACATATAGGCCAGAAGCGACGATGATAAGGGCGCCGATCACGGTCCAGACGTCAGGGAATTCGCCAAAGAAGATCACGCCCCAGATCGTCGCGAAGATCAGGCCGGAATAGGCAAAAGGCGCCAGCATCGCGGCCTCGCCCGCAGTGAAGGCGCGGATCAACAGCAGCTGCCCCGTGGTGCCGATCACCGCCAGCGCAGCCATCAGGCCAAGGGTTTCCAGATCGGGCGTCTGCCAGTTGAAAACAACGAGGGCCGAGATGATGATGGATCCCAACATCGCGGCGTAGAACAATGATGTCCAAGGGTCTTCGCGGTGGCCGACGTACCGCGTGGCAAGGCTGTAGGACGCGTAGAAGACCGCCGCTGCCAAGGGATAGATCGCCGTCCATGAAAACACGCCAAGGCCCGGGCGGATCACGATCAGCGCCCCGATCATTGACGCCGCGATGCCCAGCAAGCGGCGCGGTCCAAGACGTTCCCCAAGGAAGATCGCCGCGCCAAGCGTGATCAGAACCGGGTTAATGTCCATGATGGCGGTGTTTTCGGCCAGTCCCATGACGGACAGCCCCATGAAGAAGGTCGCCGTGGCACAAAGCAGAAAGATCGACCGCAGAAACTGCATCCTCGGAAAATTCGTCTGGGCGACGCTGCGCAGGCGGGGCGCGACGAGGATGATGACAATGATCATCTGGCCCGTGTAGCGCGCCCAAAGCGCCATCATCGGCGAGGTGCGCATCGAGATTGCCTTGGCCATCGCGTCCATTGACGTGAACAGGAAAATCGCCCCGATCATCAGAAGGATCGCGCGGTTCTGTGGCGAAAGGCGGGCCCACATGTCAGCGCACCGGATTTTGCAGGAGGGTCGTCATGGCCAAACCCTTAGGCCGGGGGCAGAGCGGCGTCTAGGGGGATCGACCCTTGAGCGACATGAGGAGGCGCTCGGAGGCGCGCGATGCGGACTGATGCGTTCCGCCAAATTCGGGGATTCGCCGCGATACGCCGAGTACCGAAAGAAAGTACAGTGAGCAGGTCGTTGCCAACCCAACAGCGGGGATAGGCATTCGCCGTTTTGAAGAAGATGCGGCCGCAGCACAGCACGGCTGGCAAATCACTCAGCGGACACGCGACGGCTTAATCCTCTTCTTCCTCCTCGGCGATCAGCAGGAGTTCACCTGCGGCCTCCAACTCTCTGACCATGTTGACGATTTCGGTCATCGCGGCTTCGGCGTCCTTGGCTTTGACCTTGCCGGCATCCTTCACCTCTTCCCGGATGGCGTCGGCCATGCGGCCGGACATGTTTTCCAGAATGTAGTCTGCCGCGCGCTTGGCCTTTTCATCCGTTGCGCCGCCGATGGCGGTGACCAATACGGGCTGATCGATGCCGCGGACGACCTTTGGGATATCGCGCGGGGCGATGCGGTCAGGGATATTCATGAAGGTAAAGATGGCCTTGCGCACCCTGTCCGCAAAGTCGCGGTCGGTTTCTTCAAGACCCGTCAGAACGTCATCGCGCGTCGATGCCGTCGAGAAGTTCAGGATCGCGCCCACCCTTTCTTCGGGGCCGGTGTCAAAGGCGCCTTCGGTCACGGTGTCCAGTTGCGCGGCCAGTGAAATGCCGATGCGTTCCAGCGCGTCATGGGTGACGCCGGTGGTCTGACTTACAGCATAGGCGATGCGACGCGCTTTTTCGCCGGGCAGCAGGCCCAGCAGTTCCGCCGCGACAGAGGTGTTGAGTTTCGACAGGATGATGGCCGCGACCTCAAGACTTTCGCTTTCCACGATGGGGATTAGCTTTTTGGGGTCCAGCTTGCGGATGCGGTCCCACGGGTCGCCGGTCTGGCGCACCCCGGCCTCTTTCCGGAGGCGGGCGGCGGTATGGGCGCTGATGCGGCCGTCCAATACCGTCAGGGCCCCGGCCAGATCATGCGGGAAGGTCAGGCCTAATGCCTCAAGCTCTTCTGCGAATTCTTCGACCACATCATTCAGCTGATCGCGCGTGATGGGTCGCATACCGTGCAGGATGCGCGTCAGGTCGATCTGCAGATCCTCTGGCAGGTCCTGAAGGGGCATTTCTGCCCCGGCGGACAGAGCCAACCGAATGATAATCGCGGCCTTCTGGCGGCGCGTCAGCCGTGGGGCCGGGCGCGCGGACATCCCGACCTGCGCCAGCGGAGTGAGGTTATTCATAGCGTACCCGAATGGTGCCTGCCTGTTGCAGACACTTAAGCAGCGTCGGGTAAACAAGTTCTGAAAACGGGGCGGAAAATTTGGTTAATCTGACCTTCGTTCCAGCCCGCAGTTCAGACGCTTAGCTGGACACAATGTTTTCGCAGGCCTTGGTTTCGTCGTTCCACATCGTGCCGGTCGCACAGCTTTGCGCCTGATGTTTTTCGGCACAGGTGGATTGCGCCGACACAAGCGTCGGCAGGGTCATCAGAACGGAAAGTGCAATAATACGGGTCATGGCAGGCTCCGGTTGGTGTGACCGGAGCCTAGCATGATTCCATCCATGCCCTAAGCGTTTAGTCTTCGTGGAAGACGCGGGCAAAGATCGTATCGACGTGTTTGGTGTGGTACCCAAGGTCGAATTTCTCGTTGATCTCATCCTCGGACAGGGCCGCGCGGACTTCTTCGTCGCCCAGCAGCTCTTCGCGGAAATCGGTGCGGTTGTCCCAGACCTTCATCGCGTTGCGCTGCACCAGACGATAGGCGTCTTCGCGGCTGACACCGGCTTGGGTGAGGGCCAGCAGGACGCGCTGGCTCATCACAAGGCCGGGGAATTTGTTCATGTTGTCCAGCATGTTCTGCGGATAAACCAGCAGGTTTTCAATCACGCCGGTCAGACGCGACAGGGCAAAGTCCAGCGTGATCGTCGCGTCGGGGCCGATGTTCCGCTCGACGGACGAGTGGGAAATATCCCTCTCGTGCCACAGGGCCACATTCTCCATCGCCGGGATCGCCATGGACCGGACCATGCGGGCAAGGCCGGTGAGGTTTTCCGTCAGAACCGGGTTCTTCTTGTGCGGCATGGCGGACGAGCCCTTTTGGCCCATCGAGAAGAATTCTGCCGCTTCCAGCACTTCGGTCCGCTGCATGTGGCGGATTTCGGTGGCGACGTTTTCGATCGACGAGGCGATGACGCCGAGGGTCGCAAAGAACGCGGCGTGGCGGTCGCGCGGGATGACCTGAGTGCTGATCGGTTCGGGCACCAGACCCAGTTGATCGCAGACGTGTTCTTCGACCGCCGGGTCGATGTTGGCGAAGGTCCCGACCGCGCCAGAGATCGCGCCGGTGGCGATTTCCGCGCGGGCATCGCGCATACGGGACAGGTTGCGATCCATTTCCGCGTAGAAACGCGCGAAGGTCAGGCCCATGGTGGTGGGTTCGGCGTGGATGCCGTGGCTGCGGCCGATGCGGACGGTGTCTTTATGCTCGTACGCACGTTTCTTCAGCGCGGCCAGCAGTGCCTCGAGGTCGGCGATCAGGATGTCAGAGGCGCGGACCAGCTGAACGTTGAAACAAGTGTCCAGTACGTCCGAGGAGGTCATGCCCTGATGCACAAAGCGCGCCTCTTCCGACCCGACATGTTCGGCAAGGTGGGTCAGGAAGGCGATGACGTCGTGTTTTGTCTCACGCTCAATCTCGTCAATCCGGGCGATGTCAAATTCGACATCCTTGGCTTTCCAGACCGCGTCGGCGTTTTCGCGGGGGATCACGCCAAGGTTCGCCATGGCGTCGCAGGCGTGTGCTTCGATCTCGAACCAGATGCGGAACTTGGTTTCCGGCGACCAGATGGCGACCATGTCGGGGCGGGAATAGCGGGGGATCATCTGGAACTCCTGTCTGAACGGGTTGCGCGCCTCTTACCGCCGGGGCATCAGGGGGGCAAGAGATCAGAAGGGGCGGCCCGGTGTCGCGGAGGCAATGAAGCTGTCAGATTTCGCAGGGCGCTGGATTATCACGCGCAAGGTGATTAACGCGGTCGGGCCGGATGCGCGGTTTGACGGCGTGGCAGAATTCGCGGGCGGAGAGGGCGGGCTGATCCTGACGGAACGCGGTGAAATGCGGATGCAGGGCGCGACGCCCATGGTGGCCAGCCGGGTGTATCATTGGCGTGAAAGCCCCGACGGGATCGATGTGTTTTTCGACGATGGTCGGTTTTTTCACCATATCAGCGGGGGTGAGCAGCCCGAGGCGCATCACGATTGTGCGCCCGATGTCTACGATGTGGCCTATGATTTTTCGCACTGGCCCACGTGGTCGGCGGTCTGGCAGGTGACAGGCCCGCGCAAGGATTACCGGATGGAGAGCCGATATACCCTTGCCTGACGTACGCTTTGCGGGTTTGCAAAGTGGTCGTGTTTGCAAAAATCGACTTTGCAACTTCCAGTGAAACGCAGTGGGTTCGCCGCTTGCGCTTTGGCGGGGCATCAGGCATCACTTTGACAAAGAGAACGTGGGGAATGGAGGATCACATGTCCCAAGCAATCAACGCACGCGTCCTGACCGACGCATTCGGCCCGACCGAAGGAACCGCGCTGCGCCTGAAACAGGCTGCACTGGTCATCGCGGGCATCGCCCTGCTGGCCGTTTGTGCCAAGATCAAGGTGCCGGTCCCCGGATCGCCCGTCGCCGTCGGCATGGGGACCTTCGCGGTTCTGTCGATCGGTGCCGCTTATGGCGCGCGTCTGGGTCTGGTGACGATCATGGGCTACATGCTGATCGGCATGCTGGGCTTTGACATCTTCCAATCCTCGACCAACGAATTGAACGGTGTGGAATACATGATGGGCGGCACCGGTGGCTACCTGCTGGGCTACGTCATGGCGACGGTTCTGCTGGGCTACCTTGCGCAGCGTGGCTGGGACCGGTCGGTTCTGTGGATGGCGCTGGCGATGCTGGCGGGCAACGTTCTGCTGTACATCCCCGGTCTGGCATGGCTGGGCGCGCTCTACGGCTGGGACCAGCCGATCCTGCAATGGGGCCTGACGCCCTTCATCGTGGGTGACGTACTGAAGCTGGCACTGGCCGCGCTGATCCTGCCGCTGGCCTGGAAACTGGTGGGCCGCGCGCGCGGCTGATCCTTTCAGCAAGAGTTTGAGATTATGGCGCGCCCCTTCGGGGGCGCGTTTTTTGTGTTGGGAGGTGGCGCGGAATCAAGGCCGAAGGCCGCCGCGCATCGCAGGGCCGCCCTCGGGCCCGGCGATTTGTTGACGTTTGTCGGGCGGCTTAGTTCAGAGCTTCCAGGGTATGATAAAACGCGGGGGCCAACCGTATCTATCGCCGGACCGCGGCCCTGTGATGCGCCGCTTAGTGCTTTGATCCGGCCATGTAGTCAGCCAGCGCCGCCTTCTGCGCGTCATCCAAACGAAGCCCCAGCTTGGTCCGACGATACAGAACATCCTCAGCCGTGCTCGCCCATTCGCGGTCGATCAGATAGCGGACCTCAGCCTCATAAAGCCCTGCGCCGAAGTGTTGGCCCAGATCGGGCTCGGACCCAGCATCAGCTAAAACCTTCGGCACCAAGGTGCCGTAACAGGTCACCAGCCGCCCGATCACGTCGCGCGCAAGAAACGGGAACTGATTGGACAAGCGGTCGATCAGGCCGTCCCGATCCGCCGCGTCGAAATCCCCGCCGGGCAGGGGCGCGTCGTGGGTCCATGCGGGGACTTTGGGGCCCAAGGTGCCTTCGATCTGCGCGACCACACTGGCCGACAGCTTGCGGTAGGTCGTCAGTTTGCCACCAAAGATGTTCAGCAGCCGTCCGTCCTGCGCGGGTCTGACAACGTAGTCCCGCGTCGCAGCCGCGGCGGCAGAGGCGTTGTCGTCATACAATGGACGCACGCCGGAATAGGTCCAGACCACATCCTTGGGCGTCACAGGTTCGGCAAAATACTGGCTGGCCATGTCGCACAGATAGGCCACCTCGGCGTCAGTGATTTGTGGTTTGGTCGCCAGATCGGGGTGGTCTTCGTCCGTCGTGCCGATCAGCGTATAGTCGTGCTGATAGGGGATCGCAAAGATGATCCGGCCGTCTTGGTTCTGGAAGAAATAGGCGCGGTCGTGGTCGAACTTTTTCGGCACGACGATATGGCTGCCGCGCACCAGCCGGATGTTGTGGGCGTCGTTCTGGCCAAAGACATCGCGCAGCACATGATCGACCCAAGGCCCAGATGCGTTGACGATGGTGCGGGCGGTGATGGTTTCGGTGCCCTTTGGCCCCGTCAGATCGACATGCCAAAGCCCATCGCGCCAGACCGACCGGTCCACCCGTGTGCGGGTCGCGATCCGTGCACCGCGGTCTTCGGCGTCGCGCAGGTTCAGGATCACCAGCCGGGCGTCATCGACCCAACCGTCGGAATACTCGAAGGCCTTTTTCAGCGACGGCTTCAGTGGTTCGCCTGCCGGATCGCGTGTCAGGTCCAGCGACCGGGTCGCGGGCAAGGTCCGGTTGCGATCCAGCGTGTCATAAAGGAACAGGCCCAGCCGCACCAACCATGCAGGCCGCGTGCCCTTGGCCCATGGCATCAGAACCGACAGAAACCGCGATACGGGGGTTGAGCCGTCGAACCGCATCGCCGGGTCATAGGGCAGCACAAAGCGCATGGGCCACGCGATATGGGGCATGTTGCGCAACAGCACTTCGCGTTCGCGCAGGGCCTCTCCGACCAGTCTAAGTTCAAGATACTCCAGATACCGCAGCCCGCCGTGAAACAGCTTGGTCGAGGCCGAGGAGGTGGCAGAGGCGAAATCGCCCATCTCGCACAGGCAGACCGAATAGCCACGCCCCACGGCATCCCGCGCCACGCCTGCGCCATTGATCCCGCCGCCGATAATCAGCACGTCGTAATCGGCGGAAGTCGGGCCAGTTGCGGGTGCAGTCATGGGGTCAGTCACGGGGCTGTGTCAGCGGACGGATTTTCAGACGTGTGATGCGGTTGTCCTTGCGGGCCATCACCTCGAACCGGTAGCCGTGGAAGACAAAGACCTGATTGGCGTTGGGGATCATCTGCGCCTCGTGAATAACGAGGCCCGCAATGGTGTTCGCTTCTTCATCCGGCAGGGACCAATCCATCGCGCGGTTCAGGTCGCGGATCGTCATGGCACCATCGACGACGTATTGGCCATCTTCGGTGTGGCGCACGTCGTGTTCGGCGTCGGGGTCGAATTCGTCGGTAATCTCGCCCACGATCTCTTCTAGGATGTCTTCCAGCGTCAGAAGGCCCCGCAATGCGCCGTATTCATCCACCACGAGCGCGAAGTGCGTGCGCTGGTTCAGGAACTGGCGCATCTGTTCGTCCAGCGTAGTGGTTTCCGGCACGAAGTAAGGCTTCATCATCACGTCGGCGATCTTGAAATCCTTGAACGCCTGCGTCAGCGACCGATCCTGCTGGGCCGACAGTTCATGCATGGCGCGCAGCAGGTCCTTGGCGTGCACGATACCAATGATGTTTTCCGGGTCGTCCTTGAAGATCGGCAGGCGGGTGTGGTTCGACTGAAGACATTGCGCAAGAATTTCCTGCGCCGACAAGTCCGCGTCGATCATTTCGATGCGCGAGCGGTGCAGCATGATTTCTTCGACGAAACGGTCGCTTAGGTCCAGCGCGCCAAGGATACGGTCGCGGTCTTCTTTTTCCACCACGCCTTCGGAATGACCCAGTTGCAAGGCGCCCGCGATTTCTTCGCGGACGGCGAGGATGCGGCTGTCGGGGTCGGCCTGAACGCCAAAGACGCGCAGCACGGCGCGCACCAGCACACGGATCGCGCTGACCAACGGGGAAAACACCGTCACGATAATCTGGATCGGTCCGGCGACACCTGCGGCGGCCTTTTCAGCGTTGGTGATGGCGTAGGTTTTGGGCAGCACCTCGGCAAAGATCAGGACCAGCGCGGTCATCACCAAGGTGGCCAAGGCAACGCCGCTATCGCCGAACAGCCGGGTGAAAAGCGCGGTGGCCAGCGAGGTGGCAAGGATGTTCACGAGGTTGTTGCCCAGCAAGACAGACCCGATCAGGCGTTCGTTGTCTTCGGTAATCTTCAGCGCGCGTTCGGCCCCGCGCGATCCCTTGTCGGCCTGCGTGCGCAGCTTGCCGCGCGACGCAGCGGTCAGCGCGGTTTCCGAGCCGGAGAAGAAGCCCGACAGGACCAGCAACAGAAGGATTGCGCCCCCGGTCAGCCAGAAAGCGGTGTCATAGGCGGTGCCAAGCGTTTCGGTCATATCGGTCCTCAAAGGTTCGTCACCTTATGTAGGCGCGAAGGGCGTGGTTCAAGATGGGTTGGGGTCCGGAAAGTCATCGCGCTGATGTTGAAGGGAAGTGGTAAGGGCAGCGACCGACCCGGAATGGCGCGATAGCGCCGCCCATGGGGGCGGGTCGGCGCTGCCCGGCGTTGCCGCCGGGCGGAGCACATGATCGGCGTCGCGCCGTATCTGATGATCAGTCGGCGACTGACTTGTTCAGCGGATGATGCGTTTCGACCAACTCTTTCAGCCGATGTTCCAGAACATGCGTATAAATCTCGGTCGTGGCCAGATCGGCGTGGCCCAGCAAGGTCTGGATCGCCCGCAGGTCAGCGCCGTTTTCCAACAGATGCGTTGCGAAGGCATGGCGCAGCGTGTGTGGCGTGACCTTGGCGGGGGACACGCCTGCCGCAACGGCGATTTCCTTGATCAGGATGTAGAAGCGGTGCCGCGTCAGGTATCCTTCGGCCGACCGGGATGGGAACAGGAACCGCGAGGGCTGCGTACCACGGGGCAGGGCGTCGTCCGCTTCGGTCCGGGCCGCGATCCACGCGGTCAGCGCTTCGCGCGCAGGAGGTGACAGGGGGACCATGCGTTCCTTGCCGCCTTTGCCGCGGATCAACAGCATCCGTGGATCGCCCTTGGCCGAGGCCATGGGCAGGGACACCAATTCGCTGACCCGCATTCCGGTGGCGTAGAGCAGTTCCATCAGGCAGGTGTTGCGCAGCCGATCCGCGGGGGCGCGCCCATGGGTGCGGGCGGCCTCTAACAGGGCAGAGACCTCGTCCGTGGTCAGCGTTTTGGGGAGTTTCTTGGCGCGGCCCGGTCCGCGGATTTCGATGGCGGGATTATCCGGCCGCCAGCCTTCTTCGAACGCGAAGCGATAGATTTGCTTGATCGCCGAGAGCCGCCTGGCGCGGGTGGCCTGCGAGAGCCCCTGCGCGTCGCAATCGGTCAAGTAGCTTTCGACATCTGTGCGCGATGCGCCATCGATCCCATGCCCCTTGCGGTCCAGCCAGTCGGCGTAATCCTTCAGGTCGCGGCCATAAGCCAGAAGGGTGTTCTGTGACGACCCCGCCTCGGCCGCCTGTGCATCAAGGAAGGTGGATATCCAGCGGTGTGCATCGCTCACAACTGACGCTCCAGCAGCATCAGTTGCAGGGCGGTGCGGCGGGCTGTGTCTTCCAGCCCGACGGCGCGCAGGGTGGCCAGACCGGGGGCGATCATCTGGATATTGCCTTCGGCCCCTTTGGCGATCAGGTCCATGGCGACAAGGATCGCCTCACCCAGTTTGCCCTGCGCCAGATCCAGACGGATCGCAGGGGGCAGTTCGGTGTCGGGGGCAAAGCCGCGCTGGATCGCGCGGGACAGGGCATCAGGTGCTTCGGCCGCGCCGGGTTCGCCCGCGGCAAGCGCGGCGATGAACTGATGCTGCGCATCGGGGCGGGGCAGCTTGGCAGCGAGTGTTTCATACTGCGGCGACAGCATCGCCATGTCGAACTGAATGGCTTGCGCGGGCCCCGTCAGGTCATAGCCAGCCAGCGTTTCGCCCCAAAGACGCGCGAAAGGCACCTCTAGCCGGGCGGATTGAAGCGCGCGCCATCCCTTTGGAAGGGCGTCGGAAATCGCTGCGGCGTCACGTCGGGCAATTGCGGTGTCCAGCGCCTGAATTGCTTCGACCCGGTCCCATGGATCACCAGAGGCGGCTGGTTCCCGGTCGGTGTAGATGCCCAGCAGCCGGTTTTCGGCCAGCGCGCCGGTCTGGGTCAGACGTTCCGCGGCCTCGATCTCGGCCCGCCAGCCGGATACGCCTCGCAGGTCGGTCATGGCGTAGGCGCGCGGCAGGCCCGATGAGGGCACGGGATGGCCGATCCCTTCTGACAGGCGGAAGACCAGCGGAGTCATCTTGGCCGGGGGCGGCAGGGCGGGTGTTTCTTCGGCCAGCGCGGGGTCAAGGAACAGCGACAGCAGCGTTTCTTCGGCCGGGTCCATCATACCAAGCGCGGCGGCGGTGCCAAAGGTCAATGCCGCCAGATCGAATTGCCCCTGTGACGCGCGGCAAAAAGTCAGCGCCGCCTCGGACGGGGCAAGGCTGGGCCGGTCGCGCATCACAAGGCAGGCGCGGTTTTCATCGCCCGCCAAAAGCGTCAGGTCAAACCACCGCGCGAACAGGTCGGGGTGGCTGGTCGGGCCTGCACGGTCGGCCAAGGCCAGCGCCGGATCGACGGCGCCCATGTCGACCAGCTTATCGATACGGGCCAGCAGGAAACTGATGCCGCCGGGGCTTTGTACAGGCGGGTCGGCTTCGGTCAGCAGCAGCGTGTACATCAGCGACTGCATGGCCGGAATCGACACCAGATCTGTGCCTCTTAACCGCCGCACCAGCGACGCGGCGAGCGATTTTTCCCACAGGCTGGCGGGCAGGCCCGTGACAGACCGGGGCAACAGGCCCACGGCGCCAGGCTGGGGCGCATCCAGCGGCTGCATCGTCACCTCGGGCGTGACGACCTGATCGGCGACGGGCGCTTCGAATCCCGGTGGCGGCGTGACGGGCAGGGCGGGGGTTGCCTCGGGCGGGGTGACGGGGCGCGCAGGGAGCGCGGCAAGATTTTCAGGGCGGTCCAGCCAGTCGATGGCAGACATCGGCTGGTCGGCCGTTTGCGCCGACGCCGGTGTGCCGGGTGCCGCCACGGAAAGGGTGGCCAGGCAGATTGCCGGGCCCAGTCGGTGGAAAAATGCCGATCTATTCTGCATCCAGAACCACGGGTTCACGAATCTCGACCTTCGGGGGGGTAAAATCCACACCGAAATACCGGCCCAGGTAGGCATAGGCGATAACTCCGATCGAGCATAGTATGATGAGTATTATCAACCATTTGAGAATACGGAGCATTGCTGATGTGCCTCTGTCTTTTCGCCTTTTTCCGGCAATATAGCTGGCCTTTTGCCTAAGATCACGTCATTCAACCGTGAACCGGATAAATTACGGGCGCTGACCCGGCCGGAGAGACGGGAAGACTATGGCTTGGGTGCTGAAAAAGACCATCGTGATGGTGGGAATGATGGGGGCGGGCAAGACGGCAGTGGGGCGCGCTTTGGCGGCCGAACTGGGTGTTCCCTTCCTTGATTCCGATCATGAGATCGAAGCGGCCGCCAATATGACCATCGCCGAGATTTTTGAACGCGACGGAGAGCCGTTCTTTCGTGCCCGCGAGACCGAGGTGATCCAGCGCCTGTTGGAGGGCGATCCCTGTGTTCTGTCCACCGGAGGCGGGGCCTATCTGGCCGATCGCAATCGGTCGCTGATTTCCGAAAAGGGTCTGGCGGTCTGGCTGAACGCGGATCTTGAGCTGCTGTGGAACCGGGTCAAACATCGCGACTCGCGCCCGCTGCTGAAGACGCCTGATCCCAAGGGTACGCTGACCGCGCTGTATGATGCCCGCGTGCCGACGTACGCCAAGGCCGATCTGTCGGTCCCCGCCGAGCAGGATCTGAGCATTCAGGACATGGCGCTGCGCGTGATCGAAGCCGTTGCGACCCGTAGCGATGTATTGGAGGCCGTATGACCGAAACCGTCCATGTGTCCCTTGGCGATCGTAGCTATGACATCCAGATCGGCGAAGGCCTGCTGGAAAAGGCGGGCGACTGGGTCGCGCCGCTGCTGGCCCGCCCGCGTGTGGCCATCGTCACCGATGAAAACGTCGCCGCGGCGCATCTGGCCACGCTAGAGGCGGGGCTGGAGGCCAAGGGCATCTCCTCGGTCGCGTTGCGCCTGCCGCCCGGTGAGGCCACCAAAGGGTGGGACCAGTTTTCGCGCACGGTCGAATGGTTGCTGGACCAAAAGGTCGAACGCCGCGACGTGGTCATCGCGCTAGGCGGTGGGGTGATCGGCGATCTGGTGGGCTTTGCCGCCGCCGTGCTGCGCCGGGGTGTCCGGTTCGTTCAAATCCCGACGTCGTTGTTGGCACAGGTCGACAGTTCGGTCGGGGGGAAGACAGGGATCAACGCGCCGCAGGGCAAGAACCTGATCGGTGCGTTTCATCAGCCGTCGCTGGTGCTGGCGGACACAGGGGTGCTGTCGACGCTGACGACCCGCGATTTCCTTGCCGGGTATGGTGAGGTGGTGAAATACGGCCTTCTGGGCGATGCGGCGTTCTTTGACTGGCTTGAAGCGAACGCCCCCAAGATGGCCGCCGGTGATATGGCTGCACGCATTCACGCGGTGACGCGATCCTGCCAGATGAAGGCCGAGATCGTCGAGAGGGACGAGACCGAACAGGGCGATCGCGCGCTGCTGAACCTTGGACACACTTTCTGCCATGCCCTTGAAAAGGCGACGGGATATTCGGATCGGCTGTTGCACGGCGAAGGCGTTGCCATTGGCTGTGCGCTTGCATTCGAGGTGTCGTCGCGTCTGGGCTTTTGCCCGCAGGAAGACCCCAGCCGTGTGCGCGCGCATCTGAAAGACATGGGCATGAAGGTCGATCTGGCCGACATCCCCGGCGATCTGCCGGGGGCCGAGGCGCTGTATGATCTGATGGGGCAGGACAAGAAGGTCGTCGATGGCCAGATCCGCTTTATCATGGCGCGGAGCATCGGACAGGCCTTTGTCACGGCAGAGGTTCCGCGTAACGTGGTGCTGCAGGTGCTGGACGACGCGCTGGCCCAACGCGGCTGATACCCGCGGTTTCAGGATAAAGGAACGCCCCATGGCCATGATCACGGCAGACTGGGTCCGCATGATGGCCCGCTACAATATTTGGCAAAACGGCTGCATCAGCCACGCGATGCAGACCCTGTCGGTCGAAGACCTGACGCAGGACCGGGGCGCCTTCTTCGGATCGATTCTGAGAACGGCAAACCATCTGATCTGGGCCGATACGCTATGGATGGCCCGGTTCGAAGGCGACAAGACACCGGCCAGCAACCCGCAGGACGCGTTGGACCTGTACGGCAGTCACACCGAATGGGCCTTGGCGCGGTCGGCCATCGACGAACGCATCGCGTCCTGGGCGGGGCTGCTGGAGGACAAGGACCTGCAGGGGCGGGAAAAATGGTACTCCGGCTCTCAGGGGAAAGAGATGGATTTACCTTTCGCCCAATGCGTCACCCACTTCTTCAACCACCAAACGCACCATCGCGGTCAGATTCACGGCATGCTGACTCAGGCCGGGATCAAGACGGACGACACCGATCTGATCTTTATGCGCTGACAGTAAAATCAGGTATTTACACCCTGGTCTTGATGTTTCGCCTGTGCGGCCTTTGACGAAAGAGTCAGCTACTTCATTCAGTAAGCGGCATGTGTAATGTCGCTTTTTCTACTTAACATGGCGTTGATGCCTATCGATTAAGCAGATTACCCGCTACGTTTATAGCAATGGTGCCGCGCGATACCCGCTCGGGCCAGCCATCTCTGACCCGGTCGCAGAACCGGGATGAGCAAACTAGGGGGACGTGACATGACTGACACTCCAGAACAACCAGATGAAGTCGCACCGGGTATTCCCGAGCCCGATGGTGCGACCGAAATCATCGAAACTGATTACGAAATCGGGCAAAACAACATTGACGGTAACGTGGGGCCCTTCGGGTTCGACATTCACAACCCGGTCTTCATGATCTCGGGCCTGTCGATCATGGTCTTCGTGTTCTACACGCTGGCTTTGCCTGAACAGGCGGGGGCTGTCTTTTCGTGGCTCTTTTCGTTCGTGACCAAGGGCTTTGACTGGTTCTTCCTTGGGGCCGCCAACATCTTTGTGCTGTTCTGTATCCTGCTGATCGTCACGCCCTTGGGCAATGTGCGACTGGGCGGGAAAGAGGCGACGCCGGATTACACCTACATTGGTTGGTTCGCGATGCTGTTCGCGGCCGGTATGGGCATCGGCCTGATGTTCTATGGCGTGTCCGAACCGATGAGCCACTTCTCCTCTTCGGTTGGTGGAACGGCCTCCGAAGGTGGCGTCCGGACCGACTGGGCCCCGCTTGGCGCGGCCGCAGGGGACGAAGCAGCCTCGATCCGGCTGGGCATGGCGGCAACGATCTTCCACTGGGGTCTGCACCCCTGGGCGATCTATGCGGTTGTGGCGCTGGCGCTGGCCTTGTTCAGCTATAACAAGGGCTTGCCGCTGACGATCCGCTCGGCTTTCTACCCGATCCTTGGCGATCGCGTCTGGGGCTGGTGGGGCCACGTCATCGACACGCTGGCCGTGTTCGCGACGCTCTTTGGTCTGGCGACATCGCTGGGTTTTGGGGCAACGCAGGCCAACGCAGGTCTGAACGAGCTGTTCGGCGTGCCGATTGGGTCCACCACCGAGGTTCTGCTAATTTCCGGCATCACGGCGATTGCCCTGATCTCGGTCCTGCGGGGTTTGGACGGGGGCGTGAAGGTCCTGTCCGAGGTCAACATGGGCCTGGCCTTCCTGCTGCTGCTTTTCGTGCTGATAGCAGGGCCGACGCTGGCGATCCTGACGGGCTTTGTCGACTACCTTGGTGCGTACTTCCAGTACCTGCCTGCGCTGTCGAATCCCATCGGTCGTGAGGACGTGAACTTTAGCCAAGGCTGGACGTCCTTCTACTGGGCGTGGTGGATTTCCTGGTCACCGTTCGTCGGCATGTTCATCGCCCGCGTGTCCCGTGGCCGGTCCGTGCGCGAGTTCGTGATCTGCGTTCTGCTGATCCCGTCGCTGGTTTGCGTTCTGTGGATGTCGGTCTTTGGTGGCGTGGCGATCCAGCAGGTTGTTCAGGACGGTTACACCGAAGCACAGGATGCGGCGCTTCCGCTGCAGCTGTTCAAGATGCTGGACGCGCTGCCGCTGGCGGGGATCACCTCGCTGATCGGGATCGTGCTGGTCATCGTGTTCTTCGTGACCTCGTCGGACTCCGGCTCGCTGGTGATCGACACGATCACGGCAGGCGGCAAGGTCGACGCACCTGTCCCGCAGCGCGTGTTCTGGTGCATCTTCGAAGGCGCCGTGGCCATCGTGCTGCTGTTGTCTGCGGGCGGTCTTGCGTCGCTGCAGTCGATGGTGATCTCGACCGGTCTGCCGTTTACGGTGGTGCTGTTGATGATGTGCTACGCGATCTATCGCGGCCTGAAAGCAGAGCCGAAATAACCCCCGCGGGGGTGAGGCTCTGCCTCGCGCTCCGGGATATTTCTGGCAAGAGGATAAAGGGGGCTGTCATGGCCCTCTTTTCTTTTGATCCGACTGTCCGCTGAGCTACGTAACATGCTTATGAGTGGACAGAATTTGACTGTGGTCTGGCTTCGGCGCGACCTGCGGCTGGTAGATCACCCGGCCTTCGTAGCGGCAGCCGAACGTGGCGCCGTCATTCCCGTTTTTATCCATGACGACAGCGTGGCCAATCTGGGCGCGGCGCCCAAGTGGCGACTGGCGCAGGCGTTGCGGGTGTTTTCCAAAACGCTGGAAGACGCCGGATCGCGGCTGATCCTGCGGCGTGGCCCCGCGCAAGAGGTGCTGGACGAGCTGATCGAAGAGACCGGGGCCGACGCGGTTTACTGGTCGCGATTGTATGACCCTGAGGCGATCGAGCGCGACAGCCGGATTAAATCCACCCTGAAGGATCGGGACATCGATGCGCAGTCGTTCCATGGCCACCTGATTTTTGAGCCATGGGACGTGGAGACGAAGCAGGGCGGGATGTACCAGGTCTATTCGCCCATGTGGCGGGCGGTGAAAGACCGCGAGGTGGACGAACCGCTGTCCGCCCCGGACCTGACCGCGCCCGGAAGCTGGCCTGACAGCGATGCGCTGGACGATCGGCAGATGGAGACCGCGATGCGCCGAGGCGCTGATGTGGTCGCCCAGCATTGCAAGCCCGGGCAAGACGCGGCAAGCGCGGCGTTGGCCGCGTTTTCGGCGCACCGGATGGAAGACTACAAGGACCGTCGGGATTTTCCGGGGGAAGAGGCGACCTCTGGCCTGTCGGAATATCTGACGGTGGGCGAGATCTCTCCGCGGCAGTTGTGGCACGCCGCGCTGAGAGGAGAGGCCGACGGCAAGAAGGGGGCCGAGCATTTCCGCAAAGAGGTGGTCTGGCGCGAGTTTGCCTATCATCTGCTGTACCACACCCCGCGTCTGGTGGATGAAAACTGGCGCGAGGGCTGGGACGACTTTGGCTGGACCGAGGATGAGCGGCTGAAAGAGGTGAAGGCCTGGAAACAGGCGCGCACCGGGATCCGCTTTGTCGATGCCGCCTTGCGGGAAATGTATGTGACGGGGCGGATGCACAACCGTGCGCGGATGGTGGTGGCGTCCTATCTGACCAAGCATTGTCTGGTGCATTGGCGTGTCGGTCAGAAATGGTTCGAAGATTGCCTGACCGACTGGGACATCGCGTCGAATTCCATGGGATGGCAATGGGTTGCGGGCTGTGGCCCTGACGCCGCGCCCTACTTCCGCGTCTTCAACCCGGACACGCAGTTGGAAAAGTTCGACCCCGATGGGGAGTATGTCCGCGCGTGGATTGCCGAAGGGCAATCCAACCCGACCAAGACAGCGCTTAGCTATTTTGACGCGATACCGGAAAGCTGGGGCCTGTCGCCCGACGATCCTTACCCCGACCCCGTCGTGGGGCTAAGCGAGGGGCGCGAAGCCGCGCTTGCCGCCTATGACAAACTTAAGTCCGATCAGGAGTGACCCATGGTTATGTCATCAAACGTTAACAATAATTTTGCCACGGGCCCGCTTCAGGTTACCCTATCTGAAAGCACGGGAGCACGCGCCATGATCAAAACCGACCTCAAGGGTGAAAAAAACCTGCCCCGATATTTCGCGCAAGTCTTTCAGATGGCGTCTGAAATGCCGGTAGGACGTCTGGATTTCCATCTGCCGGACGGGCGGGTGTTTCGGGCCGAAGGTGCGCGTCCCGGCCCTGTGGCCGAACTGCACGTGCATAACCCCGATACCTTCGCCCGGCTGATCCGCGAAGGCGATCTGGGGTTCTGTGACGCCTATCTGGATGAATGGTGGTCCACGCCTGATCTGATGGCCTTCATGGACCTGCTGCATGCGGGCAATGATGAGTTGTATGACGGTTTCCCCGGCATGGGGTTCGTGCGCGTCTATGAGCGACTGCGCCACTGGATGAACCGCAACACCAAGGAACAGGCGCGCAAGAATATCTCGTACCACTATGATCTGGGGAACGAGTTCTACGCGCTGTGGCTGGACGACAGCATGACCTATTCGTCGGCGCTGTTCGAGACGGGGCAGGAAAGCCTCGAGGCGGCGCAGCGGGCCAAGTATAAATCCATGGTCGATCAGATGGGCGTGCAGCCCGGCGATCACGTGCTGGAAATCGGCTGCGGCTGGGGCGGCTTTGCGGAATATGCTGCGAAGGAACGCGGGCTGCGTGTGACGGGGCTGACCATCTCTCAGGAGCAGCTCAAGTATGCGCGGGAACGCATTGAAAAGGCTGGACTTTCTGATCAGGTTAATCTGAAGCTTCAGGACTACCGCGACGAGACGGGGCAGTACGACGGCATCGCCTCGATCGAGATGTTCGAGGCCGTGGGTGAAAAATACTGGCCTACGTATTTCAACACCGTGCGCGACCGCCTGAATCCCGGCCGGAACGCCACGCTGCAAATCATCACCGTGCAGGACAAGCGGTGGGAGACCTACCGCAAGGGCGTGGATTTCATTCAGAAGTACATCTTCCCGGGTGGCATGTTGCCCAGCCCATCGGTGCTGCGGGCAGAGGTCGAGAAGTCTGGGCTGAGCGTGCTGAAGTCGATCGAATTCGGCCATAGCTACAGCCAGACGCTGCGGCGTTGGCATGAAACCTTCAACGACAAATGGGACCAGATTGCCGATATGGGCTTTGATGATCGGTTCCGGCGGATGTGGAATTTCTACCTCACCTCTTGCGCGGGTGCGTTTGAGGGCGGTAATTGTGATGTCACGCAGATCACCATTACGCGGCCTGCCTGACCCCTGATCGAGCGGGGGCCGGGCCACACAAGGAGAAGCCCGAATGCCCACCGCTGCCCGCATCATCTCTGCCTGTTGTCTGGCGTTTATCGGCTGGGTCGTCAGCGGCCTGTCGAAACAGGTTCTTCAACTGAATAGCACCGGTAATTTCGTGCTGCTGTGCGTTGTGCTGGGGGCGGCCTGTGGCTGGCTGATCCTTGGACGCCGCGCGGATCGGGGCAGGCTGGGGATGCTGAACGCCATCGGTGTGGGGCTGACGGCTGTTGCCATGACGGTGTTCTGGGTGGTGCTGATCGTGTCGACGCTGGAATCCTTTGGCATCGCGATGGAGCGTCGGTTCCACGATCCGATGAAGGTGATCTATGGCATTCAGCCGATCGCCATGCGCTATGGTCAGGCGCTGACGAACACCACGATCCTTGTCTGGCTGGTCTTTGGCGGGGCGATCACCGGGATCCTCGCGCATCTGGCCGGTCAAAAGTGGCCGGGCCGGTAAGGGTTCGCTTGTGAAGGTTTTTCTGTTCGGAACGCTGCTGTACCCGCCTTTGTTGCAACGGGTCAGCGGCGCACGTCTGACGCTGACGCCTGCTGAGCTGCCGGATTGGCGCGTGGCGGGGGTAGAGGGGGACGTCTACCCTGTTCTGGTGCCGGACACGGGCGCCGTAGCGCATGGCGCTGTCATCGACGTTGATCAGGATGCGCTGGACCGGTTGGTCCATTACGAGGATGCTTTTGGGTATCATGCCGTGCCTGTGACGGTCTTGATCGATGGTGTGACCACGGATGCGCAGGTGTTTCGCCCCGATGGTCCCGGTGCGCCGCCACATGGGGAATGGTCGCTGGATCAATGGGTTGCGCAGGCGGCCCCTAGAACGATGTTCGCTGCGGATGAACTGATGGGCTATTTCGGTCGCTTTTCAGGTGCCGATCTGCAATTCCGCCGTCCTCAGGCCGAAGCGCGTGCGCATAGCCGGGTCGAGGCGACAGAGATGTCGCGACCGTTGGTTGGGTCCGACGCGTCCGCCACTCAGGTCGAGGTGCAATCGCAGACAGCCGATCACGCTGGATATTTCGTGACGGAAACCGTGGCCCTGCGCCATCCGACCTTTGCGGGCGGGCTGTCCGACACCCTGACCCGAGAGGTCTTTGTCGCCGCCGAAGCTGCGATCATCCTGCCATACGATCCCGTACGCGACCGTATCCTGCTGGTTGAACAATTCCGCATGGGCCCGTGGCGGCGCGGCGCGACATACCCTTGGATGCTAGAGCCGGTCGCAGGCCGCGTGGACCCCGGTGAAACCCCCGAAGACACCGCCCGCCGCGAGGCGCAGGAAGAGGCGGGGCTGGATCTGCGAGGGATCGAACGCATCGGGTCGGGCTATCCGACGCCCGGCTATTCGACCGAATATTTCCACGTCTTTCTGGGCCTGTGTGACCTGCCGGATGGCATCGAAGGCCTGCACGGGGAAGAAAGCGAAAACGAAGACATTCGGACTCATGTTCTTAGTTGGGCGCAGGCCCAAGACCTTTTGTCCCGAGGCGAGGCGAATAACATGCCACTTATCCTCGCCCTGACGTGGCTTTCGCACGAACGGTCCAGATTGCGCGCCTCGGCTTGAGTTGGCCGAGCCACGCCGTTACATCTGAAGGGCAAGATGTGAAAGGACACCCCATGCTTGTCGCTCAGGATCTGGCCCACGCGGTCGGAAACACCCCGATGATCAAACTGCGTAAAGTCAGCGAGGAGACGGGCTGTACCATTCTGGGCAAGGCCGAGTTTCTGAACCCCGGTCAGTCGGTCAAGGACCGCGCCGCGCTGTGGATCATCAAGGACGCCATCGCCAAGGGCCAGCTGGAGCCGGGTGGCACGATCGTCGAAGGCACCGCTGGCAACACCGGGATCGGTCTGGCGCTGGTCGGCGCGTCGATGGGGTTCAAGACTGTCATCGTGATTCCCGAAACTCAAAGCCAGGAAAAGAAGGACATGATCCGTCTGGCCGGGGCGGAATTGGTTCAGGTGCCCGCAGCCCCCTATAAGAACCCCAACAACTATGTCCGCTATTCCGAACGTCTGGCGGCAGAGCTTGCCAAATCGGAACCCCACGGCGCGATCTGGGCCAACCAGTTCGACAACACCGCGAACCGTCAGGCGCATATCGACAGCACCGGACCGGAAATCTGGGAACAGACGGACGGCAAGGTCGACGGTTTCGTCGCCTCTGTCGGGTCGGGCGGCACGCTGGCGGGTGTCGGCATGGCGCTGCAGCCCAAGGGCGTAAAGATCGGGCTGGCCGATCCGAAGGGGTCGGGCGTCTATTCGCTGTACGAGTCGGGCGAGGCCGCGCCGACAGGGGGATCGATCACCGAAGGCATCGGGCAGGGGCGCATCACGGCGAACCTAGAAGGCTTCCGGCCTGACCTGATGTACCAGATCTCGGACGACGAGGCGCTGCCTTACGTGTTCGACCTGCTGGCCGACGAAGGGTTGTGCGTTGGCGGTTCCTCGGGCATCAACATTGCAGGCGCGGTGCGCATGGCGAAAGAGCTGGGGCCGGGTCATACCATCGTGACGATCCTTTGCGATTACGGCACGCGGTATCAGTCGAAACTGTTCAACCCTTCTTTCCTGAAGGATAAAGGCCTGCCCGTACCCGCATGGATGTCTCAGTCTCCACGTTCTATCCCCGGCGTCTTCGAAGAATGACCCAGGCCCTTCGCGGGGCTTTCCAATGGCTTTTGATTGCTGTGGCGCTGCTGATAAGTGGCGCCACTGGCGTGTCTGCCCAATCGGTCGACTATGAGGCCTGGGGTGCGGTGGCGACCCGTGCGGAAGAGGCGATTGAAAACGGCGCCGCGTCGGAAGAGGCGTTTGATGGCCTACGCGCGGAACTGACGGACTGGCGACAGACGTTTCAGGCGGCCCGCACCCAGAACGCCGCCGCGATTGAAGCGGTGCGCGCCCAGTTGGATGCCCTAGGGCCCAAGCCCGAGGATGCCGAAGAAGCGCCAGAGACGGCTGATCAGCGTGAAACCCTGAATGAACGGCTGAACGAACTGCGCGCGCCCGTGCAGCGGGCCGAGGTTGCCTTTAGCCGTGCGGATGCGCTGATCGCGCAGATCGACCGTATTCAGCGCGACAGGCAGGCGGACAAGCTGTTGGAACTGGGGCCAACGCCGCTGAACCCGGTGATCTGGCCTCAGGCGGTCGAAGCGCTGGTGGAATTCTTCCGTCTTAGCGTCGCGGACGTTCAAACCAATTGGAACAATCTGGCGCGGCGCAGCGAATTCCGGCAGGCGCTGCCGATGACGATGCTATTCCTGACACTGGCCTTCGTGCTGATCGTGCGGGGGCGGTATTGGGTGGAACGGCTGGTGCTGATGCTGGACCGCCATCGCACGGCAGAACGCTGGCTGGCCGGTTTTGCGATATCCTTGGGTCAGATCATCGTGCCGGTCATCGGTCTGATCTTTCTGGCGATTGCAGGGCTGTCGACCGACATGCTGGGCGCGCGGGGCGAAATGGTGGTGCAGGCGCTGCCTGCGGCCGGGTTCCAGTTCTTCGCGGCGCGCTGGCTGGGGGGGCGGCTTTTCCCCCGGTCCGAAACCTTCGATCCGCTGCTGAATCTTGACGCCACCCGCCGGGCCGAGGGACGCATCCACGCGCTGACCCTTGGGTTCGTGCTGCTGCTGTTCCTGCCGCTGCAACAGATCAGCGATTTCGCCGGCTGGCCGCCCGAGGTCAGCAATGTCATCACCTTCCCGCTGCTGGTCGTGGCCGGCCTGACGCTGCTGCGTCTGGCGCAACTGCTGCTGCAACACGCCAAAGCCCCGGCCGAGGGCGAGACGGACACCGATTTCCGTCAGCGTCTGGTGTCGATCCTTGCGCGGATCACCATGGTCGCCGCCGTCGCAGGCCCCGCCTTTGCCGCCATCGGCTATTTCAACGCGGGCGAGGCGCTGGTCTATCCCACCATTTCGTCGCTGATGCTGATGGCGCTGCTGGTGGTGCTGCAGCGGCTGGTGGAAGAGCTTTACATCCTCTTCTCGCGCAACCGCGACGGCGTCAAAGAGGCGCTGGCCCCGGTACTGGCGGGCTTTGGGCTGGTGCTTCTGTCTCTGCCCGCCTTCGCGTTGATCTGGGGCGCACGCATCACCGATCTGACCGAGCTTTGGGCAAGGTTTCTGGCCGGGTTCTCTCTGGGTGATACCCGGATCAGCCCGACCGACTTCCTGACCTTTGTCATCGTCTTTGCCATCGGCTTTGTCGCCACGCGCCTGCTGCAGGCCGCTATGCGTACCACGGTATTGCCTAAGACCAAGATGGATGTGGGCGGGCAGAATGCCGTTGCCTCTGGCCTTGGCTACGTGGGTATTTTTGTGGCCGCCATCATCGCGATCACCAGCGCGGGGCTGGATCTGTCGTCGCTGGCCATCGTCGCCGGTGCGCTATCGGTCGGGATTGGTTTCGGCCTTCAGAACATCGTGTCGAACTTTGTTTCGGGCATCATCCTTCTGATCGAACGCCCCGTCGCCATCGGCGACTGGATCGAGGTCGGCGGGCAGATGGGCTTTGTGCGCGATATCTCGGTCCGCTCTACCCGGATCGAGACGTTTGATCGGACGGACGTGATTGTGCCCAACGCCGATCTGGTGTCGGGCACCGTGACGAACTGGACGCGCGGCAACCTTGTGGGCCGTGTGATCGTGCCTGTGGGCGTGGCCTATGGGTCGGATACCCGCAAGGTCGAAGAGATCCTGCAAGAGGTCGCCGAGGCACAGCCGCAGGTTCTGCTGAACCCGCCGCCCTTCATCTACTTCAAGGGCTTCGGCGCGGATTCGATGGATTTCGAGATCCGGGCCATCCTGCGCGACGTGACCTCGATCCTCGTGGTCCAGACCGAGCTGAACCATCAGATCGCTGAACGCTTTGCGGCCGAAGGCATCGAGATACCCTTTGCACAGCGCGATATCTGGTTGCGCAATCCCGAGGCGCTGCGCGGCGATCCCGCACCCACTGCCAAGTCAGAGCCGGTGAGCCCGCAGGAACGTGCCGCCGCGGCCCAGCAGGTAACGCGCGAAGACATGGACAATGATGCCTCTGACGCCGGAGAGGGCGAGGGCGACCGTTAAGGCCGCCGCCACGTGCTTGCGCGAATAGACGCCGCCGCGTGATCCAGATCGCGCGAGATACCGCCTATCCCCATGTTTTGCCTGAAAACCTGTGATTGCGCTGCTATAACCCTGCGGCTTGGAACATTCCCCATGACCCCCCTGTTGTCTGCCCACACCGCGACGGAGACGTCGTAAACGGGAAGGGCGCCTTCGTGCCCTTCGACATATGAGGAGTTTACTATGACCCTGAAGATCGCTGGCCTGAGCGCCGCTGCCATCCTGACCGCAACCACCGCCATCGCCTCGACCGAAGCGACCGCGACCACCGACCTGAACCTGCGCAACCTGCCGGACCCGCGCGGTGAAATTCTGGACGTGATCCCGGGCGAAGCCATGGTGATGGTCGAAGAATGCGTGTCCAACGCTGCATGGTGCAAAGTCACCTATGAAGGCACCGAAGGTTGGGCCTATGCGCCGTACCTGACCGCGTCTTTGGACAGCGAGCCGGTGGTTGTCTATGACAACACGCAGGCGCTGAACGTCGAAACCGTCGACCTGAACAAGGCAGACCGTGAAGCCGCCGCCGCCATCGGTGGCCTGAGCGCCGGCGCCCTTGCCGCCGCAACCGTGGGTGGCCCGCTGGCCGTCGCTGGTGCCGCTGCTGTTGGTGCTATCGCAGGCAACGAATCCGTACCGGAGCAGACCGTTCAATACGTGACTGCGAACCCGGTCGACACCGTTTACGTAGACGGCGAAGTGGTCGTTGGCGCTGGTATCCCGACCGAGGTGCAGCTGTCGGCAATCCCCGAGTCCGACTACACCTACGTGTACCTCAACGGGAACCCCGTGCTGGTGGACAACGACCGCACCATCGTGCGCGTTATCCGCTAACCCACATTGGCTAACAAGCCGGTCAAGGCCCGCCCGTCCCATGGGGCGGGCCTTTTCTTTTGCGCCGCGATCGCGGCTGACGCGGGTCCGGTAAGGGCTTGATCGCAGGCGGCGTCACATTTTTTTCACTCAAAGAGGCAGAAGGGGCAAATTCAGGTTGAACCCCCCGAGGACCTTCTTGTAAGAGCGGCGGCGGAGAGGTGGCCGAGTGGTCGAAGGCGCACGCCTGGAAAGTGTGTAGGCGGGGAACCGTCTCGAGGGTTCGAATCCCTTCCTCTCCGCCACTACCCCCCAGTGACTTAGCGAATAGGCTTAGGCGACAGTCGGTTGCCCCGTTTTTGCGGGGCTGTTCGTCGTATGCCTGCGTGGGGTTTGCGCTGTTCTTGGCGTGCGAGGGTTGGGCCCATGCGCAGCACCAGACGCATGGGGGGACCCACCTGAAGTGTAATCTGAAACGGCTGCTTAGCCCTTTGCGCCCTGACCACGGGCATAGACGTCTTCGTAGCGCACGATGTCGTCCTCGCCCAGATACGACCCGGTCTGCACCTCGATCAGCGTCAGGGGCAGCTTGCCGGGGTTTTCCATCCGGTGGACAGCGCCAAGCGGGATAAAGATCGACTGGTTTTCCGACACCAGCTGCACCTTGTCGTCGACGGTCACCTTGGCGGTGCCTTCCACTACGACCCAATGTTCCGCACGGTGGACATGGCTTTGCAGCGACAGCGCGCCGCCCGGGTTCACCACGATCCGCTTAACCTGGAACCGGGACCCGACGACCAAGCTTTCGTACCAGCCCCAGGGGCGATAATCGCGGGGCAGGGTCTCTGCCTGCGGGACGCCCTGTTCCTTCAGCGCGGCGACCGCCTGTTTCACGTCCTGCGCGCGGTCCTTATGGGCCACCAGCACGGCGTCTGGCATGGCGACAGTGATGATGTCGCTTAGGCCGATGCCGATCACGGGCTGGCCTTCGTTGGTGGCCTGCAACAGCGTATCGGTGCAATCGATGGCCGTCGCCGGGCCGTTCAGCGCCACGCCGTTGTCATCGGGCGGGCTTTCACGCCAGACAGCCTGCCAGTCACCAAGGTCTGACCATGCGCCAGCGTAGGGAACGACCGTCAGGTTGTCGGCCTTCTCCATGATTGCGTAATCGATCGAAATATCAGGCAGTTGTGCCCAAGCGTCGGGGTCAAGACGGGTGAAGGCCAGATCGACCTCTTGCCCCTCTAGCGCCGCGCGGCAGGCAGACAGAATGTCGGGTGCATGGGTCGCGAAGGCGTCCAGGATCGCCGTGGTCGAGAATAGGAAGATGCCTGCATTCCACAGGTGTTTCTGGCCGGACAACATGGTCTGTGCCGTCTCGCGGTCCGGCTTTTCGACAAAGGCCTTCAGCGGTTGCGGCACTGGTGCGAAATCGTCGGTCGGCTGCGACAGTTCCAGCCAGCCATAGCCCGTCTCCGCCCGGTCGGGGCGGATGCCAAAGGTCACCAGCTGCCCGGCCTGCGCGGCTGGCACGGCGGCGTGCACCGTGGCGCGAAAGGCGTCCGTGTCGGGGATCAGGTGGTCAGACGGCGCCACCAACATCAGCGCGCCGGGCTGCCGCGCGTCCAGTGACAAGGCCGCTGCACAGATCGCGGGGGCGGTGTTTTTACCCGTGGGTTCGATCAGCACCTCGGCTGGCGTGATTTCCTTAGCGGCGGCCTGTTCGATCACGATGAAGCGGAAGTCGGATGAGGTCACGACGGTCGGCGCGGCGAAGCCTTTGCCGGACAGACGCATTGCCGATCCCTGATACAAGCTATCATCCCCGCGCAGCTTGGCGAATTGCTTGGGGTAGGATTTGCGTGACAGGGGCCAGAGGCGCGTGCCGGACCCGCCGCAAAGGATCATGGGGTGGATAAGGGACTGCATCGGGCTTGGTCGAACTCGCAAAGCTTTGGCGGGACGCGATCAGCAGCTCGCCAATTCTTGGTTAATATTCAATGAATAAAGCGCGGAAATCCCGGCCTTTCCAATCTGTTCGCATCGTGTCTGGCATGGTATACGGGTTGGCGCAACGGGGAAGACAGGTGCGCACAGGCAAAATTACCATCAAGGATGTGGCGCGTAAGGCCGGAGTGTCGGTGGGAACCGCATCCCGGGCGATGAACGGCGCGCCGGGGGTTCTGGCCCGTACGCGGGACGTAGTGCACGCCGCCGCGCGCGAGATGGGCTATCAGCCCAACGCCGCGGCCCGGGCCTTGCGGTCGCGGTCGTCGCGGCTGATCGGATGCCTTTTCTCGGACCTCGAAAACCCGCTTTATGCGCGCCTTTTCAATTCCTTGCAGGATCGGTTGGCGGATGAGGGCTTTGTCACGCTGATCACCGCCAGTTCTTCAAAGGTGGACCGCGAACGCCGTGCAATCCAGACCTTTGCGGAACGTGGGCTGGACGCCATTGTCATCGCGCCGGGACATCAGGACGACCCAGAGCTGTTGCAGATGCTGCGCGACTTCCCGGCGCCGATCTTCGTGGTGGATCGCGATATGGAGATTTCGGCGGATAGATTGGTGTTTGACCACGCCGCCGCGATCGAAGGGGCGGTGAAGCACCTCACAGATCTTGGCCATCAGCGTATCCTGCCGGTTATTTCACATCAGAACACGCGACCGGGCCTCGAACGGCACGCCGCGTTCGATGCGGCGATGGCCCGGGCGGGGCTTTCGGTCGGGCCCAAAGTTGAACCGGAAACGCCCAATGCCTCGGTCTTTTCGCAGTTGCGCGACAGGCTTGGCGCGCCGGATCGGCCGACCGCGATGATCGTGCAGGGGACGCAGGTGTTGTCGTCCGCGCTCAACGCTTTGGCGGTGGCGGGTCTGCGCGTGCCGCAGGACATGTCGCTGATTGCGGTGGGGGACAGCGCGATGGCCGAAGACCACGTGCCGCCCATCACTGCGCTGCGGATGGACCGGACGGTTCTGGTGGATGAGATCGCGGGCTGCGTCCTGCGCCGTATCCGCGGCGATCAGGACGTGCCGATGGATCTGACCCTGCGCTATGACCTGATCGAGCGTGCGTCCTGCGCAAGGGTGTCCGAAGACTAACCCCCTGTCAGCCCGCCTTTTTCGCCGCCTTGGGGCGGGCTTCGAAACCGATAATGCCCTCGGTCAGCAGCGCATCGAATTGCGCGTCATCCAGTCCCAGTTTGCCCTGCAAGACCTCACGATTGTGCTGGCCGATTGTGGGCGCGGGAATGCGGTTGTCGTAGCCTTGGGTCGCGTCGCCTTCGACATAAGCAGGCCGGGGCTGCATATGCGCCCCGATATAGGGGCGTGTCATGATCTGATAGCGGCCCGTTGCGATCATATGGGGGTCATTTCCCAGCTCTAGCGGTTGGCGCACGACGCCTGCGGGGATCCCGGCCTCTTGCAGGTCGGTCAGGCCTGAGAACGCCCGGGTCAGCAGGGCCCATTCTCCGATCGCTGCATCAATCAGATCCGCATGTGTACGCCGCCCGTCGACCGTTGCCAGCGCGGGATCAGCGGCCAGATCGGGGCGATGAATGACGCTGCACAATGCCGCCCATTCCGCATCGGTCCGCACCGCGATCGTCAGCCAGCTGTCGTCGCCCATCAGGCGATAGCATCCGTGCGGGGCATAGCGCGGATGCCGGTTGCCCAGACGCGGAGGGACCTTGCCCGTCACGCTGTAGTCGATGATGCTTTCAACAAAAAGCGGGATCAGACATTGCGCCTGCGCGATGTCGATGTGCTGACCGGTGCCGGTGACCTGACGCGCCAGAAGCGCCTGCAGGATGGAACAGGCCGCTGTCATGCCGCCGATGGGATCGCCCATGACGGCATGGCTCATCGCCGGTGGATCTTCGGGGCGACCGTTAACGGATGGCATGCCCGAGGCGTGTTCAAGGGTGGAGCCATAGGCGCGGCCATAATGCCAGCTGGTCTTCATCCCAAAGGCGGGCATGGTCAGGACGATAAGCTGCGGGTTCACGGCCAGAAACTTCTCAGCATCCAAACCGTATTTCGGCATGATATCAGCGGCATAGCTGTCGATCACAACGTCTGCCGTCTTGGCCAGTTCAAACACGATCTCGCGGCCCTTGGGGCTTGAGATGTCCAGCGTGATCCCATGTTTGTTGCGGTTCATGAACTGCCAGCCCAGATGGCGTTCGTAGTACTTCAGTTCGTAATAGGGGCCGCGGGTGTCGATGCCGCGGAACCAGTCCTGATGTTCGCAGGCTTCGACCTTGATCACATTTGCGCCCAGATCGGCCAGTTGGCGCACGGCCAAGGGACCGGCCCAGCCCATCGACAGATCAAGGATGTTCAGATCGCGCAGCGGCAGGCCTTCGGCAACCTTGGCAGGGGCGGTGCGAGTGTGGTCGGGTAGGGTAGACCGATCGGTCTGACCGGGCATCTCGGCCACCCCGTCGCGGATCGGCGGCGTACCGGTCAGTTGGTTCGGCAGGATCGGCGCGTCAAATCGTGCGTCGCCGATGGATACGGTGCCAAAGCTTTGACGTTCCTTGTGAAATTGCAGGTCTTGGATTTCATCGACGCCCGGAAGGATGGCCAGCGGGACCTTGTTTTTGATCCCCATCTCAAACCACTCTGCCGCGGGGCGGGTCAGCAGCAGGGGCCGCAGGATCTTATCCAGCTCCTCTGCGTGTTCCTGCCGTTTCGGGGCGGTGTCGTACATCGGGTCCGCGCCCAAGTCTGGTAGCTCTAGCATATGGCAGAACGACACCCATTGCGCGGGCGACATGATCGTCACGCCCAGCCAGCCCTTGGCCGTCGCATAAGGCCCGGCGGGGTAGGTGCGGCCAAAGACGTTGACGCCGACGCGGCCACGCTTGCCCAGATCCAGCTGCAACCCGATGTCATATTCCGAGATATGGCTGATCGCCGCGTGGATCGACGACGTGAACCGACGCCCGCCGCTTTTGGCGTCCCAAAGGGTCGCCGCAGCGGGCAGGAAGGCCGTCATCGCGCCGATGGCGGCGGCCTGTCCTTCGGTGGCCAGCATGGGCGGCCCCTCGGCTGGGCCAGCTTCATAGACGACGCCTGCCAAAGACCGGACAACCGCATCAGTGCCTTCAAAGTCGCGATAGGGGCCTTGGTTGCCGAACCAGCTTAGGCCGACGATGGTCAGTCCCGGGTCGGCATCCTGTAAGTCCTTGTGTTGAAGCGAGGATTGGTCGATTACCTTCGGCGCGCGCCCGTCCAGCAGCAGGTCGCAAGACGGCAGCAATTCGCGGATCACCGCCGCGCCGTCATCGGTTGCGGGATCTGCCGTGATGCAAAGCTTGTTGGTGTTCAGCCAGGCCTGAAAGGCCGAGGTCTGGCCTTGGCCCGTGTCGATCTGCGCACCCTCAGCCCGGCGTGGATCGCCGCCGTTCGGTTCGCATTTGATGACCTCGGCGCCAAAGTCGGCAAATAGCTTGCCGCAATAGGCGATGGCATCCCCCCCGCCGATTTCGAGGATACGGAAACGGGACAGGGGGGATGTACTCATCGGTCTAGCCTTACTGGTCGTCTTCGGGAAAGAAGATCTGGTCTGCGCGGTCCGCGATATCCTGCGCGGAATAGGCGTAATCGGGTTCCCACCCATCGGAACGCACGACCTTAAGTTCCGCAATGCCGGGGCGTCCGACGTGCAGAACCTTGCCGGAATTCTCCATCCCGCAAAGGTCGGAACACATGTATAGCATCGACTGCGCAATCGTGTCGGGCAGGCCTGCGACCGGGAAGCCGTCTTCGCCTTCGGACAGCTCGCGATAACGCGGCAGGTCTTCGGTCATGCGGGTCAGGGCCGAGGGGCTCATGCACATGACTTTGATGCCGTATTTGCGACCTTCGATCGACAGCACGCGGGTCAGGCCATAGATGCCGCCCTTGGCCGCGCCATAGTTCGACTGGCCAAAGTTGCCCAGCAGGCCCGAGGTCGACGAGGTGTTGACGATCGTACCGCCGCCATTGTCGCGCATCCACTGATAGACCGGCTTGGTCACGCAATAGGTGCCCTTCAGGTGGACCTTCATCACCAGATCCCAGTTTTCTTCCGACCCTTTGTGGAACGTCTCGTCCCGCAGGATCCCGGCGTTGTTGACCAGAATGTCGACGCGGCCCCAGGCCTCCATCGCTTGGTCGAAAATCGCCTGACCGCCCTCCATGGTCGACACATCGTTGCCGTTGGCAATGGCGGTGCCGCCTGCGGCTTCGATATCGTTCACGACCTGTTGCGCCGGGCCGATGGACCCGCCGGACCCGTCACGCGCGCCGCCCAGATCGTTGACCAGAACCTTGGCCCCTTCGGCAGCAAAGGCTTTGGCGTAGGCCGCGCCCAGACCGTTGCCCGCGCCGGTGATGATGGCAACTTTGCCGTCCAGTAGTCCCATGATTGTCTCCGTTTTCCTTAGTCTATCGCAGTTCTGTCAGACCATTTGTGACACAGGTGACCCCGCGGTCCTTGATGCTGGCCTGAAATTGGATGGTTTTGCCGTCGCGCCACAGATCGACCGTCACGATTTCACCGGGATAGACCGGCGCGGAAAAGCGGCAGGCGTGGCGCGCGATGGCGGTTTCGTCCCAATCGGCGAATGTGGCCAGCACCGCGCGGCAGGTGATGCCGTAGGTGCACATGCCATGCAGGATAGGGGCCTTGAACCCGGCGCGTGCGGCGAATTCCGGGTCTGAATGCAATGGGTTACGATCCCCTGACAGGCGATACAGCAGCGCCTGACCGGGCCGCGTGGGGATCACGATGCTTTGGTCCGGGGCGCGATCGGGAACCTTGGGCGTTTCGGGCTGGCCGCTGCTGGGGCCGCCGAAATTACCGTCACCCCGGGCAAATGTGGTGCCCTGCAGGGTGAACAGGTCCTCTCCGGCCTCGTCCGTCACCTTGGTTTCGCGGACCAGAATTGCGCCCTTGTCGCCCTTGTCCCATGCGCCCAGCCACCGGCTGTCGGCGGTGACCTTTGCACTGACGGGAAGGGGTTTGTGAAAGGTGATGTCACGTTGGGCGTCCACCACCATCACGCGGTTGATGTCGATCGCCGGGGGCCGGGCGTGCCATGTCGCGACAGAGGCAAAGGTTGGCACCACCCGCAACGCCGGATCGCGTTCGGTGATCCAGCCTTCGTTGACGAAGGCCAGCTCATCGTCGTCCATCGGGTCTTCGCCCATGCCAATGCCAAGCGCATAAAGCATCACCTCCCGGTCGCCCCATTCCGCGGTGACGGGATCGGCGCGCAGATCGGTCAGATTGTCGGGGATGGGCATCGGTGTCTCCTTATCAACCGGCGGTCTGGGTAAACCCGGTTCGCCGCGGTCAGTGTTGCGGCCCACTGTGCTGTGAGGAAACGTTTCCATCAAGGGGGTCAGCGCGGCTATTTTCGCTGCAACTGCGAAGGGATGCGGCGCGTGTCCGTTGAAATATCTTTTCAGATCAGCGGGTTGCTGCGCGCACCCAGAAGGCCATCAGGATCAGCGATGCAATGGCATTCCACGATGCCATGGACAGGCCCATCAGGGACCAAGCGACCTCATCACAGCGGATCAGGGGCGCGCCGATCACCTGATTGAAGAAATCGTCGGCAGACATGTTCCCTGCACTCGATGACGTGCAGGTCGACGGGCCTTCCCACCAGCCACGCTCTACGCCCGTGTGATAGAGCCCGATGCCAGCGGTTGCCGCTGCTGCCAGCGCGCCCAGCCAGTTCAGTACCTTTTGACCGGTGATCAGAACCGCGCCGCCGATCAGCACGGCCGCCGCGTGGGGCCAGCGCTGCCACAGGCATAGTTTGCAGGGCGCAAGGTCACCGATGTGTTGGAACCCGAAGGCCCCCAGCAACAGCGCCAGCGATCCGCCTGCGGCGAAGATGGTGAGAAGTTTTGACGTATTCATAAGAGCTTAATCACTGCAAAACCCGCGATAAGGGCAAGGAAAAATATCGTGAAGAAGAGGCCGAGCCGCTTTTCGATCAAGTCACGGATCGGCGCGCCAAAGTACCACAGCAGCCCCGCCACGATGAAGAACCGCAATCCGCGTGCAAGGATCGAGGTGATGATGAAGGTCAGCAGCGGCATCCCGGTCCAGCCCGCCATGATGGTAATGACCTTGTAAGGAAATGGTGTGATGCCCGCGCCCAGCACGGCCCAGAAACCCGCATCGACGAAGGTTTCGTTGAACGATGCCATGGCGTCGGCTTTGCCCATAGCCGACAGGATCGGCTGACCGATGGTTTCGAACGCCAACGCCCCGATGGCATACCCCAGCAACCCGCCCAGCACCGACGCGAACATCGCCACGCCCGCGATCAGCCAGGCTCGCGACGGGCGCGCGATAATCATCGGGATCATCAGCAGATCGGGCGGGATGGGAAAGACCGAGGATTCAGCAAAAGCCACCAGCGCCAGAACCCACAGCGCGTTGTGGTGATCCGCCATGCGGATGGTCCAGTCGTATAATTTGCGCATCATGGTGTTCCGGTTCTTATGCCGCGCCGACGAACCACGCGCACCCCGTGGGGTCAAGACGCTTTCCATCTGGACGCGCGTTTGAGACGGCGTTAGGAACAGCCCACTGGCACAGGGGGGCTTTGGTCCCTCGTGGCCGCGACAGGCGCCCAAGTGGCGGAATGGTAGACGCAGGGGATTCAAAATCCCCCGCCTTCGGGCGTGCCGGTTCGAGTCCGGCCTTGGGTACCAGCGCCTGTCCCCGGCCAAAGGGCAGCCCAACTGCCCTAACGCACAGGTATACAACGAAAATTTTTCACCGGCCTCGATGTACGGATTTTGATTCGATTTCTTTACGATTCGGACACCGGTTGGCTGTCTGCGCCATATTTCCGGAACCAATCTTTTCGAAATCCCGCCGATTGGTTCCGAAATCCGGACAAGTTTGCGTCAATCTGACCGGAAATTTGGACCAAATCTGGCGGGATTGCCAAGGTTGTGGCTGTTCCTGGATCGTCAACAATCGGGCAACGGCTAACCGAACGGTTGGCTAAGAAATCGTTAACGCGTCCTTGGAAATATGACTCTCCCGCGGATTTTTGCCGAAAATGGGTGGAAACAATGCCCCTGATTCAGCCCCTGTCCCGCGGCGAACTGAGTCCAAAATGTGGCCAAAGCATGAGTATAGGACATCATTTTTCCGATGTTTTTTCCTTTGTTCGCCTTCTTTCGCCGCTTAAAACAGAACGTGCCCGACTGGGGGGCGCAAGACAGATGGCCATGGGGCGGCCAGCTAATGTCATGCATCCGAAAGGATGTGTAGCCTGCGTGTCGGGGCGGATCTTTAGATCCCGCGGCCGCCAATTGATGCGAAAACCGGATGGTTTTCTTCTTTTGGCTGCCATGCACAGAATTTCAGATCATGGCGCAGATTTTGGAGACGGTGTCGCGGCGCGCGCACCGGCCGCAACACCGGTAGGGCCTTTTTGGTACCGCTGGATCAAGAGGGTGAGAATATGACGGGTTTCTTTTTCTGGGATTGGCTCAAGCACGATTACGACACGTCCGGTTCGGGCAGCACGACGACCAACTCCGATCTGCGTGACGGTTATGTCGAAGGCACCACGGGCGACGATACGATCGGCGCAGGTTACACGGATGCCGATGGTGACAAGATCGATGCGAACGACGCGCTGATCCTCGGGGAAACCGGTGACGACGACATCGTGATCGCGGGCAACGGGGCCGACAAGGTCTACTCCGGTGAAGGAAACGACGAAGTCTACGGCGGCGGCATGGGTGATACCGTGCTGGGTGGCCGTGGTGATGACGTGATTTATGGTGATGAAACCCGCGATAGCGCGCCCGCAGGTTCCGTCTCCAAGACCTACGACTGTAAAGACCTTTGGGATTACTCCCACGATTACACCAGCTGGTTCGACTGGGGGAACATCGTCTGCAAGAAACTGTCCTACTGGGATCAGTGGGATAACCACCTGACCTTCAACCTGGACAAATCGGTTTCGCTGAAAAGCCTGGTGTTCGACAACGCGCACTATGGCGCAAAGGTCAAAATCTTTGCCGAAGACGGTAAGGTTCTGTTCGAAGGCCAGGTCAGCACCTCGCTCGACCTCTACAAGCTGGACCTCGACCTGGACGGCGCTTTCAAGATCGAAGTCTGGACCGACAAATACTGCACGCTGAAGTCCATCGACTACACGCAGGGCGGGTTTGACGGCATCGACGGCGGCCAGCCGGGCGACGACAGTCTGCTGGGCGGATCGGGCGACGACACGATCTACGGCAACGAAGGCAACGACACCATCAAGGGTGAGCACGGCGAAGACGTGCTCTTTGGCAATTCCGGCGACGACTACATGGAAGGCGGCAAGGGTGCCGACGTCATGTATGGTGACAACGGCATCAACGGCGGTGGCTCCACCGGCGGCGGCTCGGGCGAGCGTGAGTCGTTCGAATGGGACAAGGCGCCCGATCCCGACGGCTATGGTGCCATCGACAACGGCGACAACCTCTCCGGTGGCTTCGTTCAGAACACCGGTTCGGTCGATGTGACGTTCTCGATCAAGACCACCAATGAATCGCCGACGACGAAGTTCCAGACGGACCAGCAAAAGGTCCATTCGATCACCACGGACGGCACCGGTGCGGACGCTTTCTCTTCGATGGCGTCCCGTTTGGATTCCAACGAAGAAAGCGCGACCTACCAGTGGGGCTTCTCGACCGAAGTTGGTAATACTTCGTTCCGTATCAATGACATCGACGCCGATTCTAAAGTAATTATCAAAGCGTACGACGTGAACGGCAACCTGGTCGATATCTCGGTACAGGCGGAATCCGGTACGCATCTGACGCTGTCCGATCTGGACGGTGCAGGCGGCAAAGAAGTCGTCACCCATTACGGCGACGACACCAGCGCGGACACCGATCCGGCGCATTCGGTTCTGGTGAACATCGCGGCGCCGATCGTGCGCCTTGAAGTCACCCACACCCAGAACGGCCATGACACGTCGGAAATCAACGTCACCGACATCTACTTCGACGCGCTTGAAGGCACCGTCGGTAACCCCGGCGGCGGCTCCGCTGATGGTGGCGACGACACCATGCTGGGCGGCTCTGGCGACGACTCCATGTACGGCAACATGGGCGACGACGAGATGGAAGGCGGCGCAGGCGCCGACATCATCTATGGCGACAACGCAGAAGACGTGAACGGCAACGGCGGCGGCGACCGCGAAAGCTTCAACTGGCAGGGCTACGATGATGCGACTGCCGATGCTGGCTTTGTTCAGAACACCGGTTCGGTCAACGTCACCTATGCACGTATCAAAGACACCAACGAACATATCTCGACCGTCGATGACGCGACCGAACTGAACACCTCCGGTATCGACGGCGGTGGCGAAACGGTCGACAGCAACTCCGGTCTGAAATCCGAAACCAAAGGCCACGGCAACGAAGGCGACTTCCAGTGGACCTTTGATCAGGCTGTCACGAATGTTGAGTTCAACATCAATGACTTGGACACCGATGGCGTGGTCAAGGTCATCGCGTTCGGCCCCGATGGTCAGCAGATCCCCGTTGATCTGAACGCGGGCTCCGGCATCGACGTCAACGGCAGCATTGCGCGCTCCAACCAGGACGTGGACCGCGACGAAGAAGACGCGGCGAATAACCTTCAGGTGTCCATCGACGGCCCGGTCTCCAAGATCATCGTCGAACACAGCCAGGACGGCTCGACCAACTCCGGTATCTGGATCACCGACATCTACTTTGACGCCCCCGGTACGGCTGGCGACGGCTTCAACGGTGAAGGCGGCGACGACACCATCACGGGTGGTGAAGGCGCAGACATGATGTACGGCGAAGGCGGCGACGATACGTTTGTTGTCTCCAGCGCCGACGAAGGCGCGGGCGATCATATCGTCGGCGGCAACGGCCCGGATCAGAACACCGACATCGACACGCTCGATCTGCGTGGGGCAGGGCAGGTCACCATCACCGAAGCGGCTGATGCGAACGACAACTTCGCCACCGCCGGTACGGTCACCTTCTCCGACGGTCGCACGCTGACCTTCGAACAGATCGAACGCATCCTGAAGGACGATCCGCAGAACGCCGCACCTGTGGCAACCGACGACACGGCTTCTGGCGATGAAAACACCACGATCACCGTGAACGTGCTGTCAAACGACAGCGATCCCGATGGCGACGCGCTGACCGTCACGCAGGTGACCGGCGCAAGCAACGGCACCGCAACGGTCGTCAACAACCAGGTGGTCTACACGCCGAACGCCGGTTTCGTGGGCACGGAAACGTTGACCTACACCGTGACCGACGGTGATCTGACCGACACGGCAACGATCACCATCACTGTGAATGATGTCGCAGACGCCCCGACGGCAGAGCCCGATACGGCGACGACCGAAGAAGACACGTCGATCACGATCAACGCTCTGGAGAACGACAGCGATCCGCAGAACGATCCGCTGACCATCTCCGACGTGACCGGGGCTACCAACGGCTCCGCGACCGTGATCGGCAACCAGGTGGTTTACACGCCGGATGCCGACTTCAACGGGACCGAGACGCTGACCTACACGGTCACCGATCCCGACGGCAACACCGACACGGCGACGATCACCGTCAACGTGACCCCGGTCAACGACGCACCTGTTGCGAACGACGATCAGGACACCACGGATGAAGACACGGCCGTTACCATCGACGTTCTGGGCAACGACACCGACGTGGACGACGCCAAGACCGACCTGACCGTCTCGATCGAGCCGGGGCAGGAGCCCACCAACGGCACCGCGACGGTTCTGCCGACCGGCCAGATCCAGTTCACGCCGGATGCAGGCTTCACCGGAACCGAGACGTTCAGCTACACGCTGACCGATCCTGATGGTGCAACCGACACCGCGACCGTTTCGGTCAAGGTGAACGAAGTTGACGAAGCGCCTGTCGCGGTGGACGACGCCGAGGACACGCCGGAAGACACGTCGATCATCATCAACGCGCTTGAGAACGACAGCGATCCGCAGAACGATCCGCTGACCATCTCTGACGTGACCGGGGCCACCAACGGCACCGCGACCGTGATCGGCAATCAGGTGGTTTACACGCCGGATGCTGATTTCAACGGGACCGAGACGCTGACCTACACGGTCACCGATCCCGACGGCAACACCGACACGGCGACGATCACCGTCAACGTGACCCCGGTGAACGATGCGCCTGTTGCTGAAGACGACATGGACACGACCGACAAGGACACGGCCGTCACCATCGACGTGCTGGCGAACGACACGGACGTGGACGACGCCAAGACCGACCTGACCGTCTCGATCGAGCCGGGTCAGGAGCCGACCAACGGCACCGCCACGGTTCTGCCGACCGGCCAGATCCAGTTCACGCCGGATGCAGGCTTCACCGGCACCGAGACGTTCAGCTACACGCTGACCGATCCCGATGGGGAAACCGACACCGCGACCGTCTCGGTCAAGGTGAACGAAGTTGACGAAGCGCCTGTCGCGGTGGACGACGCCGAGGACACGCCGGAAGACACGGCGATCATCATCAACGCGCTTGAGAACGACAGCGATCCGCAGAACGATCCGCTGACGATCACGGACGTGACCGGGGCCACCAACGGCACCGCGACCGTGATCGGTAACCAGGTTGTTTACACGCCGGATGCGGACTTCAACGGCACGGAAACGCTGACCTACACGGTCACCGATCCTGACGGAAACACCGACACGGCGACGATCACCGTCAACGTGACTCCGGTCAACGACGCACCTGTTGCGAACGACGATCAGGACACGACGGATGAAGACACGGCCGTCACCATCGACGTTCTGGGCAACGACACCGACGTGGACGATGTCAAAGCGGACCTGACCGTCTCGATCGAGCCGGGTCAGGAGCCCACGAACGGCACCGCGACGGTTCTGCCGACCGGCCAGATCCAGTTCACGCCGGATGCAGGCTTCACCGGAACCGAGACGTTCAGCTACACGCTGACCGATCCCGATGGGGAAACCGACACCGCGACCGTTTCGGTCAAGGTGAACGAAGTTGACGAAGCACCTGTCGCGGTGGACGACGCCGAGGAGACGCCGGAAGACACGGCGATCATCATCAACGCGCTTGAGAACGACAGCGATCCGCAGAACGATCCGCTGACCATCACGGATGTGACCGGGGCCACCAACGGCACCGCGACCGTGATCGGCAACCAAGTTGTCTACACGCCGAACGATGACTTCAACGGCACGGAAACGCTGACCTACACGGTTACCGATCCGGACGGGAACACCGACACGGCGACGATCACGGTAGACGTGACGCCGGTGAACGATGCGCCTGTTGCTGAAGACGACATGGACACGACCGATAAGGACACGGCCGTCACCATCGACGTGCTGGCGAACGACACGGACGTTGACGATGTCAAAGCGGACCTGACGGTCTCGATCGAGCCGGGGCAGGAGCCGACCAACGGCACGGCTACGGTTCTGCCGAACGGCCAGATCCAGTTCACGCCGAATGCGGGCTTCACCGGAACCGAGACGTTCAGCTACACGCTGACCGATCCCGATGGTGAAACCGATACCGCGACCGTTTCGGTCAAGGTGAACGAGGTTGACGAAGCGCCTGTCGCGGTGGACGACGCCGAGGAGACGCCGGAAGACACGGCGATCATCATCAACGCGCTTGAGAACGACAGCGATCCGCAGAACGATCCGCTGACCATCACGGATGTGACCGGGGCCACCAACGGCACCGCGACCGTGATCGGCAACCAGGTTGTCTACACGCCGAACGATGACTTCAACGGCACGGAAACGCTGACCTACACGGTCACCGATCCGGACGGGAACACCGACACGGCGACGATCACCGTCAACGTGACCCCGGTCAACGACGCGCCTGTTGCTGAAGACGACATGGACTCGACCGATAAGGACACGGCCGTCACCATCGACGTGTTGGCGAACGACACGGACGTTGACGACGCCAAGACCGACCTGACCGTCTCGATCGAGCCGGGGCAGGAGCCCACCAACGGCACCGCAACGGTTCTGCCGACCGGCCAGATCCAGTTCACGCCGGATGCAGGCTTCACCGGAACCGAGACGTTCAGCTACACGCTGACCGATCCCGATGGGGAAACCGACACCGCGACCGTTTCGGTCAAGGTAAACGAAGTTGACGACGCCCCGACGGCAGAGCCCGACACGGCAACCACCGCGGAAGACACGTCGATCACCATCAACGCTCTGGAGAACGACAGCGATCCGCAGAACGATCCGCTGACCATCTCCGACGTGACCGGTGCGACCAACGGCTCCGCGACCGTGATCGGCAACCAGGTGGTTTACACGCCGGATGCTGATTTCAACGGGACCGAGACGCTGACCTACACGGTCACCGATCCCGACGGCAACACCGACACGGCGACGATCACCGTCAACGTGACCCCGGTGAACGACGCACCTGTTGCGAACGACGATCAGGACACGACGGATGAAGACACGGCTGTCACCATCGACGTGCTGGGCAACGACACCGACGTGGACGACGCCAAGGCCGACCTGACCGTTTCGATCGAGCCGGGGCAGGAGCCCACCAACGGCACCGCCACGGTTCTGCCGAACGGCCAGATTCAGTTCACGCCGAATGCAGGCTTCACCGGAACCGAGACGTTTAGCTACACGCTGACCGATCCCGATGGCGCAACCGATACCGCGACCGTTTCGGTCAAGGTGAACGAAGTTGACGACGCCCCGACGGCAGAGCCCGACACGGCAACCACCGCGGAAGACAATGCGATCACGATCAACGCGCTTGCGAACGATAGCGATCCGCAGAACGATCCGCTGAGCATCACCAATGTGACCGGCGCCCAGAACGGCACCGCGACGGT
>NZ_JBJGSF010000008.1:0-74789 GCF_045763785.1 Pseudooceanicola aestuariicola | reverse complement strand
ATATTGCAATTAAGGGTACAGAATCTGCCGAAAACGCTTCCAATCCGCAGAATCTGATTAATTAGGGTACAGTGACAATTGCCGTGGGATACGCCCAGGAAGCGCCCTTCGTGACCACGACGAACCATGTCTACCAGGTGGGCCTTGTGGCTATGTCCAAGAAAACCGCCGCGGGGTTGAGCGAGCAGGAAATGGGCTGGGTCATTGAAGCGGCCACAGCGATGAACGGCCTGCGGGGCGCCATCCGCGGTGCGGAAGGTGCGCTGATCGGCAAGATCAAGGGGGCAGGTCTGACCGTGCATGATCCCGACGCCGACGAACTGGCCGCCTGGAAAGCCGTCGCCCCCGCTGCACAGGCACGTATCGTTTCGGAAATGGGTGGTAATGCCGCCGAAGTCTGGGACCGGGTTCAGGCCGCCAAGGCTGCCTGCACCAACTGATGGCTGGCAGTCTTGAAGCGCACGATTGACATACTGACCACAATCGAAGGGGCGATCGCCACGCTGGCCTATAGCTGCGTGGCGATCCTCCTGATGGGCGATGTCATCGGACGCGAGCTGTTCGGCATCTCGGTTTTGGGTATCAAGACCGTGGCGGTCTATGTCGCCATCGTGGCCGGGTTTTTGGGCCTCGTGTTGGCCACCCATCACAATGCCCATCTTCGGCCCGAGATATTCGATCACCTCATCACCGGCCGCCGGGGCGCGATGTTTGATCGGATCGGAGACCTGCTGTCAGGGTTGTTTTTCCTGTTCCTGGCAGGATACGCAATCTATTTCGTGGGCCAAACCCGCGCCGCGGGCGATCGGGCCGCCGTACTTTATTTCCTGCTGTGGCCGATCCAGTTGATCATTCCCTATGCATTCCTGTCATCGGCACTCAGGCATTTTGCCTTCTGTGTTTCACCCATTCTGAAATCCAAATCGCAGGACCGTTGATCCATGGATGTTGCTGGTCTTCTTGCCCTGGTCTTTACCTGCCTGTTCTTCCGGATGAACGCGGTTGTCCTGCTCTTGGCGTTGGTGGCCTATGTCCACCTGGTCTGGGGGGATGGACGGCTGGAATACCTGGTCGAGGACATGTGGATCAGCCTCGACAACGATCTCTTGCTGGCGATCCCGATGTTCCTGATTGCCGGGAACATCATGACACGCGGGTCAATCGCAAAACGTCTGATCCGGGTCACGATGCTGGCCACCGACCCGTTGCCCGGGGGCATGGGGGTGGCGACGGTGCTTTCCTGCGCTCTGTTCGCCGCAATCAGCGGGTCGTCGCCCGTCACTCTGCTGGCTGTTGGCGCAATCCTCTATCCGGCCCTGCGCGAGGCGGGTTATTCGAAACGGTTCTCCCTTGGAGCGATCACCTCGGGGGGAACCCTTGGGATCGTGATCCCGCCTTCAATCCCGCTGATTGTCTATGGGCTTGTCACGGAAAAAAGCGTTGCCGACCTGTTCATTGCGGGCATCGGACCGGGTATCCTGCTGACGGCGGTGCTGGCTGGGTACTCGTTCTGGGTCAATCGGCATCTGCCGTCGAAATCCTTTGATCTGCCGGCCTTTGTGATTGCCTTGAAAGAGGGCATCTGGTCGATGCTTTTGCCGGTGATCCTTCTGGGGGGGATCTATAGCGGATACTTCTCTCCGACCGAGGCGGCGGCTGTGGCGCTGGCTTATGGGCTCCTGGTCGAAGCCTTCATTCACCGCGAACTCAGCTTCGCGGATTTTCGCAAGACCACGCTGGATACGGCCGTGATGCTGGGCATGCTCTTTCCGATCATAGCAGTGGCGCTCAGCCTGAAGTCGGTGCTGACCATCGAACGCGTGCCACACGAGCTGGCTATGTGGATCACTTCGATCACCGAAAGCAAAATCGCCTTCCTGATTGCGGTGAACCTTCTGTTGCTTGTGATCGGGTGTTTCATCGACGTGATCTCGGCCATCCTGATCCTGGCGCCCCTGCTTCTGGTTCCGGCGATGAGCTATGGCATCGACCCGATCCATTTCGGGGTGATGATGGTCATCAACCTGGAAATCGGGTTCCTGACCCCGCCCATCGGGTTGAACCTCTTCGTTGCGACAACGGCCTTCCGCGAGAAGTTCTCGGAAATCTGCCTTTCGGTCTTGCCGTTCATGGCCCTGATCGTGACGGTGTTGATGATGGTTACGTTCATTCCGGGAATTTCGCTTTGGCTGCTTCGTTGAGGCCAAGTGTTTCGAGCGCCACGTAGCGACCAGATTGGCCTGTCTGAACTGTGTGGAGACCGAGTGTCAGCGACTGCTTTCGTCGATCTTCTCTAGATCGTCTTCAACGTCGGCATGGCTTCCTTCTGCAACGGTCAAAGTCGGTGTTGCAGGCTTCTGCAATGGCGACAATGGGGCTCTGAAGAGTGCAGTTCCGCCGAAGTCAGTGATGTCTTCATCGCTGAAAACGCAGGCCACGTGAAATGTGTCGCACGTGTGCCAACATGCAAAGTTGGTTCAGGACGGATTCAGCGGGTCGGGGATATGACCAGTGCCAAGGCTATGCGCCAATAGTTCGCGGTTCGCCCGCGGCACCATCACTAAAAAATCGGTCTTTCGAATCGGAAATCGTCAGGACTCCGAAGATCATTGGAGTCCGTAAAACACCATCGTCTTGTGGTGGAATCATCGTAACTCATTGGTTTTTTGAGGGAAATTTTTCTATTGATTTATATTACCGACTGGTAATTAATAAATAATCAAGACGGGGAGGACAGACGTGGCGTACGAAACAATCGCAGTGAATGAGATCAATGGTGTTGCCACGATCCGGCTGTCGCATGCTGAGCAGATGAATGCGTTGTCGTTCGATGTGATTGATGAGCTCGCTGATGCGCTAAGCTGGGTCGAGGGTAATGACGGGGTGCGATCCCTGGTCATTACTGGAACGGGTTCGGCATTTTGTGCCGGTGCGGATCTGAAAGAAGTACTCGATACCCTCGGGGTGCGCGGAAAACGCGATTTTCTTGATGCGATTGCGCAATTGTTCAAGCGCCTGCGTAATCTGCCGGTGCCCGTGGTTGGTGGGCTGAACGGGATCACGATGGCTGGCGGGTTGGAGCTGGCGATGTGCTGCGATGTGCTGATTGCCGGTGAAAGTGCCAGGATCGGCGACGCGCATTCGAATTTCGGAGTTTTTCCTGGTGCTGGTGGCGCTGCGGTTCTGCCCGAGCGCATCGGGCTGAACAACGCCAAGTATCTGCTCTTTTCTGGCGATGCGCTGCCGGCCCGCCGCCTGATGGAGATGGGTCTTGTGCAGGAAGTTGTCGCTGACGATACGCTGGACGATCGCGTGCAGGAGTTTGCAGAGAAGCTCGCTGCCAAAAGTCCGCTGGTACTGCGGCGGATGAAGTCGGTCGCCAATCAGTCGATGGAAATGTCGCAATCTGGTGCGCTGCAGCTCGAATTGGAAACGCTGCGCAATCATTTTCGGTCGGACGATATCAAGGAGGGCCTCGAGGCCTTCGCTGAAAAACGTAAACCGGTCTTCACCGGTCAATAAGGGAAAGAAATTTATGACCAAGACATATGTCATCGGCGTGGGCATGACCCGGATGGGCAAGCAGGCCGACAGCACTGTGAAATCCCTGACACAAGAGGCGGTTGATGCCGCGCTGAACGATGCAGGTGTTCAAAAGTCTGACCTGCAGGGTGCTTATTTTTCGAACGCCACCCAGAACCACATGGAAGGTCAGTTGATGGTTCCCGGTCAGGTTGCCCTGCGCGCCATGGGCATCGGAGGCATCCCGGTGGTCAACGTCGAGAATGCATGTGCCAGTGCAGCGACGGCGTTTTCATTGGCCAACCAGGCCCTGCGCGCCGGTGACAGCGACATTGTCTTGGCCGTTGGGGCCGAGAAGATGTTTTCGACTGACCGTGAGCGGATGTTCAGCGTCTTTGATGGGGCGTGGGACATTTCCGCAGTCGAGGCAACCAAGGCGCAGCTTCTAGCGCTGGGTGAAGGCGTTGAGGTGCCTGAAGGCAGTACATCGCCTAAACCTTACAGCGTCTTCATGGATGTCTATGCGGCATTCTGCCGGTTGCATATGAAGCATTTTGGTACGACGCAGACGCAGATTGCCGCTGTGGCGGCTAAGAACCACGGCCATTCGGTTCATAACGAAAAAGCGCAATACCGCGACCCTTATACAGTTGAACAGGTGCTGGCCGCTCCGCCGATCACCTATCCTCTGACTCTGCCCATGTGCGCTCCAATCTCGGATGGTGGCGCAGCTGCTGTTCTGGTGAGCGAAGAGGGGCTTAAACGTCTTGGTCTCTCTCGCCATCGAGCGATCGAGGTGAAAGCTTCGATCATCCGTACCGGGAGCGACCGGATGGCTGAAGATTTTACTAATCATATCACCGCCCGCGCGGCCCGCGATGCCTATGAGATTGCAGGTATTTCGCCTTCGGATGTGTCGGTGGCTGAGGTGCATGATGCTACCGCCATGGGCGAAATTATCCAGATTGAGAACCTTGGCCTGGTGGAGTTGGGCGAAGGCGGCCCGGCCTCGGAGCGAGGCGAAACCTGCATTGGGGGCCGCGTGCCCGTTAACCCTTCGGGCGGACTTGAAAGCAAGGGCCATCCGATCGGGGCGACAGGGTTAGGGCAAATTTACGAGTTGGTCAGCCAGTTGCGCGGCGAATGCGGCGCGCGACAGGTCGAAGGCGCCCAAGTGGCCGTGGCCGAGAATGGCGGCGGGCTTGTCGGGTTGGAAGAGGCCGTGGCGGCAATCACCGTGCTGGCACGCTAAGGGAGGGCAAGATTATGTACCGCAAAACAGAAGAACAACAGGCGGCCGTGGACGGGTTGCGCCGGTTTCTTGACGAGAAGCTTGAGCCGGAAATTCGTAAGTACGACGATCAGGTTATCCCGGATGAGAAATTCCGGGAATGGGCCGGGCAGCTTTCCGAGTTCGGGGTGCTGACCGCACCACATCCAGAAGAACATGGCGGTTACGGCATGGATTGGGTGACGCACCTGATGCTGTTCGAAGAGGTGGTCTATTCCTCGCTTGATCTGGCCGTGCCGCTGTTGATCAACGTTGTGGCTGCCGATCTGTTGATCCGCCTTGCGCCGCCGGAATTGTGCGAACGCTATGTGCCGGACCTGCTGTCAGGCAAGAAATTTGCCAGTGTCGGCATTTCGGAACCGGACGTGGGCTCGGACGTGGCCGCAGTGAAAACCAAGGCGGTTCGCGATGGCGATTATTACGTGATCTCGGGAGAGAAGACTTGGATTTCCAGCGGGCGCTTTGCCGACATCTTCATTTGCACCTGCCGCACTGAGGAAGGGCTCAGTCATATCCTGATTGACCGCGAGGAGCATGGGTTCGAGACTCGCGATATCAAGAAAATCGCGCTCAATGGTCAATCCACGGCGCAGGTCTTCCTCAACGATGTGCGGGTGCCGGTCGGTAACATCATTGGTGACGCCGGTCAGGCCTTGCGCCAGACGCTTGTGGTCTTTGAGCGTGCCCGTTGTCACATGGCTGTTTGGGGCTATGCCGTGGGCCGCCGCGCCAATGATGAGGCCATTAAGTATTCTCGGGAACGCAGCCAGCACGGCAAGCTGATCGCTGGGCACCAGCTGATTGCCGACAAGATCGCCACCAATGCCACCAAGATAGACGCTGCCCGCCTGTTGACCCTGCGGGCAGGGGCGATGATCGACGCGGGCGAGCGCTGTGACGCCGAATGCGCCATGGCCAAGTGGTATGGCACCGAAATCGCTATAACCGCCGCGCGTGATGCCTTGCAAATCCATGGCGGCAACGGCGTGACCAAGGACTTCATCATCGAACGCCTGGCTCGAGAATCGCTGATCGGGCCGATCCCGGATGGGACCACGGAAATCCAGAAACTCATTATTGCGCGGTCGCTGACCGGCATCTCGGCATTCTAAAGGATCACATCGTGCAGATTGAGGGAAAGACTATCATAATCACTGGCGGCGCCTCGGGCCTCGGAGCCGAGACTATGCGTTACATGCATGGGCGCGGGGCCAATGTCGTGGCCTGCGACTTGAATGCCGAGGAGGGCATTGCGCTCGTTGCGGAACTGGGTGAGCGGGCCATGTTTGCCAAGCTGGACGTGACCAGCGACGAAGAGGCGGCGGCAGTAATCGCACAAGTGGTTGCGAAATTCGGCACGGTGCACGTCTGCATCAACTGTGCGGGCGTCGCTGCGCCAAGCAAGATCATCGAACGCGATGGCAATGCCACCTCGCTTGATGCTTACCGCCGGACCATTGATATCAATCTTGTCGGCACCTTCAATATGCTGTCGAAATGCGCCGCGCAGATGGCCAAGAACGATCTCGAGAACGGAGAGGAACGCGGCGTTTTGATCAACGTTGCTTCCGGAGCTGCCTATGAGGGGCAGATCGGGCAGGCGGCCTATGCAAGTTCCAAGAACGGTGTCATCGGGCTGAACTTGCCTGCCGCGCGCGAGCTTGGCCGTTACGGCGTACGCGTCAATGCCATCGCGCCGGGACTGTTCGGCACGCCTATGGTCATGTCCTTTGACCAAAAGGTAATCGACAGCCTGATAGAGAGTTGCGAAGCGCCCAAACGGGTCGGGCGAATGGAGGAATTCGCTCATGCCTGCGCCTTCCTGATCGAAAATGCCTATATCAACGGCGAGACCCTGCGCGTGGACGCGGCTACCCGCCTGAAAGCGCGGTGAGGTAGGCGTATGCAACTTCGCAGTGGTCCACTAAAAGGTGTGCGTGTGGTCGAGATGGCCGGGCTTGGACCCGCTCCATTTTCTGCCATGCATCTTGCCGATCTCGGAGCCGAGGTGGTGCGAGTTGCACGCCCAGGGCAGAAGTATCCGTTCCCGATCAAGGAAAAGTTTAACATCTACGACCGCTCGCGCCGATCGGTGGTGCTGGATTTGCAGACAGATGATGGGCAGGCGGCCCTTTGGCAATTGTTGGAGCGGGCCGAAATTCTGATCGAGGGCTTTCGTCCCGGCGTTATGGAAAAGCTAGGATTTGGCCCGGACGAGGTGCTCGGGCGCAGTCCCGCACTGGTCTACGGTCGGATGACTGGCTGGGGACAGACCGGCCCGCTGGCGCAGGCAGCAGGACATGATTTGAATTATGCCGCCCTGTCGGGGGCTATCTGGTCGGTGGGCGATGCAGACGCACCCCCAACGGTACCGCTGAACGTCGTCGGCGATTTGGCCGGTGGGGCAATGATGCTGAGCGTTGGAGTCTTGGCCGCCCTGACACATGCACGTGCGACCGGGCAAGGACAGGTCGTCGACACCGCGATGACCGACGGATCGGCGCTGATGATGGCGATGCAGTATGGGTTCTTGTCCGCCGGTTTCTGGAACGACAATGAACGGGGCTCGAACTTCCTGAATGGAGGTATGGCCTGGTACGGCTGCTATGAAACCTTGGACCGACAGTATGTCGCGCTGGGCTGCCTCGAACCGCAATTCTATGCCGAATTCCTTGAGCGCATGGGCCTCACAAATGATCCGGTGTTCAAAGATCAGTATACCTCTACAACGCAGACTTTGAAAAAGGAACGCTTGACTGAAGTCTTCGCCAGCAAGACCCGCGATGAATGGTGCGCCATATTGGAAGGAACCGATGCCTGTTTTGCCCCGGTTCTCTCGATGTCTGAAGCACCTGATCACCCACAAAACAAGGCGCGCTGCACATTCGTCGATGTTGACGGCGTTATCCAGCCCGCTCCTGCTCCGAGGTTTTCCAGAACCCCAGCTGCGCCCCCGACTGCCGCCGGCGCGCGAGAGATGACCGTTACCGAAATATTGTCCTATTGGAGTGTTGCCTCATGACCGGCCTCAACTTCGCGGATGTCATGCAGCTTGCCATTATTGGCTTGGCGCAGGGCAGTCTTTACAGCCTTATCGCGATCGGCCTTGTGCTGATCTACAAGGCCACAGAACAAATCAACTTTGCCCAAAGCGAGTTCATGATGCTCGGGGCCTTTTTCGGGTTCCAGTTTATCGTGCTCTGGGGAATGCCATTCTGGCTTGGCTTTCTTCTGGCCATCGCCGTGCTAGGGGGCATCGGATATACTTATGACGCGCTGGTGATCCGACGGATGACCGGACAGCCGGTCTTTGTCGTCTTTATCCTGACGCTGGCCACCGGCATCGTGCTGCGCGCGCTGGCGGGGATGTTTTGGGGGTTCGACAGTTTCTCACTGCCCTCGATGATGCCCGGTACAATTGACCTTACGGGTGTGATCATCGGCTGGGATCACGTGATTGCCATCCTGGCTGCAGCGCTCTTGTCACTGGCTCTCTTCCTCTTTTTCCGCTTCTCGCGGGTCGGCATTGCGATGCAGGCATTGTCGCTCAACCAACTGGCTGCCTTTTATATGGGTATGCCGGTCAAGCGGCTGACCTCTTCAATATGGGCTCTAGCCGCAATGTTCGGCGCGCTGGCCGGGCTTCTTCTCGGTCCGATTGCGCTGGTGTCCACGCAGATAGGATTCATCGGATTCAAGGCCTTTGCAGGGGCCATCGTCGGTGGGTTCGGGTCGATCCCAGGCGCAGTGCTTGGCTGCTTGCTTATTGGTTTTGCCGAGCCATTCTTCGACACCGCCTTCCCGACGCTCAAGGGCGTTGGGGCCTATGTGATCATGTTCGCAGTGCTGCTGGTTCGTCCGCAAGGGTTGCTTTCCCAGATGCACCAAAAAAAGGTCTGATCCGATGCGTATTACCTTCCGAAAATCCTATGAACAGGACATCCGACTTTTTCGCGACGGTGCACAGGCTGCTTGGTACCTGGGTTTCCTTGCGGTGGCGCTGCTGATGCCGCTCTTGGTCGATGGCTACTATCTGGACGAACTCAGTTTCGTTTACATTTACGCCATTGCTGGTCTGGGCCTGATGATCCTTACCGGCTTCTCGGGACAAGTCAGTTTCGGCCACGCGGCCTTTGTCGCTATCGGGGCCTATGCCCATACAATCATGATGACACGTTACGGTGTGCCATGGCTCTTGTCAGTGCCCTTGGCCGCGCTGATCTCCGGCATTGCAGGGCTAGCGCTGGGTCGGATCTGCTCCAAGATGCATGGACTTTATCTTGCCATTGCGACCCTGGCCTTTGCGCTCATCATCGAGCGCCTGATCGGGTCAGGAGGGGATTTCACCGGTGGTCACGGCGGTATGCCCGTTCCAGAAATCACCATCTTTGGCGTCGAGCTGTTCGAGAGCTGGCAGAAGTATTTCGTCAATCTCGGAGTGTTCGTAGGTGTGCTCTTGTTGGTGCGAAACCTCACCCGCTCGCGTAGCGGTCGGGCGATGATTGCGATCCGCGATAGCGAAGTTTCGGCTCGGGGTCTTGGTGTCGATATTGCCTTCTTCAAGGCCTATGCCTTCTTCCTTTCTGCCGCACTGGCCGGTCTGGCGGGCACGCTTTTGGCCCATGCCTTTTTCTTTCTCAGCCCGGAGAGTTTCGGAATGGGGGAATCGATCCGGCTCTTGCTGATGATCGTCGTGGGTGGCCTTGGCACCATTCATGGAGCCGTCTTTGGCGCGTTCTTCATCATGCTGCTCCCAACGGTTCTGAGCTGGATAAAGGTGCTGCTGCCCGCGGGCGTAGCTGCGTCCAGCGGGCTTGATAGCCTTGCCTTTGGCCTAATCCTGGTGGTGTTCATGCTGTTCGAACCAGACGGGCTTTATGGTCGTTGGCTCAAGATCCACCACTATTTCAACATCTTCCCGATGTACAAGCGACGCAGCTTCCAGCGTCAGAAAACCTTCCTCAAAACGGAGCGTCTGAGATGAGCTGGCTGGAAGTTGAAAACCTTACCCTAACCTTTGGCGGTTTGAAGGCGGTGGACAACCTGTCCTTTTCGGTCGAGCCGGATACGGTCTATACCATCATTGGTCCGAATGGTGCGGGCAAGAGCACGGTGTTCAACTTGATCTGCCGGATCTACGACCCGGTAGCGGGCGATGTTCGGCTGGGTGGTGAAAGCCTGCTCTCGGCCAAGCCGCACCAGATCGTGCGCCGCGGCATTGCTCGGACCTTCCAAAATATCGAGCTGTTCGAACATGCAACAATGCTCGAAAACCTGCTGATTGGTCGCCACAGCCGGGATGGTTTCAAACCTCTGCGCGAGCTCTTTTTTGCCGGTGGGCAGTTGGAGCAGGAACTGGCGCATCGCCGCAAGGCCGAGGAAGTGATTGAGTTCCTTGATCTTCAGGCACATCGCCACGCTCGCGTGTCTGATCTGCCGTATGGAATCCGCAAAAAGATCGAGATTGCTCGCGCTTTGGTCGCCGGACCCGAGCTGTTGTTGCTGGATGAACCGTCCAGTGGTCTGACCACCGAGGAAACCGCCGACATCGCCTTCTGGATCGAGGATATCAAAGCAGACCTCGGCATTACCGTGGTGATGATCGAGCACGACATGAAGTTGGTGAACAAAGTGTCCGATAAGGTGCTTGCTATCGCCGAGGGGCGGTTTCTGGCGGAAGGCACGGCCGCCGAGGTTCAGGACAATCAGGATGTTCAACACGCCTATCTGGGGACCGGCCATGACTGATCTATTAAAACTGGAAAACGTTGAAACATTCTATGGCAGGGTCATGGCGATCCGCGGGGTAAGCCTGTCCGTGCTTGAGGGCAAAATCGTGTCGATCATGGGCTCAAACGGCGCGGGCAAGACCACGATCCTGAAAACCATCTCGGGCGCCTTGGACCCCTTCAAAGGATCGATCAAGCTCGATGGGAACGAGATTTCCTCGCAAGACCCTGACGTGGTCGCCCGAATGGGCGTGGCCCATGTACCCGAGGGGCGCGAGGTGTTCTCGCTCTTGTCTGTGCGCGACAACCTGATGCTGGGGGCATATTGCCGCCGGGATAGGGGAGCGGTGCAACAGGATTTCGAAAAGGTGCTGGGTTGGTTCCCGGACCTGCGCAGCTTTATCGACAAACAGGCGGCCTATCTGTCCGGCGGCCAGCAGCAGATGCTGGCGCTTGGCCGCGCCTTCATGCAGAAGCCACGCCTTATGCTGCTGGACGAACCTTCCCTCGGCCTCTCCCCGCGTCTGATCGGCGAGATTTTCGACATCATCAAACACATCAATCGCGAGGAAGGCGTGACTATGCTTTTGGTAGAACAGAACGCCGCCGTGGCGCTGGAAACCTGCGACTTCGGCTACGTGATGGAGACCGGGCGCATCGTCATGGAAGGCGACCGCGATCGCCTATTGGCCAGCGAAAACATCCAAGAGTTCTACCTCGGCGTGAAGGACGAAGGCGTGCGCGAAGAACGTCGCTGGAAAGGGAAAAAGACATGGCGCTAGAAACTGTGAACTGGAACCCGCCCACCGTTTTAATCGACGGCTGCGACACCTTCGCCAAGCTGTTTCGCCAGAATTGCCTCGCGCGAGGCAATACCATTGCCATGCGCGAAAAAGAGCTTGGTATCTGGCGAGCCTATAGCTGGGCAGATTATTACGACCGCGCCCGGCAGGTTGGAGTGGCGCTCTTGTCCCTGGGGATGAAAACCGGCGATGTCGCCGCGATCATCAGTGAAGACAACAAGGAATGGGTGTTCACCGACCTGGGAACTCAGGGTATTCGGTGCGTCTGTCACGGACTTTACCCGACATTGCAGTCACGCCAGATGGCGTTTCAACTCAACGATAGCCAGGCCAAGGTTCTGTTTGTCGAGGATGAGGAGCAGCTTGATAAGTTCCTCGAACAAGAAACAAAGCTGCCCTACCTGAAACATGTGGTGGTCTACGACATGGAAGGGTTACGCCGTTTTTCGCACCCCAAGGTCATGTCATGGGAGGCATTTCTGGCGCTGGGCGATGAGGACCGTGCCAGGTTGGAGGTCGAATGGGACAAGCGCATCGACGCGGGTCTGCCCGAAGATCTCGCGATCCTGATCTATACCTCGGGCACCACCGGCAACCCCAAGGGGGCACAGGTGTCGAACCGATATATCTTGTCACAGGCCGACAATTCGCCGGACCTGCCCTTTGGTCCGGGGGACGAGTTCCTGACCTTTCTACCGTTATGCCATGCGGCGGAGCGGATTATCTCGGTGGCGATCCCGATCCGCTATGGTTCGGTCATTAACTTTGCCGAAAGCGGCGAGACTTTTGCAAAGGATATTCAAGAGGTTGCTCCCACGGCCATCTTCGCCGTGCCACGCGTATGGGAGAAGTTTTATTCCCGCATCAATTTCATCATGCAGGAAGGCACGCCTTTGGGTCGAAAGGCCTATAACTTGGCACTGCGCTTGAATGAAAAGGTGCAGGCTGGCGGTGGCTCTTTCCTCACGCGAATGGCGGCAAAACTCACAGACTATGCCGTGCTGCGCAATATCCGCATTGAACTGGGTATCAACCGGACCCACACCATCCTGTCCGGCGCGGCGCCGATCTCACCCAACCTATTGAATTGGTTCCAGACGCTTGGGGTCAGCGTGCAAGAAGCTTACGGCCAGACCGAGACCGGGATCATCACCGCTACGGTGCCAGGACAATCCCCCATCGGATCGGTTGGGCGAGCCTTCCGCGGCGTGGAGTTAAAAATCGCTGAGGATGGTGAAATACTTGTCCGCGCGCGCAGCAACTTCTCGGGCTATCACAACGCGCCTGAAAAAACCGATGAAACCGTTCTTGATGGCTGGGTCTATACCGGTGACATCGGCAAGCTGGATCAGAATGGCGATCTGTTCATTCTTGACCGGAAAAAGGACATCATCATCACAGCGGGCGGTAAGAACATCACGCCGTCATTGATGGAAAACGAGCTAAAATTCTCGCCGTATATCTCCGACGCTGTTGTCATAGGAGACAAGCGCAAGTTCCTGACAGCGCTGATCATGATCGACCAGGAAAATGTCGAGAAATACGCCCAGGAACAGCGCATCCCCTTTAGCGATTACAAATCGCTATGCCGCAACCCGGCTATCGAAGAACTGATCGATAAGGAAATCGCATCCGTCAACAAAGGCTTTGCGTCCGTCGAACAGGTTAAGAAATTTCGCCTGATAGACATCCTTCTGACAGCAGATGACGAGGAACTGACACCAACCATGAAGCTCAAGAGAAAGGTCGTGGAGGAGAAGTACGGCGATCTGATCGCGAGCATGTACTGAATCAACCAACGGAGGAGAACATGAAACAACTTATCGCAGCATTGAGTGCCGCTGCCCTTCTGGGCACACCGGCACTGGCGGAAACCCAAGGGGTGAGCGCCGACAGTATCAAACTGGGATCGTATACCGACCTTTCCGGGCCACTGGCCGTTTGGGGCGTGCCCAGTGCCAATGGTATGCGCATGCGTATCGATGAAGCCAACGCAGCGGGCGGTGTGCATGGCCGCAAGATCGAGATTGTCATCGAGGACATGCAATACCAAGTGCCGCGCGCGGTGCAGGCAGCAAACAAGCTGATCCGCCGGGACAAGGTTTTTGCAATCATCGGTGCCCTTGGCACTCCGCAAAACCTTGCCGTGATGCCAACTCAGTTCAACGCCGGGGTGCCAAACATGTACCCATTGACCGCCTCAAAGGTCATGACCGATCCGGTGAACCCAATGGTCTATAGCTTTTTCCGCAGCTATTATGAGCAGTTCAGGGCTGCGGCCGCCTATTTCTACGAAAATGGCGGTTATTCCACGCCTTGCGTTGCGCAAATCGCCAATGAAGCGGGCGAGGAGATGACCCACGGGGTCGAGGATCAACTGGCCGAATATGGGATGAAGATCGTCGCCAAAACGGAACATTCCGCCACCGAGACCGACCTGACCTCGTCGGTGACCACACTGAAGAACGCAGGCTGTGACATCGTCTTCCTGTCCACCTCGGTGCGGGACACGATCATCACCGTGGCCACCGCCAAGAAACTGGGCTTCGAGCCCATCTTCGTGACCGGAATGGTGCCCTACATGGATGCCGTGGCTGGGGCTGCCGGTGGCGCTATGCAGAACCTGTACCTTGTCGCGCCCTTCGTCTATGAGTCCGCCGCTAATGCCGAAGGTGAAGCCAAGCGGATTCTCAAAGCCTATGAAGCCACTCACGGCAAGGCAATGGAACCGCAGGCGCAGCTTGGCTACATCTTTGCCGATCTGACAATTAAGGCGCTGCAAGAGGCAGGCAAAGACCTGACCACCGAAAACTTCCTTGCGGCCACCGAGGCGATAGAAGGCTATGTAGACCCGATCGGCGGTCAACCGGTCAGCTTCTCGGCCGATGACCACCAGGGCTCGGATACCTTTATCATGGCCAAGGTCAACAACAGCGCCTGGGAAGTTGTGGCGCGCGGGCTCGACTACTGATCCCACTCCCTTTCGGGGGCCTCTGCCAATCGGTGTGAGGCCCCCGGCATCAAGCCTGTAACAGTTCGATTTGCAGCGCCAACGCGCGCGCGACCCACGGCCCAACCCGCTAGCCGGTTCTCCAGGCTTGCCCAGATGCCCCTGCCGGTCGGCCTTTCGGACAGAAAGGAAACACAATGAATTCGCATGCGACACCCATCGTCCCGGATACGTCCATCGACGATCTCAAGGCGCTTTTTGCCCGCCAGAAGGCGGCGTCGAACGCCAACCCTTACCCGTCCTATCAGGAACGGCGCGGCAATATCGAAAAGCTGCTGACCCTGACGGAAAAACATAAGCACGACATCTGCGAGGCCATCGACAAGGATTTCGGCAACCGTTCGGTGCGCGAAACCACACTGGCCGATCTCATGCTCGTCATCTCGGGGGCCAAACACGCCCGCCGGCACCTGCGCCGCTGGATGCGCACGCGCCGGGTGGGCACCACCCTGCATTCGCTGCCCGCCACAAGCAAGATCATGCCACAACCCCTGGGCGTGATCGGCAATATCGCCCCGTGGAACTATCCTTATGCCATCGCGCTTTTGCCTGCCGTGCACGCGCTGGCCGCGGGCAACCGGATGATGATCAAGCCCAGCGAGGTGACGGTGCACACGACCGAGCTTCTGGGCAACCTCGTGTCGGACAATTTCGACGAGGACCTGTTGGCCATCGTCACCGGCGGGCCGGACCTGGGCAACGCCTTCGCCGAACTGCCGTTCGATCATTTGATCTTTACCGGCTCCACCGCCGTGGGCCGCAAGATTGCCCAGGCGGCGGCGCCGAACCTGACGCCGATCACGCTGGAACTGGGCGGCAAATGCCCGGCGATCATCGACCACAGCTATGATCCGTCCAAGGCGGTCAACTCGATCCTGCGTGGCAAGGTGCTGAACTGTGGCCAGACCTGTATCGGGGTGGATTACATCTTTGTCCCGACCGAGAAGCTCGACGGGTTTGTCGAGGACATGAAGAAGGGCTTTACCAAGTTCTTCCCCAAGCTCGAAGGCAACGAGGACTACACCACCATTGTCTCGGACCGCCATTACGACCGCCTGCGCAATCTGGTGACAGACGCGCGTGACAAGGGGGCAAAGGTGGTCACGGTCAACCCGGATGGCGGCGAAGGCAGCACCAACAACCGTGTCCTGCCGCTCAACATGGTGATCAACCCGACCGAGGACATGACGGTCATGCAGGAAGAGGTGTTTGGCCCGGTCCTGTCGATCAAGACCTATGACAGGCTGGACGAGGTCACGAATTACATCAACAGCCATGACCGCCCGCTGGCGCTCTATTGGTTCGGCCATGACCGCGCCAAGGAAAAATACATGCTGCAAAACACCTGGGCCGGGGGGATGTGCGTCAACGAAACCCTGTTCCACGTGTTCCAGGAAAAGCTGCCCTTTGGCGGCATCGGGGCCAGCGGCATGGGCACCCACACCGGCAAGGCCGGGTTTGACAGTTTCAGCGCCCACAAGCCGGTCTTCCGGCAGGCGCGGCTGAATTCGGCCGACCTGCTCAACCCGCCTTACGGCAAGCTGACTGACACGCTCTTGGCGGTGATGAAGAAAATCGTCTGACACAGACACATAGATAACAGGGAGAGTAACAATGGCAGATTATGTCGTCATCGGCGGAGGATCCTCGGGAGGGGTTGTCGCCGCCCGTCTATCCGAAGACCCCAACACCACCGTCACGCTTTTGGAAGCGGGCGGTCCGGGGAACTCCAAATTCGTCTCGATCCCCGGCATGTTCGCCGGGCTGATCCAGGACTACAAGATCAACAAGTTGAACTGGCGCTTCCGCACCGCGCCGCAGAAGAAGCTGAACAATCGCTCGCTCTATCACCCGCGCGGCAAGATGCTGGGCGGCTCGTCGGGCATGAACGGCATGGTCTATATCCGGGGCGAGTCCGGCGACTATGACCGCTGGTCCGAACTGGGCAACGAAGGTTGGAGCTACGACGAGGTGCTGCCCTATTTCCGCAAGGCCGAGAACAATGAACGCGGCGCGGATGATTATCACGGCGATAGCGGACCGCTACATGTGAGCAACGGCGACGAGTCCTTTGATTTCTATTCGGCCTTCCTCGCCTCGGGGGAAAAGCTGGACTACCCCAAGACCGCCGATTTCAACGGCGCCAACCGCGAAGGGCTGGGCATCTACCAGTTCACCACCAAGAACGGCGAACGCGCCTCGGTCAAGTTCTGCTATCTCGATCCGATCATGGATCGCAAGAACCTGGATATTCAGGTCAAGGCCACGGTGCGCCGCATCGTCATGGAAGACGGCCGCGCGGTGGCGGTCGAATACGACCAGGACGGCCAGACCAAGCGGGTCGAGGTGGGCAAGGAGGTCATCGTCAGCGGCGGGGCCTTCGGCTCGCCGCAAATCCTGATGCTCTCGGGCATCGGGCCGCGCGACGAGCTGGAAAAGCACGGCATCACGGTGCAGCACGAATTGCCCGGCGTGGGTGAAAACCTGCATGATCATCCGGATGTGATGTTCGTGTTCAAGTCGAAGAAACGCACCGGTATTTCGCTGGGCCCGCTGGGCACGCTCAAGAACCTTGCCGCGTTTTACCAGTATTTCACCAAGCGCAAGGGCTGGCTCGCCAATCCGCCCACGGCGGCGGGTGGCTTCCTGCGGTCTGAGCCGGGCAAGAACAACCCGGATTTCCAGCTTCACATGGTGCCGCTGCCCTATCGCAACCACGCCCATGACTACATGTCGATGATCAAGTGGGGCTTTACCATGATCGTCAATATCGGCCATCCGCGCAGCCGGGGGCGTTTGACGCTGAAGGACGCCAATCCGGGGTCCGAACCCAATATCGACCTGAACCTTCTGGATCATGTCGATGACCTCAAGGACATGCGCAACGCCTTCAAGGTGACCCAGGAAATCCTTCACGGCCCGCCGCTCAAGGATAAGATCGCCAAGCCGCTATACCCCAAGCGTTACCTCGACACCGATGCCGAGATTGACGACTTCCTGCGCGCCGAGGTCAACCACGCCTACCACCCGGTCGGCACCTGCAAGATGGGCCGCGATGACATGGCCGTGGTCGATGCCCGGCTCAAGGTTCGGGGGCTGGCCAATGTGCGGGTGGCGGACGCCTCGATCATGCCCGAGATCATCAACGGCAACACCAACGCCACCTGTATCATGATCGGTGAAAAAGCCGCCGACATGATCAAGCAGGACGCAGCCGCCTGACAAACCTCGCCCCCGGGAAACCACCATTCCCGGGGGCGGCTTTTCGATCCCGCGTAATTCATATATATGCCTGCGCCAACAAGCACGAAGCGAGGACGCCGTGAACGAGATCAGCTGGGGCCGCAAGACCAAGGATTCCAAGCGTCAGCAGAAGCTGAAACGCCGGGTTTTGCTCGACACTGCGGCACATGAGTTTACCACCAAGGGCTATTCCGAAACCTCTATCAATGATCTGGCCGACCTGCTCGATGTCTCGAAACCCGCGCTGTATTATTACGTGAAGAACAAGGAAGATATCCTGCTGCAGTGTGTCGAAATCTCGCTTGAACTGATCATGGACATATTCGAGCGGGTCAACGACCTCGCCCTTTCGGGGATTGAAAGGGTGCGTGCCTATTTCCAGAATTACGCCACGATTTGCACCGGCGATTACGGCTATGCCCTGATCCGCGAAGGCAACAAGCATCTGGGCCCCGAGAACAAGGCCAAGATGCGCAAGATCATGGAAAAGGGACAGGAAGCGGTAGAAGGATTGATCGACGCTGGTGTGAAGGAAGGCTCGATCGCGCCCTGCGAAGCCAAATATGTCGCCTATGTTTTGTTCTCGACCTTCAATCAGATGGCATTCTGGTATTCGCCTGAGGGCGACAAGAGCGAAGCTGAGATTGCAGATCAATTGTTGAAAATCGTGTTCTCGGGCATTGAGCCCAGGAAATAATAAATTTTGCCTTCATCTTTCGGGAAACAGCTTTACCGATATTGATACCGGGATCGTTGAGCTGAAGGAGTGTTCCATGCATTTCTCGAAAAGGACGCCGTCGTACCGGCGAAATACAACCCTCCAACTGCCGAGTTTCGAATAGGGATCGTCACGTTCGGCTAATAGAGCTGAATTCGTCACGAAGTTAGCCAGATCTCGGATGAGAAGATAGCTGCTGTTCGTGGTTTGCGCTAGGAAATCGGGAACGTCCTGCGTCTTTCCAGTCACCACGGTTTGTAACAAAAATCAGCTTGTAAAAAGCATTTCACAACAGGGTTTGGCGTCCGTTTCGGGCAAACACACTGTGCCGCCGTAAAGTGCTTGTTGCGGGAGGTCTGTTTTTGCGCAGGCACAAACCTATAGACAAATGGCGGCTCCGTCCCACTTTACGATGATCGGTCCCGGTTATGGCGAAAGGGCGGTTTGAAATTCGCACCGTAGATTGGCTTGTAGTAACCGCTTTGGCGAAATTGGCTACAACGCGGCGATGGATGTGCCGCACCTGCAAGGGAATGCTGCGTCAGCGAACTCCCGGATGGGCAACGGCGGTAAAGTTCGCATCGTGCAAATTCACGTGCGGAGCAGCGAATGTCGGCGCGCCGACTGAGCCCAGACATTGACTATCGACGCCCCAGCCGTCCGAGCCTTGCGAGTTGCGCCAGCATCTGGGTACCAGTGTCGGAGGAGGTGTTGGAAGGGGGTGGAGTCGGACCTCCAGCAGAGTTCGGACGCGCCGGCAGCGATTGAACTCCCAAGAATTGTCTTGCCCTTAGCGCCGCATACTCTGCACCCGTCGCGCCGCCAATGGCATATCGGTTGTAGACCTGCTGGCTCCCGGCAAGCCCACGGGCGAAGGCGTAGCTCCCGCCAAATCCGGCTGAAAGCGCCGGCATCATGATGTTGCCGGAGACGGATCGGACGATAAAAGGTGTCGCGATGATGAAGCCTTTGGCCATGAGCACCATCATGAAGAACGGGATGAGCGCCCCTATGTTTGAAGCGCCCTCGGGATCGCCGAGTTCTGCGAGTAGGGCCCTTGAAACCCTGGTGATCGTTGCGAAGACACCCGCCACGATGATCGGGTACATTGCGAAGGAGATGAGTGCCGATAGCCAGCGTGCGAAATAGTCCTTGGTCACCTCGAAGAGGGTAAGGAAGATCATGACGGGCGCGATCCCAATCAGGAGCGCGACCATCAACCGTGACGCGACGACGATAAATGCAGCCAAGCCGCCGAGGATTGAAAGTAGCAGGACCCCGAGCGTGTCCAAGAGTGCTCCCGCCATCCAATTCAGTTCGGACCCTGCGGCATTGAGATAGTCGCCAAGTGCCGCGATGAGGTCATCGAATTCTTCGGCGAAGGTTCCTGAAGGCCCCGGAGCGCCGCCACCGACGGAGGCGACCAGCGATCCCGCGATACTGTCGATACCGCTCAGAATGGCTGAAGCGAGCCCATTGAACTGAACCCAATTCGTAGCAAACACACCTATCAAGGCGAGTTTCACGGCCAACCAGAAGGCAGTGCGCCCATCCATGGCGCGGTACTGATAGATCATATTGATGCAGACCAGGATGACCACAAGCGTCGTTCCGACAACCAGCAATGTGCCAACTGTCGCGGCCACTGCGCCGAATTGTGTCTCTGCGGCCGTGTCAAGATAGCCTTCAGCTGTTTCTACGAAGTAGGTGACGACGCTCATGAACGGTTACCAGTTGCCTTCGGCTTCACAAATCGGCATTGCCTCACGCCGAAGTTCGTTTGCCCGCTTGCGGTATTCCGATGTTGCCTCGACGACATCCCAATACTCTGAAGGGCATTGCCAAGTTGATCACGGGGTTCCGTCGGGATAGGCGGTCATCATGAAAACCGTGCCGACAATTCGACGCCTGAAGGGCTTTCGTTTTCCCCGCGAGATCATCTCCTATGCCGTCTGGGCTTACCATCGGTTTGCGCTGAGCACGGCAGATGTCGAGGATCTGCTGGCCGAACGCGGCGTGATGGTCAGCCGGGAAACCGTCCGGAACTGGGTGAACCGGTTTGGCCGCCATTTCGCCGATTGCATCAAGCGCGACAGGCCGGGCGCCAGTGACAAATGGCACTTGGATGAAGTCGTTGTTCCGATCAATGGCGTGAAGTTCTGGCTTTGGCGGGCAGTCGACGCGAATGGGAATGTGCTCGACATTCTCGTGCAAAAGCAACGTAATGCAAAGGCCGCCAGCCGGTTCTTGAAGCGGCTGATCGACCGGTTTGGCGCGCCGCGGGTCGTGATCACCGACAAGCTGCGCAGTTACATCAGGCCGATCCGCAACCTCGTGGCGAATGCTGATCATCGGGCGCACAAGGGCTTGAACAACCGGATCGAAGGATCCCATCGGCCAACCCGCAAGCGAGAGAAACTCATGGGGCGGTTCAAGTCACCCGGACAGGCTCAGAGATTTCTGGACGCACATGACCAGATCAACATGTTCTTCCGTCCCCGCCGCTATCGTCTTACCGCCACATCGTACCGCCACGCCCGATCCGATGCCTTTGATCTTTGGAACGGCTACGCACTCGAGATGACCGCATGACGGGCGCGGAGCAGGCCGCATTCAGCCGGGTGCAAATAAGTTGGCAATGCCCGAAAAACACCCTGAGATCATCGTAACCGCCGATCCGTTCGTCCCCGATGAAAGTCTGCGGCGTCGTCTCGACCCCGTGCTTCTCCATGAAAGCATCGGTGTCTTCACGGGTGTCAAGCGGATGGTCTTCCACCTCGAAGCCTTGCCGCTCCAGCAGGTCTTTCGATTTCAGACCGTAGGGGCAGACATGGCCCGGCATGACCATGCGATAAAGCTGCGCGGATTTACTGTCTGTGTCGCGGGGCATGTCCTTTCCTCCTTATCCGCTGCACGTAAGTTGACCACGGAACCCGGCTTCGTAGTCGGTTCCCGCGCTGACGATCAGATCGGTCAGGTCACCGTTCGTCTCTGCGATCTCGGCCGACAGCGGGCCTTCAGAAAATGCATTTTCGCCCTGCGCATTCAGGCGCACCAGATCACCGCTGATCTTCATTGCGGCGGCAGACCCTTCGCCGGTTTCACCAGTCACCAGTACAGCCGGACTGTCCGAGGTGTAAGCAAAGCGGCAATTTCCGCCATTCGGGAACACCGCAGCGATTTCGTCTTCCGTCAGAAACTCAGGATCGACCTTCGACACGACCTCCGTTTGAAGCGCCTGTTGCGCATCCACAACCTGCGCCGGCGTTTCGCTTCGCGTGGCCGATGCTTCGCCGTTTGCTCCAATGTCAGCAATAAGGTAGCGCATTTCGGCGATTTCCTTGTCCTGCGCATAGATAATGTCGTCTGCGAGCCCCCGGACGCGCGGGTCGGTGATCTCGGCACGAGTCGACGTCATGATGGCGATCGAGTGGTGCGGGATCATGGCGCGCATGTAGGACCTGTCCTGCACCGTGAATTGCCCGCGAACCAACCAGAGGCTCGCCGCGAAAAGGACTATTGCGCCAACGAAAATCGCGATGTTGGCTTTGGTGTTCTGATACATGGACAACATGTACGCCAACATGATCACGGCCATGGTCGCCCCCATCAGGATGGCCATGTAAAGGCGTGTCTCCGAAAAGAAGATATGGCCCCAAAGATAGGTGTTCAGGTACATCAGAACGAACATGACCACGGTCGATGTTCCGATCATCATAAAGAATCGTGAGTAGTGCATTTCCAGTCACCTCCTTGCAGTTCTCTGTAAAACAACAACATTCCAGCGCTGGAGAGTTCCAAAAGCACGAATTTTCGTAGTTTCAAGGCAACAAAGGCGCGTCGTTTGCCCCGGTTCACGGCTTCTTTTCTTTACCCCTGACGCGCACTGAATTTTCATGGGTCCGAGGAGATCGCGACATGCAGAATTTCACGAGACGAGAATTGATTTGTGCCGGAGCGTTGGGTTGCTTTCTGCCCACAACCGCCTGGGCCCACAAAGTCAAATTGCCCGAACGGTTTGAACCGCAATTGGTAAACACCCGTCGCGATGACTGGGTGAAAGGGGATGTCCACGTCGTTCCTGACGATTTTTTCCTCTATGTCATGCTCGAGGACGGGATGGCGATCCGCTACGGTGTTGGGGTAGGGCGCAAAGGCTTGTACGAACCCGGAGAGTTCGCGGTGGCGCGCAAGGCCAAATGGCCGTGGTGGAGGCCGACGAACGCCATGATCCGGCGCGAACCACATAAATACGCGAAGTACAAGGGCGGGTTAAAAGGCGGTCCAAACAACCCGCTCGGGGCCCGTGCGCTCTATCTCTATGATGACGAGGGACGCGATACCTATCTTCGCATTCACGGAACGAACGCCCCGGAGACAATTGGTTCGGCCGTGTCGAATGGATGCGCGCGGTTGACGAATGAACATGTAAAGGATCTGTACGATCGCGTTGAAATCGGCGCCCGCGTCTTCCTGTATCCCAAAGTGACAACGGCGTGAGGAGTGTTCTGTCGCCTTGAAGTTCCTCTTCCGGAAATGGCACAAGTGCGGCAGTTGGCGAAAGCCAGTCTATCATTCATGAGGTGACGGAATTGTCTTTGAGCCGGAGGTCTTTCCTTGGCGGGATGACCGTTGCGCTGGCTGGTACCCGCTTGCCAGCAGCGACACACGAGTTGATCCTCGCGCCCCAATCGATCAAGGCGCACCTTGCTGGGTACGACGTGTCGATGTTGGGCTTCAACGGTGGTCTGCCGGGCCCAGAAGTCAGAATGCGACAAGGACAAACCGCCCGCATTACCCTCGATAACCGATTGGAGGAGGGCGCTCTCGTTCACTGGCATGGGTTGCGGGTTCCAAATCGGATGGATGGTGTCAACGTCCTCACTCAGGATGTGGTCATTCCGGGCGACTCGTATCGTTATCAATTCGGCGTCCCGGATGCCGGCACGTATTGGTATCACTCGCATTACCTGTCTTACGATCAGGTCAGCCGCGGTCTTTTCGGCGCCTTCATCGTCGAGGAGCAAAATGCGCCGGCTGTCGACCATGACATCGTTGTTCAGTTTTTCGATGTCTTGCTGGATCAGTCCGGGCAGTACGACGAAGCGTTCAACCCGGCCCATTTCGCAACCGAGGGCCGTATCGGCAATACGGTCACGGCACTTGTTTTCAATGGAACCGGCAAGACTGTGAAACGAGGCGACCGTCTGCGACTGCGTCTCATAAATCCCTCTATCGACAGGGTGTACCGTGTCGGCCTGGATGGTTTGATAGGCAAGATCGTTGCACTGGATGGTATGCCCCTGGCGCAGCCACAGACACTCGAACCCATCCTCCTAGCTCCGGGGCAAAGATGCGATGTGATTGGTGATGCGACCGGGCCTATTAGATTCGACGACAGCTTTGGAGAACAGACGTTGAGCCTTGGCGAAATCGCTGTTTCCGGTTCCCGTGAGCCCGCGAAAGCGCCCATCACCGCATTGCCCGCCAACCGAATGCCCGCCCCGAAAGACCCCGGCCAAACCGCGGAGCTGGTGCTCCAGGGAGGTGCGGGAAGCGCGTCCCACAACGGCACAGGGACATGGGCGCTCAATGACGTATCCGGCCTGCCTCGAAGGCCTTTCCTATCCGCCGCGCAGGGGACGACCGCGCGCATTTCGATCCGCAACGAAACCGGGTTCCCACACGTCATGCATCTGCATGGCCACCATTTCTGGGAACTCGATGCGGCGGGTGAAGCCGGTCCATACCGGGACTCGACCTATCTGGATACCGGCGAGACGCGGGATATTCTCGTCGTCCTGGACAATCCGGGATCGTGGATGCTGCATTGCCACATGTTGAGCCACCAGGCCGACGGTATGGCAACGTGGATCAGAGTCGGCTGAGGGTCGCGACGGATACATACCGTTACAAATCTCTGAATGGTAACAGCCCTTCTGCCGTTTACGTAACCTGACAAGCGAGAAACAGGTCCATCGATTGCCAACGGGAGCGTTCATTGACCCTGACACCAAAATCTCTCGGCATGACTGCGGCGGCAGGATCAGCCGCCTTGCTGTTAGGGGCCTTCGTTTTCCAGGCTCTTGGCTACGCGCCTTGCGCAATGTGCATCTGGCAACGCTACCCACACGCAATCGCCATTGGAATGGGCGCTCTGTTGCTCTTTGCTCTGCCGATTTTGCCAATCCTGATAATCGGTGCCCTGTCGGTACTCAGCACATCCGCGTTGGGAGTGTTTCATACCGGTGTCGAGCGCGGCTGGTGGGAGGGACCGACTTCTTGCACGGGATCCGGCCTCGATGTTTCCCAAATGTCGGTATCGGAATTGCTGCCCTCTGCCAGTTCAAATGCGTCCAATCTTGTTCTGTGCAGTGAGGTTGTCTGGGAATTTCTGACGTTGTCCATGGCGAGTTGGAACGCGATCCTAAGCGGTGTCCTTGCTTGCCTCTGGTTGGTCGCGATCGCAAGACATCAAAAGGTTCGGTGGCATGGGGTCGCGGACGTTTCTTGAATCGTCCCGCATTCATCGAAAACAAACAAAGGGCTTCGCTTCATGGTTACAAGACGACACTTCCTTGCACTTTCCGGCTCGCTGTTTTCAGCTTCTCTGAGTTCGCCAGCATTCGCTAAGACCTGGCCGTCAACAGCCGAAAAAGCAGCTTGGGATGCGCAGATCACGCCCGCCAACTATGACCCGGCAACAACCAACCCATGGGGGCTGCATCCCAGGCTGCTGCCGCAACGCGTTTTGGCGAATGACGGTTTGCGCCCGGGTGACATTCACGTCGATGCGATCGCGCGCTATCTGTACCATATCGAGGAAGGTGGCACCGCGATGCGATACGGGGTGGCGATTGCCAAGGGCGATCTCTATGAACCCGGCACCTATACGATCCGCCGAAAGGTCGAATGGCCGCACTGGACGCCAACGCAGTCAATGATCGAACGCGATCCGGAGGCTTACGAGCGGTTTGCCGACGGTATGGAGCCCGGCCCCAACAATGCCTTGGGCAGCAGGGCTTTGTATCTATTCGTCGGAGATCGGGATACGTACCTTCGAATTCACGGAACGCCGAGCCCTCGCAGCATTGGCGGCCGGGCCAGTTCGGGATGCGTGCGCATGGTGATGGCCCACATCAATGATCTCTATCCGAATGTCGCTGTCGGATCGACGGCGTTCCTTTACTCGGCCGAAGACAGCGTTACCGCTCGAAGCTAACCTATTGCATCTTTGGCTCACACGCCGAGGACTGCGTCGTGCAGGGACATCTTCCAATGAATTGTTGGACGAACACTCACGGCTGTGTCGCAAGTGAACTTTCGAACTGTGCGATCGCTACGGATTTGTCGTCCTCATCGTTCTCGAACAGCTTTGTGGTTCGCACGCCCGGCAACTTGCCAAAATCCGCCATCAGGCGCTTTGGAAAAAATGTGCGTCCGATGGATTCAAATCCTGGTAATTGTCTGAGTACCGCGGAGGTACTGGCACTACAAAAACCGGAAGCGGCTGGGCCGCTGGCAATTGCAAGGCGCAAAGCCTGCTCCGCGACTTCGGGAGACACATCGATCTCTTGTATGACGACATGGTAGGTCTCGCGAGCATGAGCCCGCGCATAAAAATCGGCCACTTGTGGAGTAATGCCATAAAGCACATCTCCCCGTTCCGGTACAGCGCTCAGCCGGACCGTTCCTGCCGGATCGAAGATAACACGCTGCGACCCATTAATCATGACGCTGCTATGCGCACCCGCCCCGGACCTGTTGTTGATCATGGTGTACAACGTCAGCGCGGCCGGTCCATCGTGACGGTAGGATGCGCTACTGATGACTTCGGCTGAAGCATCCGGGCGCATGTCGTTTCCTGCGCCGCACCCCGCCAAAATTACCAAGGTTAGAACTGAGAAAATGCGGTTCAAAAAGAGCACCCTGCAGCCTCCTGCCATGGGTTGAATAATTGAATTTTCGGGATATTCAGGTCCTCTACCACTCTCGACACCAACTCTTCCGGATTTCACGTCCACCGAAACACGGGTTCGGTGTCGGTTGGTACGCGACTCCTCGACAGGTTTTTCTCTGGATATCGCAAGTCTCAGATTAAGAGGAGCGTTCGCCCCGAATTGATTTGTCGCAATTTGTAACAGACCCCGCCTTTGTGACCTCGCGATACAAAACACCGGCTCGCGTGGCATTCCGCATCTGCAGGTGCATCCCATATGGTGGCTATCGTAACACTGACACGAGGTGATCGACATGAAACGCAATACTCTACTCGCTGCAATGACTCTGGCTGCAACCGCCTTTGGTGGCGTCGCCTTGGCGGATGCCAACCATGGGCACAGTGGTCAACCTGGTGCCCAAAGTGGGGCAGGCATGATGCAGAACGGTGGTCCGGGCATGATGGGGAACATGGGCGGAATGATGGACATGATGCAGCGCATGCACGGAAACATGATGGGCGCAGGCATGGGCAGTGGTATGATGGGCGCAGGCATGGCTGGCGGCATGATGCAAATGTTCGACACCGATGGAGACGGCACAACGACGCCGGAAGAAATGCGCACGCAGCTGCAGGCCAAGCTTTCCGAGTTTGACAGCGACGGGGATGGAAACCTCTCGATTACCGAGTTTGAAGCTCTCCACAGCGCGATGATCCGCGAAATGATGGTGGATCGTTTTCAACACCTCGATGCCGATGGCGACGGCGCGGTGACGCCGGAAGAGATGGCCGCTCCGGCCGATAGGATGGAGCGGATGCAGATGATGCGGTCGAACATGGCAGATGCGCCTGCGCGGCCGGGCAACGGTCAGGGCATGGGCAACGGCTCCATGATGCAGGACAACTGAGCCAACGGGTGCCGGTTTTTTCCGGCACCCGTCCTCAAAACGCCAAAACCGTTCTCGGCCGGGACATTGAACCGAACCGCGACCTGAACCGTTTAGCCTCGTTATGCCAAAAAATAGAGACACGGAAAGGAAAATTCCCATGGCCTATACCTATGATCGCGTCCTGAAAGACACCAATATCGATGACGCAGAGATGCGTGTTCGGGATGCTTTGGCAGACAAGGGCTTCGGCGTTCTGACTGAGATTGACGTCAAAGCGACGATGAAAAAGAAACTTGATGCGGACATGCCGCCTTACCGCATCTTGGGGGCCTGTAATCCGGGCATGGCGCACAAAGCCATCGAGATCGAGCCTCGCATCGGTGCGATGCTTCCCTGCAATGTTATCCTGCGGCAACTGGACGGCGACACCGAGGTCAGCGCGGTCGATCCTGTCGCTTCGATGCAGGCGGTGCAGAACCAAGACCTGGACGCGGTCGCCGGCGAAGTCCGCGATCTCCTTCGGGACGCCCTCGACGCCGCGTGATGGCGGGATGGGCGTTGGATGCCCTGTCGCAGATCGAGCGCCTTTAGCGGTGCTCGATCAATGCCATCTAATCCCCACGTAAATTCCTGATGAGGAACTCACCCAGTGCTGCCAGCGGGATTGCCATTTCCGGATATTGGAACCGACCTCTTCTCCTTCGACATCGGGGGGGTCACATTCGCACTCCGCTGGTACGCGCTAGCCTATATCTTCGGTATCCTGATTGGCTGGCGCATTTGTTCGAGTGCCATAAGCCGTCCCGCGCTCTGGACGTCAGCTGGACCGCCGCTTGACCGAACGCAGATCGAAGATCTTCTGACGTGGATCATCATCGGCGTGATTGCTGGTGGTCGCCTGGGCTTTGTACTGTTCTACCAGCCCGCATATTATCTCGCCAATCCCTTGGAAATTCTGATGGTCTGGCAAGGCGGCATGTCTTTCCACGGGGGGTTCGCGGGAGTTGTCATCGCGGCCTTGCTGTTCTGCCTTAGACAGAACGCGTCATTGCTCAGCACTGGCGACTTGCTGGCTTTGGCAACACCACCAGGCTTGTTTCTTGGAAGGCTGGCGAACTTCACCAACAATGAGTTGTGGGGGCGTCCAACGGACGTTCCCTGGGCGGTGATCTTTCCCGGCGAAGTCGCGCAGGCCTGCCCAGGGGTTAGCGGCCTCTGCGCCCGACACCCGTCCCAGCTGTACGAGGCGGTATTGGAGGGGCTCATTCTTGGAATACTGCTCATTTATCTCGCTTGGGGCCGGGGCTGGCTGAAAATGCCCGGTGCCTTGGCTGGCGTGTTTCTGACCGGCTATGGTCTTGCCCGAAGTTTCGTCGAGATGTTCCGGCAACCGGACCAACAATTTGTGACGGCGGACAACCCGATCGGCCATGCGCTTCATTTTGGTGAGTGGGGTTTGACCATGGGCCAGTTGCTCTCCATGCCAATGGCGCTGGTCGGGCTGGCGTTGATCGTGTTCGCCCGGCGGGAACGGGGCCGGACAGCGCCACCCCGCAGAGCCGCAATGTAATCGCCGTACTGATCTCTCTTGACCCTCCCGCGGATGGAAGCCCTAGGCAAGAGAAGCATTCTCGGAAAGGACCGCAAAATGAGCACTCCCGACAGTTCTGAAACCACAGCAGCTTCTTCGGTATTCGTTTGCCCCATGCACCCTGAGGTGCGGCAGGACGAGCCCGGCAATTGTCCGAAATGCGGGATGCACCTCGTGCCGGAATCGGAGCTCGAGGTCCATTCAGCACATGATCATCACGAACACCACGCGGGTGCCACGCCGGCCGATGGCCGATATGATCTGGTTCCTACAGGACATGATGGTCCCATTTTCACCTGCCCGATGCACCCTCAGGTGCGGCAGCCTGATCCGGGCGCGTGTCCGATCTGTGGTATGGGATTGGAACTGGAATCCGGTGTGCCGGGCGATGAAGGTCCAAATCCCGAACTGGTGGATTTCACACGGCGGTTCTGGGTCGGCACAGTCCTGACGATCCCGCTCCTTGTCCTCACGATGGGGCCATTCGTCGGTTTCCCCGCAGTCCGGACTTTTTTTGGCGAAAGCACCACACAATGGATCGAATTGATCCTGGCAACGCCAGTGGTCTTGTGGTGCGGCTGGCCGTTTCTGGAACGCGGATGGATTTCGTTCCGCACATTGAACCTCAACATGTTCTCCCTGATCGGCATGGGCGTTCTTGCCGCCTGGCTCTTCAGCGTCGTTGCCGTTCTCGCACCGGACATATTCCCTGATGGGTTCCGAGACTCCGAAGGCCATGTCGGCGTCTATTTCGAGGCGGCGGCGGTGATCGTGACGCTGGTGCTGCTCGGCCAGGTGATGGAACTACGCGCCCGCGAGGGGACCGGCAAGGCGATCCGCGCGCTTCTCGACATGGCGGCAAAGACCGCGCGGGTCATCCGGGACGACGGATCCGAGGAGGAAATCCCGCTGGAGGACGTGCAAGTCGGGGACCGGCTGCGCGTGCGGCCCGGTGACAAGGTGCCGGTCGATGGCGTGGTTCTGGACGGCCGGTCCTCGGTCGACGAAAGCATGATCTCCGGTGAACCCGTGCCGGTCGAGAAGACCGAGGGCGACCCGCTGACCGGCGCGACGATCAATGGCACCGGCAGTCTGGTGATGGAGGCGACGCGTGTCGGGTCCGACACGATGCTGGCTCAAATTGTCGAGATGGTGTCGAACGCGCAGCGCTCGCGCGCCCCGATCCAGAAATACGCCGACAAGGTGGCGGGATATTTCGTTCCGGCCGTCATCGGTATCGCGGTCCTGTCCTTCATCGCCTGGGCGATCTGGGGGCCCGCGCCTGCGCTTTCCTACGCATTGATTTCGGCGGTGGCGGTTCTGATCATCGCCTGTCCTTGTGCGCTTGGCCTGGCGACACCGATGTCGATCATGACAGCGACAGGACGGGGCGCTCAGGCAGGGGTGCTGATCAAGAACGCCGAGGCGCTGGAGCGGTTCGAGAAAGTCGATACCCTGATCGTCGACAAGACCGGCACGTTGACCGAAGGCAAGCCGCGGCTTGTCGACGTACTCCCGCAACCCGGCCACGACGAAGCCGAGGTCTTGCGTCTCGCCGCATCGCTTGAGCGCGGATCGGAGCACCCCTTGGCCGAAGCGATCGTCAGGGGTGCGGAGGAGCGAGATGTCAAAATGGACGAGGCACGGGACTTCGAGGCGGTCACTGGCAAGGGCGTCAAGGGGGTCGTTGACGGCAAAGCGGTCGCGCTCGGCAATTTGGCGATGATCCGCGAATTGGGGCTCGAGGCGGGCGCGTTGACCGCCAAGGCCAATCCCCGCCGCGACGAAGGCGAGACGGTCATGTTCGTTGTGCTGGATGGCGAGATCGCCGGTCTAGTTGCTGTCGCCGACCCAGTGAAGGAGACCACGCCAGAAGCCATCGAGGATCTGCATGAACTGGGGTTCCGCGTCATCATGGCGACCGGCGACAACGAACGCACGGCCAAGGCCATCGGCACGCGGCTCGGAATCGATGAGATCCGGGCCGACGTGCTGCCGGAGGACAAGGCGCGGATCATCCTTGAGTTGCAAGAGGCGGGCCACAAGGTCGCCATGGCCGGGGATGGCGTCAACGACGCCCCCGCGCTTGCGCAGGCCGATGTCGGCATCGCCATGGGCACCGGCGCCGATGTGGCCATCGAAAGCGCGGGCGTCACGCTGGTCAAGGGCAACCTTGATGGTATCGTGCGTGCGCGGCGGCTCGCCCGGGCCACGATGCGCAACATCCGCCAGAACCTGTTCTTCGCGCTGATCTACAACGCCTCCGGCGTGCCGGTCGCGGCGGGAGTTCTGTTTCCCTTCTTTGGCATCCTCATCAGTCCGATGTTTGCTGCCTTCGCCATGAGCGCGTCGTCAATCTCGGTGGTGCTCAATTCGCTGCGCCTTCGCGGCGTTCGTATCTAGAAGCGCGCAACAGCGTTCGGATGAACCAAAATTAAAAGGGGGCCATTTATGCAGAGCGAAAAAGAAACGTACCGCGAAAATTCCATCAGTCTGGGCGGAGCCGTTGCGATGGGGACAGGCGTGATGATCGGCGCTGGAATCTTTGCGTTGACGGGGCAAATCGCGCAGCTCGCCGGCCCGCTTTTCCCGCTTGCATTCATCGCCGGCGCGGTCGTCACAAGCTTCAGCGCCTACAGCTACATCAGGATGTCGAACAAATGGCCGTCCTCGGGTGGCATCGCCATGATCCTGCAGAAATGCTATGGCCCCGGAGCCATCGCGGGCGGGGCCGCACTGCTGATGGCGCTCAGCATGGTGATCGCGGAAAGCCTCGTCGCGCGAACCTTCGCCACCTATGTCCTGCGCCCTTTCGATATCGAAGGTGGCCCATTGGTCCCCGCTCTGGCTGTGGCCGTGATCGTTTTCGCCTTTTTGGTGAACATGGCCGGAAACCGCTCGGTCGGGCTGTTCTCGTTGATCATGGCCGCGATCAAGATCGGAGGCATAGCTCTGTTTGGCATCGCGGCCCTGTGGTCCAGTGGTTTTGCGTTCGCCGCGGCGTCCGAGACCTCACAATCCTACGGGCTCACGGGGTTCATCGCCTCTACGGCGCTGGCCATCCTTGCGTTCAAGGGATTCACCACGATCACCAACAGCGGAGCCGAGATCACTGAACCAAATCGCAATGTTGGCCGAGCGATCATGTTCTCTATCGGAATCTGCGTCGTCGTCTACCTGTTGGTCGCCTACGGGGTCGGTTCGAGTCTCACGATCGAGGAGATCATCTCAGCGCGTGACTATTCGCTGGCACAAGCGGCGCAGCCCGCCCTTGGACAAACCGGCTTCATACTCACGGTGATCCTGGCCGCTGTCGCAACGGCGTCCGGCGTTCTGGCCAGCGTCTTCGCGGTGTCGCGTATGCTGGCGATGCTGACCGACATGGAAATGATCCCGCACAGCCACTTCGGTATGCCAGGTCCCATCCAACGCCACACCCTGGTCTATACTGTCGTCATCGCCGCGACGTTGGCCGTGCTCTTTGATTTAGGCCGGATCGCATCCCTCGGTGCTTTCTTTTACCTCGTCATGGACATGATCATACATTGGGGCGTGTTCCGCTATCGTCGAGCAGACGTCGGCGCCTTCGGTATCGTGCTTTTGACTGCCCTGGCGCTCGATGCGATAGTACTGGCAGCTTTCACCGTGATGAAGCTTCAAAGCGACCCGATGATCGTTCTCTACGCCGCTGTCGGGATGATCGCTGTGTTCGCCTTCGAGCGCGTTTACTTGTCGCAATGGGTGGCACCGCAAGTCGCCCCCGCCCCCGCCCACGCCCACGGTGATTAGCCTGCCATCACCTGGCCTGAAGAGATGCGATGCCTTGTGCGCCGATCGTGATCAGCCCGACCGACAAGGCAAACGCAGCCAGGGCAAGCAGCATCACGCCCGTGTTCATGGGCAAGCGACGTACAACCGGTCCAAGAAATTCCGACCGCCCGAAAGCCGAGACGTAGAGCGGCAACGCGCTTATCATAGTCGCATAGAGGTAAACGCCGGAGATGTTCTCGAAAAACGCCGAACGCGCAAGAGTCGGGGATACAACCGCCAAAGCGGTTGAACGATTGCCGCCGAATGACCCGAACCAGTCGGCAGATAGAACGTATATCAGCACGTGGAGACCTGGAAAGAGAAGGGCTCTGAGCAAGACATCGACCAGCACGAAAAACGCCGTGTCTCTTGAGCCCGCCTTTGGTTGCTTTGTCATAGCGAAAAGGAAAAAACTGACATAGTTGACGGCAAAAACCACGGGCAAACCGTTGGTCGCAACCTGCCTTAGTAAGCGCATGAGTGCCGGTCCGCCGGCAGCAAGAGCCGGAGCAAAGCCCGGAGCCAGTAAGACGTAGAACAACAGGACCGGCAGTAATGCAGCGAAGCTGAACAGCAGGACATTTCTAACAAACTGAGCCGCGGGCATACTGATAGAGAAAAATCTATCCATTGAAATAGCCTGCCATGTGGGCACCACTAGGTCGATGATACGGGGCGTTGTTGCACAAGTCTGACGCCTCAGGATTCCCTTCGCGAACCCATGCTGTTAGCCGCATTCCATGAGCAACCCATCTCCCGCCCGCTATCGTACGACCAACTGGTCCAGCTACAACGCATCGCTGCGCAAGCGGGGGTCCCTGCTGATCTGGGTCGACGAAGACATCACTTGGCGCGCGCCCTCACCGCCGCCCTCCTAGCCGGCACGATATCATTTCTGTCCCCCTGCGTGCTACCTCTTGTGCCAGGTTATGTCTCCTACGTAACCGGGCGCACAGCCGCTGAGGGCGGGGTGGTCGGCGCTTCGCCGTCGCGCGCGGTCTGGCTGAGCCTGTGTTTTGTCCTCGGCTTCTCCACCATCTTCATGGGACTTGGCGCATCCGCGACTGCAATGGGTCAGGCCCTGCTTCGGTGGCGGTATGAACTCAACCTCGTTGGGGGCGGCATCATCATTTTCTTCGGGCTCTTCATGATAGGAGCCGCGCGTGTTTCGGTCATGGAACGCGACTTCCGATTCAATCTCAACATCCCCGGGGGCCAACCCGCTGCGTCCTATGTCCTCGGTCTTGCCTTCGGTTTCGGCTGGACTCCGTGCATCGGCCCGATCCTCGGCGCGATCCTGACAGCCAGTGCGGCGAGTGCCACGATGGGCGAAGGTATCATGCTGCTTGCCGTCTATTCCGCCGGCCTTGGAATACCGTTTCTGATCGTGGCCGGATTCACCGACCAGATCGCGGGACGGTTGCGGGCCATCGGCCGGGTTGGCCGCCGCCTCCACCAGCTTGCGGGCATAGTGATGATCTTGATGGGGCTGGCGATGATGACAGGGCAGTTGAGCGCGCTGTCATACTGGATGCTCGACGTATTTCCGGTTCTGGGACGGATCGGATAGCTCCATTAGTAGCAGCGTCTATTGATAACAGAAAATTTTCTTGAACCTCTAGTAGCTTTAGGAGTTAAGCCACCGACAAAGAACGGCACCATGGAGCAAGTTGCCAATAACGCCTCACTCCTTCCCGGGCGAACAACACTGCGTTCGGGGTAAGGTTCGGTTTGCCGTCCAATGCGTGAACGGAGCAATCTATATGCTGACAAGACGACATTTCATCCAGACGACCACCGCGCTGTTTTCGGCATCGATATCCAGCCCGCTCCTTGCAGACACGTGGCCTACCGATGCGCAGAAGGCAGCTTGGGACGCACAGGTTACACCTCCCGGCTACGACCCGGCCACGTCCAACCCTTGGGGCCTTCACCCTCGCTTCCTGCCACAGCGGGTCCTCGCGAAGGACGGACTTGTACCCGGTGATATCCATGTCGATGCTGTTGCGCGCTATCTCTACCACATCGAAGAAGGCGGCACGGCGATGCGCTATGGCGTGGCGATCGCGCGCGGTAAACTTTACGAACCGGGCACCTATACGATCAAGCGCAAGGTCAGGTGGCCGCATTGGCAGCCGACACAAAACATGATCGACCGCGACCCAGAGCTCTACGCCGATATCGCTGACGGTATGGAACCCGGACCTGAAAACGCGCTCGGATCGCGAGCCCTCTATCTCTTCGTCGGCGACCGAGACACCTATCTAAGGATTCACGGGACACCGTATCCAAGAAGCATTGGCGGCCGTGCGAGTTCCGGCTGCGTCCGAATGGTCATGGCACACATCAATGATCTCTATCCCAACGTCGAGATTGGCTCGACGGCATTCCTGTACTCGGCGGAAGACAGCGTCACCCCGAGAAGTTGACTGGCGCATCATGTGTTACGCGTGGGCTTGACGCATCTATGGGCTGATCAGGACTGGCGCGAAGTGCAGATGGGGTTGCCACCTGCCGAGCGTAGCGGAACCAAGGTGTTTTCCACCGGACCGCTGTGTTCATACCAATAACAGCCATCCTCGGGACGAAGCCGCGCCGTGGTGAGATCCTGACCAGGCGCAGCAAGGGCAATGACGGCCTCGGGAACACTTCCCACTTCGTTGCGAGCGCCGCCGTCGTCCAGCGTTGGCACCGCGCAGCCAGCAAGCACCAATGTCGCTGCGATAATCGGCGCGTTTCGTTTCTGCATGTCTACCTCACTCATTCTGATCGCTTCGTACCGGCAAGCGTTGCTCCAACCGCGTCGTTTCAAGGGGGCGGCTAGCTTCAAGCCTCCGCAGGGCGCCTTTCTTGCTGGACGAATATCCACTTGTTGCCCTTGAAGCTCTAGTTACTGTAGGGGCTATGTCAATGTGGAATCAATGAATCCTGAGGTCAATCCATGTCTTCCGACGGCAACCGCAACGATCACGGCCATCCGGGTGATCAAGAGCATTCTGACCCAAGAGGCAACTCCTGTTGCGACGCCAGCAAGGACGTCGCGTCCACGGCGCCAGCGCCGTCTGGCGGAAGGAGCTTTAAGGTCTCCGGGCTCGATTGCGCCGAAGAGGTGGCGATCCTGAACCGGGTTGTCGGGCCGAAAGTGGGCGGAACCGAACACCTGGCATTCGACGTGATCAACGGGCGAATGACCATCCTCGATAGCGCCGAGAGGATACCAGACGACGAAGTCACGCAGTTGGTCGCAACGACCGGCATGAGCGCCAAGCCATGGGATGCCGACAACGCAGCAGAGGACCAGGCGGCGCATCTGGCACGTCAGAAGCGCTTTACCTCGTTGAGCGGCGGCTTCTGGGCGGCGGGATTCCTTTTTCACATTGTCGAGACCGGCATGGGCGGCGCGCTCGGGCTCTTTGCGGGCCATGGCGAGGTGCCTATGCCTATGGTGGAAGCAGGGATCTTCGCCGTCGCGATTCTTTTTGGCGTCTGGCTTGTCGCGCCCAAGGCCTGGTCTTCGGCGCGGAGGCTTAGCCCCGACATGAACCTGCTCATGGTGGTGGCCGTCGCGGGCGCCATCGGCCTCGGCGAGTTTTTTGAGGCCGCGACGGTCGCCTTCTTCTTCTCGCTTTCGCTTTATCTTGAGAGCTGGAGCGTGGGGCGGGCGCGTAATGCGGTTTCCGCGCTCCTCGATCTGGCGCCGCCAACGGCGCGGGTTCTTTACGACGACGGATCTGAATCCGACGTTCCGGCCGCGGCCGTGGCAGTCAATGCAAGGTTTATCGTGCGCGGCGGCGACCGGATCCCCCTCGACGGTGAGGTCGTGGACGGGGCAGGGGCCGTCGATCAGGCCCCAATTACTGGGGAAAGCGCGCTAGTGCCCAAGGAACCAGGCGACGAGGTCTATGCCGGCACGATCAACGGCGAGGGCACACTGACGGTGCGGGCGACGAAGGCCGCCTCGGACACGGTGCTCGCGAAAATCATTCGCATGGTGGGCGATGCCCATGCCCGCCGCGCGCCGGTCGAACAGTGGGTGGCCAAGTTCGCGCGCATCTACACACCCATCGTGATGGCTTTGGCGATCGCCATCGCGCTGGTGCCGCCACTGCTGCTCGGCGGCGCCTGGGACTACTGGTTCTACAATGCTCTGGTCCTTCTGGTCATCGCATGTCCTTGCGCGCTGGTCATTTCTACGCCGGTCTCCATCGTGGCAGCGCTGACCGCGTCGGCACGGGCGGGGGTGCTCATCAAGGGCGGCGCCTATGTCGAGGCGCCGGGGCGGACCACGGCACTGGCGATGGACAAGACCGGGACGATCACCATGGGCGAGCCTGAGGTGGCGGCGGTTCACCCACTGGTCGGCGTTTCCGCACGCGATCTCATGGCGCTGGCAGCAAGCCTGGAGGCGCGGTCTTCACACCCGCTGGCACGCGCCATCCTCTCGCGCGCCGAAGCCGATGGTGTTTCCGTGTCTGCCGCAGAGGACACCCGTACCGTGCCCGGGCGCGGTCTGGAAGGACGCGCCGACGGGCGCGCTATCTGGCTCGGCTCGGATCGCTTCGCCGAAGAGAAGGGGTTCGGCAATGCCATTCCGGCGGATCTGCGGGATCGGATCGAAGGGGCAGGGAGCACCCTCGTTGCCGTGGGTGACGAGACCGGCGTGACCGGCGTACTGGAGCTTCGCGACCGCATCCGCCCAGATGCAAAGGGGATCGTTGCGCGTCTGCATGCGCAGGGTGTGAAGACCATCGTGATGTTGACGGGCGACAACGAACGCACCGCGCGCGCGGTGGCAGCCGAAGTCGGCATCGACGAGGTGCGCGCCGAACTTTTGCCAGAAGACAAGGTGACGGCCATTGAGGAACTCGTCGAAAGCCACGACATGGTGGCGATGATCGGCGACGGTGTGAATGACGCACCGGCCATGGCGCGGGCGCATTATGCCATCGCCATGGGCGCTGTCGGATCGGATGCCGCGATCGAGACGGCCGACATCGCGCTGATGACCGACGACATCGGCAAGGTACCCTGGCTTATCGGCCATTCGCGCCGTGCCATGACGATCATCCACCAGAATATCGGCATATCGCTGGCGACCAAGGCGCTGTTCGTCGGGCTGACCGCGTTCGGTATGGCCTCAATGTGGGGCGCCATTGCTGCGGATGTAGGCGTGTCTCTGCTGGTGGTCGCCAACGCACTTCGGCTCCTGAACGGCCATCAGGTTGAGGCCGGGCCTTCAGGCGGAGAACCGGTGGGCGAGCAGATGGCGAAAGGAGCACTGGCGCACGGTCATTGATCCGGCGGTTTCGGTAGCTCGATATCGCTTTTGCGGTCCAGCCACGCCAGCGCCCCGACAGAGAATTCCGAACCCCGGTAGGGTTCCGTCCAGGCGGTCTCGATGTCGTCCCAGGGCAGAGGCTCGAGATTTCCAAGAAAGAGCGTCAGACGGTAGGCCGCTGCCTCGGGAAGCCAAGGCGCCTCCTTGGCCGGCGTCGCGGCGACAGGTCCGGACAGGAGGAGCGCACTTGCGAGTGTGGCGAGCAGCACTCTCATAATATTTCGCATCACCACGGCCTCCAAAGTAAAAAGTTAGACATGGCTAACTTATCTACCCGAAGCAAACAAGTTGTCAATCCCGCTGTTTCGCTGCAAAGTCCCGAGTATGACAAAGCTACAATCACAAGGGCGTGAGCCATTCGAAGCGGTCGACCGGGCTCCCGAGGCGCAGGCCGATGGCTTTGCGACCGTGCGTCAGGCACATGAAAGCGAGATGGCGGAGGATTACGTCGAACTGATCGCGGAACTGATCGAGACGCGCGGGGAGGCCAGACCGGTCGAGATCGCCGAGCGGCTTGGCGTGAAGCCGCCGACCGTGACCAAGAACATCTCGCGGCTCAAGGCTGCTGGTCTGGTCCGGCGGGAGCCATACCGCGCGATATTCCTCACCGATGCCGGGCAGGACCTCGCGGAGATCTGTCGACGCCGCCACAGGGTCGTCGTCGCCTTTCTTCTGAGCCTGGGAATCGACGAAGAGACCGCGGAACGCGATGCGGAAGGGATCGAGCATCACGTCAGCGGGACGACATTGGAGGCGTTCGAGCGACGGCTCAATCAGAAATGAGCTCGCCTAGATGCACATTCGCGCGATTCTCTATCGGGACCTCGAGCTATCAGGTCTTCAAGCCGCTGACACGTTTGCGCAATTTCGAAGCTCGCTAGCCGAGAACCCGCGACAGCACGATGGTTGCAAACAGGGCGACAAGTCCGAAGGCGATCGCAGACGCTACCGCATATTGGAGGATATCCAGGTGATTCCCCCTCCTCCGTCGTGCCAGATAGCCACCCCAGATCGCGCCTCCGATAGCGCTCACGATCACAAGCATCAGGATACCTCCGTTCCAAAATGCCGCGCATCGGGATCTCGTCCGAGCAAACTGGCCAGCCAGCCGAAGACCCAGCACCCAAAAACAAGAACCAACAAGGTCCAGTCGCCGAACCGCGCATAGGGCGTTGGAGTACGCGCGCCCGGCAGGCCGGCATCAATGGTGCCTGTTTCCCCGGTATCAAGACGCGCGACGACATTTCCATTGGCGTCGATGATCGCGGATATCCCAGTGTTGGCCGCCCGGACCACGGGAAGTCCCTCCTCGACCGCGCGCATCCGCGCGGAGGCGAGGTGCTGCTCGGGTCCGATGCTGGTTCCGAACCAGGCATCATTTGTGGCGTTGAATATCCAGTCGGGGCGGAAAAGGTCATCGACCACGTGGCCCGGAAAGATGATCTCGTAACAGATCGCCACCGCGACCAGAGGCGCGCCAGGGATCGCCAGCGTGCGCGGCCCTGGTCCCGGCGTGAAATCGCCCAACCCTTCGGTCAGCCGCTCGATGGGCAGCCAGCCTTTCAGGGGCACATATTCCCCGAACGGAACAAGATGATGTTTTGCATACCCCGTCAGAACCTCGCCGCTGCCGTCATAGGCCTGAACCGTGTTGAAATATCTGGTTCCCCCATCGCCCTCCACTCGGTCAGGCGCACCTGTCAGTAGGATCCTGCCGTCTGGCAAAGCTGCAGATATCCGCGCGCGTGCCGCAGCATCTTCGTCCAGAAAGCCGGGGAAGGCCGTTTCCGGCCAAAGCAGCAAATCGAAACGTCCGGGTTGCGCGGACAAGCCCAGGTATTTTTCCAAGGTTCGCTGGCGGCTGCCCGGTACCCACTTCTCGACTTGTGGCACATTGCCTTGGACGATGCGCAAAGCAACGTCTGTCGGCGGCACGTCCTGCCCTGACCGAAGCGCACCGCCAACCCAGAAACCCGCCACAGCAACGGCGAAGAGCACGAGAACAGGCGCGCGTCTCTTTGGCGCCGCCACAGTCAACACACCTGGCAATATGCCGATGAAGACCGTGAGAAAGCCCAAACCGTAGCTTCCGACCCAGGCGGCGGGTTGGCGCAGGGCGGCATAGTCGACAAGGGCATAAGCGGCAAGGTTCCAGGGAAACCCTGTCAGGACATGACCCCGCAGCCATTCCGTGGCCACCCAGCAGGTTGCAAACAGCAGGCCCGCCGCAATGCCGCCGACAGCTCGGCGCTGCATGATGGCGGCAAAAAGCATCGCCGCCATGCCCGGGAAGATGGCAAGTCCGGCGGACAGACCCGCGACCGCCGGAATCGCCAGTGCGCCGAAACGTTCGGCATCGACGTAAAAGCTCTCGGCGATCCAGGAAATTCCAATCCCGAATTGGCCCAGTCCGAAAGCCCAACCGACAAGGAAAGCGCGCGAGGTTGAGATGTTCCGGAGAACGATAAAGAGCACGGAGAAGGCGACAGGGACCGCGATGAGCCAAGAAAACGGCGGAAGAGTCAAAACCGTCAATCCGCCGGCAGCAAGGGCAAGACCCATGCGCTGGAACAGGTTCAGGTCCTCACTAACGAACTGCGGCAATCCCGGCTTCATGAATCGGTCTGAAGTCGAGCGCCAACCCACGGCGCAATGAGCAGCAGCATCACGCCGCCAACCACAAAAACATCGGCCATGTTGAAGGCAGGCCAGTGCGCCGTCCCGATGTAGAAATCGAGGAAATCCGTCACCGCACGATAGCGCAGGCGGTCCAGAATATTGCCGAGTGCACCGCCGATGATCGCACCATAGGCAATGGCCTCGACCCGGCTGCTGGTACGGACCAGCATGAACGCCAGCCAGACGCAGATGCCAAGCGCCAGTAAGACAAGGCTCCACCACGGCGCGCCGCCGAGAAGCCCGAAGGTCACTCCGTCATTGCGCAGGTAGATGAGATTGAAGCCGGGAAAGACCGATACGCCGGAACTAAGAACAGTCGCATTGGACACAACGATTGCCTTCGTTGCCTGATCGACAAGAAAGGCGATCAGCGCAGCAAGCAGACCGACGAAGAGGCAAGTTCTCATCAGCTTATCCCAGCCAGACGTCGAGGAACAACATGATCACAAGACCAACGGCGAGGCCGAGCGTCGCCCTGTTCTGATGGCCGGATCGGTGGGTTTCCGGAATGATCTCGTGGCTGATGACGTAGAGCATCGCACCTGCTGCGAAGGCGAGACCCCAGGGCAGCAGCGGTTGCGAAAGACTGATAATCCCTGCGCCGAGAAGTCCACCGACGGGCTCGACGAGACCGGTCAGAGCGGCGATGCCCCAGGCGCGAAGCCTGGAATAGCCCTCGCCGAGCAACGAAACCGCCACCGCCAGACCTTCGGGGGCATTCTGTAATCCAATACCGATCGCAAGTGGCAACCCGCCCGACAAACCGTCAGCCCCGAACCCGACGCCGACGGCAAGCCCTTCGGGAAAATTGTGGATAGTGATCGCGATGATGAAAAGCCAGACGCGCCGCAGCGATGCGGCGTCGGGACCTTCCCGCCCCGTCTTGAAATGTTCATGCGGTAGCCGTTCGTTCATCAGAGCGATCGCGCCCATGCCAAGCAGGATCGCAACACATACGATGGCCGCCGGGAGAGCACCGTTGTCGAACTGTCCTTCAGCTGCGTCGAGAGCCGGGATGATCAGCGAGAAGAACGAAGCCGCGAGCATGACACCCGCCGCGAAGCCAAGCAGCAGATCGCGCGTGGCCCGGGACGGGATGCGCCCAAAAAGAACGGGGACCGCCCCGACCGCGGTCAGCGATCCGGCGGCCAGGCTTCCAAGAAAGCCAAGCGCTATGGGGGAGAGGGGTTCCAATTGTTAAGGTTCTGCCGCGAGTTCAGTCAGGAGCCGAGTAGCTGGTGTAGACCTCGGTCGATCCGTCTTCGTGGATCAGGAAGACATCGTAAGCCTCCCGGTCGTCCTCCGGTCCCATGCCGGGCGACCCGTAGGGCATTCCCGGCACCGCCAGGCCTACCGCGTCTGGCCGGTCCTCCAGCAGGCGTTGGATGTCAGCCGCCGGCACGTGGCCCTCGATCACATAGCCGTCGACCAAAGCCGTATGGCAGGAGACCATGCGCTGCGGCACGCCATTGTCGAGTTTGAAGCGCACAAGAGATCCTCCGAACATGTCCTCGCCCATCGGCGCGAAGCCATTCTCCTCGAGGTGCTTCATCCAGGACAGGCAACAGCCGCAGCCGTTTGTCTTCCGGACGTCGATCTGAATCGCCTCTGCGACGGCCTGCGCCGCAGGAAGCAAGGCAAATGCGATGGCAAGGGCGGGAGTAAATCGTTTCATGGATCAAAGCCTTTCGGTTGTCGTCTGTGCAAATTCGCTGGCGAGCCTCTCAGCAAGAAGTGAACGCGCCTCACGCAGTCGCTCAAGCGCGGCCGTGTCGTCCGCTTCACGCTCGGCCGCCTCTGCCAATCGGTCGTCAGAGAGAGGGTCGGTTGGGCGACCGTCCACCAGCACTTCGTAATGTAGGTTGGGGCCTGTCGCGGTACCCGTCGCACCGACCCGCCCGATCATATCTCCGGCCATCACGCGTTGCCCTTGTGTGAGCCCGTCCGGTACGGCGCTCAGATGCGCATAGCGCGTCAGGGTGTCGGAGCCATGAGCGATCTCGACGACCCGGCCATACCCACCGCGTCGGCCGATGAAGCTAACGCGGCCCGGCGCCGTCGCCTGTACCGGCGTGCCGCGCGCCGCCGCGAAGTCGACTCCTGTGTGCATCCGTACATTGCCGTAGACCGGATGGGTGCGGCGCCCGAACACAGAACTCAGCCGTGCACCTTCGACCGGTTGCGCAAACACGCGCAGGACTTCTCCGTCGACATAGATCGTCGCTTGGCCGCTGCCGTCGTTCGGCCAGACGATTTCATAGACCGAGCCATCGATATCCAGTGCGGCAAAGGCAAGCTCGGGCTGACCAATCCTCTTGTTCCCGTCTCGGGCCTCGCGCCAAAGGAGGCGCATCGTCTCGCCACCCGCAAGATCACGACGGAAATCCACGGTGCCGCCCAGCATCTGCGCCAGGTCCACCGCAAAACGGGCGGGGATGTCTGCCGTGTTCAGGGCGGCGAAAATCGAGCTCTCGATCACCGCCTCGCCGGCGAAAGTCACCAATTCGGGATCCGGGTCCAACACGCGGGCGGCAAGCTGTTCGCCGAAGACCGCCTCTATCCGGACACCGTCTTCGACGGCGAGCTCTACACGACGCGGGTTGTCGTCCGTTGTGGAAACCACCGTAATGATGTGACCCGGACGCAGACGGCGCAGATCGTATTCCGTGCCAATCGCCAAGGCGATTTCGGCGCGATCCGAAGCATCCAGCCCCGCATCGGAAAGGACCGCATCAAGCGTCTCGCCGGACGCAATCTCCCGCGACCAGGTGACCAGCGGGGGCTCGATAGATGGCAAGGAGGTATCAGCGGGGGAAACGGTCAGGAGCGGCCGGGGTCTGAACTCGAATGCGATATCCGCCTGGGCGAGTGTAGGGCGGACCGAATTGGTTTCGGTAATCCGAGGCGGCGCAAGCGGATTGGGAGTCCAGAGGGTCGCTTCAGCAATCGCAGGGGGCACCGGTTCTTTGGACAGAACGCCAGAGATGGCGATGGCGGTCACCGAAAATGCGCCTGCGACCGCAACGGCCGCCAAGACAGTTCTTATCTTCATGTTGCCCCCTCTACGTCTTCTGTCAGTGCGCGCTGGATCTTCGGCACCGCGAATTCTCTTTGCTCGTGATAGTCGATCATGGTGACGAGCTCACCCTCGGCATCGAACAGGAATACGCTTGCCGTATGGTTCATCGTATAGCCGCCGCCCTCAGTCGGGACGCGCTCAAATGAGGCACGAAACCCTTCTGCAGCGCGGGCAATTTGGTCTTCCGGCCCCGTCCAGCCACGAATGACCGGATGAAAATAGCCGACATATTCGGCCATGGCCTCGACCGTGTCCCGCTCCGGGTCGACCGTGATGAAGACCACGTTCATCTCTGATGCTTCGTCGCCCAGTTCCTCAAGCCAGCCGGAAATATCCGATAGGGTCGTCGGGCAGACGTCCGGGCAGTAGGTGAACCCGAAAAACACCATTGTGGGACGACCGATCAGGTTGCCAGGCCCTACCTCATTTTCCTCGTGGTCGGTCAGCCGGAACTCCATCGCCGATAGGGGCAGGGGCCGCTGCCCTTTTGGTTCAGGCGCACCGGGCCCGTCCACCCGCCACCAGCCCACGAAGAGCGTCAGGCCAAGAACGCCGGCACCGGCTGCGCCGTATAGAAGGAGCTGCCGACGTTGCATCAGCCCTCCGGTCCACGCGCGGCGATTCCGAGGATTGGGACCTCGACCGTCACCTTGCCGCCATCCGAGAAGGTCAGTGTCAGCGGGAAATTCTCGCCTTCGGTCATCGGCTCTTGCAGCTTCATGAGCATGGCGTGCAACCCGCCCGGCTCCAATGCCACGCTTTGGCCGGGCTCAATCGTGATCTCGCCTGCAGGCGCCATGGAACTGACGCCATCGGAGTTGGTTTTCGACTCATGGATCTCGGGCATCATTGCCAGCGGTGTCGCAAGTCCGGTCAGCGTAACGGCGTCTTCACCCGTGTTGCGCACGGTCATATAGGCGGCACCTGGCCTGTTGACGCCGATCGAGGCGCGGGACCACGCATTCTCGACCACGACATCCTCCGAACCGGCCAGTGCGGGGGCCGACAGCCCTGCAACCGTCAAAAGCACGGCCAATGCATTGGTATATCTCAACTTCTTCACCACTCGTTTCTCCTGCCTCCGCAAATCAGCTTTGGCTTGCCGCAACTTCCACTGCCACCAGCCTCTGCAATTCGGCCTCACCGAACGGATCGAGAGGCTTGCCGTTCACGAAGAACGTGGGCGTTTGGCGGACCCCGACTGTCTCGACATCGGCGCGGTCCTGGTTGAGCACCGCCACAACACCGGGGGCCAGCATCTGTGTCCGGGCAGCTTCGACATCCAGACCTCCGCTTGCTGCAATCTCAAGGATCAATCCGGGTGCCGGGGTCCCGTGAGACGCCCATCTGGGCTGCTCTCGCAAGACTGCCTCGAGCACAGGTTCAAACACGTCCTGCATGCGCGCCGCCTCGAGCACACGGATCGCTTCTACCGACGCCTCGCCGTGAAAAGGCGTATAGCGGATTACAACGCGCACCGCGTCTCCGTGCTCCGCCATGATATCCTCGACGACCGGATAGAAAGCGCGGCATGCCTCGCAGGCCGGGTCGAAGAATTCAACGATGGTTACGGGCGCATCCTCGGGCCCGAGGATCGGGGAATAGGGTCGGATCAGCGCGTCGGCCATTTCAGGGTCGATGGGATCGGACGCGGCAATCGGGTCGGGGCGGGTGGCATACCAGGCGGCACCGCCGAAACCGGCGACCCCGAGCGCGAGAACGGACAGGATGAGGCCGCGTCGTTTCATTTTTGTGTTTCCTTCAGTGAGAGAGCCGACAGCAGACCGATCATCGCGAAGGCGACGAGCGCCATCAAAGGAATCGGAATGCCGAAGACCAGTTGATTGTCGTCGGTACAGGATGGGCCGGTCGCCGTGCAGGGCTGGATACGCTCGGGGATAACGCCGACATAGAGGCCCAAGTGCCAAAGCGCGACGGCGGCACCGCCCAAAGCCAGCGCGATCCCGTAGCGACCCACGCGCCGATCCTGCCACCACAGCCCAAGCCCGAGGATGATGGCCAAGGGGAACATGAAGGCACGCTGGAACCAGCAGAGCACGCAAGGTGTCTGCCCCAGAACCTCGCCGATGAAGAGCACAGCAAGCGACGCGGTGAGCGCGATGATCCAGGCCAGGCCAAGGGCCGTCTCTCCGGAAAGTCGGGTCATGACGATCAGATCCTCTGTCTCAGATCGGCGAGGATCTCTTCGGCGGGCGTGCCGTAGGGCCAGGAGTCCGCGAAGCCTGCTTGCGTGTCGAAAAGGAAAAGATGCGACGTGTGACCCATCGTGTATCCGCCCGGCGCAGTCGCCTGCTCGATCCGCTCAAAGAATATCGGAAAGGTTTCGGATGTCGCGGCGATCTGCTCCGGTGTACCGGTCAGCCCGATGATCCCTGCGTCGAACAGGGGCACATACTCGGCAAGTGCAGTCGGCGTATCCCGCTCCGGATCAATCGTTATGAAAATCGGCTGAACCATTGCTGCCTCATCGCCCAGGCCCTCCATCACGGCCGCGACTTCGGACAGTGTTGTCGGACAGACGTCGGGGCAATTGGTGAAGCCAAAGAAGACCAGCATCCAGCGCCCTGCGAAATCTTCGTCCGTTTGGACCATGCCGCGATGATCGGTCAGTTCGAAATCAGCAAGAAACGGTGGTTCACTCTCGGTGCGGGCAAGATCGGCACGGTAGTCGGACCATAGCAACAGCCAGATGAAAACGAACGCCGCCGCGCCCGCCAACACCCACAACACCTTCTGAAGACCTGAAAGCCTCACGCCGCTCCGCCCGAACCTGATTCTATATTTTGTGTGCGTTTACATCCTCTAGCTACTGTAGGTTCAAGCGTGATTGTCATCGATCGGCCAACAATCACCGATCTGTGAAACTCGGGTGAAGCTTGTGATGCGCACCGCATAAAGCTACACCCACTGTAGGTAATGTGGGGAGCGGAAATGCTGACGATTGGGACGCTGGCGAAGAAGACCGGAACAAAGGTGCAGACCATCCGGTATTACGAGCAGATCGGACTTATGCCTGAGCCCGGCAGGACCGAGGGGGGCCAACGACGCTATGGCGACGCCGAACTCGACCGCTTGTCATTCGTCCGGCACGCACGGCAACTGGGGTTCTCGTTGGACGCGATCCGTGAGCTCCTCGATCTCAGCGATCATCCGGGAAAGTCCTGCGCTGAGGCGGATGCAATAGCCCGTCGGCAACTCAAACAGGTCGAGCAACGATTGGCGCGGCTCGAGGCGCTGCGGACGGAATTGAAGCGGATGGTGCATGAGTGCAGCGGCGGACAGACTTCTGATTGCCGTGTGCTCGAGGTACTGCGCGACCATTCCGAATGCCTGACCGACCATGAAGAGATCGGCGCCTGAGCAATTTCGACGACCTTTGATCGGAACGCAAAAAGCCCGGTGTTAGTTACTCATTGGCAATTCACTAATTTGGATACCCGGCATGGCGGAGCAGAGAAACGCAACGGAAAGACGCACACTCTGGATCGTGCTGGGTCTCAACATCGGGCTGGCAGTCGCTTTCTTCGCCTCGGGCGCATTCGGCGAGTCAAGCGCGCTTATCGCCAATGGCCTCGACAATCTGTCGGACAGTTTCGTCTACGCGATCAGCCTCTTCGCGCTGTCCCGCTCCGCCAAGTGGAAGCGCGGAGCGGCGAACGTTTCGGGCGGCCTGCTGATCCTCTTCGCCCTTGGAATCCTGTATGACGCGTGGCGCCGCTACGTCGGCGGATCGGATCCTCTTGGCACGATCATGATTGTCATGGCGCTGGTAGCGGCGGCCATCAACGCACTTTGCGTCTGGCTGCTGGCACGGCTTCGCGATCCAGACGTAAACATCCGAGCGGCGAATACGTTCAGCTGGAACGACTTCGCGGCCAATCTCGGAATCGTCGTCGCAGGCGGGCTCGTAGCCTGGCTCGGAACGAATTGGCCGGACCTTGTCGTGGGCGTGATTGTCGCCGGCATCGCGGCCTGGGGTGGCGTCGGAATCCTGAGAGACGCGCATGGTGAACACCACAAGGCGGTGCACAATGACGATCAGGTAACCAAGGACTCGGCCTGAAATCGGGGCTTGAAGCTACAGTGACTGTAGCAACTACATATTCTCGTGAACGATTCGAGGAGGTATCCCGTGAACCCCGCCGACCCTCATTTGGCCAAAACCCGGCTGCTGGATTTTGACGCGACCTCAATTGCAAAACTGATCGAGGAGCGCGGCTGGGCAGACCTTCCCAGCGACGACCGAATTGGGGCCATCTACGATTTCGTCAGGAACGAGATTACCTTCGGCTACAACCGCGCCGACGACATTCCGGCGTCCGAGGTCCTCGCAGATGGCCACGGGCAGTGCAACACCAAGGGCACGCTCCTCATGGCCCTGCTGCGTGGCGTGGGAGTTCGCTGCCGACTGCACGGGTTCACAATCCACAAGGCGCTTCAGAGAGGCGTCGTTCCGGAACTCGTCTATCCCCTCGCGCCGTCCGAAATCCTCCACTCCTGGGTAGAGGTGGACTTGGGCGACGGATGGGTCAATCACCGCCAGAACTTCGGATTTGTGCGCGACTTGCTCTATCGCCACGTCATCCGTCACTGGATGAATGCCAGGGTTCGCCGCATCCGCCGCGGAATCTTGCCGCCGGTCCCCGGATTCGATCGGCCGAACCACCGCCATGAGGAGACGAACCGTGCCGCATGATCACGGCCACGCCCACATCGATCCTCAATCCGGTGATCGTCGCGTCTCCATCGCCATCTGGGCCAACGGCCTCCTGACGGTCGCGCAGATCGTCGGCGGGATCCTTTCCGGCAGCCTCGCGCTGATCGCGGATGCCCTCCACAATTTCTCGGACATGGCGTCGCTGGTGATCGCCTTCTTCGCGCGTAAGATCGCTCGCCGCCCGGCGGACAAGCGCATGACCTTCGGCTATGGGCGGGTAGAAATCGTCGCAGCGCTCATCAACTACACGACACTTATCCTGATCGGCTTCTACCTGATCTACGAGGGTGGCATGCGCATGATCGACCCACCAGAGGTACAGGGCTGGACGGTGGTGATCCTGGGCGGTGTGGCACTGGTCGTCGACACGTTGACGGCGCTGCTCACCTATTCGATGCAGAAAGGCAGCGTGAACATCCGTGCGCTCTTCCTGCACAACCTATCGGACGCTTTGGCCTCCGTGGCGGTCATCATCGGCGGCTCGCTCATCCTCCTCTACAACATGCGGTGGGTCGACCCGGCGATCACCATCGGCATCGCTCTCTACATCCTCTACCTCGCATTTACCGAGATCGGCGGTCCGATTCGGACGCTGATGCTCGGCAGTCCACCGGACATCGATAATGAAACCGTCGTTCAGGCGATGCGGGGTGTGGATGGTGTCGCGGACGTTCATCACGTGCATCTGTGGCAGATGCAGGAGCACGAGGCGGCTCTGGACTGCCACGTCGTGCTGACAGCGGACGGCTGGGGTCAAATCGAAAAGATCAAGGCCGCGATCAAGGACCGGCTGAAGGACGATTTCAGCATCGGTCATTCGAGTCTGGAATTTGAGCACGAAGACCGCGCACACGAAAACGCTGACCTTTACGGTCACGGCAAACCGGAAAAAGAGGAGGAAAACCATGTTCACCGAGACACTGACAGCTCATGACGACACGATTGGCCTCGCCTGCGAGGGCAAGCTCAGCGAAAGCGACCTGAAACGGATGCACGCCCTGCTTCATGAGCGCCTGCAAGAGACAAGTAAGCCCGGCCTGGTTCTCGATCTCACGAGGTTCGAAGGCTACGATGGGCCGTCCGCTCTGCTCGAAGATCTGAAAATCGACACAGCCCATAGGAATGACTTCCGCCGCGTCGCTGTGGTGGGCGAAGGGGCTTTGTTGGAGTGGGGAACCAGGTTCGCCGACGTGCTGACCACGGCAGAACTCCGTTAGTTCGACCCGGCGGAAATGAAGGCGGCAATCGCCTGGGCAAGTGAAAGGTAGAGTAGCTTTCAATTAGATGCCTTCGCAGAAGACAGCATCTGTTCGAAACCATAAACAAAAGAACTACAGCAGTTGCGAGACCCAAGAGCAATCCGAAAGTTCTGAACATGGTCGCTCCTTTCGCAAAGGAGTAACTTTGGTACGGTGGCACTGCCCTTGCCGGGGCATTATCAAATCGTAATGTTTTAGCGGCTCAGGGCGCCAGTTGGTTAACATAAACTTCATTATACGTATCCTCCGTGTACGTGGGAGCGCGCTACCCTGAAGTGCGCTCCCGGCTACAAGCGGCGAACTTGTAATAAACATTATGTTCACTTTATTGAGCATGCCGTCTCAGCGTACCGCCTGAATACTGCACTCCCCGTGATGCGCCGTCTCAACTCAAGATTGGTGGGCGATTTTGCGCTAATGAAGCTCAGTTGGCGCCATGTCACTATTTCGTAGCGGCATGACGTAACACTTCATTAGCTGCTCACACCTGATCGACCGCGATCATCACGGGCATGTTGCAGATCGCCAGCGGTATCTTGCTTCGACCTCTCGTTTCGTCAGGCTCGCGGCCCGTCCCTGACTAGCCACAATTACGCCTCTTCCGGATTTTGGATAAAGCTTTCCTGGCTGCCACCGACTCTTCGCATCGACTATCTTGACTTTGACCGCGTCGAACTCGCCAGTAAACGGGCTGACGCTCGGGATAAACAGAATATCCAATCCAAGCGACTGGCTCAGGCGCGACGCAACAGCAATCCAGGTGCGACGTGCAGACTCCCACGGCCCGTTCTTGTCGGGGCACCAAGGTAAGTGGAAGGTCGGGTACAAGCTTCCGCTCTTTAGCGCCACACGCGTGTAAAACGTGATCTGCTGAACGGTACGAAGGTGCCGAACTACGTCCAGGTCGATGAGAGCGAAGGCCTCTTGTTTGTACCGATTAAAGCTATCAGCCCAAGGCTTGGCCTTGAACTTTACTTTGACGCTTCGTTTACCACGGTCCTCTTCGAGAACGTCAAAAACGCCGGATGGCATCTCTGCAATGCCGGCGCGAAGAGATGATAAGTCGTTCGCGGCGGGTGTACCGACCAAAGCCATCAAGGTTGCGTTTTCGATGTAGATCGGAGGGCACTGGTCCATCGCCATCTTCACCTTGAACTCGTTCAATTCCTTTTCCATGTACCAAAGGAGTGCATGTAATAAGCGCAGGGAATATAACGAGAACTTCTCTTTTTCAATAAGTTGGATCGTTCGCTCTGTACAAAGGTACTGTGTTGGGTCGGCCATGATGCGGGTCTTTCTGTTGCGGTCTATCCGAAGATAGGTTCGAAAAAGACCGCCCCAAAATCGTGACGAACCTTCCGAAGACCTTGCTCGAACTTCCCCAACAAATGTTTGCCTTCACGAACTCCGCGCCGTTCTGACGGAACCGGCGTTCAGAAGATCCGGATGACCTGACGACGGATCCGAAGTTGCTGATGGTTTTCGCCGAAAACCGGGGACACTCCACCCGAAAAATCCGCTCGCGATGCTGCGTATCCCTCTGACAAATGTCGGGAAATGCGCTCAAGAATCTCTGAGAGACGTTAGAGGGTATTTAGAGCCCCATTAGAGTCTGCAGTGTCGAAACGTTTCTTTGTGAGCCATGCGGCCACGGGATTGACGTTTTCCCTGACGAACCAGGCCCCAGACAGCTCGAAGATCGGCGACCGATCCTCGACGAGGGTCGCTCGAGGCCGTGCCGTCACCGTGGTGGCCGTTCTGACCGACGCGGCACGATGTTGGATCCGCTATCGTTTGGGGCGAGTGTCGCGGCTTCGACGACAGCTATGGCCCTGACAACGCTCTGAGGCAGGTTCATCTTCCGTCTCGCAAGTCGACATTCCGCCGCAGCCTTGCCACTAGTCCATCTCCTGATCGCCACAAGGCGCTATCGACCATTCCCTCGAGGGAAGGTCGGCGCAACAACCGGATCGGCGTTCGCAAACGGTGCAGGTCGGACCTCTATGTCGGCCATCGGGCCGACGGGAAAGTTGCCCGCGCCAATCAAAAATCACGGCGTCACGGATTTTTCACGGCAAAGCCCCTCAACCGACACCATCCTGACGCCGTTTCGACGCAACATGTAGTGTTTCTGCAACACATTTGGATGTCTGACGCTATCTGCTTCTAAAAATTTCGAAGTGGCCATTATTCCGGCTGCCCGAGCGAGATCGGAGCCCCGAGACCAACCGTCCTGACATGCGGCGCGCAGCAGAGAAGGATCGGTTCTCGAGGGTGAGACTGCAGTCGCGGGCAGACCGGCACGGCCCGGTCCATACGACGTTCAATCGCCCACTGTAGGGCGGTCGAACAAACACGACCGCGTCCGGACGCACTCCCCGGGCTGGTGTCGCGCGGCAAGCAGCGCGGCACCAGTGCCACACCAGCAAGAAACCTCATCGCCCCCTCGCACCGATCGCCTGGGGGGAAATCTCTACACTCTACTTCTGGAGGTCAAAATGACCCAACTTGTTGTCGGGCGCACAAGCCCAATCCCGATCCTCGACGCAGATGGATCCGTACTTCGGATCGTCCCATTCCAAGGTCGGCTGGAGATATCGTGTCACATACAAATCTCCAACCCTACACCTTCCCAAGTACAGGCGTTCCATAGAGCGGACCACAATATCCTGCTCGTAAACGCCCGCGTGAAAACAGGATCCATTCCTTTCCTGATCGCTAAAACCGGTTTTCAGCCGGCAGTCGAAGGCTTCTGCCTCGGCGCATTAAAAAACGAGGATAGAACCGCCATAGTTGACTCGATCGAACGCGGTGAATGGGACACAGGACTGTCAACGACAGTCCTCTACGAACTTGTCGATCGCCGCACCAACAAGACGGTCGGCCTGAGGGGTGTCACCTTCGAGGCGGGTCTCTGGCCCTGTCTGGCCAATGCGGTGATCAGGTCCGCGAATGTCCCGTACGCAGAGTTCATGAGCAGCCGCGAGATGATAATCGCAGACCTGCAGGACTTGAAAGCGATGGTGCTCCGCGACCGGGCAACCACCGGGAACACGTTCCACTAGAAGCCGCGCCTTCAGGACGCTTGCGCCCTTTTGAGGCGCAGGCGTCTCGCGCGCCAAGCCGTTTCCCGTACGCCCGCCAGCCGAAGCTAATCCATGATAGCGCCCTTTCCTCCGCCGGATTTCCATCCGGAGCAAGGTCATCCCATCTCCTACACGAGAGGCACCGATGGTCGATGCCCTGCCACACCCACACTGAAACAGAGTCTCCCATGAACGCGTGTTCCCAAGGCACCTTGTCGCCGACCCCTCGCCTCGCTCAGGACGGCTGCGTCATGCATATCGATGCAAAGGCGAGCCATCTGCATGTTTCTTGCCAAGCGCAGTTCGACGAACCAACCAAGTCCGAAATCCAGGATTTCCGGAAAGGTCACTACCTGCTGACCCAGGTCTCCGTCCCAGCAGGCTCCGGCTCCTTCCCGATTTTCATCGCGCGTTTCGGCGCACTTGTCATCGAGACTCCGTACTGCCTCGGCCTTGAGGACCCAACGATACGCAACCGCGTGCAAGTCGCTCTGGATCCGATGCACAGGCTCACCGCTTCGGCCAGCTGGCCGATCTTCTACGAACTGCTGGATCGGTCTTGCCATCAAGCGCGCGATACCGGTCTTATCGTCATCTCACCGAGGTTCTGGGAAGGCGCGGCAAAGGCAATCCTTGCTTCGGCATCGGTTACGCCGACGTAATACGACAAAGCTTTGTCTTTGTTCTTTGATACCTACCGGAGTGGACAGGACCTTCTCGAGGACGCTCTGGCTGGGCGCCAGTCGGCCAACATTTTTCGGGCTCCCGTCGCCCCTCGTCGGAGGTAACGGAGATGTCAACGTTCAAAGACAGGGCCTTCCATCCTCTAATCAGAGCGTCCCTTTCCGGGACGTTTGGCAACGACCCGATGGCGCGTTTCTTGGCCGATCACGGGACGGTACTGCCGGGCTCCGACCTGCCGGGTGCGATGAAACTCGGGCCCATCAAGCAGTGTTTCAGGAATGCGTGGGCGGCGACGCTTCGTTATGGCTTCGACTATTGGGAGGGTTACGCTTGGGATCCTCGGTGCGGCCTCCGCCCTTTTTACCATGCTTGGTGCGTCGACCCTGTGGACGACAGGGTCCGGGACACGACTTGGCGAGACGCAACCGATGTCGTCTATCTTGGCGTGCATGTGCCGACCGAAAGTCTGATCGAAAATCTGGATCGAACGGAAATGTTCGGAATCCTCGACAAAGGGCGCCGCTTCGAACATGGGACTGCAGCACATCTGTGGGACTGGGTAGACAAGCCTAGACGATAACGCGATCAGTCTCGAGGGCAGGTGGACCAATTGCCCACTATATCGAAACCCCAGACCGCCTCAGCAGGGACAGCAAGTTGGCATTCCCCCGTCAGTATCAAAATGCTCTCCGTTCCTGACACGAACGCTCAATCTCGATCAGGGACGACACTGGCTTGGAAGAAGCACTCGCATGCTGCCGAGCAAGTGTCCGCAAAACTTTTTCTTAGAATAAAGGGAAAAGTGTTTCCGTCGGTTCTTCTCGGGACCCATATCCTGAATAGGGACGGCCGAACAACCCGGCATCCCAGGCCGGAAGGTCAAGTCTTCTGCCGCTTGAGCGGTTCAACTCACATCCATGGCCCTCGGGCTATAACAAAATAGGAGGCCACATGGCCAAGAAGATTTTCTCTTTAAACTACGCGTTCGGCAGAGAGTACTTGTCCGGACACGTCACAGACCTCGGCGCAGGCCGTTTACTTGCGGTGTTAACGGAGAATGGCCGTAGCATCGCTAAGCGAGACTTGGACCGGGACAGCTACCATGCCTTCTGGGACGAGATTACTGACCGGTTTGACTCCCCCGAATATGACTTCAACTCGATTTGGCCATTCCGCCGCTTCGTCTTAACCGGAGACATGGATGGTTTGATTTACGACGATCTGCCAAACCACGGCTTCACCTGATTTCTTGAGGACTCTTCCAAGGGACGCCCACCTCCCCGTCCTATCCGCCGTGAAGGCGGTTGACGACAAAATGTGGGACCGATGGCAACGATGATTTCACTTCCGCCTTCAGAGACCTGAGAGTATCTAAATAATATGGCTGTTAGACACTCAACGAATAAAAGTTTCGGTTTTTGAGCCGCTGCGAGAGCGGCTTAGATTGACACACGGGCGTATACCCATTTGCGCCAAACCGGACTGAACAAAACGCCGCCGTGAGGGCGGATGGTTCTGACTTAAAACACCGAAACGGGCTTAAGGGCGAGAGTCTCCTAACCATCCCATCCCTTCCCGCATGTGCGGAAATTGCCAATCGGAGCAATCTGGACTGGCACCCAGACCTGCCCCGCATACGCGGGGTGAAGGTCGGGTTGCCCCGCATTTGCGAAGATATTAGGGCGGCGGCTTCGACGATAGCCACCGCCGGTACTTCCCTCAAAAAATAACTCTAAAGGAAGTATCGTTCGCCGACACTGGCCTTACTGGGCCCTGCTGTCACCAGCCTCTTCTGAAAGGCGTGCGAGGAGGCACTCTGCTTTCAGACGATCAAGTACAACGTGGATTGCGCTCATGAGATCGTTCAGGATTACCGAGGCCCGAGAAAAGTTCTCAGCCGTTTCGTCTTGAACCCGGCGCTGAACCGGCAGGAAGTCATGCCCATGATCTTCCATGACAGTGACATTTTTCGTACCTGCCCGAATACGGGCGGTAAGCACATCGAGCAGTCTCGCGATCTGTTCCGGGGCGGTGTCATTAAACACGTCCTGCGCTTGGATGATCGCCAGGATTTCTTCGGCCATCTCGACCTGATGGTTTTTCAGGCCGGGGATTACATCAACGGCAATCGCTGTATCCGCGATACGGCATGACGACATCACCTCGGCAATCATGTCGACGAGCTGGGTAGAGTTTTCTGTTTTTTGCATGTTTGGGTCCTTTCGGGTCGCGACCGCAACGGGTGCTGCGGTTCCCATCGACACCGCAGCACCCGTTGCGTCGTGACCCTCGGCCCCAGTTTTTCCGTAAAACCGGAGTTTAACTGTGCCGTTTAAGCCTTCAGTCATTACCATGAGCGGATGTTCTGAAACGGCGCGTTTGTCACCGCAGGTAAACTGACTGTTCCAGCCGTTCGCGCTCTTTGCGCCGGATTTGCTGTGTCTTGAGATAAAGCGTTCGGGAACTCTGCTCTCCGCGAAACACCTCTTGTTAGCGTGCCGCAACACCATGCCGCCCGGCCCTGTACGCACTTTTTTCATAAAAAATGAAAAAACTTGCCCGTTTGATTTCCGCGGTCCGAACTACGGACCAATCTCCTTTTCAGAGGCGCTGAAATCCCTTCAGCGCAAAGGCGAAAGCCAAAAGGACGACCAAAATGCACCCCGCGAACGACGTTACACCCCCCCTGCCCTTGATGGATATCTACAGCATTTCAGACCGCTTCCGTGCGGTGGTGGCCGCCCAAGGATTTCCTGCCACGAACGAGGCTGTTTACGCCTGTTTCGCGGCGCTGCGTCTGCATACGGCAGCCAACTCTGACCATTTAGAGCCCTTAGCAGTCGCGTATCTCCGGCTAAGTATACACGCTAATCACGTCTTACACGACCGGGAAGGGTGGCCACTGCCGCATCCGGACGTGTTGGAGCAACCGAAACGCTCCTCGTTGGATGCTCTGATCGACATGAGCGCTCAGTGGCTGAACTTTTTCGTTGTTGAGGCGGGTCTTCGAGGCCTCACCACTGCTCAGTGTCAGGCACTCATCATCTGGACGATACAAGCCACTTACGCTCGCAATGACTTGCCCGCCGTCCGTGGGCGGCTCGTTTGACCAGACAGAGTATTGCCCTCGCGCTCAGACCTGGTGCGTCCATCTCACTTCTCCGCTCCACGCAGTGCAATCGAAACAACGATCCAACCCTTTTTCTAATGGAGAGATATGCCTTGTCAGCACTTCTCTCCAAAACCGCCCCGACCTCGAACAGGGGCCAGCTATGGAGTATCCACCATGCTCAAGACTCTCCCGCAAACCCAGGCTATCGCAACGCAGAACGGTTATACCCCTGCGCAGATCAAGGCAGGTTTGGACTATCTCAGTCGAAAAAGACGTATCGCACACCCGCCTGGTACCTTTGACAAAGCCAGACGGTTCACGGCCGCCGAACGGACCAAAAAGACTGAGAACGCACGGGCCCCGTCTCGAAGCTTTCCGTACCCCGAGATGACCGCAGCTCGGACCGCCGATCACGTCGCCGAGGTCCATGGCGTTCCCGGCATTGCGGTCAAGCGGATCGCCCGCGGATTGGAACTGGAGGAGAATAACCCCGGTATGAGCGCCCACGAGCGCCTGACGCTCGTCAAAGAGCTCACGCAAATTCTCAAACCGGTCAAAGCTCCGAAAGTTGCGGCATGACCAAGATCGTTGGAGTGTTCGGCCGCGTGCCGAACACTCTATATTCGCATGAGGGTTGGTGCGACCCGTCAGGTGATCGGGTCGATCTTCTCGTAGAGCGCATCAATCTGCTGGACGGACCGGCTCTCATCGAAGTCCGCGCGATAAACGCGTTGTGAAAACCGATTGGAATGCCCGAGCATTTGCTGCAAAGCCCAAAGCGCATCCGGACGGGCGCGGCGGATCAGGTCGGCGATCAACGTGCGAACCAAGTGTCCGTGGATTCGGAAATCGGTCGCCAGACGCCGGTTGATGTATCCCGGATTCACGGTCCTGTCCGAGAGTGTCAACAGGTTCAGCCCGTCGACCTCCGCCAGCCGCGCTTTGAGCATCCACTCGGGCCGATCACCGAGAATATGCTGGTCGATGAGCTCAGATGTCCCCGGCCAAAGCGCGTCGATCTCTTTCTTACGCTTGGTTTTGTTTTGTCGGATTCCGTGGCACCATCCGAGCTCATCGTCGCGCACAAGATGATCACCGATCCGGTATTCACGCAGGTCTCCCTGCCGATCCCCGGTATTGACCAACAATGCGTAGATCATGCCTTTTTGCCGGAAGTTGAACGCTTCCGCCGAGTTTCCGGCAAGATCGTTCGCCGTTTCCGATGCAGCCATCGCAAGATGGAGTACGTCGGCCAGCGTGAACCGTTTGCGAAACTCTGTCAAGCGCGCCCATTTGGACGGGTCGCGATCGTTTGCTTCTGCGTGTAGCATCGAGATTAAATGACAAAGAACTCCGAAACTTTCGTCATCTAACAGCCCCGCGCGCAAGAAAAACATGAGTGCGCTTTCGAGGTAGTCTCGAGCAGTGCCGTAGCTGACGTTCCGCTCCTCCTCGAGGTAGTGCAAAAATGCTTCGAACAATTCCTCTGAAGGCTGGTCCGAAACGTGAACGCCGCGATCCATCGCCCAACGGCGCGCTCGTGCGATTAAGCCCACGGCAGAAATCACCTTTCTTTTGGTCCGCTCCGCGAGGGGCCGCAGTCGATCCCCATAGGGGCGCACACTGCGATCAAGTGCGGGCAGACCCGCCTGCCACGATGCCGGCCAGTCTTCGGGTGGCAGCCCGATCCGGCGAGTCAACTCCGCAATCGGCTCCTTTTTATTGTATGTCTCGTTAAGCCATCGGTCCCAGCTTTGCTTGACCGAGATCGATGGCGCCAATGGGACCTTTGGGGCGAACTTTCGAAGCCCGGCGATCAAATAGCGAAACCGCGTTCTCGATCGCGCGGCGTCGCGATAGATCTGTTCGGTGACCTGGCCCGGCGCCAGCCCCGCTTGGGCCAGGAGCCCGTAGAATTCATTAAGTGCCACAGCAGTCCCACGGGCGATGGTTCCACCGTCGCGAAGATGGTCCTGCATTCGTTTTACGACGGGTCTTGGCGCATACGGCATACGTTGAGCGAGGCCGTCTACTTGCTTTTTGATATCTTGGGTCTGGGTCATGTCAGCTCCTCTTTAAGAATGCGGTGAGGGTCGGATCGATAGCCTCGATCGCTTCGGCGAATAGTTTTGCGGCCGCAGCGCCTTCGCCGCGGGCGTAGAATTTTTCGACGGTGGACACGCTGTCGCCAAGAAACGCCGCGACGGTCGCATAGTCGCCCGGGTTGGCAGCGAGCCAGATCGTGGCCGTGACGTGACGCATCATGTGCGGTTGCAGACCGGGCACACCGAGGCGTTCGACGCACTTGTTCCAAACCTTGTTGTACGTCGCGCGGGAGAGGACGCCTGCCGGGCCCGGCAGAAAATACTCGTTTGCGTCGATATCTACGCCGTGTTTTTCACACCACCGCGGCAGCCCTTGTTCGAGCCACGCCGAAATTACAATCCATTGGCGCTCAGGAATTTCACCCTCAATCGGGCGTCTATTTTTCACCCGAGACCTTGCGAACTGCAGCCAAGGACGGGAGTCTCGCAACGGACGGATCAACTCCGCCTCTTCGCCGGCAATCAGCAGACCGTTGAGATTGCGGCTGCGCACAGAGCGTGCGAGCAAGAGCGCAAGCATGCTCGACCCCATGGATAGATGCATTGCTTCATCCCGTGAGCGGATCGAATGATTGTTCCAGTCGTCGAGAACTAGGGCCGCCTCGGCCGCCAGACGCCGCGGACCGGAGACAATTGCTCTTGCGATCGCGGGGTCACGATCAACCAGCCGGATAAACTGCTCTCGCGATTTTGACATCTCACGAGAGCGGTAACTGTCGAGACGATCAAATCGCGCGTCCTGCAGCTCCCAAACAGCATCCTCTGAAAAGCCATTTCGCTCAGCCAGTGTTTCCAAACGCGACAAAATGTTCCCGGCCGATGCTGTATCTTGTGGATTGATCAGAACCTCGGAGGCTGTGGCCCGATCAATGTACGCTTGGACGGCCCGCAAAATGATGTCCGTATCGAACACCTCTTCGATATCACGCAACTCATATGCCAGTTCGCGATCCGGGAATGCGTGCCTGATGAGCCAGCTCAGCGCATTCAAGTGCGCCTTCCGTGCTGCCTCGACGTTCCGGACTTTCCGATTTCGGCCCCTGCCCCGACCGTCAGATTTGCCAAGGCCGGTCAGCTTGGATTTCCCCAGCCGACCGTCAAAACGATCCCGCCGCTGCTGACGATCTGGGTTGATCGCACGTTTTAATGCGCGATCTCTGCTTGCGATAAATTCCGCAGAAAATCGCGACCAGTCCAGCGCAACGTCTCGGATCAAGGGCAAAGGACCGAGCGGCAAATCGGGCAGCAAATGCGCGATAGCCGCATGCCGGTTTTGCTCTTTGATTAGCCTATTGAACACATGGAAAGCGTTGCGGAGCGATGCAATCTTGTCCGGCCGACACTGCTGCAAGACTGTGATCGCCGCGTCCGTGGTCATATCAGCAGGATGAATGTTACCGGCGTTGGACCGCAGCGTTGTCATCGAAACCGCACTCATACTCGCCAGGATCAAGTCACCGTCCGGGTCGAAAGTCCCTTGTACGTCTTCCGCATAGTCGACGATCAGGTCCCAAGCCCCGCTCTGATCGTTGCATTGGACTGGCGCACGGACATGATCCTGCGTGCGCTTGATCATCGCAGCAATCTTGCTGACCCAAGCATCGAATGCGTCTTTCTGATCTCCGGGCGTCGCGCCGCGAAAATGTCCTGTCCACACGATGCCTTGGGCGTATTTGACCCAAGCATTTTCATCAGCAGGACACTGCACCAGTTTCTGGCCCGTGATATTTTCGACCTTGTCGAGTACGTATGTCAGCGTTCTGACGGAGCTTTCCGAATAGACCGCCGGCAGAACCAACCGCACATCTCTCAGAGTCTTCAGTGTCGTCATGGTCTGTACATTCATCTTTCATTACCTTTCGTGGGTTTGCGTTCGGCGACCGAGCCGTTCATTCCTGAAAAATGAACGGAACGGGGGTCGAAGTTTGGCCCGTAAACTTCGACCCCCGTTTCATTCACTTTCGGTATTTCGACTGTTTTTCAGGGATTTGCGGTTCACAAACCGGCGTTTTTGCCACGCCTCGACCTCTGCAAAAACGAAGCGATAGGTCTTGCCAATCCGGCGCGTCGAGAGGCTCCCAGATCGCGCCGCGTTGACAATGGTCGACCGTTTGACGGAGCAATGTCGTGCGGCCTCTGCTGCGGTGATGAGGTCCGCGGCATAGGCGTCTTCCATGCCCGCGGGCGGTTGACCGCCTTCAAAAGCGTAGACGTCTTCGCGGGCATAACGGACGTGTCTGCCGTCGGTGACGGCCCGTAGTTTGCCCGTTTTGGCGTGGCGCCAGAAGGTCGCGTCGCTCCCGCAACGCCAGCGCTGCATCAGCATTTTGCGGTCGACAAGGACCGGCCAGGTTGCAGCGCTTTCTCTGAAGGTTTTGGTCATCTGTCTCTGCCTCTTGTTTGGGGACAGAGAGGAGAAAGGGAAAAAAACGGCAGTTTCCAAATCGCGCAGCAAAAAACGTCTATTCTGGCGCAGGCAGAGCGTGATTGGTGTCGCAAACGGCCCTGCCACGGCCCGGCAGGGTCGTCGGTCATCGCACGGTTTTAGTCGGCAAAAATCGCATCAAGCGCATCGGCTGCTGGCGCGACTAACCGAATGCCACCCGTGCATTCATGCGCCGCCGTGAACGCGTCGCAATACGCTTGAATGTGTTTGCTGAGCAGAGATGGTGACACACGGGCAGCCTCATCATGCATAATCAGCTTGGGAGTGATCGAAGGGCGAACCGACGACTCTATCGCTTCACAAGAGCCGACGATGGTAAAGGGCTTGAAGGTAAGAGTGCGGATCTGCATGTCGTGCGGCATCAACAGCGGATGGTCTTCGCATAGCAACGTCCCATGACTTCTGAAGAATGCTCTCAGCTCTTTAACATCGATACTGCGGTACGCGTCCGCCCAGGTTACTGCGGTCGCTCCGTCCTGATTTCGGACCCAAGCTTCGGGAGTCAAGAGAAAGCCCGCCAAGAAACGCGAGTGGTCGACGGCGGCACCGATCAAACCATCCGGACTGTCAATGGGGTCAAGTTGTTCGACAAGCGCCCGGAACCAGCCTGTCGAGGTAAGCGCGGGAAAAATGGTGGGCACGAGATTGATGTTACTCATCAGCATAACTCCATGTGATCGTGTGGCCGACGATCTGAAAAGATACCACTCTCGATAATTGGGTATCGTTTCTTTGCGAACGGAAACGCGGTGTGCACTTTTTTAGAAATTGCTCCTCAAGCGGCTTCGCAGACCGAGGACAAGGCCGTGACTTTGAGAGTGGAAACATCCAGTCATGCGACGACCCTTCGGCGAAAGCCTTGCGGTTGAGCCTGTTGGCCCGATGCTGGAAATTGAGCGGCGTACGACACGCGCGTCGTGGCAAGCCGCAACTGAGTGATTGCCTGGCGAAACGACGGGCAAGCTATCTGTCGGCGCCGACATCTCTGTCTCCGCCTTCAGCGACAGCACTCATCGACGTACCGGGGAAATCAGAAGTAAGCGCAAATTCTTGAACCGTCGAAGCCTTCGTCAGAAGCAACGCGGGAGATTCTGATAACCTATAGAAAATCGGCTATTCGGATTTGGTTGTGGAATCGTCAGGTAGAGACAGGCCGAATTGCCGCCGCACCGCGCGGCTGCTCATCAAAGCCTCGGTCAGCACTATGACGGGGCCTGGGATGTCACGCTCGCCCAGCCACCAGCGGAGCACTGTTCGCACATCAGACACCCAAAATAGACGCGCAGCTCCCCCGGCGCTCAGGCCGAGGGAGTGGTGGGCGGTGCGGAGGTCTGCGGGGGTCATGCCTTGACAATGCGGTAGGTCGGTCGGGCGCTCTCATTGTGGGCGAGGTAGTATACCTCGGCGTCCATGCGATCAATTTCTGCCTTGGCAGCGGCGCGATCCGAGAAGGTCAGCGGATCACCAAAGTGGTCGCGAAGAACGCCCGTTTCCTTCTTAGGGCCATAGAATTCGCGGGTCTCTTTGATCTGATAGGTCATTCCAGCGTCTCCCTGTAGGCGGACACCATTGCCCTGCTGATGTCTAATACATAGGGCCAATGGCCCTATGTATTAGCACTTATTTTCACACAATAATCCGAATAGTCAGAAAATCCATTCTAGTCAGAGTAATGCACCGAAGGTAGCGGGCTACATCCAGCCGCTCGACCGGGGATCGGGTTTGATGCCGTAGACGGACGAGAGCCGATAACCGCAAACTTTCCGCAGTAAAACTGGATGGCACAGCAAATCGCCCCGGTTTCACAGACCATCATGCAGCTGATTTCGCCGCCCGATCTTCGACCTCTGTGCAGTATTTCAAAGGTCCCCACAGGTGTTCCGCGACAGAACGAGCGGTCTCGCCGGGACTGAGGCGCAAAAGCGCCATCGCGGGTCTTTTGTACTTCAAGTCTTGCTGCAGTTCGACCACGACAATCGATGCATCTCCGCCCAGCTCAGCCTTGATTGCATGAACATCGAGATCACGGCCGAAATGCTTTCTCAGATGCTTAAGATGCTGCTTTGCCTCTTCGGCTGAGCCGAACATATTGGGAGCGTCAATTGCAAGATCAGAGTGGTTAAACCGTATCCCGCCTTGGTCTTCCAACGCCGCGATTGCCGCACGAACTGTACGCGCAGGTACGAGCTCTTCCCAGGCCACCAGCTCGTCTACAGGCAGACCCGGAATAGGGATGTTGCACCCCAAAACGACGCGCTTCGGAGATTTCGCGCGTGCCAACCGAAGGCGATCGATCAGCTGCGCGATACCGCGCTCGCGAAACTGCTCTTGAAGACACCTGATCGAAGGATCCGGATGATAAGGAACATCGACGGCCATTCCTACACGGCTCTTCATCTCATATTCTCTCGGGATCATCGGCATCGGCAACGTCTTACCGTCGCGAACAGTCATAAAATCCAGATTACGGCTTGGATCGTCACCGAACAGGGCCCGGCCATAATCTTCCAGGATCGAGACTGGTAGCTCGTTGCGTCCGATGACGACCACCGTTGTCAAATGCTCGTACGTATTCAATCCGCGGGACCGATCGCCAAACCAGAGCCAAGATGCCCCGTGCAATTTTTCGTTGAGCATAAAGCTGGAAACATCTGCGTCAGACCAACCCTCAAAATTATGACCCGCATCTTCGAAAAAGGCTTTCACAACTTTCCGCGTCGCACCGACAAGGACGCCCTGCCCGCCTGAAGCTGTATCTCTCAGAACCTCGCGCCGGATGACATCTACCCATTTCCTGCGCAACTCGTTGGCACCATCGCGCCACAGCAGTGATGCGTTGGGCATTCTATGGTCCGCGACCTGTACAACCTCTGCGTTCGGTCGAAGGGTCTGTTGGGAAAACGATCGCACATCGCACCCAAGCGCGGCCAAGATTGTTTTGTCGGCATCCGCATCCAGCAGAACAAGTGGTGTGTCTCTTGAGACGCGAGTCTTACCGCACACTCTAAGCGACGGCTCATCAAATCGCATGTCAACAGTGACGCGCTCGGTAAAGGTGCGTCCGCACTTCAGGGCGTTCGCAACTGCATACCAGATCGCAGCGTAAATCGCTGCGTGGGCTCGAGCTTGCTTGGCCTCTTTGATCGCTTTGCGCTGTTCTCCGATCCGATCACTCGGATTGATTTGGATCGTCTGCTTGCCCAGTCTTGACTCTAACCCTGCTAACCAAAGGCATCGCTTTGCAGTGCGCCCGAGGGCGTCCAGTGGTTTACCAGCAAACAAGAGATTGATGAGATCTTTATTCGCAGCTTCAAGTGCTTCGGAACGAGCGTGCCATTTGCGCTCAATCTCAGGCGAAGCACTTTTGACGAGTTCATCCGGGATCGGTCGCCGAGCCAGAAAATCGGCGATCAAAACCCAGTTCACATGCACCCGCGACGTCCAGAACGCCTCATCGACAACGCGTACCGCTGGCTGCCATTTGGGTGCAACGGCACGATCCATCGACGCTGTTGCTTGGTAAACGTGTTGTACCTTCCCCAAGCCCTTGCGCTGGCGCAAATATGCGCATGACCTGTGATGGCGGCAGGCGTTTTCCTTTTCCGTTCCACAGAATGATTTAGTGATGTTTACTCCCAATGCTGCCGCCTCATCAACGACCGCCGACTTTCGGCACATCGGCTTGCCTTGACGGCCCGGATCGGGCGCGCTGCGACCGCGCAAAAGGCGTGTTTTAGACCCAAAGCGTCTCTCATCCTCTTCCGCCTCTTCCGCCAATTTGAGCGTCGGTGTGTGATACGCTATCCGGTGATCACACCGCTTGGCCATCAGCTCGCGCGTCACGCGGCTTTTGCCAGACCCAGGGCTTGCGGCAATCACATGAACAGGTAGACCGGTTTTCGTATCGGAGTCCTTCGGATCCGGGGGGCTTATGAGGTCATCAAGGGCCGAGCCCAGCTTGTCTCTCAAGATCCCCTCGATGTCTGCGAGCGACGTGAACGCGCTCTGCGGGCTCCGTCGACCGGTCCGACGCGGAGAGCTCGCGGTGAAGCGTCCCGTCTTCGAACGACCCAGCTTCGTCACATTATTATTCTGACCCATTTCTCACCGCCAAACATGCACATTGATGTTCGGCGTAGCGACGCGCTGTGGCAAAAATCAGGCGATGAGAAGGTCTTCCCGTAATCTATAGCGGTTTGACACGATTTTGTGTCGCGCATTCACCAAACACCGTGAAAACAACAGCTTGAGCTGTTTTCTCGCAATCTTCCGATCTTTTTTCTTCGTCTTTCGAGCGGACGGCCAAGATCCCATTCGCAGGGAGCGTTGGAGGCGTCACGAGAGAAAAGACCCACAATCTCAAAAAAATTGGCCACGTCGTTTCCGTCGCCCGGAAAACGTTCCGATTTCCTTTTCAAGGAAGGTTGACGGTCAGCCATCCACTCAACGGAAAATAAGGAATATACCATGCAAGTGCTTGCGATCGGTACCAAATCACCCAACCCCGTGCTCAGCAAAGACGGGGCTTACATACACATCGCCCCTGCGAATGGACACTTGGTGATTGATGTAAGTCATCAGCTCACCGACCCGATCAGCTCGGAGATCAAGGACTTTCGGAAAGGTCGCTTCAGCATCGGATGGCTTCCGGTCGCGACGGCGACAGGGTCGTTTCCGCTAATCGTGGTGCAACTCGGGACACTTGTTCTCGAGATGCCGTATTGCCTTGGGCTAGAAAACCCGGCTGTTCGCGATGAAATCGTCGAGACACTATCCAAGGTTTCCCAGCTGAACGACAAAGAGGCCTGGCCAGTCCATCTGGAATTGATCGACCGGGCCGACCGCGTCACCCGCGGGTTGCGTATGGTCGGCGTTTCGCCTGCGTTTTGGCAAAGCTTGGCACAGCCCATCATCGACTCCGCGAATGTCACTCGGCGTGATCACGAGGCCAGCCTCGCGCGTTTCTTTGACGACCACCCCTCGGAGCACTTTGTACGAGCGAAGCTGCAACAGATGCCGAGCTGTCATCGCTATTCGACAGTCGTTCCGGCCTGTCGCCGATGCCCCGGAAATCGAAGACCACTTACAGGAGACGTCTCATGAAACACGTTATGAATCCTCTGATTGCACAGAGCTATGCCGGTCAATTCGCCAGTGGGCCTATGGCACGCTTTTTGCAGGAGGTCGGGACGGAGATGCAGGGGGCCCCGCTGCCGGCCGGTATCACTCTCGGGGACACACGACAGTGCTTCCGAAATGCAGCAAACGGTGTGCTCAATTACGGTTTCGAATACTGGGAAGGCTTGGCTTGGGATCCTCGCTGTGGCTCATTGCCGTTTCATCACGCCTGGCTTGTCGACCCAGAAACAAACCAAGTCAGAGATGTCACCTGGAGGGACGCCAGCGCCGCGACATACCTCGGCGTGCACGTCACAACAAACGTACTGATCGAAAACCTGCTCAAAACTGAAATCTACGGTGTTCTCGACAAAGGTCTCAGCTTCGAGAGGCCGACGGCCGACGGCCGAGGCCCTTTGGGGCTGGCGTGAGACCGAGCCCCTTCCCCGCCAGGTTCACCCAACAATTTCCCACGCGGTGAAGGGATTACGGACCGACGCTGCCGCGAGAGCCGAGGTACCTCCGTGAGATCCGCTCGCAAGTCGTGCTTTCACCTCACCCTGACACCTCTTTTCCACCCCATATCACTACGGAACAAAACCTGATGTCTTACAAAGTACTCAACACATACAGCCACGCGTCCGATCAACTGTCATTCATGGACGTCGTCACCGACGCGCTTGAAGCGACTGGTCGTTCAATGACCAATGATGACGCTTCACCCTGTCACCCGATCTATAATCGCAACACTATTCTCGATATCTACCTTGAAGAAACTGACCAAGGATGGATCGGGAACGTTGGCTTCAAAGTCCCCGAGGGTGTCCCAGATGTCATCGGGTGCCGCCCGGTTACAAGCTATCAGCAGGCGCTTGAAAGTGCTGCGTCAGTCGCCTGTTATATAATCTCCGGCTCCCCTGAGCTGCCCTTTTTCTTCCATGAGGGTCGTATTACCGTTGTAGCGTATCAGTGATCGCGGTTTCCCGGTCGGGTCTGCCCACGCGCCTCGCGCAGACGGCGGACCCGACTTCACCGCACCTACGTTCCGCGCGCACATCCTTTAACGGTGCTACAAATCGCGCCGGGAATAGTGCCCCCATTATCTATAGCGGTGTGACACGAAAATTGTCCGGCCGGGACCCCGACATATTTGAAAAGAAAATGCCGAGACAAGCTCGGCAGTAGTCAAACAGGGAGATCGTAGGCCAACAGCGATCTCGCTGCTGACCATACTCCTTTTGCATAGGCCTTACGCGGCTCTATCGCAAGTTTCGATACGGGGTATGTTAGAGCGATATAACATACTGACGCAGTCCTGAGCGTGTGTTTCAGGGCGTCAAGACGTGTATCCTCGTCGGCGTTTGGAGGCGGTATGACGACGCATCGCACGAACTGCATCTTGCTCGTCAGCATGTCGTTCGATCAGCGACTGTCCCTTCGTGCCGATACGGCCCCACGCTCGCACAAGGTCGACACCACCAAATAAATCAGGCTGGAGGCTCATACTGTAGAACCGCCGCATATTTACCGACGGATCGACACGACGCAGGTCAACGCGTGTGAGATCACACTCAACCTCTTCAGAAAAATCGAACATGTTGGGCGGATAGTTCATACTAGCACTATATCCGGTATCCGCAAGTGTTGCCAGTATGTTCCCTCAGCATTCCTGCACTTTAGCTTTGCGGTTTGTCAGGCCGACCAACTTCGAACTTTTGCGAGTCCCGCGCACGATAAGAGGGGCCATTATCGTAGCTTATCAACGGGTCGATTTTAGGTCGCTGAGCTTGGCATTATTCTTAAGATTTTGGCAGGCTCACCACCTTAAGATAGCATCGAAAGTCAGCGCGCGACGTTGAAATCTCTGAACAGATACACCGCATCACCGATTAGGTCAGCATTGCCCAAAGCTTTGGAACCATCGCGACGAAGATTGCCGTCTTCCAAACCTACCCGCGTCGACCATCGACGCTCTCTTGCACGCGAGACGAAATGCCAGACAGTTTCGTCGAAACCATGAAGCAGGATAGGCCTGCTGACATTCGCCGCAGTCAGAACGGCGCAGATGCCGTCCACTATTTCGTCGCCCTTTTGCGTGTCCTGTTCTTCGATCTCGATCAGGATCCGCAAGACATGAAAACGATCCGCGACAGCTAAAAACCTCTCGGCATCCGCCGCGGTCGCAAGACCCACCTCTATGCCGACCCCGCGTCGAGAAAGCAACTCTATCACGCCGAACGCGTCAGGCTCTGACAGGTTGACGGACGCGTGATCGGGCAAGACGCACCAGTTCGCGATGCGCGCGCGTGTGATCTCTGGGTCCTCCTCGATCCATGCGCCGGTCGAAACACCGATGAGCGTGCCGGGACAGGTCTGCCTGAGCGCCCTCATCACGTCGTCTACTGCGGCAAGGCCCTCGCGTCCGTCTGCCAGGCGCGGATGGACATGCAGTTCCGCAGCACCGGCAGTGACACACCGTGCGGCGTCTGCCGCGATCTCGTCTGGCGAGATCGGCAACGCCTCGTGATAGCCTGAGGGGCGTGCGCCATTCAGACAGGCCTGCACGATCATGCCAGGTCCTCCGTTCCAAACACATGACAGATTTCGTCGGCGGTTGTTTTGACCGCGTTGTTGGCCGCTACATCGCCGACAAGACCCAGATGACACTTTGGCAAGTCCGGCAAGGATGTACGGACCGCGTCCAAACCGGCTTCCAATGCGGCGACGGTGGCTGGTACGGGTGCCACGGCCAATCCCACGCGGGCGGCCGAGAGTTGTCCGCTCATGGCTGGGCTTGTACAGCGGATATCATAGGACCGACCCGCGCCCTGAAGCGCAGTGAGTGCAGCCGCCCGCCAACGGCATCCTTCGTCCGAGATCGCAATCGGAAGATCTCCTCCCTCGTCCCGCCATCCGGCACCGGCGATCCAGACCAAGGGCACAGAGCTCAGCGGTATCGCATCGGAGGGCAGTTCAAATCCGCCGTCGGACAGGATCGCGAGGTCCAGAGACCTCGCGGAACTCAGATCGCGCAGTTCCGATGAGTGCCCAACGGTCAATTCAATCCGTAGCCCCGGGTGGATCGCGGCGCACCGCCGGATCAACTCCGGCATCTTTGCAAGACCGACATCGTCGGTTATGCCAAGCCGGACGCGACCCGCCACAAGTTCGCGGTCAAATCGGGCGCCCATCTCGCTGGCAAGATCCAGAAATCTCTTTGCATATCCGGCAATCGCTTGGCCTTCGGCATTCGGTGCAAGGCCGGACCGCGACCGCACGAAAAGCGCGCGACCGATCTGGTCTTCAACGCGCCGAACCTGCTTGCTGACCGCGGACGGCGTGAGGCCAACGGCATCTGCGGCCGCGCGGACCGATCCAAGCTCGCTCACGGCAAGAACGACCCGCATGGCATCCGATCGCAGCACATGGCGAACTAAGGCGGGCGCCTCTGTGTATCCATTTGGTGTACATATAGGTGATGAGGTTTCCATATGCGACATGTTGGCAAATCTCTAAGGTTCTGACAAGCCCAAGGAGACTGTGATGCCACATGCCACCCATGCCCTGCCACGCGCCTTGAAGGGAATTGCCGTTCTTCAGGCGGCAATGAATGCCGCTCACTTCGCCGCAATGCCGATGCTCGCGCTTCTCATCATCCAGCGGATCGACAGCGGGGTTTCGGTCGCGGGAACGGCGCTCGCCATCTATTTTTGTGTCTCACGGATTGGCCCGATCTTGCTGGCTCCGGCTGTCGACCGGCTTGAACCATGGCGCGGCGTGTCTGCCGGTCTGACCTGTCGCGGGCTGGCCTTTGCCGCGTTGACGTTCGCCTCACAGCCAGCCGAAGCCCTGCTGGCCGCCGCGCTTTTGGGTCTGGGTCAAGGGACATACGAGGTCGGTCTCTATGGGGTCATCGGACGACAGGACATGCATTTCCGCAACCGGCTGCTCGTTCTGAATGACCAGGCGCTCAATCTGGGCTGCGTGCTTGGCCCCCTGTCCGGCGTGGCGCTTACCCTCGTCAGCCCGGACGCCGCCTTCCTCGCGGCTGGAGCTGTGCTGATCGTGCTCGGCCTGGGATGCCTTCGCGTTCAAAGCCCCTTGCTTCGCGGCCAGCAGCATCGGCATATCAGCGGCTCTGTGGCACCCATGCTTCAGGACTGCCAGTTTTTGCTTTTGTGTTTGGCGCTCATTCCGTTCTGGGCCGTTTTCGCACAGCTTTTTGCGGCCTTCCCGCTCCTCGCCTCACGGTTCGGCAATGCGCCTGCATGGGCCAACGCGATCCTCGTGGTCAACGGGTTGGCGGGCGTCGCAGCGCTCGCCTGCCTTGGCCCGCTTGTTGCGCGCGGTCAGACGCTGCTGGTGCTCATATTTGGCCTGATCGTGTCATTTGCCTCTATCGCCGGGGCCGCATCGGTCGGGGGACTCTGGGGATTGCTCTTGATCGTAGCACTTTTCTCTGTCGGGGAATCCTGCGTCATGCTGGCGGGGCAAATCTTCACCGCACGTCACGCCGAAGGGCGTTCGGCTACGGTCTATTTCGGGGCATTCAAAGCCAGTGCTGGCGTCGGTGCCGGCATTGGTGCCTATCTGGGTGTCCTGACTGCAGATGGCCACACGGGTGGTTTCTTTGTTCTCGCGGCAATCGGCATTTTGTCCCTTTGCGGATTGGCGGCCTATGCGAGGAATCAGCCCTGGCGAGACGTCGCCGTGTTCCGGTAGGCCCCTCGTTGCTGCCGCCCCATGCACGTCACCCATCGTTTCGCTTGCGCCAAGCGAATTTATGTATATATGCATTCTGCATAAATATATTGAAGTAAAGATGGACAGGGTTGGCAATCTTATTCACGCGCTTGCGACCGCTGTCGCAGATCAGCACATGCTGGCCATGACTGCCGCATCGGAGCTGAGTGCGTCGGCTGTCGCGACGGTATTGACCCTCGGCCAGCATGACGGGCAAAGCATCTCCGATCTTGCGTCTGTCACTGGACTTAGCCACTCGGCAACGGTGCGGCTGGTCGACCGCCTCGCAAGCGACGGTCTGGTGCAGAGGTCCACGCAAAAGCAGGGACGGCACGTTCCGATTTTCCTGACATATGAGGGACGGGCCGCGTACCAAAACCTGAGGTCGCACCAGTCCGGCTTCCTTGACGATCTTTTGGCCGATCTGTCGCAAGAGGACAAAGACAACCTAGAACGGATCCTGGAACGCCTTTTGTCAAAGCTGACCACATCCAGGGCCGCTCGCGATCATATCTGCCGCAATTGCGACGAAGGCATCTGCGAACAGGCGTCCTGCCCTGTCGAGATGACCTATCTGCAGACGGTCGCGCGCGGATGACCTTCGTCGCGGTGCACCCGGCCGTCACGCGGCCCATAGCGATTACCGCAATGCTGGGGTCCGCTGCTTGCTGGGGTGGCGCGACGGTGATGACCAAGGGGGCGCTTGAGGCATTTGGTCCGTTTACCCTGTTGAGCATCCAACTTACTGCCAGTGTGACAGTGCTCTGGCTGGCGGCATGCGTGGCCCGCGTGCGGTTGCCCCCGTTCGGCATGGCCGCGCACACCGGATCAACCGGATTTCTGGAACCAGGGCTGGCCTACGCGGTCGGGGTTCCCGGCCTCGCCATGACGACCGCAAGTAACGCGACCGTCATCGCATCGCTCGAGCCGGTATTCATTCTACTGCTCGCGTGGCTGTTGTTTCGTGCGACTATGCGCGGGGTTAGCTGGCTGGGCATTCTTCTTTCTGTCGTCGGCGTTGCCGTCGTTTCGTTTGCCGGTCCAACCGATGCTGCGAATGCCGCGACAGATGGCGCGGGCAGCATTCTGGGGGATGGTCTCATTCTCTTGGGAACGCTCTTTGCGGCCCTTTATGTCATCGCCTCGAGTCGCCTCGCACAGACAATGCCCGCCCTGCTTCTCACCGCCCTGCAACAAACTGCGGGTCTGTGCCTCGTTCTGTTGATACTGGCTGTGTTGATTGCGGTTGGGTGGGAAAGGATTCCAGTCGATACCTCAACGCCAATGCTGTCCCTGGCGATCATCTCTGGCGTCGTCCAGTATGCGTTGGCGTTCTGGCTCTACATCGTGGGGCTCAAGGGGATTCCAGCGGGGATGGCCGGCCTGTTTCTGACGACAACGCCTGTGTTCGGCGTCATTGGCGGGTTCGCCTTTCTTGACGAACAGATCACTCTCTTGCAGGTATCAGGAATAGGCTGCGTCATGCTTGGACTCTGCTGGGTCCTTTGGGTTGAAGCGGGGGATCGCCCTGCATGAGGAGAGTGTCTTGAAGATAATGTGCCTGAACGGCTGGGGTGGAAAACTGCATGAAGAGATCCTGCCCTATCTCGCCAAGGAAGCGCCGGATGTATTGTGCCTTCAAGAGGTGGTGCACAGCCCCGAGACCGATAAGGATTGGCTAACATATCGGGATGGCGACCACATCCTGCCGCAGCGCGCGAATTTCTTTCGCGACGTCATGCGGCGTCTGCCCGATCACGTGGCGATCTTCTGCCCTGCGGCCCAAGGCGTTCTGTGGGATGGGGACACCACCATTCCGTCGCAATGGGGCTTGGCGACTTTCGTACACAAAAGGATCCCGATCATTGGCCAGGTGCAAGGGTTCGTCCACAAAAGCTACTCGCACGATGGCTTTGGCGAGCATCCAAGATCGCGCAGCGCCCACGCCGTCCGTGTATTTAACGCGGAGCTTTCTCGCCCCGTGAGCATAACGCACATGCACGGTCTACGCGATCTGCGCGGCAAGATGGACACGCCTGACCGGACCGCCCAGGCCCGCCGTTTCCTGAATATGTCTCAGCAAGTGGCACTGCCGGATGATCTGTCCGTGCTCTGCGGAGATTTCAACGTGGAACCGCGCAGCGAGACGTTGCAGATCCTGAAAGAGGTCGGGTTCACAGAATTGGTCACCGGGCGTGGCTTTACCAGCACTCGCAATTCGCACTACACCAAACCCGTCAAATACGCCGACTACATGCTGGTGAATGACGAAAGCGCGGTCAAATCCTTTGACGTCGTGTACGAACCCGAGGTTTCAGACCATTGCCCGCTGGTTCTGACCGTCTAGCATCGCCGTTGCAGTAGATTGGTTAAAGGGCCAGCACCTTTTTCACCGATCCGCCTCGGCTGAAGGACCAATCAATCGGGTTGTTTTCGGTAAGGAAGACGATCGCATTGTCAGGCGGAAAGCCGATCTTTTGCAACTTGTATCGCAATTCGGAATAGAACGCCTCTTTCCGCGCGTCAGTTCGCCCGGCCATCAAAGTGATGTCAATGATAATGCTGGCCTCAGGATCGCGCGGCCCCAGAAAGGTCGGATGCAGCATCATGTCTTCGCGCGCATATCGCATGACGATGCAGAAATCATCCTCAGGATTGACGGCAAAGTGCTGCACGAGAGCGGCATGTAGCAAGGTGTTGACCTGGATACATGTCTCCACAGGAAGATCGCAGGGCACATGGAGTTTGTTGAGCGGCATGAGAGTTTTCCGTGACAAGGTCAAAGCTGACCAAGCGATTGTATTCTTGATCTGATCGCAGAAATAGACCAATTTTTGGCCTTCTCCCTTGCCTGTGAGTCTATAATAAATGTTTGACCTTGCCCCCGAAATCGCGGCGTTCGTGCGCGTGGTCGAGCGCGGCTCATTCGCTGCGGTGGCTGCCGAAACGGGCTATACGTCCTCTGGTGTCTCCCGGATGGTTTCGCGATTGGAAACGACCCTCGGCACCAAGCTTCTCTTTCGGTCAACGCGGCAATTGTCGCTGACGTCCGAAGGCGAGGCATTCCTGCCTCGGGCAAAGTCGATACTGGAAGCCATCGAAGTCGCGGGCGCAGAGTTATCAGCCGTCGCGACGACGCCACGCGGACATGTGCGCCTGAATTGCGGCACGGCCTTCGCGAACCACAAGCTGGCACCGCTACTGGCCAAGTTCACAACGTCATACCCTGATATCTCGCTCGACATTTCGGTGTCGGATCACCGCATTGATCCCATCGCCGATCGGGCGGACATAACGATCCGCGTGGGCGATTTGGCCGACAGCACGCTTGTCGCGATCCCCATGGGCTCAGTCTCGCGTGTTATCGCGGCAAGCCCTGCCTATCTGGCCGCGCATGGAGAACCAAAAACGCCGAAAGACCTTGTTCGGCATGAATGTCTTTTGCTGGGCGGTTTTCTTCATCAAGCTGTCTGGCCCTTTCGAGAGAATGGCAAACCTGTTTCGGTCAAGGTACGTGGACAGCTGACATCCGATAGTGCCGAAACGCTGTTGCGCGCGGCCGTGTCCGGAGCGGGCATTGTTCGCCTTGGGGATTTTCTGGGGGCAGAGGCTTTGGCGTCGGGCGATCTTGTTCCGCTACTGACCGCCTTCCATGAAGCCGGAAGGCAGCCAATCACAGCCCTCGTTCAACCCGGTCGGCAATCGCTGCCTCGGATCCGCGCGATCCTGGACTATCTTAAGGCACACATCTGATGTCGCACGATGGACGGAGCGTGGGCTGATCAGCCCCACCTGAGTGGTCCGGTTTGATTGTTAGTGCATGACCGGTCTCGGGTCCATCGGGACGATGGTTTCC
>NZ_JBJGSF010000007.1:0-77816 GCF_045763785.1 Pseudooceanicola aestuariicola | reverse complement strand
GGCCTGAAGGCGGGCTGCTTCTTCTTCCATGTTGGCGTCGATCATCGACCCGATGCCGCTGTCCAGACGGTCGGACAGTTCGCCAAGGAATTCCTTCTGGGTCTCGATGGACCGTTCCGCAATACCAAGCGACGTGGCCGACGCGATGGCGGCGGACAGCTGTGCTTCGGCGGTCTGAAGCGCGGTCTGCTGCGCACCGGCGGAATCCGCGGCGGTCAGGTCGATCGCGTCCAGTGCAGTCTGGATCGCACCCAGATCCTGCTGGGCGAAGGTCATGGTCGTGGTCGAAATCGAACCCGAAGCGGAGCGCGAAATACCCGTCACAACGGTGACGTTCGCGGTCGAGTTCACGTAGTCGGTGCCGTTGAAGGTCGACTGTGCGATCGTGGTGGACATACGTGCCACCAGTTCGTCCAGTTCGGCCTGTACGTCGGCGCGGACTTCTTCGGTACCGCCCTGCGCAAAGGCAACACGTTCAGCAAAGTCATTCGCCAGATCGACCAGCGTCTCGGCGCCAAGGCGCGCGGTGGACACGGCGTTCTGCTGCAGCGTCAGGTTTTCGTCGATCGCTTTGAACATGCCGCTGTCGCCGGCCATGGTCTTGGAGATCGAGAAGTATGCTGCGTTGTCTTTACCCGAGGCGATTGCAAGACCGGTCGAGATCTTGCCCTGGGTGTCCGACAGGCTGGTGTTGATGTTGCGAAGGGTGGACAGCGCCGTCATTGCGCTGTGGTTGGTCAGGATGGAGGACATGTTCTGCTCCGAATTTTTTTATTCTTCGTCTTCGGATTTCTTCCGAGAACGGGCCTGCCCGTGAGATGCAACTAACAGGCGAATTGGGGCAGAAATAAGAAAATTCTAAAGCGATTGGTCGAAATGTTGCGAAGAGGTTGACGGCCTGCTCTTTTTTTCACCGTCCGGACCATAGGTTCCGGACAGGGAATGACGGTCGCGAATGCGGTCCAGCTCATCGATGATGGTGCTGGTCGCTTCGGTCATTTTCTCAAGTAATGCGTGATCCTGCGCGATCAGCTCGCGAAGATCGGCCAGTTTCGTGCGCAGTTTCGCGGCCTCTGGATGGTCTTCCAACAGCGGGCGCGGCACGGCAAAGGCGTCTTCGACCTCGGCCAGCAGCGCGGCTTTTTCTGGGTAAAGGGCAGTGACTTCAGCCAGCCTACCACCTGTGATTGCGGCGATTTCGTCACGCAATACACGCGACAGGCGATCAACCACGGAAAGGGCCTGCGCCATCGAGGTCATGACAGTCCCCCATTTGATGCCATCGCGGCGCGATAGGCGCCAATACTTTTCTGCACGCTTTGTGCAATCCCGGTTGTGCCTTGTTCGGCCAGCTCTTCCGCGTAGGCCTGCGCAAGGAAGGAACGCCAAGTGTCTTCGGCAAAGCCGCCGCCAAGCGATCCCATGTTCACGGTCTTCAGCATTTCGTCCATCACCTGGCTTAGAAACACTGCTTCGAATTCCTTGGCCGCGGTTTTCATCGGGTCGGTCGCCGTGGGCGACTGGCGTGTCAGTTGCGCCTGCCCCTGTGCTAGCGCGGTCAGTGTCGTGCCGGGAATGTCCATCGCTGCGTCCCCCTTAGATGATCTCTAGATCCGCGTGCAGCGCGCCCGCGGCCTTGATGGCCTGAAGAATTGAAATCGTCTGGCTTGCGGTGACGCCGATGGCGTTCAGCCCGTCGACCAGCCGCTGCAGTGATACGTCGCCTTCGAGGATGGTAAAGTTCACCTCGGCTTCCTGTACCTGCACTTCGGTCTGGGGCACGACCACCGTGGTGCCGCCGATGCTGATGGGTTCAGGCTGGCTGACCTCGATGTCTTCGCGCACGACCACCGTCAGCCCGCCTTGGCTAACCGCGACCTTGTCGACCCGCACATTCGATCCGATCACGATGGTGCCCGACCGCGCGTCGATCACCACCTTGGCCACGCTGTCCGGCTGGACCATCAGGTTTTCCACCGCTGCCATCATTTCCGGCGTGTCGCCTTTGTCGTGGCCCACGACCTCGATCGTGGTGGAATCCAGCACCTGCGCCGTCCCCGGCCCAAGCGCCGCGTTGATCTTGTCCGCCACGCGATGCGCGGTGGTCATGTCGGGCGACCGCAGCGCAATGCGGAACGACCGCAGGGACTTCAGGTCAAAGTCAATCTCGTTTTCGACCGTCGCGCCGTTTTCGATCCGCGCGACCGTGGGCACGCCTTCGACGATGGACGCATTGGCCCCCTGCGCGGCATAGCCTGCCACGGCAATCGGGCCCTGCGCCACGGCGTAAACCTCGCCATCCGCGCCGGACAGTGGGGTCACGATCAGGGTACCGCCCCGCAGGGACGACGCATCGCCAAGCGACGACACCACCACATCAATGGTCGACCCCCGCCGCGCAAAGGGCGGCAGCATGGATGTCACCATGACGGCGGCTGTATTCTGGGTGCGCATGTTGTCTTCGGACAGGTTGCCGACGCCAAGGCGTTCCAGCATCCCTTCGATCGACTTTTCGGTAAACGGGCTGTTGCGCAACGTGTCGCCCGTTCCGTTCAGACCAACCACAAGGCCATAGCCCACCAGTTGGTTTTCCCGCACCCCTTCAAAGGATGCGATGTCCTTAATGCGCACATCCGCATGTGCAGCGTTAATTGCCGGAGATACGGCAACAATTAAGGCGAGAACTGCTCTGATAACCCGCATGACCTGTTTTCTTTTCTTTGTTTGCAAGGATTATTGCAGCAATTGTGGCAAAAAGACAAGAATAGAATTTCTCTCTCCATGGTTGTGCATAGATTTGCTTGACGCTCACGGCGGCGTGTACGTACAGTGTATGAAAAACACAAAAAGAGGCCGATCTAAAAACAAGGATCGGGGAGCAGTATGCATATTTATCTTTACGAGCCGCGCGCGGATCGTCTGAATGGACTCATGGCTGAACTTCGATCTGCAAAGATGAAGCCAGTCCCGATCCAAGCCACCTTCTTTCGCGGTGAGCTGGGTCTTTTAAACCGCGGTGGCCACGAAGACCGGCCCTTCCTGATCGCGGAAAATCCCGAACTGATGGAACAGATCACCGCCCTGCGCACCGCAGGATGTTCCAACCCGATCATGGTGATGCGCGACTTCCGCAACTCTCGTGACACCGCCGCCGCGCTGGACGCTGGCGCCGACGACGATCTGGTCATCCCGGTCAAATCCATCGAACTGAAGGCCCGGATCAATTCGATCCTGCGCCGCAGCCACGGCCACAGCGCCGAAAGCATCGAAGTGGGTGAAGTCATCGCCTATTTCGACGGCCGCGACCCCGAAGTGTCGGGCGCGACGGTCAAACTGTCCCGCCGGGAACACGCGATTTTCCAGCAGCTTGTGCTGAACGCCGGGCGCGTCGTGTCCAAGGGGTCGATCTACGACGCGGTCTACGGCATGTCCGAGGATCAGCCGTTCGACAAGGTGATCGACGTCTACATCTGCAAGATCCGTAAGAAAATCGATCAGGCCGCTGAATCCGGCCACAACTACATCGAAACGGTGCATGGGCGCGGCTACAAATTCTCGGCCGCCGCGGATGAAATGGGACGTGTCGGCGGGATGTGATCCCGTTCGCCACCTTCACAAATGAAAAACGCCCGGCCTGAATGCCGGGCGTTTTCAATTATGGGGTCTGGTCACAGTTTATGTGTACCAAAGCGCGTGGTCGACGTTAAGGGCAGCGTCCGGCCCGAGGGTGGGCGCGAAAGCGCCCGCCCATGGGGGCGGGTCGGGCGCTGCCCGGCGTTGCCGCCGGGCGGGACATTTGGTCAAAGCTAGCGCTTAGACGCGCTTAACCGCCAAATCACCGCATGAAGTTCAGATACGACAGCTGCATCAACCGCGAGGTCACGGCATAAGACGCCTGCAACTGTGTCTGCATCGAGGTCAGGCGCGTCGCGGCCTCGTACGGGTCAACCGCCTCAAGTTCCGAGATGTGCAGCGACAGCACTTCGATCTTGCCGGACATCCGGTCGTTGGCATCCTCGACCAGCTTTTGCATCGTGCCGGTCCGCGTCTCCGCGTTGAGAACCGAGTTCACGCCAGACCCAAGCGCACCTGCCGCCGCCTGCACCCAAGCTTCATAGGCATCGTCGTCGCCGATCTTGGCCGGATCGCCCGACGCCAGCATCGCCAGCCCGCGCATCAGATCGCGGAACCCCTGATCGTTGCCCTGCACACCATAGTTGATGTCCAGGGATTCATCGATCTGCGCCATCATCCGCGGATTGGGATTGCCCAACCCGTCGGTCAGCGGTGTGCCGTTGAAAAACGTCTCGTCATAGGCGTGGTTCGGATCGGTGGGCGTGCCGTTGAAAACGGCGTCAACCTCGGCCAGTTTGGTCGCCGCATCGGCCGCGTTGGTGATCCCACCACCCACAATCGACGCCATCACATCCGATGGGCTAAGCCCCGTGGTGCCATCCGCATTGCCCCAGGAATTCATCGGCGCGCGGTCACTGTCGACGCCGCCGAACAGCGACTTGCCGTTGTAGGACGAATTCAGGAAAGACACGATCGTGTCGTAGGCGTCCTTGGCCATGTCCTTCAGGTACTGCGGCCGCGACGATGACGCGTCGGTATTGGTGATCGTGGCGGTCAGAACCTCTTGGGCCGCTTCGCGCATGTTGCCAAGCGCGGTGGCCATCAGGTCCAGACGGTTCTGCAGGAAGGTGTTGGATTCCACCCGGCCCTGCGTGCGTTCATAGACGGCCCGCGCGCTCATCGCTTCCATCGACCGGGCGCCAAGCGCAGCAAAGGGATCCTGATGGCGGCCCGTCGCCACCTCGGTTTCCGCCTTCATGATCATGGAAGACATGTTGTTCGTCGTGCGCTGCCGGGACAGCAAAGATTGCAAAGACGAAACATTCTGAACGTAAGAGACCATGGCTTAACTCCTCACACCAGGTTCAGCAGGGTGTCGATCATTTCCGATGCGACCCGCAGCGCCTGAGAGTTTGCGTTGTAGGATTGTTCGATCAGCGTCAGGTTCTGCAATTCCGTGTCGATGTTCACCCCCCGCGAATTCAACCGCGCCTCGCGATAGGTTTCGCTGCTGGCGACCAGCGCCGTCAGGGATTTTTCCGCATCCACCCGCCGCGCCTGCTGCTGCGAGAAAATGCCGGTGGTGAATTGCATCAGCGTGGTGCTGGCCCCCTGCCCCGCGGCAGGATCGAACGACAAGGTGCTGTCGAAGAAATTCAGATAGGCCAGGATCTGCGTGTTGTCCGATTGCGCCCCGGGCGTCAGCGCGCCCAGACCATCGCGGATCAGGGTCAAATCCCCGCCCTTGTGCGGGTTGACCGCATCGTTCACGGAAATCCGTCCCGCCAGACCGGCCGTCGGGCTTGCCGCAATCGCGGCGCCTGCATCGGTGAACAGACCCGGCTGGCCGACACCAAGGCTGGTGTCCGCATCTTCGAACCCTTCGATCAGGGCGCGGGCGACTTCGTCCAGTTCCAGCTGCTGCTGCGGAACGATGTCGTTCAATAGAATGATGTGACCCGCCAGCGCCCCTTGGTTCGCGCCGCGCCGTCCGGTTTCGCCCGGCGTCACGTCTTCGTCCCCGGAATAGAGCGTGCCGGTTCCGCGATCAAAGCTCAGTTCGTTCACATGGCCCGCGACGACCAGCGTCTGCCCGCCCGCCGAATGGACCGAGGCGCGGCCTTCCGCGTCATAGCTGACCGTGATCTCCATGATCGACGCCAGCGTATCCAGCTCGGCCGAACGGCGATCTTCCAGCGCGGCATAGGTTTCAGTGCCCGCCGTGGCGCGTCCGATATCCGCGTTGATCCGCGCCAGTTCGTTCATCGACGCGTTGGCCTTTTCGATCTCGGCCTCGATGCCTTTGACGGCGGTGCTTTGCAGCGTGATCAGCGCCGAATTCGCACTGTTCAGACCCGAAGCCAGCGATTTCGCCGACAGGAACACCTCTTGCTGAAGGCTCGCATCGCCGGGATCGTTGGACATCAGGCCAAGGTTGTTCTGGAATGCCGACAGCAGGTTCGGGATGCTGGTTTCCGTGTCCAGCGTGCCAAGCTGCGCGGTGTAGACCGCCAGCGAAGATGCCATGGCATCCTGCTTGCCCGCATAGGCAATCTCGGTCCGGTAGAGAGCATCCATCGTGTTATCCATCGCCCTCTGGATGCCCAGAACCTTGACCCCGCCGCCGACGCTTTCGGTGACGCTCAGGCTTCGGTGCGAATAGTTCTCGTCCTGCGCATGTGCGATGTTGCTGGACACCAAAGAGGCCCGCTGCGAATTCGCAAGCAGGCCGGTCCGGCTGGTCAGGATTGCAGATATGATGCTCATGGACCTTATTCCTTCTGGAAGTGGCCCGCCGCGCTAGGTTTCTACCCGCGCGGCGCCCTTAGGTTTAACGCTTCAGACGAACCGTTTCGTCCAGCATCTCGTCCGCCGTGGTGATGATCTTGGCGTTGGACGAGAAGGCGCGCTGTTTCTGGATCAGTTCGGTCAGTTCCTCGGCGATATCCACGTTCGAGGATTCAACCGCCCCGCCCGTGATCTCACCTGCGGTGCCTGCACCGGCCTGTGCCAGCGTGAAAGACCCCGACGCTTCGCTGACCAAAAAGGTGGCGTTATCGGCGGTGGTCAGACCGTTGGCATTGGGAACCGTGGCCAGCGGGATCTGGTACAGCGCCCGGCGCATCCCGTTGTCGAAGATGCCATAGACGATACCGTCACTGCTGATCTCGGCGCGGGCCAGCGACCCGGATTGGGTGCCGTCTGCGTTGCCGACCAGCGGAACATATTCACCCGAGAACTGGGACAAACCGCCAAAGGTATTCGGCGCGCCCATATCGACGTTGATCGTCTGCGGCGTGGAGCCGTTGTTGATCGTCACGGTCGCGACACCGGTCGTCGTGTCAAAGCTGAAGGCCGCCGGGGCGGTCGCCATGCTGCTGACGCCCGAGAAGGCCGACGGCGTGCCCGCCAGCGCGCCAGAGTCGTTAAAGTCCGCCGTCAGCGATCCATAGGTCGTGCCGTTGGAATCCGACACCGTCAGATCCCACTGGTTCGGGGTCGAGGACGGCTGCCAAGCGAACTGCAGACGTTCAGCCGCGCCAAGTGGCGTGAAGTATTCGATGGACGAAATGAACGGATCGCCCGGAATGGTCAGCCCGGTTTCCTGGCTGGGCAGGTTGCCCGTCAGTGTCATTTCCGAGGTGGGGTTACCGGCGATCGACATCTCGGCAATGCGGACGGTTTCCAGACCAGAGAACTGGTTGCGGTCCACAACGCCAAGCGACCCGGTTTCATCATAAGGGAAACCGCCAAGGTACATGCCCGCGGCGTTCGTCAGATACCCTTCGCTGTCGGGCTGAAAGTCGCCCGCGCGGGTCAGGTAATGCTCGGGCTCGCCCGTGCCGTCGTTGACGTTGCGCGTCACGGCAAAGAAACCGTTGCCGCTGATGGCTAGGTTCGTCGCAGCGCCCGTCGACAGTGGCGTGCCGTCTTGGTTGTTTTCGTGAATGATCTGCGCCTTCACACCCGAGGCAGACACAGTCCCCGTCGGGTTCGTCGCGCCACTGGTCAGCATCTGCGCAAAGCTGCGGCGGAAACCATAGGTGTCAGAGTTCGCGATATTGTAAGAGATCCGCGCAACAGCCTTCGAATTGGCCATAAGTCCGCTGACCCCAGACATCATTGCCTGTGAGATACTCATTTATACTGCCCCCGAGTTTTTTATATGGGTTTGGTTTTACTCGACCCATGAAGTAGGCAGGGCACTTTTCATTTAGGTTAAAGAATTGGGAATTTTGGATCCGGCGCTAAGTTTGCCCAGATCTTCGTTATTCTTCGCTGTCCTTCTGGACTGCTTAATTCGTGTCGGGCACGACCATGTCGACGGTGTCCAAGGCTTGGGTCGCGCTTTGCATCCGCTTCCGCGCGGTGTCTTCGCGCAGCGGCCAAAGCTGCGCCGCCGGATCCATCAGCCCTTCGGCAATGGTGCGCCATTGCGGGATCCCGGTCAGTTCCGGGAAATCCTGACTTAGGCGCATCGCCATGTCGAAATCCTCGGACCGATAGGCCGACAACAACAACCCGATCGCATCTTCGAATGGCAGCTCCTGTCCGACCTGATCCCACATGTCGGCATAAATATCCTTGGCCTCGGCCCAGTCTTCGCGGCCGAAATAGGCCTGCGCCTTCAACCGCAGGAAATCGATATCGGGCTTGGCAATCGCCGTCTGCAACACCGCACCGGACTGGCCTGTGCTGGCGTATAGCTTGGCCAGCAGTGCGGTCCGCTGGTCCTCCAACTCGGCAATGCCGGCGCGCAGGGGTTCGCGCAACACGGCCAGCGCGTCTTCGTACTGACCGCCCAGTTCCAGCGATCTGGCCTGTTTCAACCGCAGCTCGTCCAGCCGCTGATCATCGACCTCGGCCAGCCCCAGATCCCGCGCCACGGCCAGATGATCATGCACCGCGCCATATTCCTGCGCCGCAACAAGCGTAGAGCCAACGGCCAAGAACCGATCCGCGAACTTTTCGCCCTGCATGTCGAACCCGGCTTCGAACCGATAATCCGGCGCGATCTTGCGGTGCGCCATCAGGAAATCCGACAAAGGCATCTCTCCGGTCGCGCCGTCGGCGTAAATCTCGTTGATCAGCGCGCGGGCCTTCTGCCGGGTCAGCCCCGCATCCAGATGCCCCGGATAGCGATCAAGGATCGAGGCATAGGTATAGACCGCCGCGACCTTATCCCCGTCCGCCCGATCCAGCGCCGCCAGATCGTTCAGCACGGCCAGCGCATATTCATCGCCGCGCCACAGGTGGCTTTCCCGATCCAGCAGTTCGCGCGCCTCGGCGATTTTCATGATGTCGTGGTGCAGGCCCATCGACACCACCGCCGTGCGCGCTCGGTGGCCGTAAAGGGAATGTTCCTCTCCGGCCCGCGTGTAGCTGTCAAAGGCCGCGACCAGATCGCCCCCGGCCTCGGCCGCGCGGCCCAGAAGATAATGGAACGCGCCGCTGTCGCTCAGTTCGGCATGGCGGCGGAATTCCAGCGCCACGTCCCGCGCAACGCGCCAGTCCTCGGTGGCAATCGCGGCTTCCAGCACACCGGGCAGGATCATCGCACGGTAGCGGGCGGGCAGTCGGTTCATCCGGTCCCGCACAACGCCCAGCCCCTCGGCCGCGTCATCGAACCGATAGTCCCGGATCAACTGCAACGTCTTGAACATTGGCTGATCGGGCCATTCCGCATAGGCGGGCGTCAGTAATTCCTGCGCCGCTTCGGTCAGCCCACGGTCACGTGGATCGACCAGCCCCAAGGCCAGCTCCAGCACCGCGCGGCGGAACTTTTGCGTGCCGCTTAGGTTGGCGCGGTCCAGACCTTCCAGAACCGACAACCCCTCAGGCCCCTGACCATGCCGATAATGCAGCCGCGCCAAGGCCAGCATCGTATCGGCCATCTCGTTGCTCATGCCCCATTGCGCGGCGGGCTTGTCCATCGCGCGGGACATGGCGTCGATGATGGTCCGCTTTTCCTCGATGAACGGCCGGTCGGTCCCCGGCGTCTGATACAGCATCTGCGCGGGCACCGCCCACGGGTCAGAGGTCTCGGCGCGTCGGTCCGGCTGTGATTGCACATGCGTATCGCCCTGCGTCAGCGCGGGGCTGGCAAGGAATGTGCCAAATAGGCAAATGGATATGCAAAGATAGTTGCGCAACAATTGACTTTAGTTCTTGGAGGTGCTTCTATCATTCCAAGAAAAATGCCGCCACCGCAAGAAAAACTAATGGATAGGCGGGTAAAATCAGGTTGAGACCGGGCAGAGGATCTCTCAAATGGACAACACCACGTATGTGGCATTGTCGCTGGCGCGTGCTATGCAGCGCGACCTTGACGTCACGGCGAATAACATCGCCAACGCGAATACGGCCGGATTCAAGGCCGAGCGGATCATCTTTTCCAGCTACCTTCATCCCGACGAGGGCCAAGAGGTCGGCAAAGGCACCAACTTTGTCGTCGATCAGGGGTCCTACCTTGATAAGACGCAGGGCGCGCTGACCCGCACCGACAACCCGCTGGACGTGGCCGTCAAAGGCGACGCCTTCCTGTCCTACCGCACGCCCGAAGGTCAGGTCGCCTATGGCCGCGACGGGCAACTGGCGCTGGACCGCAACGGATACCTTGTGACGCTGTCCGGCGCGCGGGTTCTGTCCGAAGGCGGCAGCGACATCACCATTCCGCCGGGGTCGGGCCAGATCCTGATTTCCCCCGACGGCACCATTTCCTCCGAAGAAACAGGCGTACTGGCCAAGATCGGGGTCTTCGACGTGCCCGACATCCAGTCCTACCTGCGGCTTGGAAATTCGATGCTGGTTCCGCCCGACGGGCGCGCCAGCCTCGCCACCCCCACACAGACCAGCGAACTGGCACAGGGGCAAATCGAATCCAGCAACGTCTCTCCGATCTCCGAAGTGACGCGGCTGATGATGATTCAAAAGGCCTATGACAGGGCCACGAAACTCATGACCACCGAAGACGACCTGCGCAAAAACATGCTGCAGCGACTTGGCCGTGCGTCAGTATGAGAATGAGGTAGCAGAATGAAGGCACTTGGTATCGCCGCAACCGGCATGATGGCGCAGCAGACAAACGTCGACGTCATTTCCAACAACATCGCAAACGCATCCACGACCGGGTTCAAATCCGCCCGCGCGTCGTTTCAGGATCTCGTCTACGAAAACCTTCAGCGCGAAGGGGCGCAGACCTCGGATCAGGGCACGTACCTGCCCGTCGGCATCGACGTCGGCTTTGGCGTGCGCACCGCGGGTACCGTGCGGCTGAACACGCAGGGCGGCTTGTCCCAGACCGAGAACCAGACCGATCTGGCCATCGAAGGCCGCGGCTACTTCATCGTGAACATGCCCGACGGCAACGCGGCCTACACCCGCGACGGCAACTTCCGCCTGAATGCCGAAGGTCAGCTGGTCACCCAGCAGGGCTATGAAATCAACCCCGGCATCGTGGTGCCCGAAGGGACCACCCAGATCGAGATCGGGGAAACCGGGATCGTGTCGGCCTATGTCGGCAATGACACCCTGCCCACCCAGATCGGACAGCTGACGCTGGCGACCTTTATCAACGACGCCGGGATGCGCCCCTTGGGGAACAACCTGCTGGCCGCCACCGTGGCCTCTGGCGATCCGACGCAGGGCAACCCCGGTGACGCCGCCGTGGGCATCCTGCGGCAGGGCTATGTCGAAAATTCCAACGTCAACATCATCCAGCAGATCACCGACCTGATCTCGGCCCAACGGGCGTACGAGATGAACTCCAAGTCGATCGAGACCGCTGACCAGATGATGACGACGGCCAACCAGATCCGCTAACCCCGGGGGTAACCGATGAAAAGCTTTCTCTATTATACAGTGATCGCGCTCTTCTGTTTTGTCCTTCCGGGCGCGCTTCTGGCCGAAGACGTCACAACCCTGATCGAAGAACGCGCCCGCGACCGCTTTGGCGCCGAACTTCCCGACAACGCGGGCTTTCACATCACCACCCCCGACGGCGCGCCCGAACAGGCGGTGATGCTGTCGGCCTTCTGGATGAACAAGGACACCGGCCGCTATCTGGCGAACGCCGTGCTGGAAGACAGCCGGGTGATCCGTCTGGAAGGGCTGGCCATCGCAACGCTGAATGTGCCGGTGCCGCTGCGCCGTATGCAGCCGGGCGACCGGATCAGCGCCGAAGACCTTGGGCTGGTGAAACTCCCCCTCGCCCGCGTGGGGGCCTTTACCGTCACCGACAACGAAGACCTTGTGGGCATGCAGGTGAAACGCCTGCTGACCCAAGGCCGCCCCATCATGACCCAGTCGATCACCAAGCCGGTGATCATCGGGCGCGGCGACCGCATTTCGATCCGCTATGACGACGGGCTTTTGTCCCTGTCGGCCCCCGGTAAGGCGCTGGACGACGCCTACAAGGGGGAAGAAGTGCGCATCGTAAACCTCGTCAGCAATACCTCCCTGACCGGCGTGGCCGTGGAAAAGGGCATCGTGGAGATCATCCGTTGAAACTGAATACCCCTCGGGTCCTACCTCAGGCGTTGCGCCTGACGATCTCGACCCTCGCGATCACGGCCGTGGCCGCCTGCGGCGCCGACCCTCTGGGTCAGGACCCAAAGATGTCCGGCATCGAGATGTCGCCGCAAACCATGCCCGAGGTCGCCCGCGTGCAGGTGCCCATGCCCCCGCCCGAGGTCGCGCGCCCGCTGGAACGCGGCGAACAATCCTCCTTGTGGCAGCGCGGCTCTGGCGGTTTCTTTGCCGACCAGCGCGCCACCAAGGTCGGCGACATTCTGACGATCCTGATCGACATCGACGATCAGGCCTCTCTGTCGAACGCGTCCGACCGTGAACGCTCTGGCTCGTCCAGCTTCACCAAGCCGACGTTCTTTGGCTATGGCAAGAAACTGCACAAGATCCTGCCGGGCGTCAGCGAAAGCGATCTCGGCACCAATCTGGTGGAAACAGAATCGTCCACGCAGGCGGGCGGGTCGGGCAACATCAACCGCAATGAATCAATTTCTCTAAAAGTGGCAGCGCTGGTCGTGCAGATGCTGCCGAATGGGAACTTAGTTGTGGCAGGCCGGCAGGAAGTTAAGGTCAATCAAGAGCTGCGGGAACTGCGTGTCGCGGGCATTATCCGTCCGCAAGACATCAACATGAACAACACTATTCCCTATGAAAAGATAGCCGAAGCGCGCATCACCTACGGCGGCGAAGGCAGCATTTCACGCCAGCAGGTTCGCGGATATGGCGAAGGCGTGGTGGACATAGTCTTGCCCTATTAACCCTAGAAATTGCCCTGATCCGAAAAAACTGTCGCCTTGATCAAGGGCCATAAAGACACCTGAGAACACAATTCCTCGGGTGTCGAGATGAAGAAGTTACAGATTGTTATGGCGGCGGTTCCGATCGCATGTGCCGTGGGCGGTTTCGGTGCCGGTCATCTGATGGGCGACAATGGCGCGTCCACGCACAAGGCGATCCCAGCCCCCCGCAGCGCGGCCGAGGCGGTTCTGCATTCGCTTGCCGAACAGCAGGATCAACACGCGGTCACTGCAGCTCCGGCCTCTGGTCATGCGGCCAAGCAACACGGCAGCCAAGCAGGGGATCACGGCGAACAGCATTCCGCGCTGTCCGCCCCCGAAATGCTGTACCGCGCCGCCTATACCCCCGGTCAGGACGACGCCCCGATGCTGATCCAGGCACAGGCTAAACCCGACATGCACCGGATCGATTACGAAAAGCTCGCCATGATGGAAAAGCGCGCCGCCCAAGAGGCCGCTTATGAAGCCGCGCGGCTGGAAAACGAAAAACGCATCGCTGAGATGATGGAAAACCCCGAACCGGCCCGCACCGCGCACCCGTCGCTGTTGCCGCTGGAATCCGAGGCCAAGATTTACGACGACGCGCTCAAGCTGATTGCCGAAACCGATGAACACGTGGTCAAGCTGGGCCGCCTGACGATCCCCGTTCAGGGCGCCGCCGCGACCACCTATTTCGTCGCTGACTTTGGCGTGTCGGTCACCGATCTGGACCGGGCGCAGTTCTATTACGAAGGTGAAAACGCCGCCCGTGTGCGCGATCAGGTCGTGATGACCATGCACCACCTTGCCGAAACGCAGCTTCTGCGCGGCAAAGAGGTGGACAGCGTCGCGCTGGCCGAACGCGTGGCCGAAGACCTGCGCCAGAAATTCTTTGGCGTCGAAGACTTCATCTTCCTGTCGCTTTACAAAACCGACGTCCCGCGCGCCTGATCCCTTAGGCCCTCGCGGGCGTTATTCGACCGCCGCGACAATATCCGCCAGCGCCGTGCCACCATTGTTCAGGTGCAGCAGCGATTGGCCATTCTGCAACGTCAGCCGTTCCACCACCGCCTTGGTATAGGCGGTCGCGGGCAGCACGTTGCCCTCGGGGTCCGTGGCGATGATTTCCGCCGTATAGATCCCGTCGTCCAGCGGCAGACCTTCGGTGCTCATCCCCGACCAGTTCACGCTGTGCAGCGATTCCCCGGTGGTATCGAGGTTTTCAATCTGCGCCACGGAATTGCCCGCGCTGTCGCGGATGATCGCGCGCACCTCGTTCGCGGTGGTGCCCAGAACGTAATCAAAGGTCCCCTGCCCGTTCGCCAGATCGAACAATTGCCCCGGCACGCTGACCTGACGCCCGATCAACCCCAGATCCGTCGACAGACCCGCGCTGGACAGCTGCGATGCGATCGCCTCCAGATGGCTGTTCGTCGTGATCGATTGTTCGACCTGAGACAATTGCGCCAACTGCGACACAAAGGTCGTGCTGTCCATCGGCTCCAGCGGGTCTTGGTTGGTCAGCTGCGCGGTCAGCAGTTTCAGGAACGACTGGTAATCGGTGTTCAGCTTCTGCGTTGCCGCGGCGGACATCGAGTCAATCGATGACGTGACCCCTGTGGTGGCGTTAGTAATATCGACCATTCTCGGGTCTCCTTATGTCAGCACGTTCAGGCGGCCATCGGCGTCGATCGCCGGCTGCGTCTGATCCGTGACCTCGGTGTCGTCTTGCGGCGCGTCGTCCAGCGTCAGGCGCGATGCGACCTGTCCGGCCGCGCCATTGTCTTGGCCAAAGCTTTGTCTTTGCTGTCCGAATTCTTCGAACGACATGGCGCTTTCGTCGACGCTGCTGCCGCCGTCACGCAACAGCCCCGCCAGCATTTCCCGGTCAGACCGCATGGCGTTCAGCACCGCCGGGTTTTCCGCCCGCAGAACGACGCGCAGCTTGCCTGCCTCGTCGGCGGCAATCTCGACCTCGATCTTGCCCAGACCCTGCGGCGACAATTCGATCCGCGTGGTGCCTTCGCTAAAGCTGACGCCGCGGATCTGACCCGCCAGATTGCGCGCCAACCCATTCGAGGGCGCGGGCGGTTGCTGCGGCGGGGCCGAGGTTTCGGCGACCGACGCGATCAAAGGCGCGGCGGTGGGTTGCGGGGCGGACAGGATGGCCTGCACTTCGGGCGGCAACATCCGGTCGGCGGGCGCGGCCAAGGCCTGCGCCAGCAAAATCTTCACCGCATCAGGCAAGGGCGTCGCCGGGTCCAGATTGGCCAGCTCTGTGCTGACCGACGGATCCGTCAACATCGCCGCGATCTGGGATTTCAACGCGCCCTCTCCGCCCTCGATCATGGCAGATGCGTCACTGGCCGGACCTTCACCCGCAACCATGCCAAGCGCCTCGCGCAGGGTGGGGATCTCGACCTCGGTCAAATCCGTGCCCATCACAGTGGCCGCCCCATCGGACAGGCCCGCGCCGTCAACGCCCGTCAGCAACCCTTGGGCCGCCTGCGACAGCATCGGGCCTGCGCCCTCCAGCGCCGTCAGATCCAGATTGCCCAGAACCGACGACACATCGGCCAGCGTCATCCCCGCCTGCTGCAACATGCCATCCAGCTTGGCCATCATGTTGCGCGCCCAGTCGTTCAGCGCCTCACCCGGCACGATCATGCCATCGGGGAACGCCTCGGCCAGCGCGTCCTGCGCCTCACCCCGGAACTTGCCCAGCAGCGTCGCCAATTGACCCAGCTTGCCGGTGGGGCCAGTGCCCTCGGCCATTTCCTCGGCCGCGACGACCCGCGCCAGCACGGCGGCGAACCCGCCTGCGTTGGCCCCATCCGACGCCGCGCCTTTGGATTGACCCGCGGCCTTGTCCAGCCCCGCCGTCGATTGGAAATTCAAAAACCCGATCATCGCTGACCCCCTGCCCTTAGTTCAGCATCGCGCGGTGAAACCCGCCATCCAGCAACAGGCGGCGCAGGCGCGTCATGGCCCGCCGCTCTACCTGGCGCAGACGATCACGCGACATATCCATTGCATCCGCCACATCCTCCAGCGACTCGGGCACCGGCTGCAGCTTGCGCCGCCGGATGATCTCGGCCTCTTCGTCGTTCAGACTGGACATGGCGGTTTCGATCAGCCGTCGCTGCACTTCGTGCAGGGATTCAGCCGTCGCCGTTTCTTCGGGGGTCAGATCAGCGCTGATCAGCGCATCCATCATCGATGCGGTGCCATCCCCCATCGGCGCGTCAAGCGCGACGATCCCGGTCATGGCCATGGCGACGACATTGGTGTCCACTTCGTCCAGCCGCCCGCCCCGCATTTCCGTCACGGCGCGAACAGGCACATCGATGACGGATCTGATCCGTGCGGCGGCCGTGGTGACCCCGTTCATGACCCACCATCCTGCGTAGGTCGAGAAACGTACATCCTGACAAAGGTCAAAGTCGTCAGCCGCCCGGATCAGGCCAAGGATACCCTCGGCCGCAAGATCCTCTAGGTGTACGGGGTTGTCCGTATACCGTGCCGCCATCGACCACGCCTGCCGAGCATGAGACCGGATCAAAAGCTCTAACGCTTCGCGGTCACCATGATCCTGCCAACGCCGGATCGCGTTTCGTTCTTCATCTATTTCCAGTAACGGGACTTTTGCCGCCGCCTGGACACTGTCGGGCATCATTTCGTGTGCCTGCTTTCCCTGCCAAAAAAGCAAGTACAGGAAAGCACAGTTTTACAATTCATCAAAGAATTGTTTGATTAAAGAATGGTTTAAAAGACCTAGTTTCTTTGCGAATTGTTGATCTGGACGCCGGAAATCCTTGTGGACAAGCCGATTTCCTTGGAAACGGCCTGACCGACCTGTTGCATCCAATCCTCAAATCCGCGCGTCCCGCCCTGTGCCAGCATCAACCGTGCGGGCACCTGCTGGGCGCTGGTCAGGGTGAAACTGGCATCCAGCGCGGACAGGTAACGCACCAGCTCCGCGCGGCGCAGGAAATCCGCCCGGTCGAACAGCCCGCAGGTGTCCGCCGCCGCATGGCCCGCGCCCGACCAATAGGTGCCAAGCGCCGCGGCCAGCCCCAGACGGAATTCAGTGGCGTCCAGCCCGGTGTGGCGGAACCCGCTGGCCTCGGCCAGCTGGTCATAGCTGGCGGCCATGGCGAACAGCGCGTCGGTTTCCCGCTCCATCGGGACAAGCCCGCCGCGCAGCAGGGTCAGCAGGATTTCCCCAAGGATCATGCCCGCGTCATAGGACACCGGGTTCGACGACCCCGCATCCCGCATCACCACCAGCGCGCCATAGGGCACATCGACCGAAAGCTCTTCGACCAGCACATCGCCAAGGGGCAGCGCGGGCATCAGCTCTGCATCGTCGTGCATGACGGCCACGCGGGCCGCCCCGGCTTGGGATGTCAGCAGAACATGGTGCACAGGGACCAGAGCACGCAATTGGCGCGACAACGCCTGTGCGTCCGCCCCACGGGCAGCGCGGATGCGTCCGGTCCAAATGTCCTCAAGCACTCGTGGTTGTTCCATGCCTCGTTCCCATCATCTTGTGGGATTAAGCTATAGGTAGGGCGGCAGAGTGAAAAGAAAACTATCGGCGCAGGGCGTCGAAATGTGGGGATAACTTTTTGCGGCTCCGCTAGATATAGCGGGTAGCCCGAGGATGAACCCAAGGCAAGCCGTTTCTGGCATTAAACCTTTTCCGGCTTTGGGCGCGTGTGGATAAGTGTTCGCCCCGCCCTGCCGCAAATACGGGCAGTGACACGAAAAACGGGGGGCAGACCATAGTCGCCCCCCGATATCTGCTCTGAAACGGGCCGTTAACGATTCGGATCGACAGGCCGCGGCGGGGCCGTTTCCGGGTAGGCCAGCAGCACGCCGATCCGCCGGTTTTCCGCCGCCATCGGGTCGGTGTTGTCCAGCGGCACGGTCGAGGCGAGGCCCGAAATCCGCTTGATCCGCGCGGGCGATACGCCGGTGTCGATCAACACCCGCCGCGTGGCATTGGCGCGGTCGGCCGACAGCTCCCAGTTGGAATAACCCATCGAATTCGCAAAGGGCACGGCATCGGTATGGCCGGTGATGACGATATCGTTGTCCATGTCGGCAATGGCTTCACCGATCACGCGGATCAGGTCCCGCGTGCGGCTGTCCACTCGGGCCGAGCCGCTGGTAAACATCGACTGGCCCGCATTATCCATGATCTGCACCAGCAACCCTTCGGACGTGCGATCGAACCGCAGGTTGCTGATCAACTCTGCCAGATCGACATTGGCGCCGATGTTGCGGCGGACCTCGTCCTCAAGCCGGGTCATGTTCTCGTCCCGCTCTTGAACCTCGGCCATGTATTGATCCTGCATCGCCTGATCGCGCGCGGCCTTTTCGGCTGCGGTGCCGTCGAATTCCTGATCCGATGTACCAGCCTCGCCCTGTTCTTTCTCACCTTGGCCGATGGCGACCATGGTGCCGTCAGGCTGCGTCTCATACTCGACCATCACCTCGGTCTGTTCGTCGCGCAAACGGCTGTCGAAAACCGCCAGCGGGTTTTCCTGACCAAAGGTCGGCAGACGCGTATCCCCATCCGGAGAGTTCGAGCCGCCTTGATCCCCGTTCGGCGCGATGACCTGACCGTTCAGCATCCCCTGCCCCTTGCCGCCCGATTGCGACAGCGACGGGGTGAAGTAATCGGCCAGACCGCGCAGCGCCTCTTCGTCGGATGCGGCCAGAATCCACAGCAACAGGAAAAAGGCCATCATAGCGGTCATAAAGTCCGCATAAGCCACTTTCCAGCCGCCGCCATGGTGACCGCCTCCGGTCACCTCTTCGATCTTCTTGATAACGATCTGGTCGTTGCGTGCCATTTACGCCTGCCTTTCGCCTAATGTCCTCAGGTTCGACTTATGCGTCGTTGTCCTGTCGCTGGACCCCGCGATCGTATTTGCCGAAACCCGCCTGCTTGGCGTGATTGGCCTTTTTCGCGGAATAGCTGGGGGCCACCAATGCGAAATCCGCAGGCAGGCCGAACATGGTGCGATACTCGGCCTCGGTCAGGCCATGTTCCGCGCCCAGATGCCGTTTCAGCATCTTGAACCCGCGCCCGCAGCACAGGCAGTACACCTTGTCCTCGGTCACAGCCCGTTCGATGGGAAGCGCTGGCTTCACCGTCGTGGGCGCAGGCGTCCCGGCCTCTTCGCCCGCGTCGCCCATCAGTTTGTTATATAGTTCGACGATCCCATCCGGAGTCGCATCCGGTCGCGCGGCATAGGACGAAACGATCGCTGCGATCATGTCCTTTTTGCTCTGGTCTGCCATTGTCTGCCTCAATCACTGCCATTTGGGGTCACTGTCCGGTTAGTCCGGATCCGGCCCTCTTGTTTTGGTTTGGTTATTATTATCCATGGTGCCCGACACGCTTTGCGGCTGCTCTCCGCATTTTATAGTTTGCGGCCACCATGGGGTATTCGGGGGGAAGCCCCCAACGATCCCGATATTCTTCGGGTGTCATCCGGAGCGTTTCTCGCAGATGCCGTTTCAGCAGCACCTGTCGCGATCCGGTTTCCAGGCAGACAAGGAAATTAGGCGTCACGCTATCTTCGATGCGTACCGCCGGGCGCAGGGCCGCGCCGGGGCGTTGGCGCGCACGACCGAACACAGACAGGGTCGCCAGCCAAGCCAGCAACCCTTTCCGGTCTTTATGTGCGCCCCGATCGATCCCCATTTTGGCCCTTTGTTTTAGCCCCTTGTCAGGCGCTCTCGCGCCTCCTGTTGAAGAACAGATAGGCTGACAAGGTTAAAGTCCGTTATAAAGCGGCGGTTTTTCATGCTCGTCCAAGAATTATTCTGTGTCCTTAAGAAGACACCGCCTGTTTCATCAAGGAAAGCGGGGTGTCCCAGACGCCCAGCTTGGTCTGACGATACAATTTCAGGTTGCCGTACCACGGGTCGCGATCATCGCTCAGACCCCAGTACCACATACATTCCGACCCCGTCGGCACCAGAACATGCGTATCCGGATGGCCGATCGCACCACAGGTGTGCGCGGTGGTGTTGTCGATGGTCAGAACCCGGTCCATCGCTGCGACCTGCGCAAAGAAGGCCGTCAGGTTTTTCATCTGGTCCACTTCGGGGTCATCCAGAATCGACACATCAGGACGCGCGCGGCGCGCGGCTTCGATCTCGGCCTTGCAGTCACCGTATTGCAGGTTCACCACCAGTGCGCCGTCGGGCACGGCCGACAGGATATCCATCAGGCTGACCGACCGCAGATGCCCCAGCATCGACCCCGACCACCAGGCCGCGCCGATGATCGGACCGCCCTTGGCCAGACGATCGTACTTGTCGCGCAGGTGCTGCATCAGGCTGGCGTCCGGCGTCACCCACGGGCCCTGATGGGCCGCGCGATTGTCGCCGTCGATATAGCGCACCAGATCGCCCAGATAGACCAGTTGGTCGCCATGCAATTCGCGCGCCTCACCGGTGAACACGTCCCGGTCCATCGCGTCGATGCCATAGGCATTGCCCTTCAGCGCCTTCACAAAGCGCGGGTCCGACGCCAGCGTCACGGTCGTCTTGGCATAATCCACCGGGGCCAGACGCAGCAGCGACATCAGCGCCAACTGGTCCCCGATGCCCTGTTCGCCGATGATATACAGACGGCTCTGCTTGGCCAGATTTTCGGGCGAAGAGTTCTCGTACGGGATGTAAGACCGCTGGCGTTCTTCGAAACGGTCGGCGAAATACTCCGCCCCCTTCTCGAAATCGCCGCGCCGCATCAGGAAGGCGCCATAGGCTTTCGACACGCGAAGCTTGGCCCCCGTGACGTGCATCCCTTCCAGATAGGCGTCGTCCGCTTCATCCTCGCGGCCCAGATCCTGCAAGATGTTCGCCACCACGCCGCGCACCTCGGCAAAGCGGTCGGCGTTGGTAAAGTCATGCCCCTCGGCCAGCGCCAGCGCCTCTTCGGGCTGGTTGGTGATCCGCAGCGCCAGAACCTTGTAGAGGATCACGGTGTCACGGTCCTGCGTCGCCGGATCGGCCAGCAGCTCATCCGCCAGCGCCAGCGCTTCGGTCGCGCGACGGCCATAGATCAGCCCGCGCACGCGGCCCACGCGATAAACCTCTTCGTCCGGACGCAGCTTCCAGGCCTTTTCCAGCCAATGCGCCGCCTTCGAGGTTTCTTCGATCTCGGTCAGCAGATCGGCCAGCTTCAGCGTCAGCTCGGGATAATCATGCTTGGTCAGCACCGGGCTTAGCGCGTCGACGGCCACCTGAATCCGGCCCATCTGGCGCATCAGCTCCATGTACAGATCGATCAGCCCCGGCTCATCCGCGCCAGCGGCAAAGGCGCGGGCGGCGACGGTCACCGCCTCTTCGGGCTGGGCCTGCAACACATGCGCCTTGGCCAACCCGACCAAAGCACTGGAATCCCGCGGCGCGAAATCCAGCGCGCGCTGGAAAAACGCCTCGGCCGTCTTGCCTTCACGCTGCGCCAGCGCCGCGCCGCCCATGATGGTCCATGCGTGTACGGATTTCGGATGGCTTTGCGTGATCGGATGCGCCAGCTGCACCGCGCGCATCACGTCGTTCTGGTTCAGCGCCTTGTAGGCTTCGTGCAGATCAAGCGACTCTTCGCCCTTGATCCCGTAGATCTTGGCAGCCTTGGCGATGCGGGCGCGGCGGTCTTTGCGGGACAGTGCTGTATCGGCCATGTCATTCCTTCGGGACTGCGAAATAGTCGATCGTGTGAACATAAGGCGTGCTGTCGACGATCTTGTAACCGGCGTCGCGACACCACTTCTGGGCGAACCCCAGCATGTTTTCCCGCAGCACCTCGACCCAGATGACGGGTTTGTCGCGGGCGATCAGGGCGGATGCGCCTTCCAGCACGTCCAGCTCCATCCCTTCCGCGTCGATCTTGATGAAATCGACCGTGTCGTCGCCCATCAACTGATCCAGCGTGCGGGTTTCGATCCCGCCCTCTTCGTCGGCCACCAGACGGGTTGCGCCAAGGTTATCGGCGTTGTCGGTCTGCGCACGGAACTTACCGGTGTCCTTGCCCGCGCCGTACCCCATGCCCCGCGTGTCGATCCGCGGGGTGATGCCGTTGATCTCGATATTCTGTTCCAGCAGCGTCAGCGCTTCGGGGTTCGGCTCTACCGGGTAGATCCGTTCAGCGTTCAGATGCCGGGCATACCAGACGACGTGGTTGCCGATATTCGCGCCGACCTCCACGATCCGAGGGTTCGCCTTCCGGATCAGCTTTTTCAGCTTCTCCAGACTGTCGGCTTCAAAGAACTTGCCCTGAACATGGGTCATCTGGATCAGGTCGTTGGGATTGGTCAGACGCATCCGCACCGGACCGCGATCCCCGTCATCGACGGTGGCCCAGATCACCACGTCCTTCAACTGCTCCGCCCACTGGCGGTTCGTCTCGATGTTCCAGTCTTCACCCGTCGCGGACCGTGGCCCCGTCGAATGCCGCCCCCGGACGTTCACAAAGAAAATCTCGGGCCGCTTGCCACAGCGATGGGTTTTCCAAAGCTGACAGTACAGCTTGTAGTCCTCGCCCGTGTCCATCGCCTCGTCAAAGCCGTATTGGGCGACGACATCGGTGCGCATGAACCCACCGATCTGTACGCCACCGTAGGGCGGATGGGTCAGGAAATCTTCGCGACTGTCCAACCGCTCGGCCTGCTCTTCGCGCAGCGTCGGCTCTCCGCCGTCGTCCAGCGTGCAGATCAGCCCCCAGACCACGTCCAGATCAGGTTCCGCCGCGATGACACGGCCAAAGGCTTCGAATGCGTTGGGGGTCAGGATGTCGTCCGCGTCCAGAAAGAACACCCAGTCGGATCCGGCGGCCTTGGCCTGCGCCAGCGCTTCGTTCCGTCGGGCAGACCGCCCATGCGCGCCCAAGGTGTCGTCCATCATCAGATGGGTGACCGCGTCAAACGGACCCATGCTATATGCCTTGGCCTGCTCGACCGAGGGCGCACAGCTTAGCTGATACAGTTCCGCATGGCCCGGACCAACGGGCGTAATGATGGTCAGAGAGGTCACTGACCGTCCTCGCGGGCCATCTCTCCGATCAGATCCAGCGGCGTGCCGATGAACCGGGTGACCTCTGGATCCGCGCCATTGGCGGTGCCGGTGAATTCGGCGCCCTGCTGCGTGCTGAGCAACGCGCCCGTCGCCGCACCGACAGCCACCAGCGCCAGCATCGCCGCACGCAACGGCGTGACCACGCGGCGGATCACTGGACGGCGCGGTTCATTGGCGGGCATCGTGTCGATCAGCTGGTTGCCGGGGGTGACGAACACACCCTTGGCATTGACGACGACATGCGCCTCGAACGCGGACGCCAGAAACTGCCGCGCCATCGGGTCGGGAAACTGGGACAGCGGGATGTCCAGCACGGCGGCGCGGCCACTGGTCCAATTGGTCAGCACATCGCGCGGCAGCATGAAGCTGGTGAAATCTTCGCGCAGCAGCACGTTGTCCACCCGCGTCGGCGCAGTGTTCACCGACAGACGGTCGCGCGACAGAACCAGACGCAGCACATCGCCCTGCGGGATCAGCATCGCCTCGACCGCGACGGCAGGCTGGGCCAGAAATTCCGCAGCGGGCGCATAGCCCGGCTGATAGCTGGGCGCGGGAGTCGGGGCTGCCGTCGGGGCCGGAGCTTGTGCCGCCACCGGCGTCGGCACGGGCCGCGCGCGGGGCGCAGGGGCGGCGACGTTCTTCACCGCGACATTGCCCATCGACAGGTTGATCCGTGGCACGATGCCTTCGGGGCGGCGCGCCTTGGCCCGGATTTCCGGGGGCACACGCTGCGGCAGCTTCGGCTCACGGTGGCGGAAGGTCGGCGTAATCACCTGCGCGGTGGGCCGCTCGGGCGCCGCCTCTGCCACCACCGACGACTTTGGCTTCATCGTGTCGGGGTTCAGCCCCTGATCCTTCGCATAGCGATAGTTGATCGCGTAATCCAAGGCCGTCTCGGGCAGATCGATGGAATCCGCAACCAGCGACAGCAGCTTCTGCTCTTCCGAAAACATGACCCGCCGCGTCGGATACCCGCGCATCTCCGGCACCACCATGAATTCACCCACGGACCGACCGAAAACGCCCGCCACGCGGCTTAGCACGATGTGCCCTTCGTCCCGGTGATACACGACGATTTCGCAGTCGCCCGAATCCTCAAGGCACAGCACCACGTTCATATCGTCCGGCCAGTCGGCGAACACGCCAGCCAGTTGATCCGCTTCAAGGAAATACGCCAGTTTGTCTGTCTGATCCATGAAAACGGCCTCATCTGAGCAAGAAACAATCGCCCGCTATTCTTGTTTATACTTGATCAGAAGTCAATTATACATATGGTGGACACACAACAAGCCGCGCCAAAGCGGCAGAGCAGCATATAGGTGGCAGACAATGACTATGTTCCTGGGTCTGGCGATGGTCTTTGGCCTCGTCTTTGGCGGGTTCATGCTTTCGGGCGGCAAGATGGACATCGTCCTTCACGCCCTTCCCTTCGAAGGTATGATGATCGGGGGCGCATCCCTCGGCTCTTTCGTGATCGCGAACTCTTTCACCGTCATCAAGGCATCGGCCAAAGGTGTCGGTAAGGTGGTCAAGGGCCCCAAGTGGAAGGCCAAAGATTACAACGATTTGCTGGCGCTGATGTACGAACTGACGCGCATCTATAAGGCCAAGGGTATCCTCGCTCTCGACGATCACATCGAGAACCCGAAGGAATCCGAGATTTTTCAGCGCTACCCCAAGATCCTCAAGGATCACTTCTCTCTCGACCTGATCCGCGACAGCTTCCGGATGCTGTCGATGCAGTTCGATGACAAATACGCCACCGAAGACGTCATCAACCGCAAGATCAAGAAACATCACCACGAAACGCTCGAAGCGGCGCATGCGATTCAATCCATGGCCGATGGTCTCCCCGCCATCGGGATTGTGGCCGCTGTTCTTGGCGTTATCAAAACCATGTCGTCCATCGACCAGCCGCCAGAAGTTCTGGGCGCGATGATCGGTGGCGCGCTTGTGGGTACCTTCCTCGGCGTTTTCTTGGCCTATTGTATGGTGCAGCCGATCTCGGGTCGTCTGACCCAGATCGAAGAAGAAGACGGCGCCTTCTACCACGTCATCCGCGACATCTTTGTTGCGATGGTGTCGAACCAGCCGCCGAACATCTGTGTCGAAATTGGCCGCGGCAACATCCCCACCCGGATGCAGCCCGACTTCTACGAAGTTGAGGCGGCACAGAAAGAACTGCCGGCCGCCTGATGCGGATCGTGACGTACCTCCTTATTGCGGCCACGACGGTATCCATCCCGTCCGTGGTCGCAAACCAATTGGGGATACGCATTGGCGACCTGTCCTATTTTCAGGACGAAGACGAACCGCCCCCGCCGCCGAAAGAAGCCGAACAGCTGGTCTCCTACGAAGAGGCGCTGTCCAGATCCACCAGCACCGAACCCACCCCGCAGGAACTGGAAGAATTCGCCCCGTTCAAGGCGTCTTACGGCAGATCCTACGTGGCGCTGCCCGACCCGATCGTCATGTCGATGCGCGGCAAACTCGTCGCGATGCAAGGCGGGGACAAACCCGCCAAGAAAACCGCGGGGGGTCACTGATGTCCGCCAAACGCCGCCGCGCCTTTTCCGTGATGGAACGCTTGCGCGGGCTCGACATCGACCAGATCAAACGCGACATGGCCGAATTGCGGACCGAGGTGATCGCCCTGCGCAAATCCCGCGAGGATCTGCAGGATCGTCTGAAACGCGAACGCATGGTCACCAGCATGGAGGCCCGGCCCTACGTCGCCGCCTTTACCGACGCTATCAGCAAGGAAATGCGCCGCATCGAATCCAAGATGCACGAGCTGGAGCCAAAGCTGATCAAATACGAAAACCAGCTGCGCGACCATTTCCGCGAACAGAAGATGTATGAAACGCTCCGCCTGAAGGATCTGCGCGACGAACGCGAAACACGCGCCCGCAAGGAACAGGAAGAGATCGAAGAACTGACCATCCTGCGCTGGAATCGCTGACCCCGCGCGCCCCGGTCCACCGGCCCCACATAGGCGCGGGGGACGGCGATCAGACCCGAAATGTGGCCTTAAAACACGGGATCTGGCGCTGAAAAGGATAAAACCCCCTATCCTTGCAAGAATTGTCTTGCCCGAATCTGCAAAACCCCTCATCTAATTACGCTAAGAAGCGTTTAGAACGCGAAAATCCGTAACAAACGGATAAGGCAGAGGGTTAAGGGCCGCAAAAGGCCCGGGCAGAGGGATTGGCACATGCGCCGCAGTGAACGGATTGATAAGCTTATCGGTGACCATGCCGAAAGGCTGTCCGAACGGCTTCAACAGCACCGCGCCCAGCTGTTCCCCCCGAACGCCTCAAAGGAAATGCGCAAATTCGCCGCCGGAGAGGTCGCCGACCTTCTGGGCGTCAAAGACAGCTATCTGCGTAAACTCCACCTCGACGGCAAAGCGCCCGAGGTTGAAATGCGCGGCAATGGTCGGCGCTACTACACCTCCGAAGATATTCAGGCGCTGCGCGAGCAGTTGGAAAAAGGTGCAAAGGTTCCAGGCACTTATATGCCCGGACGCCATGGGGACGACCATCTTCAGGTGATCACCGTCATCAACTTCAAGGGCGGGTCCGGCAAAACCACCACCGCCGCGCATCTGGCGCAAAAGGCAGCACTTGATGGCTACCGCGTGCTGGCGATCGACCTTGACCCGCAGGCCTCGCTGTCCGCGCTGCACGGCTACCAGCCTGAATTCGACCTACTCGACGGCGGCACCCTCTATGACGCCATCCGCTATGACGACCCCTGCCCTCTTAGTGACGTCATCCAGAAAACCTACTTCACCAATCTCGACATTGTCCCCGGCAACCTCGACCTGATGGAGTTCGAACACGAAACCCCCCGCGCACTTAGCGAACGGTCGGGGAACCTCTTCTTCACCCGCATCGGCGACAAGCTGGCCGAGGTCGAAGCCGACTATGACATCGTCGTCATCGACTGCCCGCCACAGCTTGGGTTCCTGACCATGTCCGCCCTGTCCGCCGCCACCGCCGTTCTGGTCACCGTGCATCCCCAGATGCTCGATGTGATGTCGATGTGCCAGTTCCTGCTGATGACCTCGAACCTTCTGGGCGTCGTCGGCGAAGCGGGCGGCAACATGGACTACGACTGGCTGCGCTATGTCGTCACCCGGTACGAACCGGGCGACGGTCCGCAGAACCAGATGGTCAGCTTCATGCGGTCGATGTTCGGGGATCATGTGCTGAACCACACGGTCCTGAAATCCACCGCGATCTCTGACGCGGGCATCACCAAACAGACATTGTACGAGGTCGAAAAAAGCCAGTTCACCCGCACCACCTATGACCGGGCCCGCGAAAGCCTGGACGCGGTGAACGGGGAAATCGAAGGCCTCATCCAACAGGCGTGGGGACGATAGGATGGCACGAAAGGATCTGCTCAAGGGCTTGATGGGGGATCCTCTCCCGAAAACCGAAAGCGTGACCTCCGACAAGTTGACAGCTGTCAATTCCAGCGACGACGCCCCCTCCCCTGCCCGCCCGCGCTATTCCAAGGGCGCGATCGGCGCGGTCAGCCAGTCGATTGCGGAACTCAAAAGCCGCGCGCTGGTCGAGGTTCATCCCGACATGATCGACCCCGGCGGTATCGAAGACCGTCTGGAAGAAGACCGCGCGGATCAGGAAAAGTTACAGGCATCTCTCAAGGCCTATGGCCAGCAGGTGCCGGTTTTGCTGCGCCCCGATCCGAACTCCGAAGGCCGGTTCCAGATCGTCTATGGCCGCCGCCGGATCGCCGCGATGCGGGCGCTGAACATGCCGGTCAAGGCGATGGTCCGCGACATGACGGACCACGATCTGGTCATCGCGCAGGGTCAGGAAAACGCCGCCCGTCGTGATCTGACGTTTATCGAAAAGGCCAACTTCGCCCGCCAGATGCGCGACGAAGGCTACGACCGCAAGGTGATCTGCGACGCGCTCCACATCGACAAAACCGTGATCTCTCGGATGCTGTCGGTGGTGGATGCCCTGCCCTTGGAACTGATACGCGCGATCGGCCCCGCGCCCTCGGCCGGGCGGGATCGCTGGATGAAACTGGCCGATCTTTACGCCAACCGCGGATCCGGTTTTCCCGTTGCGGGCGCGATGAAGCTTGCCGCCGATGAACCGTCAGATCAGCGGTTCGAGGCCGCGCTGGCCGCCCTTTCCGGTGAAAATCAAAAGGCCAAGCCCAAGCCCGAAAAACCCGAGCCCCGCACCATCGCCGGGGCCAAGGATCAGGTGATCGCGCAGGCCAAAACCTCGGGTCGCAAAACCACGCTGACCTTTGACGCCAAACAGACAGACGGTTTCGAAGACTGGCTGATCGATAACCTTTCCGACATTCACCGCGACTGGCTGAAAGCCCGCGGCGAATAACCAGAGCAGCAGCAACCAGACGGAGGCACGACCCAAGGCAATTCCAAAAGAAAAGACCCCCCAGGACATATCATCCCAAGAGGCCTTGTTCGTTCTAGCACCTCGAATCTAGCCCCTCCGGTTGACAGCTGTCAACTCCGCCACAGGCGGAGAACGGGAAAGATTTGCCTTTCGTGAAGAAAAAATGCGGACAGTGACAACGACGCCCTTCGGGGCGCGACCGGTGACGGCTTGCCTGATGGAAAATCAGCGCCGCGCGACGGAAAAACCCGTGATGGAGAGCGTCGATAAATGGGAGGTGCTGAACGCGCTGTCCCTGATCGCCAAGTCTCGGGGCGTGTCGGATCGGGCGGTTGCGGTGCTTCAGGTTCTGCTGTCGTTTCACCCTGATCGAGAGCTGGTGGATGGCAAACCGATGGTGGTCTTCGCCTCTAACGCTTCGCTGTCGCAACGTGCGCACGGGATGCCGGAAAGCACCCTGCGTCGGCACATCGCCACGCTGGTCGACGCCGGCCTGATCCTGCGCCACGACAGCCCCAACGGCAAACGCTATGCCCGGCGCGGACAGGGTGGTCAGATCACGCGCGCCTTTGGGTTCGACCTGCGGCCCTTGCTGGTCATGGGTCACGAAATCATGGCCGAAGCCGCCGAAGAAATCGTACGCCGTGACCGGATCAAAGCGCTGCGGGAAGAGGTGTCTTTGATGCTGCGCGACGCGGTGAAGCTGATCCTTTTCGCGCAGGAAAGCGGGCAGGGTGGCCACTGGGACGCGCTGGATGATCGCGCAGCTCTGGCCCGTCGGTATCTGCGGCGGAAGCTGGACGAGGCTCAGCTGATCCACATGCGGGACGACATGCAGTCGCTTTTGGATGACATCTGTCAACGTTTGGGTGTGGACAAGGCTGCGGACAATTCCCCTGAAATCGTCCCTGAATCAGACGATCTGAGCGGCAGCCCCGTCCAAAATGAGCGGCACTATCAGAGTTCAAAAAAAGAAGTACCTGATAAGAGACCACCAGACTTGGGGATGGTTCTAGAAACCTGTTCCGAGATTAGACCCTATTTGGCCCATCAGTGCCGAAATTGGGATGAGTTCGTCCATGCGGTTTGCAACGTCGCACCCATGATCGGAGTCGATCCCCAGTCTTGGGGCAGGGCTTGCAAAGAGATGGGGCCAGAGAACGCAGCGACCACCGTTGCCGCCATCGTGCAGAGGATTGATCAGATTGCCAACCCCGGAGCTTATTTCAGAGTTCTCAGCCAAAAGGCAGAGCAGGGAGAGTTTACGGTAATGCCGATGCTGAACGCGATTGCGCGGATGAAAAACGCCGCCCAAGAGGTTCGGGCGGCGTGATGTTGACAGCTGTCAACTTAGGCTCTGGAGGGAGCTTATTCGGCGGCGTCCCGCGGCACCTCGACCTCGATCCCCGCGTGACCCAGCAGTTCGTACAGCTTGGCGAAGGCATCGTCGGACGGGGTGCTTTCGCTTTTGCCTTGGGTCAGGAAATTTTCAGCCGGGCGGGCGAAACGGATGGCGGCGTCAATCTCGGCATCCGATCCGTCGCGGTAGGCCCCGATGCGGATCAGTTCTTCCATGTCGGCGTAACGGGCCAGCGCGCGACGGGCGGCTTTCAGCACCGCGTATTCGCCGGGGTTGTGACAGTCCGGCAGCATCCGCGAAATCGACCGCTGAAGGTTCACCGCCGGGAAACGCCCCTGTTCGGCAATCGCACGGTCCAGCACGACGTGGCCGTCCATGATCCCGCGCACCGCGTCCGAGATCGGTTCGTTCAGATCGTCGCCATCGACCAGCACCGTGTACAGCGCGGTGATGTCGCCGCGATCGCCAGTGCCGGGACCCGCGCGTTCCAAAAGCTGCGGCAGTTCGGCAAAGACGGTCGGCGGGTAACCTTTGGTGGTCGGGGGCTCACCGCCCGCCAGACCGATTTCCCGTTGGGCCATGGCAAAGCGCGTGACGCTGTCGATCAGCAGCATGACCTGCAGACCTTGGTCGCGGAAGAACTCGGCCACGGCGGTCGCGGTCCAAGCGGCCTGTCGGCGCATAAGGGGTGGTTCGTCCCCGGTGGACACGACGATGACCGACCGCGACAGACCTTCGGAGCCGAGGTCCTTCTGGATGAAGTCCTGAACCTCTCGGCCCCGTTCCCCGACCAAGCCGACCACGATCACATCCGCCTGTGCACGTCGCGCCATCATCGACAACAGCGAGGATTTCCCCACGCCAGAGCCCGCGAAGATGCCCATCCGCTGACCTTTGCACAGCGGGGTGAAGACATCGAACACCCTGACGCCCGTATCGATCCGGTCGCCGACGCGACGGCGAGAGTAGGCATTGGGCGGCGTGTTCTTGGGCGGGCAGGCGACGGGGCCTTCGTGCAGGGTGCCCATGTTGTCGATGGGTTCGCCAAGCGCGTTCACCACGCGGCCGATCCACGACAGGTCGGGGCGGATGGTTTCGCCATTGGTAGAGATTTCAACCCGGTCGCCGATGGTCACGCCGTCCCAGTTGCCAAATGGCAAAACCTGCGTGCCGTCTTCGGTGACCGCGACGACTTCGGCCAGGACTTCGCCCTTGCGGCCCTTGATGGTGCAGCGCTGTCCGATGCCCAACGCGCGGTTCAGACCGACGACTGTCAGGGTGAGCCCGACAATCGAACTGACCTCACCGGCTATTCTTGCGCCTTCAGCGGTGCGAGCAAGGGTAGAGAGCTGAGAGAAGGCTGTCTTCATGAGAACTATCCATTGCTCTTTGCGATTTATTCATGCTAATCTTAATATCAACTTAGTATATTCTTGGAAGAGCGTAAAGGAAACCTTGCTGTGAGGCTGAGCGACCTATCCTTCTTCAATCTGGCGTCCCGTCGCATGAACTGGCTGGGGGCCCGTCAACAAGTCATCGCGCAGAACGTCGCGAACTCGGACACGCCAGGGTTCAGGGCGCAGGATGTGACGCCTTTTGCCGACGTGCTGCGATCCACCGGCGCGTCTGGTGTCCGCACGACCAACAGCCGCCACATCGCGGGCCTGGCCGGTGCGCGGGCGGAAGGCGTCGGCGTGAACGACGATCCGGATGCCTATGAAGAGTCGCTGGATGGAAACAACGTCGCGCTGGAACAGCAGACGATCAAATCCACCGAGGTGACCGAGAACTATCGCCTTGCGGCGCAGCTGTACCGCAAAGGGCACGAAATGCTGACGCTGGCGGCAACCGGCGTTCGGTAAATAATCCGGCCCTCAGGCAAGGGGCCATAGAGCAGAGCAGGGGACATAAATGGATCCGTTGAAATCCATCCTACAGATTTCCGCCAGCGGTATGCTGGCACAGGGCGAGCGGCTGAAGGTCGTGTCGGAAAACGTGGCGAACGCCTCGTCTTCGGGCATGGCGCCGGGGGACGAACCCTATCGCCGCAAGACCATCACCTTCGAAGAACTGCTGGACCGCGATACCGGCGTGTCGACCGTGGCCGTGTCGTCGATCGACCGCGACGGGTCCGACTTCTCCTTGCGGTACGAGCCGTCGCATCCGGCGGCGGACGATCAGGGGTTCATCAAGGTGTCGAACGTGTCGCCCATCCTTGAGATGGCGAACATGCGCGAAGCGGCCCGCAGCTATGAGGCCAACATGAACATGTTTGAATCGGCGCGGAAGATGCGCTCTCAGATCATCGATTTGCTGAAGTAAGGGCTGAACGATGGAAAAGCTGATCACCACCGGTCTGGTCAATAGCGCCTACGGATCGTCGTCCAAGCTGCAGGGCGGGGCAGGGGCCCTTGCCGCGCCAGAAGAGACGAAGGTCAACTTTGCCGACATGCTGCGCAACGCGGCGCAGAATTCGGTGACCACGGTGCGCGAGGCCGAGCAGATCCAGCAGATGGGTCTAACCGGGGACGTGTCGGCGCAGCAGGTGGTCGAAGCGACGATGGAAATGGAAACGACGCTGCGGCTGGCCGTATCCGTTCGGGACCGTTTGGTAGAGGCCTATCAGCAGATCATGCAGATGCCGGTCTGACACGTTTAGCGGGGGCAAGTGACCGAAACGGACGCATATGACATCCTGTCGGACACTTTCCTGACAGTGCTTCTGGCCTCGGCCCCTGTTCTTGGGGTCGCGCTGGCCGTTGGGCTGTTTATCGCGTTCTTCCAGGCGCTGACGCAGATTCAGGAAATGACGCTGACCTTCGTGCCCAAGATCGCCGCGATTTTCGTCGTGCTTCTGATCGCGACGCCGCTGATCTATTCCACCGTCAAAACCCTGTCGGACCGCGTGTTCGACCTGATCGCAAGCGGGACGGTGTGATGCGGCTGCGGTATGCCATCGCCCTGATCGCCGGTCTGATGCCGAGCCTTGGGGCCGCGCAATGGGCGGGGTTCTACAAACCCACCGAGCGCGCCGCGCCTGCGCCGGTTCAAACGGGCGCGGCGGGGCTGTGCGTGCGGGAAATCCTGCTGGCGCAGATGCGGTACGACATCCCCGACAATCTGCTTCTGGGCATCGGGTTGCAGGAAAGCGGGCTGTACCGCGATGGGCAGCTGACCGTCTGGCCCTTTACCGCCAACGCCGAAGGGCGCGGCAAGTATTTCGAAAGCGAGGCCGAGGCCGTCGCTTGGGTCAACCGGGAACGGGCCAGCGGTGTGACATCGGTCGATCTGGGCTGCATGCAGATTAACATGCACTGGCACCCGGATGCCTTTGACAGCGTGGCCGACGGGTTCAACCCGGTGCGCAACGTGGATTACGCGGCAGCCTATCTGTCCCGCCTGTACAAGGCCAAGGGCGATTGGCGCGCGGCGGCGTCGGCCTATCATTCCGGCACGGCGGAACTGGGTCAGGCCTATCTGGCGCGGTTGGAACAGAACGTGGCCGTCGCCAATACGCAATACGATCGGCTAAAGGCGCTTGTGGGTGCCACCAGCCGCGAAGACCGGGTGCAGGTCGCGCGGATGCCCACGACGGGTGTCTTCTGGGCGGCTGATCTGGGCAATGGCACCGGGGCAGGGGGGCGCAGCCTGTTCGGCCCCGGAGAGATCGCCCCCATCCTGCCCGTCTTTAGCAGGGGGTCGTAATGGCGAATTCTGACCTGATCGGCGCCCCCCGCGAAAACCAGATGATGGGCTTTGGCCTGAAGAACCGCGACATCGGCTTTGCGCTTGGTGTCGTCATGGTTCTGATGGTGCTGTTCATCCCGCTGCCGCCGGTGATCCTGGACTTTGGTCTGGCGATTTCGCTGTCGATTTCGGTGCTGGTGCTGATGGTGGCGCTGTGGATCCCGAAGCCTTTGGACTTCAACTCTTTCCCGACGCTGCTGCTGGTCGTGACCATGTTGCGGCTGTCGCTGAATGTCGCCTCGACCCGGTTGATCCTGTCCGAAGGGCACACCGGATCGTCGGCGGCGGGCGGCGTGATCGAAGGGTTTTCGCGCTTCATCGTGTCGGGCAACTTTGTCATCGGGATCGTGATTTTCGCGATCCTCGTGGTCATCAACTTTTTGGTCATCACCAAGGGCTCGACCCGGATCGCCGAGGTTTCGGCCCGCTTCAGCTTGGATTCGATGCCCGGTAAGCAGATGGCGATCGATGCCGATCTGGGCGCAGGCCTGATCGATGAGGTTGAGGCCAAGCGCCGCCGCAAGGAACTGGAAGACGAATCTGGGTTCTTCGGGGCCATGGACGGTGCGTCCAAGTTCGTGCGCGGTGATGCGGTTGCGGGCATCATCATCACCTTCATCAACGTCATCGGCGGCATCCTGATCGGTGTGCTGCAGCATGATCTGTCGGTGGGTGACGCGGCGAACGCCTATACCACGCTGACCATCGGCGACGGTCTGGTCACGCAGATCCCCGCGCTGATCGTATCGCTGGCCGCCGGTCTGATCGTCACCAAGGGCGGGACCGAAGGCGCCGCGAACGAGGCGGTTCTGGGCCAGTTGTCGCGCTTTCCCAAGGCGCTGTTTATGGCGTCCGGTCTGCTGGCCGCGATGGGTCTGCTGCCCGGTTTCCCGATGCTGGTATTCTTTGCACTGGGCGGGCTGATGGCCGGTCTGGGCTGGTACATCCTGCAGCAGGAAGGCCGCGCCAAAGAGGCCGCGCGCCGGGCCGAGATCGAAAAGGAACGCGCGGGCGAAGTCAGCAAGGAAGACAACGTATCGTCGACCATGAAGCTGGACGATCTGCGGCTGGAGATGAGCGAGACGCTGGTGCAGCTGATGTCCGCCACCGACGCCGCGCTGCCCGGTAAGATCAAATCGCTGCGCAACCTCTTTGCCCGCGAGTTCGGGTTCGTGCTGCCATCGGTCCGCATCACGGATGAACCCAACCTGCCCGTCAACACCTACGCCATTCTGGTGCAGGGGGTCGAGGTCGCGCGGGGCGAGGTGCGGCCCAACGGCATGATGGTGGTGAACCCGTCCGACAATCCACTGAAGATGCCGGGCGAGGCGGCGAAAGACCCGACCTTTGGTCTGGACGCGCTGTGGATTCAGCCGGGCCAAGCCTCCGAGGCCGAGCGGCAGGGCTATACCGTCGTGGACCCGGAAAGCGTCATCACCACCCATCTGACCGAGGTGGTCAAGGAACATATGCCCGATCTGCTGACCTATGGCGCGACGCAGCATCTGATCGAAAACCTCGACCGCGATTACCAGAAACTGGTGGGCGAACTTGGCTCGTCCCCCGCGATCCTGATCCAGCATGTGCTGCAGGGGCTGCTGACCGAACGCGTGTCGATCCGCAACCTGCCGCTGATCGTCGAAGCCATCGCCGAGGCCAAGCGCACCACGTCCAACGTCACCAATATCGTCGAACACGTGCGCCGCCGCCTGTCGAACCAGATCTGCAAGGCGCTGGTGGATGAAACCGGGTCGATCCCGGTGATCACGCTGTCGAACAAATGGGATCAGGAGTTCATGGAATCCATTCGCCAGAACGGCGAAGACAAGACGCTGATCATGTCGCCTCAGCGTATCCAAGAGTTCGTGCTGGAGGCGCGGCGGACGATCCAGACCCACGCCGCCGAAGACCGCTGGCCCGCCATTCTGGTCGCCCCCGAGGCGCGCAGTTTCATCCGTAACATGCTGGAACGGGTCAGCCCGATGACGCAGGTGATTTCGCATAACGAAGTGCACCGCAACGCCAACCTGCGCACCCTGACCACCATCGGAAAAGACTGATGGATCTGGGCGCGCTGCTCACCACTCAGTTCCTTTCGGTGGCACTGGTCTTTGCGCGGATCGGCGCGGCGATGATGTTCATGCCGGGCTTTGGCGAAAGCTTTATCACCCCGCGGCACCGTCTGGCGACATCGCTGCTGATCGCGCTGGTCATCACGCCTCTCGTGGCGCAGGGGCCGGTGCCGACGGGCGGTGTCGATCTGGTTCTGGCCTTCGGGATCGAGGTGACCTTGGGCATCTGGATCGGGCTGGTCAGCCGCGTCCTGCTGACAGCGATGCAGGTGGCGGGGGCGCAGATCGGCATGGTTTCGGGCCTGTCGAACGCCTTTGCGCCGGACATCGGGTCGTTTCAGGGATCGACCCTGATTGCCACGTCGCTGCTGTTGGGGGCCATCGCGGTGATCTTTGCCGCCGACATCCACCATGTGATCATCGATGCGCTGATCGAAAGCTATTTCACCTTTCCACCCGGCACGATGATGCCCGGTGATCTGGCCGAACAGATGATCCGCGCGGGTCAGAACGCGTTCTATATCGGGGTCTCTGTGGCCGCGCCGTTTTTCGTCATGGGCGTCGTGCTGAACGTCGGCCTTGGCCTGACCAACCGGATGCTGCCCAGCCTTCCGGTGTTCTTTGTCGCCGCGCCGGTCCTGATCGCCGCGGGGCTTTTCGTTCTTGTTCTGGCTGTCCCGACAGCCATTCGCACCTTCATCAGCCACTTTGTTGAGTGGCTTGGTATGATGAGCTTCTAGGGGGGCGCGGATGGCCGACGAAGACAAGTCAAACAAGACAGAAGCCCCAACCGAGAAAAAGCTGCGCGAGGCGCGCGAGAAAGGCGACGTTCCGTCATCAAAAGAAGTGGGCAACATGACGTCCGTCATGTCGCTGTTCCTGATCGCGATCTTCTTTTTGCCGCAGCTTGGGCCGACGCTGGTGGGCACCCTGCGGCGGGTGTTCGAAAACGCGGGTCAGGTGCGGATCGGTACCGATCTGCAGGGCATCCATGACGTGGGGCAGGTGACGACGGAATTGTCGGGCGGCGTGGCCGTGGTGCTGGCCCCGGTGGCGCTGGCGATGATTGTCGCGGCCTTTGCCGCCGTGCTGATCCAAGGCGAAGTCGTCGTGGCGCTGGACCGGATCACGCCCAAGTGGTCCAAGGTGAACCCACTGGAAGGGTTCAAGAAAATCTTCTCGATCGATTCATTCGTCGAGTTCTTGAAAAGCGTCGCCAAGGTGCTGGTCGTGGGCGGGATTTCCATTTACCTCGCCCAGATGGCGGTGCGGGGCGTCTGGCAGACCGACGGCATCGCGCCCGAGGCGATCCTTCCCTATATCTCTCGCTTTGCCGGGTTGCTGCTGATCATCATCACGGTGCTTCTGGTGATCCTGTCCATCGCCGATGTCATCTGGAAGCGGTTCCAGTGGCTGAAGAAGTTGCGGATGTCGATCCAGGACATCAAGGACGAACAGAAGGACATGGAAGGCGACCCGCTGATCCGGGCCAAGCGGGCCGAACAGCGCCGCCGCCGCGCTCAACAGCGCATCACCACCACCGTGCCGACGGCGACCGTGGTGCTGACCAACCCGACGCACTTTGCCGTGGCGCTGCGCTATGACAACGGGACGGATCAGGCGCCGGTCTGCGTGGCCAAGGGGGCGGACCTGATGGCGGCGCAAATCCGGAAGGTCGCCCGCGATCACGACGTGCCCTTGGTGGAAAACCGACCGCTGGCGCGGGCGCTGCACGACGTGGCCGAGATCGACGAAGAAATCCCGTTTGAACACTGGCAGGCCGTGGCAGAGATCATCGGGTACGTTCTGGACCTCAAGCACAACATCCAGCGTCTGCCGCCGGATGGGTCGATGCTGCGGTCATGGGATTAAGGGCAGGGCGATGAAGATAGCCGTCATCGGGATCGGGTACGTGGGCCTGTCGAACGCGGTGCTTCTGGCGCAGGCCAATGAGGTCGTGGCCATGGACATCGACGCGGACCGGGTGGCAGCGGTGAACGCGCGGGAATGCCCGATCGTCGACCCGGAGCTTGAGGAGTACCTTGCGCGCAGATCGTTGAACCTGAGTGCGACGACGCAACTGGCCGACGCGGTGCGCGGGGCAGAGTTCGTCATCGTGTCGACGCCCACGAACTACGACGCCAAGACCAACTATTTCGACACCTCTTCGGTCGAGGGGGTGGTGCGCGACGTCATCGCGTTGAACGGTGCTGCGACGATCGTGGTCAAATCCACGGTGCCCGTCGGCTTCACCACCCGCATTTCCGCTGAATTAGAGACGGATCAGGTGATCTTTTCGCCGGAATTCCTACGCGAGGGCAGGGCGCTTTACGACAACCTTCACCCAAGCCGGATCGTGGTCGGCGAAGACAGTGACCGCTCCCGCCGGTTCGCCGCGCTGCTGGCCGAAGGGGCCGTGACCGAAGCACCGCAGCTTTTCACCGGACCGGCCGAGGCCGAGGCGATCAAGCTGTTCGCCAACACCTACCTTGCCATGCGAGTGGCCTATTTTAACGAATTGGACAGCTATGCCATGGCCGCGGGCATGGACAGCCGCCAGATCATCGAAGGCGTCGGCTTGGACCCGCGGATCGGGATGCATTACAACAACCCGTCCTTTGGCTATGGCGGCTATTGTTTGCCCAAGGATACCAAGCAGTTGCTGGCAAATTATTCCGACGTGCCGCAGAACATGATCCGCGCGATCGTCGATGCGAATACCACCCGCAAGGATTTCATTGCCTTCGAGGTTCTGGCCCGCAAACCTAAAGTCGTGGGCGTCTACCGTCTGGCCATGAAAGCGGGGTCTGACAACTTCCGCCAAAGCTCGATCCAGGGGATCATGAAGCGGATCAAGGCCAAGGGTGTCGAAGTCGTGGTCTATGAACCCGCGCTGGAGGCCGAGGATTTCTACAATTCCCGCGTCATTCGCGATCTGGACGCGTTCAAGGCGCAGGCGGATGTGATCCTTGCGAACCGGCGGAGTGACGAGTTGTCGGACGTGACGGACAAGGTCTTTACGCGCGATCTGTTTGGGGCGGATTAGGGGGCTGGTTGTTCGTGGCTTTGTTCACATAAAACGGATTCTGCGGTAAATTTAGCGCGTGGTTTAACATCCAAGCAGACCGATAAAAACGCAATTTCAATAAGGTAGCCGCTGCCCTTGCCTTCTCTGCCGGGCCTAGCCCCCGAGCCAGCGCAACCTTCGGCACATGCGCCGGACCCGACAGCGCAACCAGCACGGCGCGAAGGCGCCATCGCCAGAGGCTCTTCTGCGCCGCCTGATGCACCCCCCATTCCTCTGTCACCAGTCGCCGCCATTTGGCCCGAAGCGCTGGCCAATCGGCGCGCGTCGGATGCTGCATAACAAGCTGCGGGTCATAGATGATCTGACCGCCCGCCGCCCGGGCCCGCTGACACCATTCTTTGTCCTCTGGCACGCCATCCCGGAACGGCCCAGCCCGATCAAACAGCGTCCGAGAGGTGATCAGATTGGCCGTCACCCCGAACCCCTTCTTGGCGTAAGCTTTCGTATCAAAGGCGAATATATGTTCAAACGCTTGTGCGCCGGTGCGCGTGCCCCCGGTCTCATCGAACATCGTAACCGGCCCGACAACAATCTGGTCAGGGTCATCATGCCGCAGCGCCTGCGCGGCCCATCCCGGCGCGGGAACGCAATCGGCATCCAGAAACCACACCATCGGCGCAGAGGTTTCTGCCATCCCGCGGTTCCTCGCATGGGCGGCCCCTTTCTGTGGTTCAGTCATCAGGCGCACACCGGGAAAGGAGGTGCGCACCCAATCGACCGGCGGGTCCGAGCCGTTATCGACAACCACGATATCGACCTGCGGTCTGACCTTTGGATCAAGGCCCTCGACCAGCGCACCCAGACACCGCCTAAGCCGCACCGCGTCGTTCAGGTGCGGGATGATGATCGCGGCGACAGGGTCAATTGGTGCGACGGGGTCCAAAGGGGCTGTCCGGCAATGTGCATTTGTTCAAAACGATCCCCGCGACGCGGGTCTGCTCTGCTACTTGGCGTTCGATGACGTCGATGTCGTAAGAGGAATGCCGCCCGGCCTCGACCACGATCAGGGCGGCGTCGACGTTGGGAAGAAACCCGATGGCATCGTCGGCCTGAGCGAGGTTCGGCAGGTCGATCAACATAAGATCCGGAGCATATGTGGCCTCAAACCTCGCTGTCAGGTCAACGGCTTCGACGGATTGCAACCATTCCGACGACTGCCCGACGCTACCATCATTCAGCCCAAACGCCATTCCCTGACCATGGCGGCGTAGGACCGAAGACAAATGCCCCTGTCCCTGCATCAGGTCGGTCATATTCAACGGAACCCGCGCACCCAGAACGCGACCCATAGTCGGTTTACGCAGATCGAAGTCCAGCGCCAAAGTCCGCAGCCCCGACTGACGGCCAAGCGCAAAGGCAAGGTTCACCGCAGTGGTGGTTTTGCCAGCCCCGCCCGCCGGGGACACCATTGCAATGCGCCGCCACCCGTGCTGCCGCGCCAAGCAGACCAACCTCGTGCGCAGGATATCGAACGGCACAGCGGCCTCGTCCGGTGTCGCAGTGACCACCAGCTGAGAGCGCAGATAGGCCACGTCCAACCAAAGCTCTGGCAAGGCCAGCCATTGCGCCAATGCCTGTCGCCCTGTCGGCTGATCTGGCTGTGCATCGTCTGGAATTTGATCCTTCAGCGCCTGCGATTTTTCCAGTGTGGTTTGAAACGCGGTCATGTTTGCCCCTCAATACCTGACGCGCTGCGCCGCGACGGGCTGCGGGCGGGGCGCGATCTGTGGGATGGTGACGATCGGCGTCAGACCAAGGCTTTCGATCAGATCCTGAGACCGTCGGATCATGCGGTTTCCCCGCTCCAACACCAAGAACACACCTGCCGCGGCCAAAAGCCCGACCAAGCCGCCCCCGAAAACGATCGCTTTGCGGTCCGGGCCAGAGGGCATCGTTGGACGTGTCGGCGGCTCGATCACGGTCATGCGCTGGCCTGTTTCGGAAACGCTCAGTTGTTCGCCGGTCACTGCCGCGCTGAGCTTGGCCAAGGCTTTTTGATAGCCGTCCTCCGCCGCAGTCAGATCGTTTCTGAGGCGGTCGAGTTCCAATGCCGTCGTCGTATTCCGTAAGGACGCTTCTAGTGCGTCAATCTTATCTTGCAGGGCGGCTCGATTCGATGTCGCGTCTGACAACCGCGCTTCCAGCGTCTCAATCTCCATCAAAATCAGCTTTCGCCCGGGCGCCGCAGCCCTCTCTCTGGCCAGAAGGCTCTCTGCCTGAGCCAGCCGTCCTTGCAGCGCAATGACCTTTGGATTTTTAGCTGCGTAGATGGCCAGAGCCGTAGAAAGATCGCGCTTCAAACGCGACACCTCCTGCTCTGCCGTGGTCGGAGCGGACGCACTAAGCGCACCGGTTTGCAACTGTGCAACCAAGGCTGCCTTTTGGCTCTTCACATCGAAGACATCCCGCTCCAATTGGCGCAGTTGATTTTGATGCCTTTCCAACTCTACCCGCCGCTGAGGAAGGGTCTGCGGCAGCGTTTGCTGGTGCGCCTGCTGGAAGGCCTGAACGGCAGTGCGGCTTGTTTCGGCGGCCAGCCTTAACCTGTCGACTTCGGTCCGCAGGAAATCCGCAGTCTGAGTGGCGGCCTCGGTTTGCGTCGTGGTGTTCTGAGCCAGGAGGGTGTCCACGTAGTCTGAAACCACTTGGGAAGCCGTCGCAGCGGCGTCCGCACGGAAGGCGATGGTCATCAAGGTCGCGTCGTTTCGACCGGCAGATATTGTGACACTCGTGTTGGCCAACATGGCGGCGACAATCTGATCATCGGCCAACCGGTCGCCAGTGCGGAAAACACTCCGCATTCGTGCTATTGTCAGCAGGTTATGGCGCGTTAACAAAAACGTTTTGGCCAAATCCAGTTCGGACTTTGATGTTCCTTCTGAGCTAATCGAATCAGGGTAGAGTTCTGGATAATTTTTAAAATTTATAACGGCTCGTGATTCATAGATATCCGCTAATGTGGCGGAAATAAAAATTGCGACAATTAAAGGTGCCGCGAAGGCAGCGGCAAGCCAGAACTTCCGATAGATAATTAATCTCCAGATGTACCGGAGGGCTTGCATGGCAATTCCTTTCGAACGTCGAAGCTCTCAACCTCAAAGGTTAACGTTTTGAATGCCAAGGGTCCTTCCACGGCATGGGGATAGCGCTCCAATTCAATTCCAACCAATAACTACCGGCTCTTTCTTAACAAGCTATTAACGCCTCAGGCAAATTTGCCAAAATTTCGACTCCGTATGGACATTGATGTTAATTCGGTGAAATAAAGAGAATCGCAATGACTTGGTTTGGAGTATTAACGCCAACGTTGCATCTGGGTGGCTGCCTGAACAAGGCAGGGGGAATTCTGTAATTAATCCGGTCTCTCCGGATTTATTTTAGGTTTCCACCCTATGTTTTACGAAAAATCAGGATTTACACCGCAGACTGTGATTGCGGGCAGACTCGCTTCGTTGTCACGGCCATATGCGCGCACCTACAAGCGGCTGTTCGATATTGTTGCGACGTTGCTTTTGGTGGTGGTCACGGCGCCGATTTTGATCCCGGGCTTGGCGGTCGTGCTCGCGTGGGTCTCGGCGGATGGGCATCCGGCGCTTTATCGGCAGCGGCGGATCGGTCGGAATGGCCGAGTCTTCGGGATGCTGAAGATCCGGACGATGGTTCCGGGGGCGGAACAGGCTTTGGCCCTGCATCTTGAGGCCGACCCGGAGGCGCGCCGGGAGTGGGAGCAGCGGCAAAAGCTGCACAATGACCCGCGCGTGACGCGGCTGGGGCGGTTTCTGCGGCGGACCTCTTTGGATGAGCTGCCGCAGATTTGGAACGTCCTGCGCGGTGACATGAGCCTGGTCGGTCCGCGGCCGATCATGGTGGATCAGGTCGGCCTGTATCCGGGGCGCGCCTATTACACGCTGCGGCCCGGGTTGACCGGGTTGTGGCAGGTGTCTGCCCGCAACGCCACCGGCTTTGCGGAACGGGCGCAGTACGATGATCGATATCGTGGGTCGCTTAGCCTGATGGGTGACCTGTCGATCCTGTGGCGGACGCTTTTCGTGGTTCTGCGCGGCACGGGTTGGTGACGGGCTGCAGGTCGTTAGTGGCCGCTTTTTGGAAAGGAGGTGTCACAAGAGGTGCGTAGGTTAGGAGTTTATTAACCGTCTTTTGATGTGCTGAAGGTACCCCAAAAACGACCCCGGGCTGAGGTCGTTGAGGGGCCTGATCGGGAGGCGTCGATGCTGCGGATCGTTTTGACTGTCATTTTGGTTCTGGGCGCGGCGATGGCGCAGGCGCGGTCCGCGTACCAGTTGCAGCCGGGCGATGAGGTGCGGATCGAGGTGATCGAGGATGAGAGCCTGAACCGGACGGTCTTGGTCCTGCCAGACGGGACCATCGCGTTTCCCTTCGTCGGGTCGATCCCGGCGGCTGGGTCCAGCGTCACCGGGCTGCAGCGCAGGCTGGCGGATCAACTGGCCCCCAGCTTTGCGATCAGGCCGACGATCTTCATCTCGGTCAAGTCGGTGGCAGAGGCGCAGCGGCCCGGGCGCGTGGTCCGTCAAGCGCCGCGGCAGGTCGCAAAACCCATGGCTCAAGACGGGTTCTATGTCATGGGTGAGGTGGCGAAGCCCGGGCGCGTCGCGATGCCTGCCGCCAGCGGGGTCACCCTGTTGCAGGGGCTGTCCATGGTCGGCGGGTTCACCAAGTTCGCAGCGACCAAGCGGATTGAGTTGCGGCGCGTGGTTAGCGGCAAGGAACAGGTTTTCCTGTTCGATTATCACCGCGGCCGCGGGATTTCGGCGGCGACGCCTTTGCGGCCGGGGGACGTGCTGGTCGTGCCTGAACGTCGGCTGTTTGAATAGGAATGGCTTGGGGGCGCATCAGGGTCTGGCGGGCTGTCGCAGGGATCTGCGGGGTCTGCGCGGTGACCGTCAGCGCGCCGAGGGCCGAGGATACGGCTGACCGGGTGTCCCTGACTTTTGCTCAGACCGTTCGAACGGAGGCTGGACCCGGGCGTGCAAGGGGCGCGTTGGAATTTGCCAGCGGTCTGACGCTTGACCTGCAGCGGACCCGCCCGCTGAGCCAGTTAAGAATACTGGCCGCCGGAGAGCTGGGATGGCGAACGACAGGCGGCGCTGAGGCGCGGGTTCCTGACCTACAATTGTCCTACCGGCGCGATACGGGCGGCGCAGATCTTGCGGCGAAAATTCGGGTTCAGCGCACGGACCTGCGGCGCTTGACCAGCTTTATCGATCCCGTCACGGGCGCCGCGCTGGACAGGGAAAGCCCGGGGCATCGTCTGGCCTACCGCGCGGAGGTCAGGGCGAGGGTCGGTAAGGACGGCCCGCTGGAAGGGTCGATCGGGCTGGTGCACGCAGGGCGCAGGTTTTCTGGCGCGGCGGGCTACGTGGGATCGGATCGGACGAGGGTCAGCGTCGGTGTCACGGGGCGTCATGGGCGGTTGGCCTGGACCAATCGGGTCACGGCAGAGAGGGAGCGCGCCGATAGCCAGCCCGCCCTGACCTCCAGACGGTTGGATGTGACGACTGGGCTGGAGGTCGAGCTGGACCAGATCACGCGCGCCAAGGTCGCCGTGGGTCATACGGTGCTGCGCCAAAGGGGCGGGTTCTGGGGCGATCAGACCGGCCTGCATTGGAGCCTGTCGGTCACGCGTGATCGCAAGGCGGGGCAGGTTCGGGCGTCCTATCAAAGAGAGATCGCGCCGAACGGGGCGCGCGACAGCTTGATGTTCGGGGGCAAAAGCCGGACCGGGATCGGCGCGATTTCGGCTCGGCTCGGGTTGATGCGGGATGCGACCGTGGGCGGCGTCTTTGTCGGTGATCTGCGGTACACGCGCCGGCTGAGCCAAGGTCGGTTCGAGGTTCGTGCGCTGCGAGAGCTGCGCGTGCAGGATGGCGGTGCGGTGCAGGTGGTGACCGAAGGGTCGGCCAAGATCAGCCATGAGGTTCTGCGGGGCGGGCGGATCACGTTCGATCTGGGGATCGCGGATATTCGCACGTTGAACCGGACGGTCGGGGCGCGGCAAAGGCTGCGCGTCGGGGCAAGCTATGGTGTTGCGGTGACCTCGGACTGGCGGTTGGAAGGCGGGATCGATCATCGGGTGTCCCGGCCCGGACCATTTGGGCGATCGACGACGCTGTTCGTAACGTTGAGCCGGGATGTGCTCTCTGCCCAGTAACGGCGCGGCGTTCATTGGGGCGTTCCGGCGCAAGGCGGAGGGTTCAAGCGCCGCGCAGCTTTGGCTGCCGTTCGACAGATCACAGGGTGCTGCGATATGGCCTTTGACCCGCGGCGTGAAAGTCCCGCGCATAGACCGGCGCGGGATGGCGACGGGGGCTTTCCGTCCGACGCTCGGGCGCGGCGTCCAGCAGCCAGACCCCCGCCCCCAGAAGATAGGCGATATAGGCATAGGCCGCGTCCCATGTGTGCACGGTCACCAGACAGAACCCGACGCCCAGCAGCGAAAATATCCAAGCCAGTCTGACGCGGGCCAGATCGGGGTCTCCGGTCAGGCGCATGCCCGCGGTTTGGGCGATCAGCAGCACCCATGCCCCGGCCAGACAGACCAGCGCGGGCAGGCCGTGGCGCATGGCGGTCAGCAGCCAGAAATTGTCCAGACTACGGCTCATCCCCTGTGGGCGGGTCCAGTCGCCAAGGCCCAGACCAAACAGGGGGCTGGCCTGCACGTTCACCATGCCCCAGTGAAAGATCGACAGGCGGGTAAAGGCGGTTTCCGGCGTGAAGGTGGCGAGGCTAAGGAACAGTCGTAGCGGAGGGCGGTTCGCGGCGATCATCACCGCCAGGTAGGCCAGCGCCAGCACCGCCGTCAGCCCCAGCCAGCGGTTGCGCAGCCCCGGCGTCGCGCAGGCCCAGCCGATCAGCCCGGCCTGCATCACCAGCGCCAGCGCCGGTGCGCTGGAGACAGAGGTCAGCGTGGCCGCACAGACCGTCGCCGCAATCGACGCGCGCAGGGGGATCGACCATGTCGTGCCCAGCACCACCAGCGACAGGGCCGAGGCGCAGACCAGACCGTAAAGGATCGGGTGCGGAAAACCCATTTGCGCCCGGTCGACCCCCAGTCTGAGGTAGGTGAAATCCGTGTCTGACGTGACGCCCGGCAGCGCATCCGCCAAGGCCATCAGCGGCGCGGTCGAGGTCTGGGTTTCCCAGATCGCTAGCGGCAGGCTAAGCGTCACCAGCACGCCCAGCCACCCTGCCGCGATCCCGAAATCCCGGGCGCGGCGCAGGCTGGCGCGCGCGATCAGGTAGCCGCCAAGGAAATCCACCGTGCCCGCGCCTGCGTTCTGGACCGCTTGCGCCGGGCTGTTGATCGCCAGCGCCAGCGCCGCCCAGCCGAGGTAGGCGATGACCAGCCCGTCGACCAACCTGAGCGGGCCAAAGCGGCCCATCAGCAGACCGACCGACAGCACCGGCACACAGGCAAGGAGGAATAGGCGCAGGGGGGTGAGCACTAGCCCCGCGACCTCGGCCTGAATGGGGACGAAGATCAGGGTCAGAAAGATCAGCGCCAGCGTCGGGCGGCCTTGGGTCATTGCATCGCCCCTTCGGTCTGCAGGACATTGCCCGCGCTCACCACGTTGCGCGCGTCCGGAGAGAGGCGGATCCGCGGTGCCCAATCGGGATGCATCCGCCCGCCCTGCCGGGGATGTGGCGCGGCGAGCAGGCGGTTGTTGCGCAGGATCAGGCCATCGACCTGCCCCACCGTGATGCCGTGGCTATGGGCGTTGCGGATCCGGTTTCCTTCGATCCGCAGGGCGCGATAGCCCATCTGGGCGCGCCCCTCCTCTGCCGCCTCGTTCCGGGCAAAGATGGATTGCGTCGCATCGCCCGCGCCGATGTCCAGATCGTTGTCGATCAGGGTGATGTTTCTGCTGGGCCGATCATGGCCGCGGGTCCAAAGCTGGATCATATCGGCGTGGTCTTTGGTGCCGAAGGCGCGGCGGAAATCGTGGATATGGGTGCGGGCGATGGTGACGTGATCGCTAAAGAGGATGTTGATCCCGTCCGAGCGGATATCGGCGATATCGCTGTCGGTGACCGTCACCCCCTGCCCGCCTGCGACGACCAGCCCGCGCAGGAAGGTGCGGATCTTCGTTTGGCGGATGGTCACCTGCTGGCTGTGGCGGATGACCAGCCCGGTGCCGGCGCCAAAGCCATCCGCCGGGGTGCCGGTGCCAAAGGCGTTGCCACCGATGATGTGCAGCCCGGTCAGGGTGATATTCGACGAGTCCTCAATCACATTGGGGCGGTGGTCGTCGCGGCCCTTGGTCGGTGGGGTGCGCAGGGTCATGTCGGCGAGGGTCACGCCGCTGACGCCGTGCAGATGTAGCCCTGAGAGCTTGGCGGTTTGATGCGGGTTAGCGCGCAGGATCAGCGGCGGGTCAAAGTGGCGGTCGGTCAGGCGCAGAACGCCATAATCGCCCGGGGCAAGCGTCACCCGATCCCCGCCCCTCGCCGTCGTCAAAATGGCCTGCAACGATTGGTCCGGGGTCACGTGCAGATCGCGCGCGCCCCCCGGACCCGCCGTCAGGCAGATCGCCAGTGCCAGCCTACCAAAGCGCCAGCATCGCCCCAGCCGTGGTGCCGGTGGTGAACACGCGCGAGACGCGCAGCGGCAGGAAGCTGCCCGCAGGCACCGCCGCCAGCGTGACCGTATCGCCATCAGCCAACGTGACAGAGATATCGCCGCCCGCACCCACGTAGATGGCGCGCGGCAGGGTCGGCAGGTCGATGGCGTCGTCGGGGACGATGGCCTCGGCCCCGCGGATCGGGGCGTCGAGGCTTTGGCTATGGTTTGCAAAGGGGTCCATGAGGATCTCCGGGGTTGTGAAGGTGGCGACAGGTGTCGCCGAAATTCCCAAAGAAACCTTGTGGGCACCGTACGCTCCCCCCCTTGCATCAGGTCGACCCCCTGTGGCGCAGGCGGTGCGTGACGCTGCGGGCGACGCGATGCAGTCCGGGCATATGACACAGCATCAGGTGCAGATAGCCCTGCGGATTGGTCGGATGCTGCGCGCGGGCGGCGGCAAAGAACGGACGCGCCCACCCCGGCTGACCCAGCCGCATCAGGTAACTGCCCGCCGCCCTGTAGTGCCGCGCCAGATCGCGCCCCCGAATACCAGCGCGGCGCAGTTTGCCGGTGATCCGCGCGTAGCTGCGGGCCGAATAACGCGCGTTATGCGACAGGTGATCATTCGTGGCCGCGCCTTTGGCGGCGTAGGAAAAGACGTAAAGCGGTTGGGGAATGAACGCCATCTTGCCCAGCTGGGTCAGGCGCAGCGTGTAATCCCAGTCCTCGTTATTGCGCAGGCGGCTGTCAAAGGGGCCTGCGGCGCGGGCGGCCTTGGCCCGCAGCAGCATGGTGGGCAGATCGATGAAATTACCCCTGAGCGTTGCGCGGCTTAGATCGCCCTGATCCGCGCGTTTGCCGGGCAGCAGGCGGGCCTGCGCGCCGGTGATGGCAAGGGCGGCGCAATAGACGCCGATGTAGTCGGCTGGCAGAGTTTCGATCAGCGCGACCTGTTGTTCGATCCGGTCAAACAGGCTGACGTCGTCACTGTCCATAAAGGCGATATAGCGGCCCTTGGCATGGTCCAACCCGGTTGATCGTGCGGCGGCCGCCCCGCCATTCTGCGCCCGTCGGATCACGCGGATGCGTGGGTCATTCAGCCCCGCCAGCGCCCCCGCCACGTCATCGTCAGAGCCGTCGTCGATCACAAGAATATCCAGCGCTGGATAGCTTTGCGCGCAGATGCTGCCGACCGCGCGGGGCAGCCGATCCGCCCTGTTGTGGACGGGGATGATCACGGTGACGAGCGGTTTGGTCATGTGTCCGTCCCTTAGGTCAGTTACCCCTGCGGCCCCTTAACGCTTTGGCCCCTTAACCCTTTGGCAATGAATTGGGCGCAAACTCCTTATTGGTAAATGTCCGGTAAATTTCTGAACGGTTTATTAATAGGGGGCCATATGCGGGAAAATTTATCCCTGATCTGGGCGATGCTGAGCGATGGGGAAAGGCGACGCTTTGCGCTGATGCTGGGCCTGTCGGTCCTGATGGCGCTGTTCGAGGTCGCGGGCGTCGCCGCCATCTGGCCCTTCCTGTCGCTGGTGGGCGATCCGACGAAGGCAGGGGCAGAGTGGCTGGGCCCGCTGGCCGGCATCTTGGGCGACGATCCCACCCGCCTGACATTGGTGGTCGGCGCAGCGGTTCTGGTGCTGCTGGTGCTGGGCATGGCCGTGCGCGCGGTGGGCACCTATGCGCAGCTGCGCTTTGCCACGGCCTGCGGGTATGCGCTGTCGGTCCGGCTGTTGCAGGGCACGCTGGCCCAGCCCTACGCATGGTTTTTGTCCCGCAACTCCTCTGACCTGTCCAAGGATCTGTTGTCCGAGGTCGACATGATCGCCCGCCAATCCATCCTGCCTGCGATGGTGCTGACCTCTGGCCTGACGATGACGCTGGCGATTGCTGGCGTGCTGGTGCTGGCCGATCCCGGCGTGGCGCTTGGGCTGGGTGGCGGGCTGGGGCTGGCCTATGCGCTGGTCTTCGTGTTGCTGCGCCGACCGCTGGACCGGGTGGGCCGGGCGCGGATCGGACATAATGCAACGCGGTTTCGCGCGGTGCAGGAAATCGGCGGGTCTATCAAGGATATCAAGCTGCGCCAGCTAGAGGATCGCGCGCTGACCCGCTTTGCCACCCCGGCGCAGGGCGTGGCGCAGACCCATGCCGTGGCACAGGCCTTAGGCCGCCTGCCCCGCTATGTGCTGGAGGCGGTGATCTACGGCAGTTTCGTCGCGCTGATCCTGATGCTGGTCGCATGGCGCGGGCAGGATCTGGCGGCGCTGATGCCCTTGCTGGGGTTGATCGGCGTGGCGGCGATCAAGCTGTTCCCGGCGTTGCAGCAGGTGTATTCGCAGGCCAGCCTGATCCGCTTTACCCTGCCCGCGCTGCGCCATCTGCATGACACGCTGACGCGGCTCACCATGCCGCAGGCTACGGGCAATCCGCAGCCAATTCCCCTGAAACAGAGCCTGAAACTCACCGATATCGCCTATCGCTATCCAAAGGCCGACGGGCCCAGCCTGCGCGGCGTGACGGTCCATGTGCCCAAGGGTGCGACACTTGGGATCGTGGGGGGCACAGGCTCGGGCAAAACCACGCTGGTCGATGTGATCCTTGGCCTTCTGACGCCGACGACCGGACAGGTGCGGGTGGACAATCAGCCTGTGACGCCAGACCGTCTGGCGGATTGGCAGCGCGGGCTGGGATACGTGCCGCAACAGATTTTCCTGTCGGACGACACGATCACCGCCAATATCGCCTTTGGCGTTGCGCCCGAGGATGTGGACCCTGCCGCCGTCCGCGGCGCCGCGCGGCTGGCTTGTCTGGCGGATGTGGTCGCGCAATTGCCGGATCAGTTTGACACCTTGGTCGGCGAAGGCGGTGTGCGCCTGTCGGGCGGACAACGACAGCGGATCGGGATCGCCCGCGCGCTGTATCACGCGCCGCAGGTTCTGGTGCTGGACGAGGCGACCTCGGCCCTTGATGCGGTGACCGAACGGGCGGTAATCGCCGCGATCCGGGCCGAGGATCCGGGCCGCACCATCATCATGATCGCGCATCGACTGGGCTCTCTTCGTGGGTGTAATCAGATTGTCATGCTGGAACAGGGCCGGATCGTCGCCCGCGGCAGCTATGCCGAGCTGATCGAGGGCGACGCGGCGTTCCGGGATCTGGCCCATGCCTGACAGCCCCCGCCCAAAGGTGTTCTGCATCGGCTTTCACAAGACGGGAACCACCAGCCTTGGCGCGGCGCTGGCGCAACTGGGCTATCGCGTGACGGGACCGAACTGGGTCTATCACGGCAATATCGCGCGCAGCTATCGCAGCCGGTGCCGGGCCGTATCGCATCTGTTCGACGCGTTCCAAGACAACCCATGGCCGCTGGTCTACGCCGAGATGGAGGAGATGTGGCCAACCGCCCGTTTTATCCTGACCACCCGCGATGCGGACCGCTGGCTTGCCTCGGCCACTGCGCATTTCGGGGCCGAGGAGACGCCGATGCGCCGTCTGATCTATGGCACGGCGCAGGGCGCGCCGCTGAACGCCCCGGATCAGTACAAGGCGCGGTATCTGGCACATAATGCAGCCGTGCGTGCGCATTTCGCGACACGTCCCGGCGCCTTGCTGGAACTTGATCTGGGGGCAGAGCGTGATCCTTGGCGGCCGTTATGCACCTTTTTGGATCAGCCGCGCCCCGACACGCCTTTTCCCCACGCCAATGCCGCCGGCACCGATCGTCGGGTGCCCTTGGCGGTGCGGGTGCGGCGACGGGTGCAGCGGTTATATCTATGAGTTTTCGCGCAGCGCATGGGCGGCATAACGCAGCTCTTTCCCAAGGCTGCCCAGCCGCCGCGCGATGCGGGCGGTGACCCACGCGGCACCTGATCGCTGCCGTAAGGGATCATGTTCTGCCCGGACCGACAGCGCCGGATCGGGGGGGATGCCGTCACAGATCCGCGTCCAGCCGGGGGTGTCATATCCGGCCCTGACGACCTGATCTGCCATCTCGGGAAACTCGGCCAGTTGGGCGGCGATGCGGGGCAGGTTTTGTCGCCATGCGCCACGGCTTGCGGCGGTAACAGGCCGCGCGCCCTTCAGTGCCAGCCGGGTCGCGTCGGACACATCGGCCTTGGCTCCAAAGGTGGAGAAACGCCGGGTGGTCCGCAGAAAAGGAAAGGCGCTTGCGATCTGGTCCTGCACCCTGTCCGGGTCAGTGACGAGCGTTTCGTAGCGGCACACCAAGACCCGTGGATGCGGACCAAGCCGATCAATCAGCGCATGGTTTTTCGCCCATGTCTCGAAGTCGCACCAATAGCGATCCGGGGCCTGCCCGTGCCGCGACACGATACAATCGCGCGGGTCGCGGTCCATGAACAGGCAGTGCAGATGCCGATCCCAAGGCAGCAGCCGTTTGACGTGGACGAAATCGTTGGGGGTCTTTGAGGCCGCCGGTCTGGCCGTGACTGGCGGACGGTCAAAAAGACTGTGTTCGTGATCGCCCAGCCGCGTGACGTCGAACCCGTAGCATAGCAGTTCGAACATCAGCGTCGTGCCCGACCGTGGTGAGGATCCGACGACATGCAGGCGCGGCGCTACCATCTGGCGGTCCTTTCGGGGGCTGAGTTGAAAAGTGTGTCGAGCAGCGGCGGGATCAGGTGTCGGGCGGCATGGGCGCTAAGGTGGTCATCGTCGCGATAAAGGGACTGTCCGTCGTCCTCAGTCCTACAGCGCGGCGTGCAGAGCTTGTCTGACATAGTCACCAGCCGAAGGTGCCCCGACGTGATCAGGGGCGCGACGGCGGTGCGAAAGCCTTGGGTCCTGCGCTTGGTTTCCGGCAGGTCCGGCGCGGCAGGCAGGGGTAACCCAAGACGGTCACGGACAAAGATCGCCTGCGGGACGGACCAGCCGATTTCGGGGACGTTCCCCAGCAGGATCAGTGTCTTGCCATGGGACAGAAGCTGGTCGGCAAGCTGGGTCAGCGAGGCGCTAAGAACATCCGCATTGGTCCGCATCTGCCCGTCACCGCGGAGGGCAAGGCGCACGTCTTCCCCGGCCTCGAACCGTGCGCGGGTGCCGGTGGTGTTCAGCGCCCAACGGGCGTGCAGCAGAACGACCTGCGGGTCTTCGACCGCCAGTTTCAGGGTCCGGTCATTGTGATCCGCGCAGCCCTGGGCCGCTGCATCATCCAGACGGATCATCCCCGGTAGGGGCGCGCAGGCGACACGGGTGGCGACGATGGCCGACTGGCCGGTGCGGTTCGCCCAGGCCTCGACCCCCGGGATCAGCGCATTGGCGTGGCTGTCGCCCCACAACAGGAACGACGGCTTGGCTGATGGCGCGCCGATCTGGCAGGGGGCCTTTAGGCAGTGCGCCTGTGTCGGGGTTGGTTGGGTGGCCTTGGTATAGCGGGTCAGAACTTCGGGCGCGATGCGGCTGGGCAGGCCTTGGGTGACGGTGACCGTCAGGGCCAGCGCGACGACGGTTGCGGGAATGGCAAGCGGCCACTTGGGCGATCCGCGCCGGAACGGGCGTTCGATCATGGCCCAGCTAAGCGTGGCGAGAGCGAAGGACAGCAGCACACAGACCGCGGTTGCCTGAGGCGTCAGGGCGCCGCCGCGCAGGGTGCGGGCAAAGACCAGAACGGGCCAGTGCCAGAGGTAGAGGGAATAAGAGATGATACCCACAAAGCGCAGGCTAGGGCGCGACAGAAGTCGCGCCGCCCAGCCGTCGGACCCCGCCCAGATCACCAGCGCCGCGCCAAGGCAGGGCAACAGCGCCGCCGCGCCGGGAAACGGGGTCTGGGCGTCATAGCCGATCACGCTGGCCGCGATGAGGATCAGGCCGAAGGGTGCGGCGACTTTGGGTGTCGGAGAGTGGCTGGTGGCTGGCAGGACGGCGAGCATCGCGCCGATCCCCAGTTCCCACGCGCGGGTCACGGGCAGGTAAAAGTTCGCCGTGGGAGCTTGACCAGTGGCCCAGACGGACAGGGCGAAAGAGGCAATCGACAGGGCCAAGATCCCAAGGGCCGCCGCACGTCGCCCTACGCGAAGCAGGCCCCAGAGGATCAGCGGGAAGAGGATGTAGAATTGTTCTTCAACGGCGAGCGACCATGTGTGCAGCAGTGGTGCGCTTTCTGCGGCCGGGGCAAAGTAGTCGCCGGTTTGCAGCCAGAACCAGAGGTTCGAGCCGAAGCCCAAGGTCGCAAGCGTCGATTGCGCCAGCGCCTTGTAGCTGTCGGGCGGCAGGATCACCCAGCCGGTGATGAGGCAGCCCAGCAAAACCACGATCAGCGCCGGCAGAATGCGGCGGGCGCGGCGCAGGTAGAACTGGCGCAGCCCGGGCGGATCTTGCAACAGGATCGACGTGATCAAAAAGCCCGAGATGACGAAAAACACGTCCACCCCGACAAAGCCGCCCGCCAGCCACGGCACGCCCGCGTGGTCCAGAACCACGGCCAGAACGGCAATGGCGCGCAGCCCGTCAATCTCGGCCCGGTACGGAATACTCATGTGCAGCCCCCTGCCGCCGTCCTGTGGCCCCGCGATTGGACCGCGGGGATGGTTAAGGCGGGGTTAATTTCCGTGGATTAGCCTTGGATCAGCCGAGGGTGACCGCGATCATCCCGCAGACCTTGTCGCTGGCGGTTGAGGGCGTCATGGACACAGGTCCCGAAGGTGTGCCGATCAGATGCGTCGCGAAATAGGTCGAGGGTCGCCCCCCTGCCCCGCGCACCAGCGCGGTGCCATCGCCTGTAAAGCTGACCTCGCCCGCGCCGTTCACCGCATAGGCCATCATCGCCACGGGGCCGGAGGTGGCGGGGCTGGCCGCCAGGGGCGCGCCGCTTTGATCGGCGGCCCAATCGATGCGCGGCGCGTCAAGGGCCAGCCCGCCGCGCACCCGCCAGATCGACAGCGCGCCGCCTGCGGGCGCAATGGTCCAACTGGCGGTCAGGGTCAGCAGATCGGTGGCGGGGGTGGCAGCAAGCGTGACACTGCCCACGGCCAGACCCAGCAGCCGATCTTGCGTCACCGATTGCGTCAGGTGCAGCGTCAGCGCCTCGCCCTCGATCGCCATGGCGGTGGGCAGGGGTGCTGCACTGGCAAGGTTCGCGGCGGTCAGAACGACAAGCGTATCGCCCGCCTCGACCCCGTCGCAGACAAATTCCATCGCGTCCCAATTGCCGCCGTCATGCGATTGCCAGACCAGCGCGACATCGGGCAGCGTCTGGCGGTTGCGTAGCCGCGCCTGCCACAGCGCCCTGTGATCCATCATGCCCAAGGCCTTTTGCGCCGCGTGATCAAAATGCAGACCGTCGCCAACCGATTGCAGCGTCTCGAACCCTTCGGGATCCACCGCGCTGGCCACGGCCAGATGGGCGGCGGTGTCGGGGCTGCGGCGGATGTGCGCGCGGATCAGGTCATGGGCGGGCGTGTCATTGGCGGTGAAGGCGGGGGTTGGTCCCGGCTCTCCGACAATCACGGGCAGATCGGGGGTGGTATAGCGCGTGCGCAGGCCTGCGATCAGGCGCATCAGGTCGAACTGGAACAGCACGTTGCCCATGTTGCCATCGCGTTCGCCGTTCTGGATCAGGACGGCGGTGAATTCGGCCCCCGGATGGTCGGCAAAGACCTGATCCAGCAGGCGGATGGTTTCGTTGTATAGGCGCCCCGCCCCGGTCGCAGGCCAGGCGCCGTCCAGAAACCCGGTGCCGCCCCGGGCGCAGGGCACGACGATCAGCGTGTCGTGAGGGTGGGCGGCGCACCAATGGCGGGCGAAGGTTTTAACCTGCTGGCCGGGACCGGACTGCCAGTCCGCGCTGCTGCCGGGGTTGTTTTCCAGCCATGTCAAAGGGCCGGTGCCGGGGTGGGCATAGGCCAGCGTTTGGGTATCCATCGCCTGCACCGTCGCGGGCCAAGGGGTTCCGTCGGCGGGCGATTGGTCGACCATGTTCGACTGCCCAAGGGCCAGCAGAACGCAGGTGCGGGGCGTGACCGGAACGGCTGGGCCGTGGGATCGGGTTTGGGGAATGGGGCCTGTGGCAAAGATCATGGCGGCGTCCTTCTGGCGGGGGCTTGGTAAGGTCCGGAAGGGTGGCGCAGCTTGGTTAATCAGGCCTTATAGCCCCGCGCGGTGGGGGCTTGACCGGTACCCGTGCAGCCATGTGCGGCGGGCGGTCCAGACCTCTGCCCATGTCTGCGCTTTGGGGTGGTATTGCGGCCAGATCAGCGCCAACAGAGCCGACGCCCCGCGCCGCAGCGCCGCCCAGAGCCACATCAGCGCCAGCCCCACAGGCACTAGCGTAGGCACCCAGTGATCGCGGATCAGTGTCACCCGCCCTTGTGCCACCATGATCCGTTTTGCCGCCGCTTTGGGCGACGAGGCACCGGCGTAATGTACGTATTCCGCCGCCGGGGTTATCATCGGGCGATAGCCCAAGGCGCGGGCGCGGTGGCATAGGTCGGCCTCTTCCCCGTACATGAAATAGGCCTCGTCAAAGCCTTGCAGGTCGTCCCAGAGGCCGCGGCTGATCAACAAAAAGCTGCCCTGAACGATGTCGACCATTTGGTCCCGATCTCGGCGCCACGCGCCCATGCCTTCGGGGTTGAACAGGCGGCTGCGCGGTGCCAGCGCGGTCAGGCCGATGGCGCTGCAAAACAATGACCATGGCGTGATCCGGCCCCAGCAGGATCCTGGGTTCAGCCGTCCGTCGGGAAACAGCGACCGCCCGCCGACGATCCCGGCCTTCGGCTGCGCCTTGGCCACCCGCAGGGCGGCGTCGATCGCACCGGGGCGCAGCAGGGTATCGGGGTTCAGCAGCAACAAATGCTCACCTCGCGCCACTTGGGCGGCGCGGTTGTTGGCGCAGGCAAAGCCAAGGTTCTCGGTCGCCTCGATCACGTCGATCTGCGGGAACTGCGCCCGGATCGCCGCGGCTGACCCGTCGGAGGAGGCGTTGTCGATCACGATGATCTGCACGGGCGTGGCGGTGTGATCCAGAACCGACTGCAAACAGGCCAGCGTCAGGGCGCGGGTATTGTAGCTGACGATCAGGATTGAGAGGGGCGGAGCGGTCTGCGCCACAGGGGGATCGATAGGGGGATCAATTGCGTGATCACGCATCGGAATGCCTTTTCTACATTCCACTCCCGCCCTCAGCTTAGCGCGGGTCCGGCTGACAGGCCAAGGGGCGGTAAGAGATTTTTAAGGTTAATGGCGCAATCTGGGCAGGCAGAGGCGATTCCAAGGGGCATCGCCAAAACAGGGGCTGACATATGCGCAAACGGGTTCTGGCCGTGGCGTCTTCTGGTGGGCATTGGCAACAGCTGATGCTGATCCGTCCGGCGTTCGCGGGGCATGAGGTACATTTCGCAACGACTTTAGACGGCGTTCCGGGGGCAGTACGCGTGCCGGATTGCAACCGCGACACGCCGCTGGCGATGCTGCGCTGCGCGGGCACGATGGCGGCGCTGGTCTGGCGACTGCGCCCGCAAGTCATTGTGACGACGGGGGCCTTGCCGGGGATGCTGGCCCTGTTGATGGGGCGCGTGATCGGCGCGCGGACCATATGGCTCGACAGTGTCGCCAACGCTGAGGCGATGTCGATGTCGGGCCGGATCGCGGGCCGGTTCGCGCATCACAGGCTCAGCCAATGGGACCACGTCGCCCGAGCCGAAGGCGCGGAATTCGCAGGGGCCGTGCTGTGAGGTCTGGGCGGTGATTTTCGCGACCGTGGGCACTCAGCTGGGGTTTCCGCGCCTGATCCGCGCGCTGGATGATCTGGCTGCGCAGAAGGGGCTGCGGATCGTGGCGCAGATCGGCCCCGATCCGGGGGAATATCGGGCGCTGGAGGTGCACGGATCGCTTGCGTCGAAGGATTTCGCGCGGCTTGTGGATCAGGCACGGGTAATCGTCGGTCATGCGGGGATCGGTACCATTCTGTCGGCGCAGGCGGCGGGCAAACCGCTGATCCTGATGCCGCGGCGGGCGGACAGGGGCGAACACCGCAACGACCACCAGACCGCCACCACCCGCGCGGTCGCCGGACGGATCGGGGTGCATGTGGCCCAAGATGCGGATGCGTTGAGGACGCTGCTGACCGCCCCTGCCCTAACGCCGATGCGGCGTGACGGCCCAAGCCTGTCCCGGGACGCGCTGATCGGACGGTTGAGGGAACTGGTCGAAGAATAGGGTGGATATTTCGCCCTGTCAGAGGCTTATTGAAGATGAAAGCAGACCGGTCAGGTTTGGCGGGCGCAGTCAGGAGGTACCGTTGCAGATCGAGGAAACAGCCCTTCCCGGCGTCTATCGTCTGACGCCCGCGCGGCATGGCGATGCGCGGGGCTTCTTCGCGGAAAGCTGGAACCGCCGGACCTTGGCCAAGGCGGGGCTGCACCTGCCGGAGTTTGTTCAGGACAACCATTCATTGTCGGCGCAGGCGGGCACCATTCGCGGGCTGCACTTTCAGTCCCCGCCCCATGCGCAGGGCAAACTGGTGCGCTGCGGGCGCGGGCGTTTGTTCGACGTGGCGGTGGACGTTCGTAAGGGCAGCCCAACCTACGGCCAGTGGATCGGGGAAGAGCTGAGTTTCAACAATGGCCAACAGCTTTGGATCCCCGCGGGATTCCTGCATGGTTTCATGACGTTAGAGCCGGATACCGAGATCGTCTACAAATGCACCGACCATTACGCGCCAGAGTGTGACGGCGCGGTGCTCTGGTCCTCTTGCGGCATTGACTGGCCTGACGTTGCCGACCCCTTGCTGTCGGACAAAGATGCCGCCGCGCAGCCCTTGGACCAATTCGACAGCCCCTTTGACTATGAGGCCCAGATGGGAAGGCAGCCATGAAGATCCTCGTCACCGGCGGCGCGGGGTTCATCGGATCGGCCGTTGTCCGGCTGGCCATCGCGCGGGGGCATGAGGTCGTGAACCTTGACGCGATGACCTATGCCGCCTGTGCTGAAAACGTCGCGATGGTGGCGGATCATCCCGGCTATGCCTTTGAACAGGCAGACATTCGCGACCCCGTGACACTGCAGCGCATCTTTGCCGCGCACCGGCCCGACAAGGTCATGCATCTGGCCGCCGAAAGCCATGTGGACCGGTCGATCGATGGCCCCGGCGCGTTTATCGAGACGAACGTGACCGGCACCTACAACATGCTGCAAGCCGCCCGCATTTATTGGGAAGCGGCGGAAAGGCACGCGGGGTTCCTGTTCCACCATATCTCGACCGATGAGGTCTTCGGCTCTCTGCCCGCAGACCCGGATGTGAAGTTCACCGAAACCACGCCTTACGACCCCCGGTCGCCCTATTCCGCGTCCAAGGCATCGTCGGACCACCTGGTCCGCGCCTGGCATGAAACCTATGGGCTGCCCATCGTCCTGACCAATTGTTCCAACAATTACGGGCCCTTCCACTTTCCGGAAAAGCTGATCCCCGTGGTGATCCTGAACGCGCTGGCGGGCAAGGAGATCCCGATTTACGGCACCGGAGACAATATCCGCGACTGGCTGTTCGTCGAAGATCACGCCGACGCGCTGCTGCTGGTGCTGGAAAAGGGCGTCATCGGGCGGTCCTACAACATCGGCGGAGAGAACGAGCGCAGCAATCTGGAACTGGTCCAGACCCTCTGCGCAATCCTTGATCGGCTGCGGCCCAAGGCCGGGTCTTATGCCGACCAGATCACCTTTGTGACCGACCGGCCCGGCCATGATGCGCGCTATGCCATTGATCCGACGCGTATTCGTGAAGAATTGGGCTGGCGCCCGTCTGTCACCGTCGAAGAGGGGCTGGAGCGGACCGTTCAGTGGTATCTGGACAATGAGGACTGGTGGCGGCCGCTGCAGGCGCGCGACGGGGTTGGCAAAAGGCTGGGCACGGGATGAGCCTGCTGGTCTTTGGCAAAACCGGGCAAGTGGCGACAGAGCTGCGCGCACTGCGCCCCGATGCGGAGTTTCTGGGGCGTGATCTGGCCGACCTGTCGGACCCTGAGGCCTGCGCCGCCGCCATCACCGCGCGCCAGCCAAAGGCGGTGATCAACGCCGCCGCCTGGACCGCCGTCGACGCCGCCGAAGAGCATGAGGCGCAGGCCCGGATCATCAACGGCGAGGCCCCCACCGCGATGGCGCAGGCCTGCGCGGCGCTGGATGTGCCTTTCGTCCAGATCTCAACGGATTACGTCTTTCCGGGCGGCGGAGAGACGCCATGGACACCCGAAGATCCAGTCGATCCCATCAACGCCTATGGCCGCACCAAACGGGCCGGAGAGCTGGGCGTATCCGATGCCGGGGGGCGCTTTGCGATCCTGCGGACCTCTTGGGTGTTTTCCGCGCATGGGGCCAACTTTGTAAAGACCATGCTGCGGCTGTCGGAGACGCGGGATGAACTTAGCGTGGTGGATGACCAGATCGGCGGCCCGACCTCGGCCCGGTCGATCGCGGCGACCTGCCTGACGATGGTTGAGGCGCTAAAAACCAGATCCGAGGTCAGCGGGATTTACCATTTCTCGGGCACCGAAGACACGTCCTGGGCGGGCTTTGCGCGGGCGATTTTCCAGATGTCCGGGCGCAAGGTCACCGTCACCGCGATCCCGACAGCGGACTTCCCGACCCCCGCCGCCAGACCGTTGAACTCCCGATTGGATTGCAGCGGGACCAGAGAGGTCTTTGGCCTGCCCCGCCCTGATTGGCGCGGCGATTTATCAGATGTTTTACAAGAGCTTGAGGTATCCGCATGACCACGCGCAAGGGCATCATTCTGGCCGGTGGGTCGGGTACGCGGCTGCTTCCGATCACCATGGGCGTGTCGAAGCAACTGCTGCCGCTGTATGACAAGCCGATGATCTATTACCCGCTGTCGGTGCTGATGCTGGCGGGGATCCGAGAGGTGCTGATCATCACCACGCCGGAGGATCAGGAGCAGTTCCGCCGCCTGCTGGGCGATGGATCGCAATGGGGGCTGCGGCTGGACTATGTCGTGCAGCCCTCGCCCGACGGGCTGGCGCAGGCCTATCTGTTGGGAGAGGCGTTTCTGGCCGGGGCACCTTCGGCCATGGTGTTGGGCGACAACATCTTTTTCGGGCACGGGCTGCCCAAGATCATGGCCGCCGCCGACGCGCGCGACGTGGGCGGAACGGTCTTTGGCTATCACGTCGCGGACCCGGAGCGGTACGGCGTGGTGGATTTCGACACCGACGGCACGGTGCGCGAGATCATCGAAAAACCAGAGGTGCCGCCGTCGGATTATGCGGTCACCGGGCTCTACTTCTTGGACGGGTCCGCGCCGGAGCGGGCGAAGCAGGTGACCCCCTCGGCCCGCGGAGAGCTGGAGATCGTGTCGCTGCTGGATAGCTATCTGAAGGACGGGTTGCTGAACGTCGAGAAGATGGGACGCGGCTACGCTTGGCTGGATACCGGGACCCACGCCAGCCTGCTGGACGCGTCGAACTTTGTCCGGACCTTGCAGATGCGGCAGGGGCTGCATGTGGGCAACCCGGACGAGATCGCGCATGAACAGGGCTGGATCAGCGACGAAGACCTGCTGGAACGGGCCAAGCTGTTCGGCAAGACCGAGTATGGGAAGTACCTTGAACGGCTTGTCCGCGACTAGGTAAGTCACTGTAATCACGTAATATGAAAACGTTTCCACGCTCGGGGTATTGAGTTCCGGGCGCAAAATGGTATTCCATGCACATAGCATCTATTTCGATGCCCCGATGGAAAGCCCCGCCCATGCCGCGCCTTGGTTTCGACCGTATCATCGATGTGCTGAGACAACGGAATTACGGGCTGTTCACCCTTGGAAATTCCCTAAGCCTGATCGGCACATGGATGCAGCGGATCGCCAGCGGGTGGCTGGCCTGGACGCTGACGGAAAGCGCCACTTGGGTCGGCGCGATTGCCTTTGCGGACCTTTTTCCCTGCGTGCTGCTGGGGCCGTTTTCTGGCGCCGCGGCGGATCGGTGGAACAGGCTTCACGTTCTGAAAATCGGGCAGATCCTTGGGCTGATGCAGGCGGTTGTTCTGGCTGCGCTGTACCAGATGGACATGCTGTCGATCTGGCCGCTGTTCCTGATCACCCTGTTCCACGGCACGGTCACCGGGTTCCTGCAGCCGTTTCGCCTTGCCATCACCTCAGGCCTTGTGACGACGCAATGGTTGAACACGGCGATTGCCATCAACTCGGTCACTTTCAATCTGGCGCGGTTTGTGGGCCCCGCGGTCGCAGGCGTGTTGATCGCAATTGGCGGGCTGGGGACCACCTATATGGTCAACGCGGTGACCTTTGCGATCTTTGCCCTGTGCCTGACGCAGGTGACGATCCACAACCAGCCTAAGAAGCGCGCGGGCGGCAGTTTCATGGCGGAGACGATGGTCGGCGTGCGCCACGCGGTGACGACGCCGGGGGTGAACGTGTTGTTGTTGCTGACGGTCGTCGCGGGCCTGATGGTGCGCCCGGTGGTGGAGCTTTTGCCGGGCTGGGCGGCGCAGATTTTCAACGGATCGTCGGGGGATTTTGCGGCGTTGACCTCGGCCCTTGGGATCGGGGCGGTGATCGGCGGGCTGTGGCTGGCGGGGCGCGGATCGGCGCGCGGGCTGGCGCGGATCATGCTGGGATCACAGGCGGCGATGTGTTTGGTATTGCTGGCATTTTCAGCGTCGTGGCATGTGTGGATGGCACTGCCTTTGGCGATGCTGGCGGGGGCTGCGATGGTGGTGGGCGCGATCTCGGCCCAGACGCTGACGCAGATTATCGTGGCCGAGGACGTGCGCGGCCGGGTGCTGGGCATCTGGGGGTTGTCGGTGCGCGGGTCGCCCGCGCTTGGCGCGCTGGTGATGGGCGCGGCGTCGGACATCTGGGGGATGCGCCCGCCGCTGATCGCGGGCGTGATGGTGACGCTGTGCGTGGTGGCGTGGTTCGCGCTGCGCTTTGACCGGTTGCGCCACGCGCTGGAAGACACGCTTTAGGCGGTCATCGCCCCATCGACGGCCAGAACCGATCCGCTGACATAGGACGCCTCGGACGACAGAAGGAACAGCGCGGCGTTGGCCTGTTCATCGGGCTGGGACGGGCGGCCAAGGGGATAGGCGGCGCGGCGGGTGGCCAGCACCTCTTCGACGTCCATGCCTTGGGTGCTGTCCTGATCGGGCCGCGCGACAAAGGTGCGCAGCATGGGCGTATCGACCCCGCCGGGGCAGATCACATTGGCGCGGATGCCATCCTTGGCGACGCGCTGCGCCAGCGACCGGGTCCAGCCAACGACGCCGAATTTCATCGCGGAATAGACAGGGCTGCGGTCCGATCCTTTGATCCCCGCGATCGACGCGGTGTAGAGCAGCGCGGCGTTGTCGCGTTTGCGCATCTCGGGCAGCGCTTCGGCCGTGGTAAGGGCGATGGTCCGCAGGTTCAGATCGACCGCGATGTCCCATGTGGCCATGTCCATGCCTTCGACCTTGGCAGGGCCGGGATGGCCCGCGTGCAGCCAGGCGAAATCGATGCCGCCAAAGGCCGCGACGGTGTCATGCACGATGGATTTGGAAAAGGCGTCGTCGGTCAGGTCTCCGGTCAGGCCGATGGCCTCTCCGCCTGCGTCGGTGATCTGTTTGACTACCGCATCAACTCCGTCCGCGTCGATGTCCACGACGGCGACCTTGGCCCCTTCGCGGGCGAACCGTATCGCTCCGGCCCGACCCATCCCCGAGGCTGCGGCTGTCACCAGCCCGATCCGGTTTTCCATGCGCATGGCCATTCCTCCCTTGGCAGAATCGCAATTCTACTTACCGGATGGTCAGTGTTTTTCGCAGTCTTGTCGAGGGCGCTTGGCGGTCACAGCATGATATGGGCGCGCAGCAGGTCGTTGACTTGATCGGCGGCCTCGTATTGGACCCAGTGCCCGGCGTTATCGATCACATGGGTCGCCGCGCGAGGGTTCCAGCGTTTGATCCATGTGGGACGGTCAGGCATTTCGGCAGGACCGACAAAGCTGTCGGCCGCGCCCCAGATCACCGACAGGTGGCCGGGGAAATCGGTGACGGGGGCGCGCAGCCCCTCGCCCCAATCGACGCGTTCGACCCGCAGCCGCGCGGCCATGGACACGCGGTGTTGCAGTGCGATGACCTGTGGTGTGACCGTTTCATCCCGCGCGAACATGATGGAGCGCAGGTTGAAGGCCAGCGCCTGCACCAGCTCCTCCCCCTGTTTAAAGCGGACGCCCTTCATCGGGGGAACTTTGGCGGTGGCGATGCCCGCGGGGGCGGCCAGCATGGCATGGGTGATCTGATCGCGGTGATGCAGCATCAGCCGCCCGCCAATTGCCCCGCCGAAGGAAAACCCGAACAGCCGATAGGGCCTGTTGCCGATCAGCTCTACTAACCCGTCGGCCACGGCTTCGCCAATGGCGGCAATGGACAGTGGCGCGGGTAGGTCCGACAGGCCGTAGCCCGGAATATCGGGCACAAGCACCCGGTGGTCATTTGAGAAGGCGTTGATATTACGAATGAAATGCGGCCACGACCCATAGGCGCCGTGCAGCAGAACCAAGGGCGTCGCGTCCGCAGGCCCCCATTCGGCCCAGTGGATGCGCCGTCCCTCGGGCCCGGTGACATGGCGCCGGGCTGACTGGTCCAGCGCGTCAAAGTCCGGGTCCGGGGCGGTCAGGTCCGGCGGAAGCGTGACGCCGTCCAAGCCTTAGTACCCTTTGAAATTCGGGGTGCGCCGTTCGTTCATCGCGACGACGCCTTCCTTGAAATCATGGGTCGGGCGGACAAGGCTTTGTTCGAAATGTTCGGTATAGGTCGCCTGTTTGAAGCCGTCGGCAAAGCCCATCCGAAGCGTCCGGCGCACGCCCTGAACCGCCAGCGGGCCAGAGGTCGCGATGTCGCGCGCCATCTCGATTGCCGTGTCGCGGACGGCGTCGGCATCGACCAAGCGGTCCAGCAACCCGATTTGCAGCGCCTCATCCCCCGGTACGCGTTCGCCGGTCATGAACATCCATGCGGCCTTTTGCTGGCCGACGATGCGGGGCAACGTGAAGGTGGTGCCAAAGCCCGGATGATAGCCCTGCCGGGCAAAGTTGGCCGACAGGCGCGACGCCTCGCAGCCCACCCGGAAATCGGCGGTCAGCGCCAGCCCGATGCCCGCGCCCACGGCCGCGCCCTGAACGGCGGCGACGACGGGTTTGGCGTTGGACACAAGGCGGTGCGCCTCTTGATACAGGTGGCGTCCGGCCTCTTGGGTGATGGTGTCATTGTCGTCCTTGACCCGTTCGGCAAGGTTCGCGCCGGCGCAGAAATGCTTGCCTTCGGAACACAGGACCAGCGCCCGGATCTCTCGGTCCGCGTCCAGTTCGTCATAGGCGTCGCCAAGCGCGGCAATCGCGGCAATATCGACAAAGTTGTTGGGGCCGCGGTGCAGTTCGACAATGCCGATATGGCCGTCGCGGGTGATAGTTACGTCGCTCATTTTTCCTCCCTCGGGGCTTACAGGCCCGGTATTCTGTCTTGCAGCGCGTGACGCGCGATCAACATGCGGTGCACCTCGCTCGGCCCTTCATAGACGCGCATCAGGCGGACATGGTTCGCCATCATGGCAAGGGGAAGTTCGCGTGTCATCCCCATCCCGCCATGCGCCTGCATCGCCTTGTCGATCGTGTCCCACGCCAGTTCGGTGGCCATCAGTTTCACCATCGAACACTCGGTCCGCGCCTGTTCACCGCGGTCCACCTTGTCGGCGGTGTTGTAGATCATCAGGCGCAGGGCGTGCAGCTGCATTTCGGCATCCGCAATCCACCATTGGATCGCCTGACGATTGGCCAGAAGGTCGCCAAAGGTTTTTCGCTGTTTCACCCAATCCTTCATCAGATCAAGGGCATAGCGGGTTTTCCCCGCACACCACGCGCCCATCTGCACCCGCCGCGTGTTCAGCCGCAGTTGCATGGGGCCAAAGCCGTTGCCCTCTTCGCCCAGAAGCGCGGATTTCGGCAGGCGCAGGTTGTCCATCACGATTTCATGCGTGGTGCGCCCGCCCAGCATCGGGATCCGGCGCTGCAGGATGTATCCCGGCGTGTCGCGGTCGACGATAAAGGCGCTGATGCCGCCGCGCGCGCCCTTGGCGGGGTTGGTCGAGGCCATCAGGATGGTGAAATCCGCCTTGTCGGCCTTTGAGATCCAGATCTTGCGACCATTGATGACCCATTCGTCTCCGTCCAGCACCGCGCGGGCTGTCATCGCCGCCGGATCGCCGCCGCCGCCGGGTTCGGAAATCGCGATGGCGCTGATCAGCTCTCCTCGGCTGTAGGGTTCCAGATACTTGGCGCGCTGTTCTTCGTTCGCCGTCTGGATCAGCATTCGCAGATTGGGGCTGTCGGGCGGGAAGGTGTATTCGATGCAGGTCTGGCTTAGTTCTTCCCAGACGCCGACCATCGTCGTGCAATCAAGGTTCGCACCGCCGTATTCCTCGGGGCTGTCCAGACCATACAGGCCCAGGTCCTTGGCGCGGCCGTCCAGATACTCTTGTTCTTCGGGCGTCAAAGAGTTCGATCCGCCGTTCGCCTCGCGGGCCAGAACCTTGGATTCCAGCGGTCGGACGAAATCGGTCCTGAAGCGGGCGCAGAGGTCTTTCAACATCTGCTGTTCGTCGGTCAGGGAAAAATCCATCGCTCCTCCTTCCGCGGTGCGGACAAAATGGCATACCATTTTGACCTAGCAGTATCGCTTGCTTACCGGGCGGTCAACTGCCCCGCTGCGCCTTGGGCTTTCCCGTGGCGGGTGAACAGGGTAGACTTGGGGCCTGCAAGGGACGGACCCACAATATGAGCGACGGCGGCACCAGCGCGACCCCCAAGATGCCCGGCAAACAGCGCCGGGCGCAGATCCTTAGCGTCGCGACCGACCTGTTCGCCCGGATGGGGTATGAGGGCACGTCGCTGCGGGACGTGGCCGAACACTGCGGGATGACCAAAGCCGCGCTGTATTACCACTTTACCGACAAGGAAACGCTGCTGCGGTCGGTGGTGGAATATCGCATGTCCCGTCTAAACGACACGATCGCCGAGGCCTTGCAGGACATAGCCGAAGACCAACCGTTAGAGCGTATCCGCGCCTTTGTCCGCGCCAGTGGGCGACATATGGACCGGGATCGTGCGGGCTGGGTCGTGGGGTCGCGGATTTTCTGGTCGATCGATGCGATTGCGGATCGGGATGCGGTCATTGCCCTGCGCGACGATTACGAAGGGCGGCTGAAGGCCGAGATCGTCAAAGCCATCGACACGGGCCAGTTGATCGACGCGGATCCGGGGATGATGACGCGGATGATCCTAAGCTGGCTGAACTACACCCCGCGGTGGCACAAGCCCGAAGGCAAGATGACGGTCGAAGAGGTCGCGGATCAGTTTCTGGACCTGACGCTGTCGGGATTTACCCCGCGCTAGGACAAACGGTATACCGAAAAGCCGCCTTTGGGTTTGACCCGCAATCGCGCCCTGCCCTAGATTACCGCCACCACCTAAGGGGGCCGCCTTGTCCAGATCCAGCAACCCGAACCTTGCGCAACACGCCTATGAGGCCGTGCGCGACGCGATTGGCGATGGCACGCTGGCGCCCGGGGATCGGATTTCCGAATACAAGACGGCAGAGTGGTTGAAGATCAGCCGCACGCCCGCCCGCGAAGGCCTGTTGCGCCTGCAGTCCGAGGGGCTTTTGGCCGAACATCCCCGGCGCGGGCTGGTGGTTGCGTCCATCGACAGCGAGGCGCTGAAGGAAATCTTCGTCGCCCGCGAAGGATTGGAACGGATGCTGGCCGGGCTGGCCGCGCGCAATGCCTCGGGGCCTGAGCTGGACCAGCTGATGCGTCTGGTCGCGGCAGAGCCGGGGCTGATCGACGACCGCGCCGCAATGATCCGGCACAACCGCGAATTTCACGGCATGATCCGGGCCTGCGCGCACAACCGCTATCTGATGAAATTTTCTGGCACGCTAGAGGATATCGTGGCCGCTGACCGGCGCGGCACGTCGCTTGTCGATCTGGACCGCCGCCGCGCCGTGATCGACGAACACCGAAATATTGCCGAGGCGATTGCAGCACGGGATGTCACCAAGGCTGAAGACCTTGCCGCCTTTCATATCCGCCAAAGCTATGCCGCGCGGTTAAAGCTGAAAGAACCGGGCGCTTAGTCCAGAACGATATTGTCCAGACGCTGATCGCCCGGCAGCTTGGAACGTTCCAAGATGATGCGCGAAATCGCCCGCGCCCGCACAGGGTTCAGGCTGGCAAGAATCGGCGCGGCGTTGCGTTCGGACATCGTGCCCAGAACCATCACCGTCACCTCGATATCCAGATCGTTCATGATCGCGGCCGCGTCTTTGGGCTTCATGTTCGAATACAGCGATACAAGGCGTTGGACATCGTCGGTCTTGGCCGCTTCGATCTTGGCGAACATGTCGTCCAGCGCGCCCTTCAATTCATCCAGACGGGCCTGTTCCAATTGCAGCTTTTCCGATGCCAGCGCGACCTCGGCTTCGCGGCGGGCCAGATTGGCCTTCTGCTCTTCCAGAAACTGGCGTTCGGTGTTGATGATCTGCAGCATTTCTTCGGGCATGGCGCAGGCCTGCGGCAAATCTCGGTCACCATCGGCGTCTTCGGCGGCCTCATCCTCGGGTTCGGGGCTGGCGGCGATGGCGGCGCTGGAAAACAGGCTGTCCCCGGCGGGCAGCGGCGCGTCGCCTTCAGCCAGCGCAAAGCCCAGCTTGGCCACGCCGACGCTGGCCAGCGCGATCAGCAGCATGGGAAAGGGACGAATGGCCATTAGTTGCGAGCCCGTGCGGTTTCAAAAAAGCCGCGCACCAGATCGGATTTGCCCGACACCTTGGTGACGCCTGCGGGTTTCTTGACCTTCTCGCGGCTGGTGCGGAAGGACACGACCTGCGGCTCTTCCTCGGCCTGAGGCAGCGGGATCGGGTTGCGTACTTTTTCAGCAACGGACCGCAGCATCGAGACAGAGTTTTCCGATTTATCCACCGCTTCCGAAAACTGGCCGACGACCGGACCCATGTCTTTCAACACCGCCAGCAGCGCCTTGACGCGGCGATCTACCAGATAGGCGTACCCAAGCGTTCCAACCAAAAGCACAAGGATGGCCACATCAATCAGGTAGGACATTGGTCATTTCCTCTTCGTCTTTCAGCTGCTCGGTGATTTTCAGCGCGATGCGCCCGTTTTTGCGTTTGCCGGTCTGGGCGGTGTACATGGCGTGCCCGCTGCACATCAGCGTGACGGGCTGATCCTGTTCGATCCCAAGGTCCAGAACGTCGCCCTTTTTCCAGCTTAGGATGTCCTGCAAGGGCACCTTGCTGTCGTGCAGATGCGCGCTGACCAGCACTTCGGTATCCGAAATCACCTCGGTCAGGTTGCGCCGCCAGCTTTTGTCACCGCCAAGCGATCCGCCGTGGAAGGGCTGAACCAGCATGCCGCGGATCGACGACAGGGCGTTGAAGGGCGCGACCAGATAGAAATACCCGTCGCGGTCATCCATCGTGATGTGGATGCGAACCTTGACGCAGCCGGTGTTCGGCGGGGCCAGCACCATCGCCTGCGCGTTGGTTTCCATATGCGACACGGTAAAGGCCACGGTGGTTAGCTGGGCGAAGGTTTCCGCCAGTTCGGCAAGGATCAGCGCCGTAACCTCGGACCCGATCTTCTTTTCGATGGCGGTAAAGCTGCGCGGGGCCCAGTTGGTGCGATCGGCCATGCGGCCGCCAAAGGTCAGTTCCAGTACCGAAATCAGCAGCGTCGGGTCCAGCACCAGCGCAAAGGGGCCGTCCCATTCGATTTCTTCCACGACCGAGATCAGCGCCGGGCTGGGCACCTTTTCCAGCGCGTCGCCCGTGGGCAGGTATTCGATACCGTCGATGTTCGCTTCGCAGATGGCACCCACGTAGGATTTCAGCGCCGGGCCGACGGCCAGCGCAAAGCGTTCCAAGATCACCTCGAGGATGGGCAGGCGTTCATACGACCGCTTGGCCTTCTGGATGATTTCTTCCTCAACCGGGGCACTGGCAGGAAGCTGGGATTTGGCTTTAGCTGCACACATGGTTACTGCACGATCAGGTCAGAGATAAGGATTTCACGGGGCGCGTCGCTGTCGGCCACAGACCGGGCGCGGCGCAGCAATTCGGCCTTGAGCGTCGCCAGACCGGCGCTGCCCTGCACGTCACGTTCTGAGAGTTGGCGCAGGTAATCCTGAAAGGACTCGCGGACAAAGACCTTGCGCTCTTCGATGTAGGACGCGCCGGGGCGGTTTTCGTCATAGACCAGCGCGGTGTTCAACTTCAGGAACCGCGTCGTCTGACGGCCCGTCGCGGTGGTGGCGTGGATGTTGACGATGATTTCCTTGAAGGGCGTCACGATGATTGATGCCTCACCATCCGCAGAGGAATGGGTGATCTCGACCTCATCCGTGGGGTTGCCTTCGGCCTTGGTCACTTCGATGGCTGCGGGTTCGTCGCCGCCGGTGACCAGCGCCAGCGCGTCATCAAAGCCCATCGCCGCGACCAGTCCGCCGATCAGGGCGATAATGCCCACGACCGTCACGAGGACCAGAGAGACGACCCGCTTCTTCATTTCTTTCCCCAAGTCTGCCCGTTGCCATTTCCGCACCTGACCAAGAACAGTGCGTGGTTATTTCTTGTGAAACATGCCGATTTGAGCGTAGATTGGCAAGTATAAACTGTAAAGTTAGCTTGCCTTTCAAGAATAGATTGGCCTATTCTTGGTCAAAAGGGCAAAGAGTTTGGGGACAGCAGTGCAAGCCTTGCTTGAAAATCTCAGGGCATTGGGTCAGGGGCGTTTGATCGCCCTTGGCGTGACGGGCGCTGTACTTGTCCTTGCGACCTTCTTTGGCGTGCGCACATTGATGCAGCCAAGCTATTCCACCCTGTATCGTGATCTGACGGCGTCAGAGGCGTCGCGCATGGTCAGCGCGCTGGAAGGCGCCGGGTTCAACATCCGCGTCGATGCCTCCGGGTCGATCCTCTCCGTGCCGCAAGAAGACCTTGCCCGCGCTCGGATGGAATTGGCTGGTCAGGGCTTGGTCAGCGACGGCACCGCCGGGTGGGAGCTGTTCGATGAGGCCAGCGGCCTTGGCATGAACAGCTTCATGCAGAAAATCAATCGCCTGCGCGCGCTGGAAGGCGAACTGGCGCGGTCGATCCAGACGCTGGACGGTGTGGATGCCGCCCGCGTCCATCTGGTTCTGCCCGAGCGTGAAGCCTTTTCCCGCGAGCGTCCGCAGCCCACCGGGTCGGTTATCATCCGCGCCCGCCCCGGCGTTCAGATCACCGTGCGTCAGGCGCAGTCGATCCGTGCGCTGGTGTCGTCCGCGGTGCCGGAAATGGCCCCCGGCCGCGTCACCGTTCTGACCGCCAGCGGCGATACCATTCTGGCCGAAGAGGGCACGGATGTCGCCGAGGTCACCCAGCAGGCCCTGCGCGCCTCGGTCGAGGATCGCATCGCCAACAACGTCCGCGAAATCCTGACCGCCCGTGTGGGCGCGGGTAACGCGCGGGTGCAGGTCAGTGTCGATCTGACGACCGAACGCCAAGTGATCCGCGCCCAAAGCTATGATCCCGAACAGCGCGTCGTGCGGTCCACCGAAACGCGCGAAGAAACCCGCGAAGACACCGACCGGGATTCTGGCGAAGTTGGCGTGAACGACGATATTCCCGCCTCGCTCGCGGAAAACGGCACGGCGACCAGCCAGAACTCTTTGTCCAAGACGGACGAGGTGGTGAACTACGAAATCGGCAACACGCAAAGCGAAACGATCCGCGAACCCGGAGAGATCGAACGCATCTCGGTCGCTGTGCTGGTGAACGGCATCTACAACGTTCAGGACAATGGCGATGTCGCCTACGAAGAGCGTAGCCCCGAAGAGTTGGCCCGCCTGAACCAACTGGTGCAGGCCGCCATTGGGTTCAACGAAGAACGTGGCGACAGCATTTCCGTCGATAGCCTGCGCTTCATGGATTATTCGATGGATGTGGGCGAACCGGTCAGCACCAGCTTTGTGCAGATCATCAAGGATAACCTGATGTCGATCCTGCGCGCGGTCTTTGTCCTGATCGCCTTGGCTGCGATCCTGCGGTTTGGCGTCAAGCCGGTGGTCGCATCGATGATGATCGAAAAGACCGAAGGCGACGACGAAAAAGCCGAGCCCGCTGAAGGCGAAGATGGCGAGGTCGCCGCGCTGGAAGCCGACAAGCAGGCCGAGGGGCTGCCCGCCCCCGCACAGGCCCCCCGTCCCCGCCGCGTGCAGCAGATGGGTCAGCCTGCGCTGGAACCGATGGGCTTTGCCGGACCAGACGACATCATCAACATCAGCGCCGTGCATGGCGGGGTCCACAAAGGATGGCTGAACACCGTCACGGGATTGGTGGAATCTCAGCCTGATGACTCGCTTAAGGTCGTGAAGACCTGGCTAGCCGAGGGGTTGTAATCCATGAGCTTTGTCTTTGATCGCGACTTCGATGAAGAAGAGGAATTCGAAGCCCGCAAGCGTATCCACGAAAAACGGGCGATCTATACGCCCGAGGATTTGGAAGAGGCTGTGCAAAAGGCCAGCGCCGCCGCCTATGAGGACGGCCGCATGGCAGGCCGCGCCGAGGCGTCTGTCGAACATCAGGACACCACCGCCTCCAAGACCGCCGATACGCTGGTGATGCTGGCACCCAAGCTGCAGGAAATCCTGACCAAGTCCGACCAGCATCAGGCCGCGCTAGAGGCGCAGGTTCTGGATTACGTACTGACCGTCGCGCGCCAGTTGCTGCCGGAAATCCTGACCCAGACCGCGATCATCCGGACCGAAGGCGAGATCAAGAAGGCGATCAAGATGGCGCTTGGGGCGTCGTCCCTGCGCATCCACATCCCGGCCGAAGTGGCCGGAGAGATGAGCGTGGCAATCGAACAGCAGGTGCAGGCCTCGGGCTTTGCGGGCCGCATTCAGATTCAGGCCGATCACCGCCTGCGCCCCGGCGACACACGGGTGGAATGGGATCACGGCGGCATGGAATTCAGCCTGACCGAACTGTGCGACCGCACGCTAAGGGCGCTGAGGGATGCCACCCAAGACGCCATGGCGCGTCGGAAATCGGAATTGGAGTAACCCGTGGCAGAAGACACCGATAAACCAGAAGACACCGAAACCGAAGCTCCTGCCGCCGCGCCTCAGGGCGAGGCCGCCGAAACGGTGATGGATGCGATGATGTCCGCGCCCAAAGATGGGTCTGGCTATAACATCGACGCGATGATGAACGTCGGCCTGAACGTGCAGATCGTTCTGGGCAAGACCCGCATGCCGATTTCGCAACTGCTGAAGCTGTCGCGCGGGTCGATCATCGAATTGGACAAGAAGATCGGGGAACCGGTCGATATCGTCATCAACGACCGTCTGGTCGCGCGCGGGGACCTCGTCAAACTGGACGAAGACCGCATCGGCGTGTCCCTGATCGAGATCGTCAAAGACTACGTGTCGGAGAAATAAGCGATGCGGACGGCTGCCACCGTCCGTGTCCTTGCCCCGACGCTTCTGGCGGTGGGGCTGATTGGATTCAGCACACCCCTGATGGCGCAGGACGGCGGGTCGTTCCTGTCGTCGATCACCGACGCGCTGTCCGACGCCGCCCCGGGATCCGACGAACGCGCCACCCTGTCAGGCCGTATCCTTCAGCTGATCGCCGCGATGACGGTGTTGTCGATCGCGCCGGGCCTTCTGGTGGTGATGACCTCCTTCACCCGGTTCGTCATCGTCTTTTCTATGCTGCGGTCGGCGCTTGGCCTGAACCAGACGCCGCCCAACATGGTGCTGTCGTCCATGGCGCTGTTCATGACCTTTTTCGTCATGCAGCCGGTGTTCGAAGACGCCTGGGAAATGGGCATCCGTCCGCTGATCAACAACACGATCACCGAAGAACAGGCGCTGGAACGCACGGCGGAACCCTTCCGCACCTTCATGGCCGCCAACGTGCGCGACAAGGACTTGGCGCTGTTTCAGGACATCGCGGCGCGCAGCGCAGGCGAAGAACTGGACGAAAATACCGGGTTCAACGAAGACGGGCTGCCCACGTGGCGCAGCCTTGTGCCGGCCTTCATGATTTCAGAACTGCGCCGGGCCTTTTCCATCGGCTTTCTGATCTACCTGCCCTTCGTGGCCATCGACCTAATCATCGCATCGATCCTGATGAGCGCCGGCATGATGATGCTGCCGCCCGTCCTGATTTCGCTGCCCTTCAAAGTCATCTTCTTCGTCCTCATCGACGGCTGGTACATGCTGGCCGGATCGCTGATGGAAAGTTATCTGCCCATTGCGGGCGGGGGATAGGAAAGGAAACGCCATGGCCGTTACCGAAGTACAACGCAAAACGACCGAACGCCGTCTGCCGACCAAGCGTCCGCTGAAGGGCCCGGAGAAGGCGGCGATCCTGTTCCTGTGCCTTGGCGAACAGCGCGGGTCCGACATGATGCAGCGCCTGTCGAACGAAGAAATTCAGACCATGACCCGCGCCATGTCGGGCCTTGGCGTGATCGAGGCCGAACAGGTCGAACAGGTCATGTCGGATTTCGTCGAAGGGCTGGCCAATGGTGGCAGCGTGGTCGGGTCGTTCAGCGTGGCCGAAGAAATGCTGCGCGCCTTCCTGCCCACCGAACAGGTCGATGGTATCCTCAAGGACATCCGCGGCCCGCTTATGGAAAAGGACCTCTGGGCGCGCTTCTCGTCATTGTCGGAAAACGTCATCGCGAACTACCTGAAGAACGAACACGAACAGACCGTCGCGGCGATCCTGTCGAACGTGAAAACCGACGTGGCCGCCAAGGTGCTGCCGCTGCTGGGTCAGGAAAAGATGGAAAACGTGGTCGAACGGATGATCCGTATGGAAGCCGTGCCGCACCACATGATGAAGCAGATCGAAGAAACGCTTCAGACCGACATCATCAGCGCCCCGGCCCAGCCGACCGCGAACGAGATGCAGCAGAAGATGGCGGACCTGTTCAACAAGCTGGACGTCGTCGCGTTTCAGGAACTGTCGGAAACGCTGGAAGGCCGCATTCCGGAAACCTTTGGCGCGATCAAGGGCAAGATGTTCACCTTTGACGATCTGGCCAAGCTGGAGGCGATGGATCTGGCCCGCGTGATGCGTGGCGCGCCGGGCAATGCCCTGCCCATCGCCCTGCGCGGTGCCAAGAAAGAGGTGCGCGACGTCTTCCTTGCGGCCCTTCCGGGCCGGTCCCGCGATATGCTGGAAGAAGAGATGAACACCATGGGCCCGGTGCGTGGTCGCGACGTGCGCGACGCACAGGCGGGCATGGTGGATTACGCCAAGGAACTGGCCGACGAAGAGGTCATCGCCCTGCCGATGGCGGACGACGAAGACTTTATCTAAGGGCCAGTTCGCTCGGTTTAGTGTCTGATCTTAGAAGTAACGCGACGCGGAATATCCGACGCGATCCATGTTCATCGTGATCGAAATGATGTTCTGCGACGCGTTGTTCGCATTGGCCGTCAGCATCTGAAGCGCACCGTTGTTGGCGGTGCCCGTCCCGCTAAGCGCGTCGGAAATGGCGACGTATTTGCGGATCATCTTCTCGACGTACTCGGGGTCTTTGAGGTCTTCCAGATCCATCTTGGATTCAAGGATCGCCGCCTGTTTGTCGATGTCCAGCCCGGACATCTGCGACGGCAGGCCAAGCGCGGTCTGGAAGAACTGCGTCAGGCCACTGTCCGACAGGATCTCATACACGTTCGAGATATCGGCGGCCTTGGCGCGGAATTCCAGCGCCGTGGCGACGGTGGGGTTCTGTTCCTCGGCCGAGTTCATGAACTTCCGTTCGACGTAGCGGTCAACCATACGGTCCTGCCAGCTGCGCAGAATGGTATTGATGTTGCCCTGCCCGTCCGCCTGGAACCCCAGTTCGTTGTACATTTCGCGGAACCGGGGATCGGTCAGGCGGTTCACCAAGGCATCGGATTCCTCGATATTGCTTTCGAGGATCTTTTTGATCATGGCCTTGCCGAACATCTGGTCTTCTAGGTCGAAGGCCCGCATGACAAAGCCATAGAGGTCAGGATCATCGATCAACTGGTCGACCGTCTCGACGTTCTTGATGTTCTTTTTGAAATACTCGATCGCCCGGCTGTCACGCGCCGAGGATCGAATAGCTTCAAGCTGGCTGTCACGGGTCGCATCGACCAGGTTCAGCCCGACAAGAGACGAAAGACCAGAGATTGGTATCATCCTATTTGACGGCGTACCGCCGCTCCTCTTCTTTACCGACGTCCTGCTGCGCAGGATCGCCATTCAGACCACCCGGACGCGGAACGTTTGCGCCCAGAATTTCAGCCTCGCGTTTCATCAGCGGACGCAGCGACCGAAGCGCCTTGTAGAAATCGCCCTGGCTGACAAAGTTCGCGGCCTCAAACACACAATGCACGGTGGGAGGGCCAAATGTTGTCGCCAATGCGGCAAGTTGCTGTTGAATCGGTTTGCGCAGCTTGTCTTGCAGCGACGGATCCGTCAGCGCGGTCTGAACCAGGAAATAGACTTGGTTCACCGGGGTGACGGCGGCCTTTTTGGACAGCAGGTCCTGTCCGCGCACGACGTCAGCCTTGGTTTCAATGACGATGGTCGACTTGCGTGTCGAATTGCGCACGACACAGCCGTTGATCACCAGACGTTCAAAGGGCTTGAGGGTCAGTTGAAGCGCCATTGTTCACCCCCTCGGACCCGGAGACTGACCGGAAAGGCCAGAAATCAGGCTTTGGTTGATCGACACCAGAATACCCAGCCCGGACCCGCCGCCCAGCACGGTGGCCGTTTGCCGTTCGACGAACAGCGCCAGCGAAATCAGCCCGGCTTTGAGTTGCAACGGCAGACCGTTGTCCGGTTGTGACAGATCATGTTTGATCGTCGACCAGAGTTTCAGGTTTTCCGCGATCGTCGACCGCAGTCCGATGGCCAGCAAATCGGCGCGCGTTTCCTTGGCGGATGCGCCGTCGAATTCCTGAGCCTGCTTTTCAAGTTCGCTAGTCACACGGAGGAAAACCCTCCGCTCGATCTGTCGGGGGGACTCACTTTCCCTGATCGTACGCTTGTACGCAGCGATGCTCATCTTGCCTGTCCTCGTTGTGCGCGTTCTGCGCTTTTATTGTTTTAGGGTTCGATCCCTCGGTTGATCCGAGGTTGTTTCAAAGGGCCGATGAGTCCCGGCCCTCTGTGACTGCGTGTGCCAGACGCGTTACTGGAAGAGGCTCAGAATATTCTGCGGCGACGAGTTCGCGATAGACAGCGACTGTGTGGCCAGCTGCTGCTGGACCTGCTGCGCCTGAAGCTTGGCGGCTTCTTCTTCCATATTAGCGTCGATCATCGACCCGATGCCGCTGTCCAGACGGTCGGTCAGTTCAGCAAGGAATTCTTTCTGGGTTTCGATGGACCGTTCGGCAATACCAAGCGACGTCGCGGCGGCCACGGCGGCAGACAGCTGTGCTTCGGCGGTTTGCAGTGCGGTGACCTGAGCGCCTGCGGAATCCGCAGCGGTCATGTCGATCGCGTCCAGCGCGGCTTGGATGGCACCAAGGTCCTGCTGGTTGAAGGTCATCGTCGTGGTCGAAATCGTGCCGCCGGCGGCGCGGCTGATCCCGGTGACCAGCGTCACTGCGGCTGCAGTGTTCACATAGTCGGTCCCGTTGAACGTCGACTGGGCGATGGTCGTCGACATACGTGCGGCCAGCTCATCCAGTTCAGCCTGAACGTCGGCGCGGACCTCTTCGGTACCGCCCTGCGCAAAAGCAACGCGTTCAGCAAAATCTTTGGCCAGATCGACCAGGGTTTCCGCACCCAGACGGGCGGTGGAAACGGCGTTTTTCTGCAGCGTCAGGGTTTCGTCGATTGCTTTGAACATGCCGGAGTCACCGGACATGGTCTTGGAAATCGAGAAATAGGCTGCGTTATCTTTACCCGATGCGATCTTAAGACCGGTCGAGATACGACCCTGCGTGTCGGTCAGATTGTTATTGATCTGCCTAAGGGTCGACAGCGCGGTCATCGCGCTGTGGTTCGTAAGGATAGAGGACATCTCTACTGCTCCGATTTATTTTTATCGTTTGACGACTTCTGTCGAAAAGACGGGCCTGCCCGTGGCATCAACCTACCAAAGATTGTCGCTAATGTATAAACAATTTTTCAATTATTTGGTGTGGTGTTGCCTGTCTGGCACGTGGAATGGACTATTCAAGAATTGGCAAGAATAGTCAAAAACAGTGTAATAACTGTGTATTGCAAGGATTCACCAAGAACAAGAATACACAACTTTAACGGTAGTCGTCGAAAAGAGGTCGCAGGGGCTGCGACCTCTAATGTTCGAAAAATGCAACTCCGGGTTAGCGGAAGAGGCTCAGGATATTCTGAGGCGAAGAGTTCGCGATCGACAGCGACTGCGTGGCCAGCTGCTGCTGAACCTGCAGGGCCTGAAGGCGGGCTGCTTCTTCTTCCATGTTGGCGTCGATCATCGACCCGATGCCGCTGTC
>NZ_JBJGSF010000006.1:0-159657 GCF_045763785.1 Pseudooceanicola aestuariicola | reverse complement strand
ATATTGCAATTAAGGGTACAGAATCTGCCGAAAACGCTTCCAATCCGCAGAATCTGATTAATTAGGGTACAGTGACAGCTGAACTGGAAGAATGTGCTGCCGGTTTCGGCGCAGAATCTCACCAAGGCCATGTTGCGCGATCTGGCCGCGAACGGGCAGGGGGCCGAGCTGGCGGTTCACGCCCGGATTCTGCAGTGCATCGAGGAGACAATCCGGGTGGCGCGCGATCTGGCCCGCCGAGCCGAGGCACTTCGGTCCGTAGCACCGAAACTGCGAGCAAAAGGATCGAACGCCGCGGTCGAGCTGTTCCTGACCGAGGATGCCGTGGCCCCGGCCTCGATGCTGTCGCCGCGCATTCGCGGGACCAACATTCCGATGACCGATCGCGCCGCGCGGCGGTTCTGCGACCGGTTGGTCGAGCTGGGTGTTGCGCGAGAGCTGACCGGGCGGCCGACGTTCCGGATCTATGGGATCGCGCCATGACAGTCGCGACCAGGAAGCGGAAACCGGCAGAGGAGGGTGGCGCCGTCTTTGACCGGGAGCTCGACGACCTGCCGCAGGAGCTGCGCTGGCGCGAATGGATGGGGCGGATCGAGGCAGTGCTGTTCGCGAGTGCCTCGCCGGTCGGCCGTGAGGATCTTGCGCGCGTGGTCGGGCAGGGGGCCTCGGTGGAGATGCTGATTGAGGATATTCAGGCCGAGCTGGGAGGCCGCCCCTATGAACTCGCGCAGGTGGCGGGTGGCTGGATGTTCCGGACCAAGGCCCAGTTCGCCGACGCGATCAAGGCGGCAGCCGATCTCGGGGAGCAGTCGCTGTCTTTCACCGAGATGGAGATGGGCGTGCTCTGCGCCATCGCCTATCATCAGCCGATCGACCGGGCCGGCCTCGCCGACATCTTCGGCAAGGAAGTCAGCCGCGATCTGCTGGCCCGGCTGCGGTACAAGGACCTGATCGCCAGCGGGCCCCGTTCGCCGCGACCCGGGGCGCCGCATACCTTCGTGACGACGGAGACGTTCCTGGTGACGTTCGATCTGCAGAGTCTGAGGGATCTTCCGGAGCTGGAGCTGAATGAAGGGCTCAACAGTTGATTGTACTAAGCACAGGCCGTCACCCGAGAGACAACGCCAGTAGGCGAGGTGCCTTTGCAGTTGACAGAGCGGATCATATGATGTATAAAATCCAATCATATGGAGAAACCCATGCTTGAACCGATCCAAACAACCCCGCAGCAGACATATGTTCAGCCGATCGATCAACAGGACAAGATCGCTGCGATCATCAAGGGCGTTGTGAGAGCAGCAGATGCCTGGGGATTATCGAACGCTGAGGCTGCAACCTTGTTCGATGTTCCGGGCGCAACTTGGGGTCGCATGAAGGCTGGCACCTACAAGGGTATTTTGGATCAGGACAAGGTGACCCGCGCCAGCTTGCTGATTGGGCTCTACAAGGGGTTGAGGCTGCTGTTTAACGGGCCGCTTACCTTCGGATGGCCGAAGACCGTAAACGCGGGACCTGGCTTCAACGGGAAGACCCCCGTTCAGATCATGTGTGAGGGAGGCATTCCGGCCATGATGAAAGTGCGACAACATATCGATGCGCTCCGGGGTGGGGTGTGATCAGAGCAGCCGATCTGAATTCGGTTGAGTTCACGGACCCCAAGACCGTCAGGCTGATTTCCACCGCCTATATCGACGAACCCGCCATGGCACCGTTGGCGGACGGCGAGGAAGATCTGGCAATTCTGGAAGAAATCGAGGGGATGACATCCGCACGGCAAACCATCGCCCTACCAATTCCCGGCGGACTTCACCCCGGTGAACTTCTCACTGAGGCCGCCGGGTACGGTTGGACTTTGGTCAACGCTGCTTTCTGCTACACGCGCTCCACGGGCAACAGATTCAACGGGCCCGAGCGAGGTGCGTGGTACGCGTCATACGGCGACCTTGCGGTGGAGACCGCGCAGGCCGAGGTATCCTGGCATCTTACGCAGGAGCTTGAAGCGACCGGTATCTTCGAGAACACGACGTCCTACAGGGAGCTCTTTGCAGGGTTCACCTCTCAGCTTCATGTCATCGACCCTGAAACGAAGGATGCCGTTCTGAGTCCAGATCCGGCTCTTGCATATCCGGCAGGTCAGGTCCTGGCGCGTGATATCCTTGCTTCCGGCGGCAACGGCATCCTCTACCCTTCGGCTCGCCAAGCATCCGGTCAATGTCTGGTGGCCCTGCGGCCCCATCTCGTACAGAACATCCGACAAGGCGCTACTTGGGATTTTGTCTGGTCGGGCGCACCCGTTCCTACAATTCACAAACGCTAACCGGCAATCGAAGGAGGCAATCAGAGCATTGATGTATTACCTTGATGGCCTGGCGAGCTGGCCAATGCGTCCGGAAGCCAAAGACGCACTCATAGAAGCACTGGCCCAACCCGGAAATGCGAACTCCAATCACGTTGCCGGCTGGCAGGCCAACAGTCTCTACGAAAAAGGAAGAAGGGCGGTCGCTGATCTCATCGGCGCTGCGCCGAACGAGATTTTCATAACCTCCGGCGCTACGGAGGCAAATGCGCTCGCGATCATAGGGGCTGCGCGCACCCTTGCGGGTCAGGTTCCAAGTAGAAACAAAATCATTCTGTCCGCGCTGGAACACGACGCGGTTCGGCGTCCTGCAGAAGCGCTGCGCGAGCTGGGCTTCGAGGTTCTGGTGTGTCCTGTCGGAGCAAGTGGTTCGATTTGCCTGGAAAGTTTGGAAGCTCTATTAGGCGAAACCACACTGCTCGTCAGCACGATGCTTGCAAGTAATTTGACAGGTGTGATCCAACCAATTGAAAAGATAAGTGAAATGGCGCATACAGTCGGTGCGCTCATGCATGTCGATGCTGCACAGGCAGCGGGCAAGTATCCCATCGACGTATTCGATCTCGGCGCCGACTACCTCAGCCTGTCGGCCCACAAATTCGGGGGACCACAGGGGGTCGGTGCGCTGTTTGTTGCCGCGAACGCCCCAAAGCCATCCGAGCTGACATCCGCAAGACCCTTGGAAGAACATCTGAGCGGAACGCAACCGGCCGCGTTGGTCGCGGCGATGGGCCGTGCAGCGGAGATATCGCTTCAGAACATGGCACGTGAGACCGTCCACAGTATGCGCCTGATTTCTTTTTTCGAGGAGCAACTCTCCGGCGACGGATTGCGAGTGGAGCGGCTTTTCCCATCAAGTCCGGCGGTTCCCGGAGCCGCCGCATTCATTATCGACACGCCGGCGAGCTCAGATCTGATCGACAGTCTGAACACCAAAGTATGTCTTTCGAACGCGTCTGCCTGCCATTCCGGTTCTTTGCAGCCTTCACCGGTTCTTTCCGCGCTGCATCTCACTCATGATGAGCAGAAACGCTTCCTGCGCATAGGTGTCGGGTGGTGGCTTTCTGAAGACGATATTGGCTCGGCGATGGCGATCATGGCCGGCGCAGTGGAGAAAGTCCTCCTTGCTACTGGTGAGCTTCACCAGTAGCATAGGCTTATGGCCGATGTATTTGACAATTGGTCCGGCAAACCGCAATTCGCCGGGCACGAAACATTCCCGCTGCGCATCCTTTGGTTGCGCAAAGCATATGACGCGGTTCGGGGCGGCGCCCCGCTGACGGTATTCAAGGACGACGAAGCCATCTCCCGGTTCGGCGTTGGCCGAAACATGGCTGTTTCGATGCGATTTTGGGCGCAAGCCGCGGAAGTAATCCAACTCGACGGCAAGGAGCTAAAGCCCGACGATTTGGGTGACCTGCTCTTCGGCGAGAACGGATTTGACCCTTTTCTGGAGCATCCAACCTCACTGTGGCTCATCCATTGGAAGCTTGCATCGGTACCGGAACACACCACAACTTTCTACTATTGTTTCAACGGGTTATTTGGCCATGAGTTTCGATCGACGGATTTGGTAGATGCCATCGAGAAGTTGATCGAGCAAAAGGGATGGCGTGGTGCTCACAAGACCATCCAGAACGACGTCACGGTCTTTCTGCGGAGCTACTGCAGCCGACCGAGCGGGGCGATGGATGACGCTGCGGAACCCTTGCTGGCTGAACTGGCATTGATTCAGGAAACTGGCTCGAGCGGATGGTTCGAATTCTCGGTTGGTCCAAAGCCGAACCTTCACGACGCTCTCTTCGCCTACGCATTGGATGCCTACTGGACTCGGGCGCACGACAACCGCGCGACGCTCGCCGCAGAATTGATCTGCCACGACGCCGGCAGTCCCGGCCGGGTGTTCAAGATGGATGAAGACAGCGTCATCGAGCGGCTGATGCGGATCGACGAAAGCACTGGTGGTGCCTTCGTCTGGACCGATACGGCTGGCCTGCGACAAGTCCAACGCAATCGGCGTCCTGACCCGGATGTTCTGTTGAAAAGCGCATTTGGCGAGATCGCGCGCCACGGAAAGGCTGCATGATATGGCGCCTGAAACGCTCTCAGACAAAGTCAGACTAAACGGCCGGTTCGTGCGAAGTGCACGGATCGACATGGACCTGACCGGGACGCCGCCCCTTCAAGGCTATGTTCTCCAGGCCAGTACCGAAAAATCGCTCCTCGCGATGGCCGCATCGCTATCGGAGGGGGCGCAAAGCGCCTTTACCTGGACCGGACCCTACGGCGGCGGCAAGTCGAGTACAGCACTGCTTTTGGGTAACCTCGTTGCCGGTTCTAAGGAAGGAAAGGCACTCGCACGAAAGATCGCCGGGCCGAAGCTGTCAAAGGCCATTGCGAAGGCCTTCGATCCCAACTTGGGCGATTGGACCGTTATTCCGGTTACTGGAAGTCGTGTTAGCCTGAGACAAGCCGTCGCCGAGAAAATCGCAGAGCGATACAGGTGGACCCGCGCAAGAAAGGAACGCGCGACCAAGAGCGATGGCCAACTCGTCCAGGACATATCTGAACACGCCAGGCAGGGGCCAATTGTTCTGGTTCTGGATGAACTGGGAAAGTTCCTCGAAGCCGCGGCCGATAAGGACCACGATGCGCACCTCCTGCAGGATCTGGCTGAAATAAGTGCCAGGAGCGAGGGTCGCTTCGTTGTAATCGGAATCTTGCATCAGGCTTTTGAGGCATACGCGGACAAGCTCGCTTCGAGCGCCCGTCTCGAATGGGCCAAGATCCAGGGGCGGTTTCAGGACTTATCCTTCCTTTCTGCAAGTGATGAGACTGTCAGGTTGCTCGGGCGGGCAATCGATACGGACGATACCCCTGGCACAGCGGAAGCGCAGGCTAGAAGCTTGGCTACATTTGTCGCTTCAAATCGACCGACGGACGAAGCGGAGCTGACCGAGGCGCTTACGCAGACGTGGCCTCTAAACCCGATCTGCGCCTTGCTGCTTGGCGGTATCACACGCCGAAGTTTTGGTCAGAACGAGCGTAGCATCTTCGGTTTCCTGGCATCCGAAGAACCTGGGGGGTTTCGCGAGTTCCTGAAGTCGACATCGGCAACCTCAGGGGAAACCTTCGGCCCCGATCGTCTCTGGGACTATCTTCAGACGAACTTTGGTCTTGCTCTTGCGGCTGGTCCGTTGGGATCGCAAATGACGCTGGCGTTAGAGGCAATCGAGAAAGCGAACGTGCTCGGAGCCGACCTGCACGTGACGCTGGCGAAATCGGCCGCGCTCATTGAGATCTTCAAGAACGGGACAGGATTGGCCGTCGACCAGGACGCCCTTTTGATCGCGGTTCCGGGGGGCAGCGTCTCTGATATCACAGGGGCGCTCGACGAGCTATGTGACTGGGGAGTTCTGCTTCGCCAGAAGCGAGTGGGTGGGTATGCCCTGTTCTCCGGCAGCGATTTTGACCTCGATGCTGCTCTTGAGAGATTTGGCGGTCGGACCACCTCTTCAGATCTTTCCCAAGTCGCCGCAAAAGCCGGCTTCGACCACATTGTCGCTAAACGACATTACTTCGATTGCGGCGTACTGCGAACCTTTGCGCTGCACGTAGAGTGCCTGGGGGAGCAATTCGATCCAAATGAGTTCAAGCGTACAGTAGGTCGCAAGGCGTCGATCGCGAGTGGTGTCATGGTGATGGCTATCGCGCCTCAAGACGCGCGCTCACCAGACATCGAAGCGATGATGGATGAGATTGTTCGGATCCTAAGGCGTACGGGCGTCGTGAGCGCAGTCTCCTTGGTCGGAGATGGGAAGCGCTTGATCGAAGATGCAGGCGACCTGGCGGCGTTGTCTCAAGTTCAAAAGCAAGTACCGCAGATAGCTGGAGATAGGATCGCGCGACGGGGAATCCGTGCGCGAGAGGCATTGCTGCGCAATCGCTCGAACGTCGAACTCCAGCGCCTGATGCTGTCGAGCCAATGGCAAATCCTGAGGGCAAACGACTCTGAGATTGTGCTCTCCCTGTCCGCCGCCGCATCGCGCTTGGCTGACACTGCCTATCATTCGACACCAATTATTCACAGCGAGCTGCTGCAAAAGGACAAACCATCCTCGAGTGCTGCGGCCGCTCTTCGAGCTCTTTGCCATGCCATGGTGAAAAGCCCGGATCAGAAAAACCTTGGCTTCGAGGGGTTTCCCGCTGCATTCGGTCTCTACCTCACGACTCTGGCCCCGAGCGGTCTGCACCGAAAATCCAAGTCAGGCTACGGTTTTGCTGACCCAGATAAGACCGTGACCGGTGCTTCCCTGAAGCCAGCCTGGAAGATCTTGCACTCGAAAAAGGAGCAGTCGCTGGCGGAAGTCTATGAGACCTGGCGGGGCGTACCCTTTGGCATGAAGATCGGCGTGATGCCGGTTTTGGCGCTCGCATTCTTGCTCGCGAATCGGCAGACCTATGCTGTCTACCTAGACGGTCGCTTTGTGGCGGATCTCGATGACATCTTTGTCGACAGGATGCTTCAGGACCCTTCGGCCATCATTCTGAAGCCCGCAGGACGTTCTGAACATCATCTGGCGTTCCTATCCCGGCTTGCGGAAGGGCTGGCCCTGTCTGATGCATCCGCACTTACCGTTGCAAGCGCGGCCTTCCAGCGTATCGAGGCGTTGAGCGACTTTGCCAAACGCACCAATCTTGTCTCTGCCGAGACCCGCAAGATCCGCGATGCAATTCGGCACGCAGACGATCCGGAAACACTGCTCTTCGAAACGCTTCCCGGTCTGAACATCAAAGGTGATCTAGTCGAAAAGACCGTCGCTGCGATTGAAGAGTGCGAGGCGGCCTATGATGGCCTCGCCAAAGACTTGCGGCATGCTTTGGCGCAATCCATCGGAGTTCCGAGTGACACCTTTGCCGGAAGCCTCGAGCGCGCAGAGTCCATTAAGGGGTTGAGCTCAGACCTGAAATTCGAGGCTTTTGCGGCGCGTGTTGGGGAAATTGAAGCCGGGACCGGCAGCCTGGAGGCAGTGGCCGGAACTCTGCAACCGAAGCCCATGCGCGACTGGTCCGACCGCAACCGCGAAGGAGCCTTGTCTGAGGTAGCGAGGCTTGGGCGCCGCTTCAGGCAGGCCGAAGCAGTGGCATTGATGCGCGACCGAAAATCAAACACGGAAGCGATCGCTCTCATTGTGGGCGTCGATCCGAAGCAGCCGCCAATCCTTCAGAGTTTCGAACTCAGCGAAAACGAAAAAGAGACTGCAAGCAAGCTTGCGGACCAGATCATTCGGAATCTTGGCCAAAGTGAACATGGGCATGAGCTCGCGCTGGCGGCTCTCGCTCGGGCTGTTGCGGCGCTCACCGACAATATGGACAAGATCGAAGCATGACCAACGAACGACACATTCTCGGGATATCGGGCGGCCGCGATAGTGCGGCCTTGGCCGTCTATATGCGACAAAACCACCCCGACATCGACATGGAGTATTTCTTCACTGACACAGGGAAGGAGCTACCAGAGGTCTATGACTTTCTGAACAGGCTCGAGGGGTTCCTTGGCAAGCGGATTAATCGGCTGAACCCTGATCGGGATTTCGATTTCTGGCTGGCGGAGTATGGGCATTTCCTACCGTCGGCCAAAACCCGTTGGTGTACCCGGCAGCTAAAGCTGCGACCGTTGAACCTATGGCTGCGCGAGGACCTGGATAAGGGTGTCGTGGTTCACTCCTATGTCGCAATTCGTGCCGATGAACCCAATCGGGCCGGCTACAAGTCACAGCATCCAAACATGAAGGTGAGGTTCCCTCTGCGAGACGCCGGCATCGACAAGGCCGGTGTGGTCGATTTGCTGAAAGACACCGACATCGGCGAGCCAGAATACTACCGCTGGCGGTCCAGATCCGGATGCACCTTCTGCTTCTTCCAACAGAAGATTGAGTGGGTGCGATTGATGGAAGAGCATCCCAAGGCATTTGAAGAAGCCCGGGCATATGAGAAGTCGGCAGAGGAACACGGCTCCCCCTTCACCTGGAGCGATGGTGAAAGCCTAGACGACCTGGCCAAACCTGAACGTGTAGAGGCGATCAAGGCGGACTACGAAAAGCGCCGGGCCCGCGCCATGCGCGCCGTGCGCCCCAACCCACTGTCGGCGCGCTCCGAGCCGTCGATCGACGAGATTTTTGGTGTCTTTGAAGGAAATTCTTGTGTTGTTTGCCACAAATAATTCTTGGCTTGCTCACAATCAGCATGAGAGATTTCACTCGGAAGCAGAATGAAAAAAGGTCGCTAGTTGTTTAAAGTTACAGCGAGAACTGTTCTGGAACTAGGGTCTGAGCTCATTAGCTCAGACCCAATCGCATTCTACGAACTGATCAAAAATGGTATCGATGCTGGATCGAAAGATGGCGTAACTATCTTATTTGACATTGTCTTGCCGCGCAGGGATCTTGAGGAAGCTAAAGCACAAGTCAGTCGCGTGATTTCGACAGCTCAAGATGGCCCTGAAGGAGAGACTTGGGACTTTGAAGAGCTAAAGAACTGGATTTCCGGTAAATTGGTTACAGAAGCTGGGGTGCTTTGGGATCAGGCCGCAGAACTCATTGAGCAGGCCAGAACTTTTGAAGGTCTCCGCCATGCCCTTGATAGAATCAATGGGTTAAACACGATCACCGTCAGTGATACTGGCTCTGGAATGTCGTTAGATGACCTGAGCTCGCTTTTTCTCGTCATCGGCACGCCGTCGCGTCGCAAGGAAATCGATGCAGCCATTTCGAATGGGGCGTCAGATACACCGTATCTAGGAGAGAAGGGGATCGGCCGCCTCTCGGCGATGCGTTTGGGAGACGAACTGTCGGTCCGTACGGCCCAAAGCACCGATGAACATTTCAGTCTCATTGACATAGACTGGTCAGCTTTCGATGACCCCTCAAAAATGATCGAGGACATTGAGATCAACCCATCGCGGGGTGCTGAAAAGCCTAATCGTGATTTTAGCGGGACAGACATCCGTATCCGCCGTTTAAACGCTGACTGGTCTGAAAAGCGAGTAGAGCGGCTTGCGATGGATGACTTGTCTCTACTCGTGAACCCGCTGGGAAAGAAAACCCGTCAACGGATTGCGGTGTTCTGGAACGGAAAACGGGTAGCGATCCGTCGCTTGGAGCGGAGCTTCCTGTCTCACGCAAATGCGGTCGTTCGGGGGTCATACAAAGTTAGCGAAACCGGACCGGAGCTTGAGCTACGCATCGAACTCAACAATCTTGGCTTCAAGCATCCCAAGGAAATTAGTATCGAAACTGCGACGGCGGACGTTCTACATGGCGCCTTGGTTGGACCTAAAGCCAAGCGCCGCCGCATGAACAAGCGGGACATAGACTACACAGCACTGCATTCAGTTGGTCCATTTGACTTTGAGTTACATTGGTTCAACCGCTCGATACTCCGCAAAGGTAAGTCGACGGGCGACTATCAGGCCCTGCGCAATCTCCTCGATCAATGGATGGGTGTTAGGCTTTATCGGGATGGGTTCCGAGTATATCCGTATGGTTCCGAGAATGACGACTGGCTAGAGCTCGACAAGACGGCCCTGGCCTCAAAGGGGTATGCCTTGAACCGTATCCAGCTCGTCGGGCAAGTTGAAATCGGTCGCTTATCCAACCCAAGCCTCATTGATCAAACCAATCGTGAGGGTCTTCGTCAGACGCCAGAGGAGGCAATTCTCAAGGAGACGGTACAGTTCGCGGTCGAACGTCTGCGTGATGAGATGAACCGTATCACCCGCGAACAGAAAGATGCCAAAGAACCGTTCATTGCAGATGAAACGAGGACTGTGGATCTCGAGAAGCGAATGAAAGATACCATTCGCGCGATCAGCAAAGTCGTACCAAATGAACATCGCGATGCCGTGGAAGAATTGGAGCTTATGCGAGAAGAATTCTCTCGATACGCGGCGCAAGCACGCGAACGGATTGCAGATATGGAAAAGGACGCCGATCAGATGCTTGTTATGGCGGGGATCGGCTTGATGGTCGAAGTTGTTGCTCATGAGCTAACTCGGTCCGCCGAAGATGCCCTCGATATCCTCAATGGACTACGAAAAAAATCTGTTCCCGACGAAATCCGTCGTCGGTTGGAGAGTTTGCGTGCCTCGATGAACAGCATTAGCAAGCGTTTGCGCATTTTAGACCCGTTAAGCGTCACCGGACGACAGCGGAAAGAACGCTTCAAGCTCGATGAACTCGTGGAAGAGATCATTGAGGCGCACGAAGCCCAATTTGAGCGTCACAAGGTCAAGCCAAACGTCTTGTTGCCCGAGAAATCTATTGAGCTATCCGCCGTGAAAGGCATGGTAGTTCAGGTCTTGGAGAACCTGATATCCAACTCCGTTTACTGGATGGACGTTGAGAAGCAACGCAAGCTTTCGCTAGAGCCCGAGATTACAATCGTGGTCGAAGACAATCCACCCCGCATCAGATTCAGTGACAATGGCCCCGGTATCTCAAAGCAGTACCGGGATCGGATCTTCGATCTGTTCTTCTCGCTCAAAGATAAGAGCCGACGCCGTGGACTGGGATTATTTATTGCTAAGGAGGCAGCAGAGCACAACGGCGGTAGCCTGACATTGGACCCCGATATGACCAATTCTGAAGGTCGGTATACGACTTTTGACTATCGCGTGGTGGGCGACGGGGCATGAACGATCGTCGTCAGGTAGCGAATGCTGGTCTTCGGTCCGCTATCATCGTGGATGACGGCTACGATACAGTCCCACTGGTTGATGAACTAAGAGACGAAGAAGGTTGGGATAACTTTTTTGATGATGTTCAGGCCGGCCACGAGGATCGAATTGTCGCTTTCTATCCGGACTTCGATGTTGGCGATCGAGACCGGCTAAAACAAGAACAGGGATTTGTTACGGCTCTGTGGGAAAACCGCGATGCAGTAGTCGACCTTTTGGGCGATTTGTTTGCCAATTATGAGCAGAAGGCTGTCGACAATGCCCCTTTCCTTCAGTCTGCAGAGGCGGCACTTAGTGCGCTTGGAATTCCATTTACGACTCATGGACGTGACTTCGTTGCTGCCGCTGCATCTGCCGATCTCATTCTCATCGACTTGTTTCTGGGAATTCAGCAAGGTGCCCGAGATAGGGAAGTTACTGTTGAGCGATTGAAAGAGGCGATCGACATGCGGGACGGCCCCCTGCCGTCAATCGTATTGATGTCCCAGATACCGACAATTGATGACTTGGCGAAAGAATTTCGCAACGATGTTCAGCTTCACGCATCGGCTTTTCGCTATGTCCGCAAGAACGATCTCGCTGTCCCTGGGCGTGTTCGGGGCCTGATCCTGACGCTCGCGGCGCATCGCTCAGATAGCCAAGCCTTGGCGACGTTTGTCGATACGTGGGAGCAGAAAGCCATTGAAGCGGTAGGAAAAGCAGCTGCCTCGCTGCGAAAGATCGATATCGATGATCTTCAGCATATTCGCACCATGCTCTTACGTTTCGAGGGAGTAAACACCTCAAGTTACATGCTCGACGTGTTTGATCGTGTTTTGCAGTACCAAATCGAAGCACATGACGAGGTGCTAGCAGCCGCCGTTCCGCTTGATGAAATGGCTGACGATCCTCCACCGTTGATGATATCGAATGATCGTGACACCTTTACGATTCTGGAGCAGACACTATTCGTTAACCCCGCCCGACGGGCGCATGCGACAGGTGCGGTTTGGCCCGTAACCTTCGGCGACATCATTGGGCCGAGGCTCGGTGCTCCCGACAAACCTCGCGGTTTTTTCGGGGGCAGGAGAGACCTGGTTTTCTTCGTCGCGTCGCCAGAGTGCGACCTCATTCGCACCGATGGATTGAAAACTGTTTTGCTCGTTGCCGGAACGCTTGAAGAAGTGGATATGGCCAAACCTGTTCTCGGCGTATCAGGGAATACAACGCCAATCCTCAACTATGATGGTGTAGGGCGCTTCCAGATTAGCTGGGACTTCGGGAATCTTAGAACAATTGGCTTGTCGCGGGCGAAAGGGCTTTTGAGAGCTGGAGGTGACGCAAACATTATAGGGCGTCTTCGTGATGTCACGGCACTTGGTCTAAGGCAACAACTGCTTGGTAATGTTGGTAGAGTCGGTGAAATAGCGCCTCTTCCGCGGTCATTCGCATTTGGCGCAGAGATACATTTTCCTCAAGCAGACGGAACGGCTGCACAGCTTGCTTTGCCGGATGGTGTGCAAGTACGTGGCAACATGTTGGTTCCACGAAAGGCTCGTTCCGCGAACCTTGTCCTCGACTCGAACTGCGAGAACGAACTCACACAAGCGATTCTGGACCTCGATATTGCAGCTGTTCATCAAAGCAGCCGTGCTCGCATCAACAAGTTGAAGCAACAAAGCCAGCTCAGAAAGCTGTTTCGGTCGGGACTTCAGTGGACTCCGCTCCCCTTGCAAGGTGCGCGTGAAGCTGAATTATTGAAGGATGGCGAGCCATTACCAGATGAAGACGACAGAAAGCCAAAGACAGAGAAGATCGGCAAGATCGTCTTTGACCCCGACATCGCCGGTCAACTTGGTGGCGACCTAAGAAAGGCGGGGCTCATTTTCAGAATCAACGTCGAGGAGGTGCCCGCTTAAATCTAACTTGGGAGCTATTTCCTACTCTCCCGAACAACAAGATTTGCGATTGTAGATAACGTCCGAAGTCTTAGTCGCTAGTCAGCGGGATAAAGTACGGCCTTTTACCAGTATTTCCTGACCAACTTCGATGCGATACTGCTCAGGAAAGAAGTGCATCATCCATTGCTTGAGAATTCTCCAGGCGTCAGTCGGACCGATCATTGATGACGCATCGATATACTCTGAGATCAGCTCGGCCGCCTGAGAATCCGAAATCCCTGAACTGCTGGCAGAAACCACTTTTTGGACGACTTCCAACTTCTGGAGTCGATCCGCAACGTACTCCAGGAACTGTTCCTCCGGGTAGCCTTTGGGCGGGCCCAGTGTTCTCAAATCGCGTTGTGCGAACTCGAAGGCCGACCGGACCATCTTTGCCTCGTCAAGCTCGCCGGTATATACCTTGAATAGCCGTTCTGGCGACGGGCAGAGGGGTATCCATCGAAAACTCGGATCATCGTCGTGCTCAACATCGATCGAGGTTATCTTTGGACGCTGGGCCGCCAGGTCTGCGGCCTGGTGCGCGATCTGATCACGCAGTTCGGTCGTCACTGAGACGCAGCTGCTCATTAACGATGTTTCCCATGCCTGGAGCTCATGTCGGCTCATATCTAACTCAACAAGGAGTTCGAGATTGGTCGGGAGACGCCAACCAAGCGCTCGCCCTGTCAGATTAGCGGAGCCGAGAAGACAAGACTGGTCGGCCCTGAAGAATTTGGCATGCAGGTTTGGGTGCCTCCAAAGCCGCGCGTTCGCGCGATCGGTAATGACCTCGAAGATCTCCAGGTCACAGACACCGTCTAAGATATCTTCGGGTCGCCAACGTGTAACGCAGTCGATATGGAGCCCTGCCGAATTTGGGATGGCGTCCAATACCCGCTGGAGCGCATCGACCTTAATGAAGGGCGCAACGAGGACGACTCGCTCTTTCGCCGATGACACTAGTTCCAGCAGTTGGTCGCCCAGCATCAATCATCCTCGCCATCGTCGAGGAAGAACCGGGTCATCTTGCCCCACTCTTGACGCATGTCCGAGAGGCGTTGCTTGTGCCTGACTTCTTCCATTTCGTAGCGAGCCCAAGCCGAAAACACGATGCGTAGTGTGTCCGAAGCCATGTGTACGCGGTCGAGCAGTTCCTTCTCGGTATCTTCTTCTGTGTCCGGGTTCAGCGCTCTCACCAGGTTGTCGTAGAACGGATGGTTGGAATTGAAGATAACGTTGGTGACACCGCCTTGGACGCTCTCCACGTTGAAGAACGCATAGCCTTCCATGGCTTTCTCCAGGAAAGCGACCTTGCGCTTTCTCGTAAGGATAGCGTCAGCAATGGCCTTGGCGACGTCGTCGGGATAGTGCTTGTCGTCCTTCAAGTCGTCTTCATAGGCATCCCGGTCATCGGCTCCGAAATCCTCCGTGTCTCCTGGTGTCTCATATCCTTCGTCTGCACGTTGGCGGAACTTCGAGGTGACGGTGTCTTCCACGCCTGGCTCTTCGTGACGCTTGCGGCCGCCCGTACTTCGCGTGCCTTTCGTCTGCTGTTCTGTCCTTTTTCTCAGTTGGGTGATCTGTTCCCGGATGTGCTCGACGATAGGGATTAGGAGCGCCCGCGGGTCACCTTCGCTGCTCGCTCGTTCAATGAAAGAGGAACGGCTTTCATTCGCTTCTGCGTCGGCCTTCCAATCATATTGGGCCAGCTGCGAAAAGATCGTCGCACTTTGCTTGTTGTTCGTTACACCGAAGATTTCGTCGAGCGTGGCAGGGAATTCGACCTCAGCTCCCCACCATCGTTCCGTGGGGTCATAGCTGTTGGTCCAAGATGTATCCAGATCGAGTTCACGACCCTCTCGAACAATCGAAAGACCGAGGTTCTTCATGGCATGCTTGCCGTACGGCTTTGAGCCGCGATTCAGCCCGTCATCAGGCACAGTCTCTGGTTTGGCCCAACTAAACCTGACGAAGACTTTGTGCTGCTTGCCTCCAAAATCGATTGTGAACTCTTCGTCGTTCTCGCCCCAACGCTGAAACATCGGAACCTTTTCAAAAGGTTCGGGAGTGGAGGAGTTCGGCATGAGGTAGAGGGGATCATTGACAACCGCCAACCTTCGGCCGGTGTTCCCACCCTCTTCGACCCGAACGAGGTGAATGGCGACACGGCCATCGTTAATGAACTTGCGATACATCCGGCCGATGATCGCCTCGGTATTTCGCAGGGTCGCTTCAGCGCCTCGCCATGTAAGTCGATACTCTTCAAATCGCGACCAGACAACGAGTGTACCGGACGTTCCCAAAATCTCGGACCGTTCGCGCCATTTGGCGGGAACGGGTGAAGGAGTTGGCGGAGGCACCCGATCTTTCACACCACTTTGAATGTCAGCGACATCCAGATAGGAATGAATTGCGTTGTCCGGACCGTTCGTCCAAGTCCAGACATCCAAGCGGCGGCATTGCGAAATCGAAGAGTTTGGAAGTCCCATGCCGAACCGTCCAATGCCAGCTCGATCCTCCAGGTGAGTGCCGTTTCCAAACTGTAACGCGATGGCCAATGTTTGTGCGGACATCCCATTGCCGTTGTCGATGGTACCGATCTCTTGCAGGCGAAGACGCTGCTGAGAATTCACCTGCTCGTATTGCTCGACACAGATGAGCTCGACTTCACTAGCATCAGCCTGAATTGAGTTGTCGATCAGCTCTGCGAGTGCGTATGCGGTATTTCGATACCCACTATCGCGCATCGCTTTGACGGCGAGTTCCGGTGGAATAATGAATCCGGACTCAGCGGCCCCATCTTCAACAATCTCGTTCATTCCAAACATCTTCCCAGTTGGAGAAAGCGTCGGCCACGTCTCCGAAGCCGTGCATTTCAGTATCCGTCACCGTGACGATCTCTGAGGTTTCATTTCCCCCAGCTTTTACGCCTCGCGTAGCCCGGCCCACCATTTGGCTGTAGAGAACCAGAGACTTGGTGGGGCGGGCAATGATGGCCGCGCTCGTTTGCGGTGCATCAAAGCCAGTTGTGAGAACGCCATAGTTGAACATCACAATAGGTTCTGGCGCCTGGCTCTTGAAGCGTCGAATAGCCCGTTCGCGAGCTGCCGGAGGAGATTCTCCGGTGACGACAAGTGCTTCAGTGCCCCGTGCGAGCATGATGGCTGCTAGCATCCTGGCGTTGGCAACCGATGGGGCAAAGACAATGACGCGGCGATGGGACGACACGAGTTTCTCGCACTCTGAAATAATCCTGAGGTTTCTTTGTGTGCTTTGACCTAGGCGCTCCAGAACACTCCCCGGCACATCTATCGCCTGTGACAGGCCCTGCATGTCTTCCTGCGATAAATCGAGGCCGGCCTGCACATTCAGTGTCCGGAAGTGCGGACGAGCAAGATAGCCCTCGTCCATCAGGTATGTGACCGGGTCGGGGTGGCCCTCGATTTCCAACATTACCTTTTCACGACCGAAGAACTCGGAGAGCTCTTCATCTTTGCTCAAATCATCCCAGGTTCGTCCCGGAGTGGCCGTCAGGCCTAGCAGACGTGTCGTCGCCCGTTTTGTTGCCAGGGCATCTAGAACGGAGCGGTATGTTGGGGCGATTGCTTGGTGTGCCTCGTCGATGACAACCAAAGACGCCCGATCAGCCAAGGTGAGCAGATCGTTCACTGCGTTCTTTTCCAACGCGGACATCTTTCCCAGGCCGGCGACGACGAGCCCGTCCTTGGCGTTAGCGAGATCGACACGTTTGTTTCCCCAAAGCCGCCAAAGCCCGACATCCCTGTTGCCAAGGAAGCGCCACGACTTCTGAAACTCATCGGCTGCTTGATCGAGAAGCTCTATGTTCTGTGCGAGCCATACGACTAGTGTCGGCTCACTGGCGCTCAGGTGGGATCCGACGAGGTGCATTGCGGTACGTGTTTTTCCGGCGCCTGTAGGCATGTGCAGGACACCGCGGTGGGGGCCTTCGAAGAGCATCCGTTCAGTGCGCCTTGCCGCCAATCGCTGATGCTCAAAGAGCCCGTAGCCGACGGGGGCGCGATCATTTCCTGGCAGCTGCGCCCCTGGAGCTGTCGGGTCGTCGACGACACCAAAAAAGGAAAGCAAGGCTGGGAGGTTCTCTGCGTCCGAGGCAAGCTTCAGTGCATCATCGAAAGGGTTTCGCCCGGCTGGAGTGCCGAGTTTTGTGCAAAGCTCGCGCGCTTTCCTTAGCGGCATCAGAGAAATTACGGCGTCGCGCAACGTATCGTGCTGCAGTGTCTCGGCAGGGTCCAGCATGTTCACTGCCAGCTCGGTCAATTTGTCTGACGTGCTGAAACCCGGTTCCAACCCATCCATAATGTCGAGCATTTCGTCAGGAAGAAGGGCTTTGACTCTCCCAGGCTTCGCCAAGCGTAAGAGTTTGGAAAATGCAAGACCCGGCGAGTCCAGATCGATGTCTGTATCGGGTGACATGGTCTGCTCGCTGTCCTCTCATTCGTTCTTTCAGGTTTGTTGGAGGAGTTATGCCACATTTTGGTGCTGGCCTGCTATGCTAGTAAGATGAAGCTCCAAACTATTCCTAGGGTTAGGTAGCGGCTCAGAAGAATCTGTTGGCTGAAGGCTGAGGTTTTTCGTCGTTCAGATGCTGAAAAGCTCCGAACGGCATCAGCAGTTCTGGGAAAGGCGCTGCTAGTGAAAATCCCGGCTCGGAAACAGCTTCTTTGCCTGTTCGCGCGGATGCCGGGCGCTTGATCCGCCGCCACCTCGGGTGGGGTGCCCCATTGCCCCTGCCTGACGATCGCCCGCGTCGGTGGCCGGTCGCCCGAGGCTCGAAAGCATCGGCGAGATATCTTCGATCCGCTCGGCAATCACATGAACGACCTGTCCCTCGCGTTCAATCCTGCCGGTGACACGCAGCAGCCGCCCCGCGATCACCGCCTTGCGGAAGGTCTCGTAGACCCGGCTCCAGACCACCACGTTGGACACGCCGGTCTCGTCCTCCAACGTCAGGAAGATCACGCCCGATGCCGTGCCGGGCCGTTGCCGCGTGATCACGAGACCCGTGACGGTGATGCGCCCGGTCGCCTGGTTCAGCCGTTCATGCGGCAGGCTTTCGGGCAGGCGCGGCCGGAGCAATTCCACCGGATGGGCGCGCAGGGAGAGCCGCAGCGCTAAGTAATCCTCGATCACCTCCTGGCCCAACGTCATCGCCGGCAGCGCAACTGCCGGTTCCGCTCCGCCCTCACCGTCAGCGCCGAAGAGGGGCAGGGGCTTTGGCCCTCGCAACGCCCGGGCGGCCCAGAGCGCATCGCGCCGATTGAGACCGAGCGAGGCGAAGGCATCCCCTTCTGCCAGCCGTTCCAACGCGTCCGGCCTGACACCGGCCCGGCGCCAGAGGCTCTCTACATCGGGGTAGCCGTTGCCTCGGGCGGCCTCAATCCAAACCGCATCCTCCTCCCGCATCCCCTTGATCTGCCGAAACCCGAGCCGCAGCGCCAGCGCCCCGTCGCCGCGTGGCTCCAAGGTGCAGTCCCAGGCCGAATGATTGACTGAGACGGCACGGATCTCGACGCCATGCTCACGCGCGTCGCGGACGAGTTGCGCCGGGGCGTAGAAGCCCATCGGCTGACTGTTCAGCAGAGCGCAGGTGAAGACCGCGGGATGATGGCGCTTCAGCCAGGCCGAGATATAGACCAGCCGCGCGAAGCTCGCCGCATGGCTTTCGGGGAAACCATAGCTGCCGAAGCCTTCGATCTGGGCGAAGCATCGCTCCGCGAACCCCGCCTCGTAGCCGCGAGCCAACATGCCCGAGATGAATCGCTCACGGAATGCGCCAATGGTTCCCATCCGCTTGAAGGTTGCGAGCGACCGGCGCAGCCGGTCGGCCTCAGCCGCCGAGAAACCGGCCGCAACCACCGCGATCTGCATCGCCTGTTCCTGGAAGAGGGGAACGCCATAGGTGCGCCCCAGCACTTCCATCATGGCGGGGCCGAGGTCTTCGACCTTCTCCTTGCCCTGACGGCGGTTGATGAAGGGATGAACCATGCCGCCCTGGATCGGGCCGGGGCGGATGATCGCGACCTCGCAGACCAGATCGTAGAATTTCCGCGGCTGCATGCGCGGCAGGAAGTTGAGCTGGGCCCGGCTTTCGACCTGGAAGACCCCGACCGCATCGGCCTTGCAGAGCATGTCATAGACCACCGGGTCCTCTGGCGGCACATTGGCGAGGGTCAGCTGCAGGTGACGGTGATCTTCCAGCAGCCCGAAGGCCTTGCGGATGCAGGTCAACATGCCGAGCGCCAGCACATCGACCTTCAGGAACCCGAGCGCGTCGATATCGTCCTTGTCCCACTCGATGACGGTGCGATCCTCCATCGCGGCGTTTTCGATGGGGCAGAGCTCGTCGAGCCGGCCATGGGTGATGACAAAACCGCCGACATGTTGGCTCAGATGCCGGGGAAAGCCGATGATCTCGCCGATCAGCTTCGCCGCGAGCGCCACACGCCCGTCCGCCGGATCGATCCCGGCGTCGCGCATCCGGTCCTCGCCCGGTGCGCTGGACGACCAGCCCCAGATCTGCCCCGAGAGCCGGGCGATCACGTCCTGGCTCAGCCCCATCACCTTGCCGACCTCGCGGATCGCGGCGCGTGAACGGAAATGGATGACGGTCGCCGTCAGCCCGGCGCGATGCCGGCCATATTGCTCGTAGATCCATTGGATCACCTCCTCGCGCCGCTCGTGCTCGAAATCCACGTCGATATCCGGCGGCTCACCGCGTTCCTTCGAGATGAAGCGTTCGAAGATCAGGGTGATGCTCTCGGGAGGCACCTCGGTCACGCCGAGCAGGTAGCAGACGACCGAATTGGCGGCCGACCCGCGGCCCTGGCAGAGAATGCCCTTCGAGCGCGCGAAAGCCACGATGTCATGGACCGTCAGGAAATACGGCGCATAGCCCATCTCGCCGATGAGCTTCAGTTCCTTGTCGACCCGCGTAACGATCCGGGCCGGCGGCCCCTCGGGGTAGCGCCAATGCAGCCCTTCCCGCGACAATCGTTCGAGCCGGGCCTGCGCGGGTTCGCCGTCCCGCGCCTCGTCGGGATATTGATAGCGCAGATCGTCCAGTCGGAAGGCGCAGCGGTCGGCAATCTCCAGCGTACGCCGGATCGCCGCCGGATAGCGATGGAACATCCGGGCCATCTCGCTCGGGGATTTGAGCCGGTGCTCGCCATTGGTCAGCCGGCGCTCCCCGATCATATTGATCGTGCAGCCCTCGCGCAGGCAGGTCAGAACATCGGCGAGCGGACGCCTGGACGAGCGATGCATCATCACCTCGCCGAGGGCCACGAGCGGCAGGCCGGTGTCGTGGGCGATCCGGGCCAGCTGGTCGAGGCGGGTTGGGTCTCGCCCGTCATAGCGCGGTGCCGCGCCAAGAAAACACTGGCCCGGGAAGGTGCGCAGCATGTGCCGCAGGTCGCTGGCAGCCGCCCGGGCCGGGTGCTCCATCGGGTCGGGCGGCAGCGCGATCAGCATCATGCCCTCGCCCCAATCCAACAGATCCTTGCGCGTCAGATGGCATTCGCCTTTCGTGGCCCGCCGCTTGCCGAGGGACAGGAGCCGGGTCAGCCGCGACCAGGCCGCGATGTCGATGGGTAAGGCGAGCCAGTCGACCGGGCTGTCGGTCAGCACGATGCGGGCGCCAGGGATCAGCTTCGGCAACACCATATCCGGCGGTATCCGGGGTGCATCGCCTGCCGGCATTTGCTGCATGGTTTGGCGGCTGGAATGATCGGTCACCTGCCGGGATCGGATCGCCGGACCGGCCTCGGCCCCGTCGCTCGCTGCGCGGGCCTCCTCGCGCAGTCGTGCCAGCTCTTTCAGGGCGGAGAAAGCCCGCACCACGCCCGCCACCGAGTTGCGGTCGGTGATGGCGATGGCCTTCAGGCCCAGTTCGGCAGCCCGCGTGACCAGCTCCTCGGGATGCGAGGCGCCGGTCAGGAAGGTGAAATTGCTCGTCACGCAGAGCTCCGCATAGCCTGTCATGCGAACTCTCCTTGTGCGAACCAGCTCTGCGCGGGCCAGGCCGGCGCCTGCGGCGTGTGGTAGAGCCAGAGCCGTGCGCCCTCGCGGGTCTCCACCCGCCAGTAGTCGCGCAGGCCCGAGCGCCAGGCCGGATCGTCGAACCACCATTCCGGCGCGATCCGCTCCGGTCCGTCCGCACGCAGGGTGGTGAAAGACATGCGCCGCCAGGCGAAGCGGGCCGGTGGATGGCCGGGCTGGCCCAGCCCCTTCGTGGTGACCGGCTCAGGCGGAAAGATGATGATCGGCCGATCCGGTCCACGATGCGGTGGCGAAGGTTCCGCCGCGCTGTAGGCGGCGGGTGTCACGAGAAAGCTCCGCTCGGGGATTTTGCTGGTGGCAGGCAGGAGCCGCAGAACCCGGTCGAAGCCCAGCCGGTTGCCGAGCCGGGAGAAGAGGTCGGCCAGCGCGTCCTCGCGGGCTATCGTTCGGGGTCCGCCGAGCTGCTCAGGTGGCAAATCCTCGGTCACATGGGCGACGAGGCGCATCGCCTCGATCCCAAACCCGGCTTCGACCTCCGACACGCCTTTCTTGAAGAGCGCGGCAATGCGCTCGGGATCACGCATCGGCCGGGCCAGCCCGATCTCGACCTGCGCGGTCTCCCGGTCGACCCGGTGCAACTCAAGCCGCAGCCGCCGTGCGCCACGATGATGTTGGGCCAGCGTGCTGCACAGCCGGTCGAGCAGGCGTGCAAGGCCCGACATGACATCGGCCTCGAGACCGATCGGTTCCGGCATGGTTATCCGCACCCCGAAATACGGCGCGTCCGGCTCGGGAGAGACCGGCTCCGGCTGAAGGCCGAGCGCCTGGTCGAGCCGCAGCACGAGCCCCGAACCGAACCGTCGCGCGAGCGGCGCCCGCGGCAGATCGGTGATATCGCCGATCCTGTTCAGCCCCATGCGGGCGAGCCCCTCCGCCACATCGCTCCCGATCCTCAGCGCCGAGACCGGCAGGCTGGCGATACCCTCCTTCGCCGCGCCCTCGGGCAGGATGCCGCCGCCATGACGGGCGAGCGCCTGGGCCGCGCCACGGGTTTCGGCGATGGCGCTCGAGAGAGTCAGGCCGACCCGTTCCAGCCGCGCATGAAGGTCGCCCCGCATTTCGGCCTCGCCACCGAAGAGATGCGGCACACCGGAGATATCGGCGATAAGCCCGTCCGGGCCGTCGCGCGCCACCATTGGCGAATAGCGACCTGCCCACCGTCTGAGGCCTGCCAGTGCCCCTGCTTCCTGTGCGAGATCGGCGCGCCGGGTGATCAGCTCGGGGCAGATGGCGCGGGCATCGGCCGCCGCCATGCCGGGATGCAATCCGCGTGTCTCGGCGGCCGGGTTCAGGCAATGCACATGATCGGCATTCCCTGACCTGTGGATCAGTGCGAACGGTCCCTCAACGGGACGTCTCCGCAGGCTTGTGTCGCTTGCCAGCCGCGGAAACCGGATGGACAGCAGCCGTCTTGCCATTCCAATGCACAGTCCAGGTTCCAGATGTTCCCTTTTTGTTCTTATTAAGGGCCCATTGATGCAGAGTCGAGTCCCGTCGTTCCGACGCATTCGGTGCGCAATGCCACCGCGTCTCTGCGGCATTGCTGCCCTGGCCTTCGCGGATCAGCATGAGTCCGGTGGTTCGACCGGCTTCCGCGGCCAGCTGCAGGCGTCGCCCGGCGATCAGGGAGAGGGGCTTCTCCGGCTCCGCGATCACCAGTCCGACGCCTTCAGAGCGCAGCGCTTCCTCGGTGGCCCAGAGCAGGTCGGTCTCGCTCAAAGGACGGATGAGATACAGCCGCTCCCCGACGCCTACGGGCAGACCCCGGAGCATCGGCTGGTGCGGGGCATGGCCGGGAATGATCCAGATCAGGGCCTCGGTATGTCTGGCGGCCTGCAGCAATGCGAAGCTGCGCCGGCCCGGGCCTTCGGCCTCATGGACCCGATGCCTGGCCAGGGCAAAGAGTTCGCTCGGAGCCGGATCAAACCGCATCCTCGCGCACCCCCTCGGCAACGATCTTCAGCATCCCGTCCGCGAGGGGACGCTGGAGCTTCAGGGCCTCCTCGGCGGGCGCGGTCAGCCAGTGCCGCCATTCCTCGGGCTGCGTGAGGATGACGGGCATGGCTTTGGGGTGGATCGGCGCCACCTCGGCATTGGACGGGCAGGTCAGGAAACCGAAGATCTCCGCCGTCACCTCGCCTTCCTTCAGTTTGCGCACCGAGGTCCATGTCGTTCGCAGTCCGGCGAAGAAGGCGAGCGGCCGATCCTCGTCCAAAGCGAACCAGACCGGCGAATTGCGCGGCGCACCCCGGCGTCCGTCGATCTCTGAAAAGCTGGTGAAGGGCACGAGGCAACGATGTTCGACACCGAGCCAGCGCCGCCAATGGGGAGAGCCGACATTGCGGATATTGGTGACACCCTTGTCGGTGCGCTTGCCTTCGAGAAACTTCGCAGGGGTCGGCATGCCCCAACGGGCCATTGCCAGCTGCCATGCTGCGCTTTCGCCATGTCGGATGATCGGTGCCGGATAATCGGGCCAGATGCCAGGTTGAGGCGGCAGGTTCCCGGTGCTGTCTACAAGTTCCTCATCCCCCTCGACCATGTCGTCGAACAGGTGGCGCATCGCGTCCTGGCTCTTGGTCTGGGAATAGAGATTGCACATCTGCGGTACGCTCGGGAATCGGAACAGGGTTTCGATTGAGAACAATGACAGAACATGCGGCCGCTGGAAAGTGCGACCGGCTATAGCTTGCGTTCCAGCCGTCGTGACGAACGCAGTCGCTCAAGCAGGACGCAGCGAGGGTCGGTTTTGAGCCCATTTTGACCGTTGCTGGACGGTGTACGAATGACTGCTATCAGGACACGCGACTCTTACAAACGAGGGCAAAATTAGCTTCCAGAAAATTACGCGCTTCCACTTGCTGCGAATAACAGCCGCGTGCGAGCATCAAAGAGAAGTATTTGGTAGAAGGCAAAAATCTTGAACCGCCCCAAAGCACACCATTTCGTCCCGCAGAACCAACAACGACGCTTCCAAGACGAAGAAGGGAACCTTTTCCTTGGGATTAAGGAACAAAACAAAGTCATCCCAATATCGACCTACAGTGCGATGCAGCAAAGTGAGCTTTACTCCACCCGCGTCACAGAACCGATGGCAGGTAAAGACAACCGTTACGACAGCCGACTAGAAAAAGATTTCTTTGCACCACTGGACGGACAATGGGCTACAATGTGCGATGAAATCTTAAACATCACAGCTGATGGCAATTTGCCTGAAATGGATGAAAGTACTCGCAGAGCTTTCGCGCAGTATGTTTACAACGCTTACACCCGTGTACCAGAAGTCCATCAGAGATCGTCGGTACATCAAGATCCGGAGGGCGCTCTGCGAGACATATTGGGCACTGAGCTGTCAGACTCGCCTCGACGCGCCGATTTCCGAAGCAGGATTACTGATCCAGCCTTTCAAACTAGAGTTGTCAAGAATGCGACAGTACGGGCGATCGCACAACAAAATCATCAAGCCATCGACGACCTTGCCAGATGCAGCTTTTCATGGCTAACGCCCGCTAGCCCGGAAGGTCAGTTTCTGATCGGAAGTGTGCCTGTTGTGTTGAAATCCACCGAAGACGTCGACCCATTTGATTTGGGAATTATCTTCCCGATAGCGAAGCGATTGTGTTTGGAAATTCGTTCCGAGCCAGAAGATGAGATATGTCATATCTCGGGAAGGCTCGTCGACGAAATTAACCTGCGATCTGCGCGGCAAAGCCGGTTTTGCCTGGGTCCAGCCCCATCGGTAATCGAGAGGGCATTTACTCTTCTGAAATAGTACTCTCGTTTGATTGGCTGCAAAGTTATGAGCCGACATTAGCGCAGTCATGGCGAACGGCGCGAACGGCTGAAAAGTCCGCGTCGCTGCGTTTCAGTGACCATCCAGCAGATGGTGACATACAGTCCAAAAGTGGCACGGCCAATGAGAACGGCAGAGCTTTCTTGAGTCGGCATGCGTCGGCTCGGTTGAGCTGATGCGGTCGTCGCGCGACTCGCCACCGCGGTGTTCGCGAGCGTTGATCTTCCTTGTTTGCGGGTGCCGCCTTTGGATTTTGTCCTGAAGCACCAAAAAAGTGAAAGCTGGCCTTGGGTCCTGACGGATCCGGAGAAGGCTGGAAAAGGGTCAGGCGGGGTTCCGGAGGGATCCCGCTCCCCCGCCGGGAAACTGCTTTCCAAGACCGTTCTCCGATCCGCGCACGGTTGCCGTGCGCTCCTTCTGACATCGGAGACAACCCATGGCCAAATCCAAACCCAAGTTCAACGCTGCCGCGTCGATCACCAACGAACTCATCCGCATCATCGAACGCGGAGTCCTGCCGTGGCGCAAGCCCTGGACGGCAGGTGGGAGTTCCCGGCCCCTGCGCGTGTGCGGTGAGCCCTACCAAGGCGTCAATAACTTCCTGCTGACCATGCGGACGACGATGGCGGGCTACCGCTCGCCCTTCTGGATGACGATGCCACAGGCCAACGCGCTGGACGCCAGGATTCGCAAAGGCGAGAAATCCTCCCTGGTGGTCTATTACGGGCAGAGCCGGAAACAGGGGGAGGGGGATGAAGGGGCTGACGATGGCGAGACCGACGACACCCGCGTCTTCCGTTTCCAGAAGTCCTACCGGGTCTTCAATGCCTGTCAGATCGAAGGGCTCCCGGACAGTTTCCATCCCGACCCCGAGCCCGTGCCGGATCATCCGGCCGCAGAGCCGATCGCGCATATGCAGGCCTTCTTCGAGACCATCGACATCACCACGGTGTTCGCGGGCGACGAGGCTTATTACATGCCTGCTGTCGACAAGGTCTACATGCCGGCCATCACACGGTTTCAGGACCCGCGAAACTTCTACGGCGTTTGGGCGCACGAGTATTCTCATGCCACCAAGGCGCCGCACCGCCTGAACCGCAACTACGGTCTGTCTCGGTTCGGGAACACAGCCTACGCACGCGAAGAAATCGTTGCCGAGCTGACGTCCTGTTTCCTGGGCCAGCAGCTCGGATTCACGGCGCATACGCTCGAGATGAATGCGGCCTACCTCTACAACTGGCTCCGGGTCCTGCGCTCGGACACCAATGCGATTTTCAAGCATGCGGCGGACGCGCAGCGGGCCTGCGACTATCTGATTGCCCGGTCGGAGGCGGGCAGGGCGGGGGATGCCGATCGGGCCGCGTGAGGTGATGTCTCAGAGCAAAGGAAAAGAAGGCTTCGGGTTTGGTGGTTTCAACCCATCCCGAAAGGACAGACCCATGAACACTCCCGAACCCGCCGAGCTCTCCCCGCCCGACGTCGCCGCCATCGCGGCCCAAAACGACGCCTTCCGCAGGTTTGCCTGCCTCGGAATTGCCCCGGACCAGCCGATCCAGGGCCGCCTCGTCGTAACCCAGTCCCTGATCGAAGCAGGCGATGGCTTCGTGACGGAAGCCGTCCAGGCCACCGGTGCCTTCGACACCTTCGAGCCCGAGAACGATCCCGCAGGTTGGCACGATTTCGGGGCGGCCACGATCCGCGGCGAGACCGTGTTCTGGAAAATCGATCTCTACGAGGCCAGCTCTGACTTCCGCTACGGCGCCGAGGCTCCCGACAATCCCGAAACCACCATGCGCGTGTTGACCGTCATGATGGCGCACGACTGGTAGGGTAGGCCGCACCCCAACCTTCCATCACCGACAGGCCCGCTGACCCTCCGAAAGGGAAAGTGGGCCTCTTGTCCTTGTGAGCCGTTTTCGGACATTTGGAATCGCCTTCGCACCCGAACGCGTTTGCTGAGCAAACGCTGCCTCGGGCGCGGTGGCGACACACCATTCACGATTGGTCCGAAAACGCTCGAGTTCCCCAATCCCGGGGATCGGTCGCGCGAAGACCCGTGCGGCCCTTTCAAACACGTCGAGAAGGACATGTCATGACTCACACGTTCAAACCTACCACCGTCGCCATCGGCGATCTCGTCGCCCATCCCGCGAATGTACGGACCAATTCCCCCGAGACCTACGCCTCGGAGAACATCGCAAATCTGAAAGCCAGCATCGCCGTCCTCGGCCTTCTGCAACCGCTGCTCGTCCAGAAGATCGACGGCAAGTTCGGGGTGCTCGCCGGTGGCCGGCGGCATGCTGCACTCATCGAGCTCGTCGCGGACAAGACCGCCAAGGGCTTCACCAACCGCACGAAGATCGATTGCCGCCTTGTTCCCGATGATTGCGATGTGACCACCGCGCTGTCGCTCGCCGAGAACATCACCCAGGCCCCGATGAACGCAATCGACGAGTTCGAGGCCTTCGCCCGGATGATGGAGGTCGACGGTCAGACCCCTGAGACCATCGCCAGGACTTTTGGCACGACCGTGGCCGCCGTGAAAGGCCGTCTGCGCTACGGGCTCATCCATCCCGACATCCGTGCCGCGGCCCGCGCCAAATCGATCACGCTCGACACGATGAAAGCCTTCGCGGATCATCCCAGCCAGGAGGTGCAACGCGAGGTTTTCGAGGCGCTGACCAAAGAGGACAACCATGTCCAGGCCTACACCGTTCGGAACGCGTTGAAGTCCCGCGGCGTGCAGGTCAGCGACGATATCGGGGCCTTCGTGCGCAAAGACTACGAGGCGCGCGGCGGCGCCATCGCGGCCGATCTACTGGACGAGCATTCCGTGCTCGAGGACTCCGCGCTGGTCGAGACGATCCTGCTGGAGAAACTCGCCGCGGCCGCCGAAGAGGCGCGGGCAGAGATCGGCTTTGCCTGGGCCGACGCGGTCATCCAGTACGACTATGCCGCAATGGCAGACTACGGCCGGGTCTATCCGGGTCCTGTCGAGCCCGACGAGAAGGGCCAAAAACGCGTCGATGAGATCACCGCCGAGCTTGAGAAACTCGAACATGAGATGGAGAACGAGGAGCTCGAAGACGAGGCCTACAACGATTTCTACGATCGGGTCGACGAACTGGAGGCCGAGGCACGGGATCTGCAGGAGGCCTATAGCGCCGAGGATCTTGCGCGCTCCGGCGTGATCGCCGCCTGGTTGCATGGCAAGATCAGTCTGCATGTTGGCCTGGTGCGTCCTGAAGACAAGGCGGAGAGCTCCGGCAAGGCTGCTTCCACCGCGCCGGGCGAGAAAGGCACGGCAGATAGTGATGAGATCACCTATCCCGCCTCGCTCACCGAGGATCTGAAGACCGAACGCGCGATGGCGCTCGGCGCGGCCATGGCGATGCATCCAGAGGCGACGCTCGACCTCACGCTCTTCAAATTGGTCACGGATGTGCTGACCAGCGGCTTGGGCGTCACCCAAGCGATCAAGGTCGATGCGCGCCAGGAGTATCGTACCCACGCCAAAATGGACGAGATCGACGGCACCTCGCTTGAACAGGTGGCCGAGGCCCATGACGCACTCGACCTCTCCTGGGCCGATGACGCGAAATCCCCCGCCGACCAGTTCGCGCTCTTCCGGGCGCTCGATGCGGGCGAGAAGGCGAAACTCGTGGCCTACGCTACGGCCGCGACCACGCAATCCTGTTTCGCACGGGACCGGCAGCGCGACAGCCTGATGCATGATTTCGAGGTCGAGATTATGCCGGACATCCGGGAGCATTGGACGCCAAACGCGGCACTCTTCAACCGCTTCAAGAAGGCCTGGCTCCTGAAGATCCTCGGCGAGGAGCTGGGGCTCGCGCAGGAGGCTGTGACACTGGCCTCCTCGACCAAGAAGGAGGTCGTTGCCTTCTGCGACAAGCTCTTTGCGGAGCCCTTCGCCACGCTGACGGATGCACAGCGGGCGGCGGTCGCGGCCTGGTGCCCGCCGATGATGCAGACGGCAGGCGTCGAACCGGTTGATGCCAGCGAGGCCGAGACACCCGAAGACGAAACCGAGGTCGCCAGAGCGGCCTGACCCTACAGGCGACCCGCTCCGACCGGGGCGGGTCACACCCTTCCCTCCATCTTACAGGTAAATCCCATGGCACTTCTCAGCTTCACCGCGGCGAGCGTCGCGGCGCAGATCGCGCATGCGCGCGACTGTTCCACCTTCCTTCCCAACTGGAACGGGCCGGTTGGCAAACCTGCCCTGATCCTGATCGTCGGCAATGGCGTCCATCTGCGCTCGAACGGGATCGACGGCAAGACCACGCGAATCGTCACCACCGAACACGCCGATCCCTCCTACGCCTTCGCCGAGGGCATCAACCCGTTTCGGGACGCCGATTGGATGGCGGCCCGGCAAGCGGCGTTTCGGGATCTGACGGGTCAGTTTTACACCGACATTCTCGATGACGTGCAGATGCTCATCGACCGTGGTCATGACACCATCCGGCTGGCGACCGATGGCCATACGACCCGCGTCTTCCTGCGCCGCGCCGCTGACTATCTGATCGGCGGCACCTATGATGTCCCCTCCGGTCTCGGGGGGACGTTCCGGGTGATCCTGAAGGACGCCACCGACACCCACGCGGTCGTGCAGAACCACGGCAACTGCGAGGATTTCGACGAGATGCTGCCCTACCGGGTGCCGCTCGACGCTCTCATCGAGATCGATGACCGGAGGGCGGCTTAGCGCCCTTTCTCACAATCGCGTCGCCAATGTCCTGCCGCGCTTCGCGCTCTCGGGACATAGGCGACAAACAATTCTTTCTAAGAGAAAGGACTCTGAAATGGGTTGGCTCTTTTATACAGATCGTCGTGTGAAGACTTACTCGGACGAAAAGGCTGAAATCACCCGGCTCTGCACCTTCGAGACGGATACCCGCAAGACATTGTTGCTCAAGGCCTGCAAGGTCGGCTCGACCTGGTATGCAGCTTTGAGGCTCACAAACATCGTTGGCGTGCCGATTGAAGACAGAACCTACGTGACCGATGCCGACGGGTCGATCACCTTTGGAGCCGTGTTTCTGACCCGCTATGACGAGGGCTGCTGGGGCTACAAGGACATGGAGGAGAGCGCCGGGCCCGTGGAGTCGCGCGCGCCGCTCAGCCTTCTGGCGTTGCTCTCCGAGTTGAAGGATCCCGACAGCTATGCCCATGCCTGGCGTCAGCGCTGCCGCGACTGGGCGGCAATCCCGGACTACGACGAGGGTGACAAGATCAAACTGGCCGCACCGGTAACGCTGACCGATGGCAGCACCTGCCAGATCGTGACCGCCACCCATTACCGGCGCGGAGGGCAAAAGCGTCGCTGCTACCGCATCGAGGAGACAGGCGGCTTCGTGCGTCTGTCGAAAGCCTCGCTCGCCGGGTCCGAGCTCCTCGGCTCGGCGAAGAGTGACGCGAGTCCAGTTCTGGCGGAGTTCTTCGCCGGGAAGGATTCCTGACCGCCACCAGCGACGTCATCTGTCCAGCTTCGAGCCGCCTCCGCGCATTTGAAAGCGCAGAGGCGGCTTTTTGTCCTGTCGGACCCGATACCTGAGCCAAAGGACAGACGACATGCCCGATCACAATCCACAAAACGGACCCAAAATCCCATCACAAGCCCACCTCCGGGAGGCCTTGTCACAGATCGCCAGGGAGATCGAAGACCAGCCCCTCAGAAGCTCGACGCTCGCTCGGATCATGCGTGAGACGTTCGGCGGTAGCGATGCCGGCGGCGCGTGGTCCTGGCGCATGGCCTATGACCTGATGCAGGCCGCCACGGTGACGACGATCATGCGGGACAGCGGTTCGGACGTGCTCGCGATGGCCAGATTGCTCGCCTCACGGCTCCTGACGGAGACCCGGCGCTCCGAGCAACAGATTCGCCTGCAACAGTTCTCGACGCCGCTGCCCTTTGCGGCACTGGTAATACGCGCAGCAGCCATTCGCCCCGGCGAAACCGTCCTTGAGCCGTCAGCCGGGACCGGCGCACTGGCCGGTTTTGCCGTCCGTGCCGGCGGCAAACCGACGCTCAACGAGATCGATCCCTTCCGCCGCGCGCTGCTCGAGGTGGTGTTCGGAAGCCATGCGACAGGTTTCGATGCCGAGCATATCGACGATCTCCTGTCGGTGCCCGATTTTCCGGGCGTCATCGTGATGAACCCACCCTTCGCCTCCTCGGTCGATCGGTCGCGCGACAAGCACATCGCGGCGAAACACCTGATCGGCGCTGCCAAACGGCTGGCGCCCGGCGGACGTCTCGTGGCGATTATGCCCATGGGATTTTCGCCGGAACGGGACGCGGCCCATTGGGCGCGGGCATCAACCATTGCAAAACCGCGCCTTGCGCTCACGATCCCCGGCCATGTTTACGCCAAGCTCGGCACCACTGTGGAAACCCAGCTCATGGTCTTCGACAAGGTGCGGGAGGAGATTAAATGCGTCCGCACAACGGTCGGCGATCTGGATGAAGCGCGGGAAATTGTCGATGACATCGCCGCAACCCGCACTGCCGCTCCCTTGATCCAAACCGGTGCGCAGTTTCGGACTGACTCGCGCCGGGTCGGTGTCCCTATTGCACGTAAGCGCCCAATCGCCCAGGCGGCGTCTGCCAAACCCAAATCCCATGCCGCCATCCCGCTGACCTTCACCTGTCTCGCCACGCCCCGCGAAAACACGCCCGTCTCTGACATCTATGCCCGCTATCGTCCGCAGCGGATCGAGATCGCGGGTGCCCAGGAACATCCCACACCGCTGGTCGAAAGTATCGCTATGGCCTCGGTCGCGCCCCCGGTTCCGTCGAATGAAGCCGCCGCCGATCTGCGCCTGCCCGGCCGCCTGATCGAGGGGGGTCATCTCTCAGAGGCACAGCTCGAGACCATCCTCATGGCGAACGATGCCCACGCGCGCGACCTGCCGGGTCGGTTCACCATCGACGAGGACCAGACCCGGATGACCCGTGCGGACGATGATCCGGAGGCGCGCGCCTATCGCCTCGGCTATTTCCTCGGCGATGGCACCGGCTGCGGCAAGGGCCGCGAATGCGCCGGGCTCATCCTGGTCAATTGGCTCGCGGGCCGACGCAAGGCGGTTTGGATTTCGAAGTCCGCCACGCTCATCGAAGACTCCATTCGCGACTGGACCGACCTCGGCGGCTCGCCCGCCGACATCCAGCCGCTCTCCAAATGGAAGCCTGACCAGCCTATCTCCATGGGCGATGGCATCCTTTTTGTGTCCTACGCGACACTCCGGTCCGCAGGCAAATGCGGCACGACCCGGTTGAGCCAGGTTCTGGGCTGGATGGGCGACGGGTTCGATGGCGTGCTGGCTTTTGATGAGGCCCACGCCATGCAGAACGCCGCAGGGTCCGACGCGGGCAGGGGGGTGAAGCCCTCCCAGCAGGGTCTCGCGGGCTTGCGTCTGCAGCTCGCCGCCCCGCGGGCGCGGGTCTTCTATGTCTCGGCAACCGGGGCCACCAGCGTGCAAAACCTGGCCTATGCCTCCCGCCTCGGGCTCTGGGGCCAGGGGCCCGAATATCCCTTCCCGAGCCGCGAGAGTTTCGTCTCGGCGATGGAGGCCGGAGGCGTTGCCGCGATGGAAGTCGTGGCGCGCGACCTGAAGACGCTCGGGTTCTACACCGCGCGAGCACTCAGCTTTGACGGCGTGGAATACGACGTGCTCGAACATGCTCTCACACCCGCCCAGATCGAGATCTACGACGCCTATGCCGGGGCCTTCCGGACGATCCATCACAATCTCGAGGCGGCACTGATCGCGACCGGTGTCAACGATGCCTCCGGCCAGACCAACGCCTCCGCCGCCAAGGCCTCGGCCAAGTCCCGTTTCGAAAGCACCAAGCAACGCTTCTTCAACCACCTTCTGATGGGCATGAAAGCCCCGACCGTCATCCGTGCCATTGAAGATGATTTGGCCGAGGGATTCGTCTGCGTCATCCAGGTGGTCTCGACGGGCGAGAGCCTGTTGAAACGTCGGCTCGAGGCCATGGAGCCCGAAGACGAGCTCGTGGAAGGTGCACTCACGCCCCGCGACTACGTCTTGAGTTACCTCGAACAGGCCTTCCCGATCCATGCCCAGAAGCTCGTGGAGATCGACGGAAACATGGTGGCCGAGCCGCTGAGGGATGCGAACGGTGCCCTGGTCGTCTCGCGCGAGGCCGAGGCCTTGCGCGATGCGGCGATGATGGAGCTGATGACGCTTGCGCCTATTCCCGCCGCGCTCGATCAGATCCTCTGGGCCTTCGGCGACGAGGCCGTGGCCGAGGTGACCGGGCGCTCCATCCGCCCCCTGAAATCCAGCGACGGGGCCCTGTTTATCGAAAAGCGCAGCGCCAACAGCAATTCCTCGGAAACCCGCGCCTTCATGGATGGGGAAAAGGACATCCTGATCTTCTCCGATGCCGGCGGGACAGGTCGCTCCTACCATGCGGCTCAAACGGCCAAGAACCAGAAACGGCGGCGACACTATCTGCTGGAGCCGGGCTGGCGCGCCGATGCGGCGATCCAGGGGCTCGGCCGCACCCATCGCTCGGCTCAGGTGTCAGCGCCGTTCTTCCGGGTCTGCACCTCGGATGTGCACGGCGAGAAGCGCTTCACCTCCACGATCGCCCGGCGGCTCGATCAGTTGGGGGCGCTCACCAAGGGCCAGCGCGAGACCGGCTCGCAGGGCATGTTCCGCGAGGAGGACAATCTCGAAAGCCCGATCGCGCGGGGCGCTCTCCGGGGCTACTACGCCGATCTGGCCGCCGGGCGTGCCGGAGCCATGAGCTATGAGCAGTTCACGGATTGGACCGCCTTGCAACTGATCGACCAGGACGGCGTGCTGCTCGAAGAGCTTCCGCCAATCCAGCGCTTCCTTAACCGGGTGCTGGCCCTGCCGATCCACATGCAGAACGCGCTCTTCGCCGAGTTCATGAGCCGGATCGCCGATCAAACCGAGCGGGCGCGGGCGGCTGGGACGCTCGATCTCGGCGTCGAGACGTTGCGTGGCGAGAGGATCGAACAGGTCTCGGCGGAAGACCTCTGGACCTGTCCGCGCTCCGGGGCGGTGACACGGATCGTCGGACTCGAGGTGACCGACCCAGTCCATGTGCTCTCAGAAGAAGAAGCTTTGGACCGGAACCCCGACAAGCTGCCAATGATCAACCGTGCGTCGGGTCGCGCGGCACTGATCTCGTCGCGTCCGATGCAGATGTATGACGAGGAGATCGTCACGCTCATGCGTAAGGTGATCCGGCCGAGCGGGTCCACCTATGTCGAGGAAGGGAAGTTCCAGGCCTCCGCTTGGGAAGAGATCGAGCCGCCCGAGTTCCGCCGCCTCTGGGACGCGGAGGCCGATAGCCTCCCCAAAACCACCACGACGAAGCTCTATCTTTTGACCGGTCTGTTGCTGCCGATCTGGAAGGGCATCCCGTCGGGAAACGAGCGCATCTACCGGGTCACGCCGGAAGGGCAGGCAAGCATGATCGGCCGGACCGTCAGCGAGGACGGCGCCGCGGCCCTGCGTGCGCGGTTCATGGTCGGCACCCCGGAAACCCCGCCGGAGATGCTGACGGCGGCGCTTGGGTCCACCGCGCCGGTCGATCTGGGCCGAGGTCTCACGCTCACCCGCCGCCGGGTCGCGGGCGCGGCCCGTCTCGAGATCGACGGGGCCGACCGCGGCACGATCGACGGGCTGAAAGCCATGGGGTGCTTCACGGAGATCATCGCCTTCCAGCTCCGGGTCTTCGTGCCGCAAGGGGAGGGCATCGATACCGTCGCTATCCTGGCTCGGATCGTGGGGGAAGGGTCTCCAACGGCGGCGGAGCGAGCCGCCTGAAAGGAAAAGCGGGCTTTCGGTCGGGGGAACGTGGAAGGGTGCTTTGCCCCCTCGCGTTCCGCCGCCGTAGCGGGTCTCTGGACCCCTCGGTACCTTCCCCAATCCCAGACAAGAGGACGAGACCCATGGCCAACTCCGAGACCACCTTTGCCGAGACGATGGCAAAATGGCAAGCCGAGCGCGAAGCCGCCAACAAGGCCACCCGAAACGAGCTGCTCCCGCAATTGCGAGGCCTCGGCATCACCGAGGTCACCGCCGAATACGAAGGCTACGGCGATTCCGGCAATATCGAAGACGTAACGGTGCAGCCCGCAGGCATTGCGCTCCCTGACGAACTCTGCACGAAGCTCGGCGACTTCGCCTGGTCCGTCGCCTATCACCAGCATCCCGGCTTCGAGAACAACGAGGGCGGCTACGGCACGCTGACCTGGGATGTCATCGCCGACAGCATCACCCTCGATCATGCCGACCGCTACGTTGAATGCTCCCACAGTTTCGATGAGGGCCTGTGACATGGCCCATCCCCTCCATCATGCCGAAAGTTCCGCCCGGAAGTATGGCGGAAAGCCATCCGACTATCAGGCCGTTCACGACTGGTTCGATGCCTCAAAGGAGCATCTCGCCATCTTCACCCACCGTGCTCTGCGCCATCACACGCAAGGCATCTTCGAGGCCGAACGTGTCTTCGGGCTCTCCCTCACCAATGGGGCGGGGCGCGAGATTCCCATCCGCTGGATCGGCGAGCAGCATGTCCGCGAAGACTGTCAGGGCCGCATCCCGAGCCTCGCCGACTGGCTCGGGCGGATTCAGCCCGAGCCCTGGATGGCCAATGGGCATATCGACCGGCAGGCGCATGAGCCCGTCGGCGATCCGCGCACGGAATGGCTGGTCGAGGTGGCAGCCGGCAAGACGATCCTCGGCCTCAAGGACTGGATGGAGGCGAGGGGATCATGATGCGCAACGTTCGCAGGTTCTACGATTGCAGCACCGCACATCTGCCTGAACAAACCGCGCAGGCCATCGAGAACGGGCTCTTTGCCAAATCGCCGAGCATGCAGAATGAGTATGGCTGGCTGTTCTCCGTCCCTGAAACCCTCGCCGACATGCCGGAAGGCGTCGACTGCGACGCCTTCAAGGCGGTCATGGCGTTGGCGACGGATGCCGGGTGCGACTACGTCCTCTTCGATCGGGACGTCCCGCCAGTCCCCTATCTCGAGGTCTTCGACTGGTAGGTCAATCGCGGTTGCACAGAGGCCCGATCCACGGATCGGGCCTCTCTTGTTTCCAACACCAATACTGAAATGGAGATCCAGATGAACATCGCCGAGATCAAGGCCGCCGTGGATGCCGGCAAATCTGTCCATTGGGCGAACGAGGGCTACCGGGTGCATCGGGACGGCCTCGGCCAGTACCTCATCACCTTTGTGCCGAACGGCAGCACGATCGGGTTGACCGACCGGAGCGGCCGTAGGCTGAACGGGGCCGAGGCCGACTTCTTCATATCGGAACCGCGCCATGGTGCCGCGGCGGAAAAGGGGAGGGAAGTGCGCGGGGCAACGCCGGACACCCGTTCCGGCGCCGGGTCGGGCTGACAGGCGGGAGAGAAAGGAAAGAGGGCCTTGTGGTTTTGCGATCCCATGAGGGGTCGAAAAGCAATCCCGCGTGCTCTGGCCAAGTGTCGGGCAGCGGCAAACCCAAGGAGAAGACCCATGTTCGCAGGAACCCTGACCAAGAATGCCGAGACCGCAGCCACCGCCTATTCCGGCATGATCCACTCGAGCCGGTTCGACATCGCGATCCAGCTCGAGACCCGCACGAAGATGTCCGAGCGCAGCCCGGATTTTGATGTGACCGCGGTGAACAAGTCGGGCCGGAAGGTGCGTATCGGCACGGCCTGGAACGAGACCGGCAACACCACCGGTAACCATTACATCTCGATGCAGATCGATGTCGGCCTCGGGCCCTTCCGGGTCAACGCCGTGCAGACGAAGGAAGCACGCGAAGCAATGACCGGTGAGTTCGAGATCATCCCGCTCGTCTCGAACGGTGCCATGAAGTCCGGCTCGATCTCGGGCGAGCTGACCGCGATGGATGCAGACAACGCCTTCGCCGGTTACATCGCCAACATGATGTTTGACCTCGACTTCATGCTCATCGAGAATGAGTTCAAGACCGAGGAGACCCATCCCGACTACCGGATCGAAGTCAGCTCGCCGCGCGGCCACCCGATCCGCGTCGGCTCGGCCTGGATGGCGAAGAGCAACCGGACCGGCAACGACTACGTCTCGCTCCTCATCAACACGCCGGATGGCGATCTGCGGGTGAATGCCGTGCAGAACGAGGAGCAGCGCGGCGGCCAGACCTTCTCGATCATTCCCTTCGTCGAGAGCGGTGCGCGCGAGCGGGACGCCGGTGCGGGATTGTCTCTGGTGTCCTGATGTGACAGGACCTGGTCCCGATCGATAAGCGAGGTCGGCCTAGACCGGCCCGGTCTACCTAGCCTACGGGAGCTGCGGAAACGCGGCTCCCGTTTTTCTTTGTGGTCGATCAGTTCGAGGTCAACGGCCTGTCAGTCGCAGGATGATGGCGAAATCCGTCGGTCCGATAGCCCCGCTGGCAAAGCATCACTCCGGGGTCTCTTCCACCGTGCCATTGTTCTCGGAGGGCGTCTCACAAAAGATCTCTGCGACCGTCACCTGGTCGGGTAGTGGTCCTTGCAACGCGTCCTCGATCGCCTTGGTTGCGAAATTCGCCGAGACCGACGTCGCGAAACTGATCGTCACGGTCAGCACAAGCTCTTTTGCGGTCATGCCCAGGGCCGCGTCGACCGAGCTGTCGGTAACGTCCGCACCGGCCACGCCTTCCAACAGCGCGAGGATATCCTGTTTGGACGCGTCCGCGTCATCGCCAGCAAGGCGCATCACCACCACAACGTCAGTCATTGAAATCGTCCCACATCCGTGTCTCTCGAAATCAACTCAATGCCCGCATGAATCGGGCACGGTCGCGACTATAGCGCGCAAGGTCTCGCCCTGCCTCACTTTTGTTGGGGACCGCCCCGCCGAGTAGCGCCGCAATGTCTTCCCCGAAGGGCGTGGTCACATCGAAGTGGTTCAGGGCGACGAGCGCCGGAAGGACCGAGTGGCGAAACCTGTTCGCGACGTTTTGCACCTCTTCGCCGCTCGCCTCGCGGCGAACATAGTCGCCCGACTTCAGCAGGAGAAGGTGCGGTGCCACGTGACGGAACACGGCCGCGACCACGTTCAGATAGCGCGTTTCGGGCGTTGGATACCCATCCGCGACCGGCCCTTCCGAGGCGAGAAGTTCCAGGGTCGCGAAGACGCCGATGACGATGAACATCATGGCGCTGTCGGCTCTGTCGTCACCGTCGGATGAGAGCCCCTCGATCGTGCGCATCAGCTCATAATCCGCCGACAGGAGGCTGGCCGCGGCGACTCCATCGGCTTCAAGCTCTGACAGGAGCCGGAATGTCGCCAGATCCAGAGGTCGCGGCAAGTCACCCGTGTTTGTTTCCGGATTCAGCGCCTTCTGATAGGCGACATGGCCTGCTGCGGCGTGGCAGGCTTCGTGGGTGGCGAAGAAGGCGACACCGGCAAACCATGACAGCGTCATTGCGGGTTCGATCCCGCCCAACCGCTCGGCCTGAGCTGCGGTCTCTCCTTCGACGTTGACGGCTTGGAGGCGAGACAGGATGAGATCGGGTCCAGCGGTTCCGATCGCGATGCGATAGCGATCCTTGCGCCAGGGCGAAATGATCGCGTCAAGGCCCGCACTGTCGCGATGCCTCCAGTCTATCCGTTCGGCGAAGGCCGTCTCGTCGATCCCGGGGAAGAGCACGTAAGTGACGAACTCTCCGGCGACGCGGATCATGGTCAGGGTTTCGAGGTCTTCCTCACCCATTGTCAGCACCGTCGAGGATGCGATCGATCCGGCGCGTGGCCTCGAAATATCGTGCTTCGCTGACGAGGAACTTCTCGTGATCCGCGTCCGAGGGGCCTTCCCCGAACCATCTGCCGTCGCCGAAACCGATGTTTTTGGAGATCTCGCTCGCCTCGAACCAGGCGGTGTCGTGGACGCGCACCGACTCTTCAAAGTCACACGGCACCAGGTCGTGAAGGGATCTGAACACCAGGTTGGTGAAGTTCATCGCCCGAAAGAGCGGGGAGGGATATTCCGTCCCCGGTCGATCCACCGGACCCTCCCTCGTGTCGAGCGCCCGCATGACAAGGATATGGGCGAACGCCAGCTGGAAGCCGTATTCGAGCCCATCCTCCGCGGCCCAGCCCGTCCGAAACGGATGTTTCTCATCCATGCTCAGGAGCATTTGGTTCAGCCCGTTCGCATCCGCGTCAAACTCGATATCCTGTAGCGTTTCCGGCAGCATGTCTGGCGATCGGCCGGGGGCCTTGTCCAGATATGTTGCCGCTTCGTCGACAAAGCCGGGTGTTGCGTCCGGAAAGAGGAGATCGATATGCCGCCGCAGGAGGTGCGCGAGTTCGTGCGAAATCACGTAGTCGAACATCTGCATCAGTATGTCGACGAAATACTCCGCACGCTCCGCCTCCATCGACCAGTCATCGAAGGCGATGAGCGGGCCGTCGAGCGCCTCTTTCCACGATTTTCCCGGATCCCTCAGGGGGTGCGCGCGCGAAAGCACGTCCGGATGATGGGCTGCGGCCGTAAGGAACCGCCAAAGTTTTCGCAGCAGGCCGAGGCTTATTATGACTGCACGGCGATCGCCCGATTGGCGCGCGGCCGCGTTCGGAGCATCGCCGGCTGAGATGACGAGGTCGATCCCCTTGATGTCGAGGTCCGGATCGCGCGCGTCCAGGAGGCCTATGTTGATGTCGAAGACATGTTCGGTCCAGTGCACCAGTGTCGTCTCGACCGGTGTGAGCCCCGTGACGTCGAGATATCCGCCCATAGTCCTGACGATTGGATCGACCTTCCAATACGCACGCGAGACCTCTTCCATTCGATCACGATATCCCAAAGAATTTCGGAATGGGGTCGCTCCATCGCGCGTCGAACGCGAAGGGTGCAAAAAGCCCGTCCTCCGTTTCGGGGTCCTGATCGAAATAGGCGGCGATCTCTTTCCTGAGGTCGGCCTCCCCCTCCCTGGTAATCGTGTCCCGGAGGAGATCGAGCTCGGGGAAGGCCGGTTCGAGCGGTGCCAATAATTCCATGGCGGGCTCAAAGATCTCCGCGAAATAGTCACTTTCGGGATGTTCCACATTCCAACGCGCCCTGTGGGCGACAGAGTGCAATAGCAACCGCAGATTTGGCGACGGGTAGGTGTCGCGGGTTCCGATCCTGTCGCGTGCCATGCGTTCCTGGCCGACCACGAAGAGTGCGTATCCGACGAATTCGGCATAAAGGTTCTCTTTGCCTGTCATATACTGCCAGCGCGGCAGGGTCGCGGATCGCGCGAAGGCGAACTCGCCGGACAGACCCGAGCAGTAGACGTCCGCATCGATCTCGACATCGCGTAGCGGAAAGCCGGGAGGCGTGTTGACCGCATCCTGGCTCATCAACTCGTCCACCATGCACAGGCCCGCCCCGCCCTGTCGCTGTCTGAGCAGGCCGAGATGCCCTCGCACGATATGGGCCAGCTCGTGAAACAAGACCGGCAGATAGAGTGACTCGAAGAAGAAGAGCCAGCTGCCCTCAATGTCTGGACCGATCTCGTTGATCGTCACGTCAACACAGGTTTGCACCCCGGACGTCCCCACGTCCTCCGCGAAGTCACGGAACGACAGGGACACGGTCCTTTCGAGGCGAAACCCGGAGGCTACCATGCGGGCGAGTACCGAGCTTACGACGGCTGCCCAAAGGACGTAGCCGGAGGTAAACTCGATCGAAAAAGGACTGCCGACGCGCGATTGGCGGGCCCGTGCGTTCAGGTGGGTCTCCGGAGTGACGCCAACCTTGAGATCGCCGCCGTCAGGGAAGGCATACATGTCCCGGATGGCGCCGGTCACGGCACGCGCCGCAGTCTGGAGGTTTCTCAGCGCCATCCGCAACTGTGCCGAGTCAACGTCTTTGAACAGATCTTCAGGGAAGCTGGGGCGGTCTATGTAATGAACCGTTGGCAACACCTGAGACTCACTCCTTTGAACTTGCAAAAGCCTATCTCCGTCGGCCTTTCCGGGCAAATGCCGGATGAACAGGCGTCGCGTAGCCAGTGATTCCGCGTTCGCAAGTACTTAGACAAACGCCTGTGGGCACATATCGAATATTGACGGGTCACCCATATTTGTCGCTCGACAATAGTATACGAAGGGTCGCGTAGTTTAGCATTGCATGAAGTGCATAGCTGCATTGCAGCATTTGCCGTTGTTGCGCCGCAGCATTTCGGGCTAGCCTACTTTTGAGATCGCTCTCCTCTCCTCCTCCCTGGAGACCGGCCTCAGGTTTGCGCCACACCTCCTCCCGTGGCGCGGGCAGAAGAGATCAGACGCCATCCCACCTCCCGGGATGGCGTCTTTCTTTTTTGTCCGCACTGAAGCACTCACAGGATCTCGGGTCGCGAAATCATCGATACTGTCGTATCGTGGTCTCAAGACCAACAATTTTCCGATGATTTCAATTCCGAGAAGAGGGTTTTAGATGCGGGGCTTTCATTTCGTCTTTCCATGTTTGCTCGTGCCGACCATTGGTGTCGCGGAACCCTTCACGGTGGCCAGTTGGAACATCGCGAACCTGGGGGCGCCGGGCTCGGAACTGCGCGGGTTCGACCGCGACGCGGATGACTACACCCGCATCCGGGAGATCATCTCATCCATAGATGCGGACGTGATCGCATTCCAGGAGATTGGCAGCGTCGCGGCGCTGGAAGCGGTCCTCCCCGATCGGTACAGCTTCCGGTTCGAGACCCGCTGCTATGAGAACGCACAGAAATGCGCGGCGGATGCCGATGACATATACAACGCGATCGCGATCAGGGACACGTTCGCGCACGATTTCTTCCAGATCGATGAGCTCGCCGTGCCGCATCAGAACGAATGCGGCGCGCCCGCGCGCCCGGTGCGCGGCGGCGTGGGCGTCGATCTGTCGGTCGACGGGCGACGCTACCTGGTGCCGTCGATCCACCTGAAGGCAACCTGCAAGAACAATTCCGTCGAACCTGGCACGGAGGACGACTGTGCGACGCAGCGCGAGCAGGTGCGTCGCCTGCGCGCCTGGATGGACGCCCAGGACGACGATACGACAATCATCCTGGCGGGGGATTTCAACCGGCAACTCCTCGAGGGGGCGGACAACATCCGGGCGGAGTTCTTCCCGAACGTGCCGCAGGGGCACATCCTGCCGGGTGCCGAGACGCGCGCGTGTTGGTCCTCGTTCGCGTTCGATTTCGCTCGATTGGGCGAAGAGGCCATGGCGAACAACCCGCGGTTCGAGGCCGAGGGTCTGCGCCCATGGCTTTACACGCCCCGCAGCAGCGCCGAGATCGACTTCTTCGTCGTGGAGAACCTCGCGCAAGGTGTGACGCTGACGGCGGATCAGATCGAGTTGACGGGTGACTATGTGTTCCGCGATCCCGGCGCCGCGCTGACCCGTTGTGATGGGAGCCTTCAGCCCTTCGCCGACGGGAAGGTCCTGACCTTTGCGGAAGCCTATCCGAGCGATCATTGTCCGATCGTGATGACCGTCTCGGAGTAGATCGATGTCCTCAGAGAGTCTTGGCGGGCAGATTCTGGTCGGTGTGACGGTGGCCGCGATCGTGGGGATCGGCGGGTGGGTTCTGGGACGTGCGACCGCGCCTGCGGAGCCGCCCTCTCTCGAGATCACCCCCGAAAGCGTCACGGCACAGGTTGGGCTCGACACCGAATTCAACGCGACTGGGGGTCCGGATGTGAGGACACTGACATGGCGTGTCGCGGGGCAACCGGTGGGCCGCTCGCATGTCGCGCAATGTGATGCCGTGGCCGCGCAACTCATGTGCAGGTTCCTGGTCCCCGGGACGTATTCGGTATCTGCCACGGCCACCGCCGCAAACGATTTGGAGGTCACGAGGCACAGTTCCGTCTCGGTGGTGTTCCCGGACAGGTACTACACAGTGTTCATCCAGAACCCGGATCGACAGGTACGCAGCGATGCCTACCGGGTGTTGTTGCGTCGGATCGATTGGGCCAGGGTTCAGCAATCCATCACCCCCTTAATCCTGCTCTACGACCCGGACAAGGGCCGGAATGTGTTCGCCGCCGACACGGTCTTTGAGCCGGATTTTGAGGGCGTGGACGTGTTGCAGGGCCTCAAGCTGCGGATTCCGAGGTTCGCGGAACCGGCGCGCGGCCTCGTCGTCCGCCCGCTGGAGGCGCTCGGCGTCACCGTCACCGAGATTCCCTATGCAGAGGCAATCCTGTCGATCGAACGAGGCGCGGTCGACGGCGGCTTCGTCACCCTGGGCGATCCCACCATCGATCTGCTCGACGCGGACCTCGGGGACATGCGGGCGGAGTAGCATAGCAAGTGGCTGATCCATGATATCCGCCACATGGCTTCCTAAGCCTTACGGCCTCCCCCGCTCGGTTCGCCAAGTCGCAGGGGAGAACGGCCCTGCGGTCCGTCGCGCATTCGGCCATGCGGCCTCACCGCGGCGTAGCACCCAGCATCCCGGTTTGCCCGTCTCGCGAGCAGGCCGCTCCCCGGCCGCTCCGCCGGATTGCGCTCCGGTCTGTTTTGGCTTTGGGCCAAAACGATCCCGCCGCTCCATCCGTCTCCCGCGTCCGGTCGCACCCTTTGCCTGCTCGCGTCGGGCAAACCTACCGTCAAAACACACACACATGAGTGCGGAAGCATATCCTCCGGATGGCCCCCAAATCAGCCCGCGTCAAGGATCGCAAAACTTTTCGGCGAGGGCGGCGGGGGTGAAAAGGGCTGTCCAGTGTTCGATGCCGCGTCTGTGGTGAGCGATGCGCCCGGAAAACTTTTGTGCCCGGCGCGCCGGCGGCTTCGCCGTCCCTGACCCGGACAGATTCGGTGAACCAGACGTACGGCCATGCCACCACACTCACGTGGTGGTTCCCCGAACATCTGGAGACACCAACATGACATACGAGAACGCGAACGCCTACGAGACCATCGAACTTTTCGGCCTGACGGAAAAAGGCGCGGAGCTACCGATCCCCGAGGATCACGTCCTGACCGATAGCATCGTCCGCGAGACTTTCGAGGCCCTGCTTGGCCAGCTGCGCGGCACCGGTCTCGAGACCGAGATCGAACCGCTCGCGCACGGGATCGCCACGATCCTGCAGCGCCGCAAGATCGCTCTGGGCAAGGAGCTTGACCGCACCGCTGATAAGATCGGCGCCCTGGCAAAATCCCATGACGGATCGGAGATCGCCGAGACCGCGCTCGAAGAGGCGCAGGCCCGCTTCCTGCAGGTCCGCGAGATCGTCGGGGCCATCGAGGTGATGAGCGAGGCGGCGGCGGAATGCTACGAGGTCGAGACCGGCCATGTCTTCATCCCGGCATCGGGATCGCGCGCCAGTGCTCGCGCTCAGGAGACCGGAGCGGTCTTCGAGGCCCGGCAGCTGTTGGAGCAGCATGATCGCGAAACCGCCGCGAAGTCGAAGGTCGAGGGTGTCCCTCTGATCGTCTCGGGTGCGACCGACTGGACCGATATCGACGTCATCTTCTCGACACTCGACAAGGTTCGCGAGCGCATCCGGCAGAACCGCAACCAGGAGATCTTCCTCTGTCACAAGGGTGGCAAGCACGGGGCCGAGATGATCGCCGCCCGGTGGGCTCGGGCGCGCGGCGTTGCGCAGGCGCGCTTCGATCCGCGTTGGTCCGCACATGGGCGGGCGGCACCTTTCAAGTGCAATGACGAGATGCTGGACGATAAGTTTGCTGCGACGGGAGTTGTGCTCTTCGGCGGCAACGGGGTCGCGCTGAACCTCGGGCAGAAGGCCGAGGCGAAGGGGCTCACCGTCATGCGGGTCGCCGATCCGGCGAAGAAGACGGCAGACGAGTGATAGAGAGAGGGTCGTGCGCTGCGCGGCCCTTTCGTCGTTTCCATATGCCTGTTCCTAAGCCTCTCGGCCTCCTCCGTACGGTAAGCCAAGTCGCGGTGGAGATATCGGCCGGTGGCCGATCGCGCATTCGGCCATTCGGCCTCACCGCGGCGTTGCACCCAGCATCCCGGTTTGCCCGTCTCGCGAGCAGGTCGCTCCCCGGCCGCTCCGCCGGATTGCGCTCCGGTCTGTTTTGCGGGGCAAAACGATCCCGCCGCTCCATCCGCCTCCCGCGTCCGGTCGCGCCCCTTGCCTGCTCGTGTCGGGCAAACCTGTCGTCAATCACACACATGAGTACGGAAGCATATCCTCCGGATGGCCCCCGAACCCGCCCGCCTCAAGGATCGCAAAACTTTTCGGCCGGGGCGGCGGGGGAGGAGAGGGCGGTCCAGTGTTTGACCCCATGCCTGTGGTGAGCGATGCGCCCGGAAAACTTTTGCGCCCGGCCAGCCGGCGGCTGCGCCGTCCCTGACCCGGACAGATTCGGCAACCAGGCATTCGGCCATGCCACCACACTCACGTGGTGGTCCCTCGAACATCTGGAGATGAGATCATGACCGACGAGAACAAGACCGAGGACGACCTTTGCCGACACTGCGACCGCGCAGGCACGTCGCAGCCCGGAACGGCCACCGGGATGGACCATCACGATAATGGCGGCCATGTCGTCCCCTGCACCGCCTGCGGCAAAGACGCGTTGCGGACCGATTGGGAGACCATCGATGGCGGGAGTGTCAACTTCCACTGGCGCGAGGTCTGTGCGCATTGCGGGCACCTCAGCGAGTCTCTTTTCGCCTGAACGTCACTGCTCACCGGGCGGACCCGTTGCCCGGTGATCCCTCTCTCGAAACCTTCCGCGTCACCGATGACTGCGACACCATCCACGAGAGCAGTCCCGCCCGACCTGGGCCGGGCGGGACTGCTGCACTATTCAACTGTCTGTGGCCCCTCAGACAGACGCAGATGACATGAAGGTCGGTGATGAACGGTCGTCGGTCATGAGGGGCCCCTGCCGGCGGTTGCACCGCCGTCACCGCGCTCGCAGGTTATGGCCGTGCCGGCCTCCACCCGGAACACGAGGCCTCTGGCCACGCTGAGCGGCATACCCCGGCGGCGGTCTCCTGACGGAGCCAGCCGGCGGGGTTGCCCTCATGCGCGCCGGAAACCCCGCGATCCGCCCGTCCGGGTGCAGATCGCTTGGGCGGGCGCAGCGCAACGACCGCGCCGCCCGATGACGGCGACCCGTCCGGGCCGACAACCCTGCAGCCAGACCCGCGGCTGTATCACCGCCCCGGATCGCCACACAGGCGATGGGGATGCTGAGCTTGAGGCAGACGATCGCGGACGTTCCGATCGGGCGCACGCGAACCATCGCGCCGACGCGTTGGATGAGAGGGGCGCGGACCTGGTCAGGTCTGACATAACTCGACAGGACCGAAGGCGGCTGAGGAGCGGGGTGCACATTTGGGTCTCCCCTCTTTGCTCATAGATGTGGATCGCACGGGGTCGGGCGGTCCGTGCCCTCCGCTCACGCTCCGGCAAACACAAATACGGTTTCCACGCGCGGGGCGCGCGGACCCTCCGCATTTGTGTTTGCGGACCTCCCTTGCCCCCCGTGCCGGGTGATCCCCATCGCAAAAAGGAGAGACCCAAATGACCAACCACTACGTCGCCACCGTTCCCGTCAAGTTCACCGACAACGAAGGTCAGGAGCGCACCCGGTTCCAGCGCGTCGGCGCGATGTTCCGCAACACCCGCAACGGGGACGGCTCGGAGTTCTTCAGCCTCAAGCTCGACTTCCCCGTCGCGGTCCAGGAGCTGGTGATGTTCCCGCCGAGCTCCAAGGAGCCGCAGGAATAATCCTCCCAGGAGGATGGGCCGCCCTAGAGGCGGCCCTTTCCCTGTCTCAGGGAAGGCTGCGCCAAGACCGGGGACCCCTGCCTTCGGCCGGTGTCCCCGATAAGGTGTCAGGACCGTCCGCGGTCCTGACGGGGGATTTCAGAGATCGCCTGGAACAGGTCTGCCGGCCAGCCTCAAGGGGGCCATCCGGAATAACAGCCGGGCTGAAGCCCGCCGGTTTTTCCGGCAGAGATTTGGCGGGCCAAATCTGGCCGCCCTTGACCCTGTCCGTCAGCCCCGTTGGTGAAGAGTTGCGCCGCCCCTCGCTTCCGTCCGAACACGGGTCCGTGTTCGGTCAGAACCTCGGGCGCGGGCATGACAACGGGCGGCCGAGGTGCGGTTGGAGATGGTCGGGTTTTCTGGGCCCTGCGGGCCGGGCCTCGCACCTGCGGCGCTCGGCTTGAAGCGGAATTCAAGGTCGCCTGCGGGCAATCTACAATAATATTTCATTGACCGTATTATATAGTTTTGTATGATGAGGGCGACCTTGAATGAAGGTGGCAGGAAATAGGGGGGCTTTCTTCGTATGAGCCAGACCAAGAGACTGACACAGACGGAGCGAGCGGAGATTGTCCGTGAGGCCGGAGAAGGAGTGGGGACTTCGGTGCTCGCGGAGCGGTTCGGGGTTACGCCGCGGGCCATCCAATACACGTTGAAAGCCGATGATGAACGCCAGCGGGATGCGGCCGTGGCGACGGCCGCCGTGACGGTGAAGCTGACCCCTGAAGAGCTTGGGGCGCTGGATGAGGTCCTGGCCGCGGCGGGAATCGAGACCCGCACGGAGGGGGTTCGGCGGTTGATCCAGGCGGCGGGCGGAACCTTCGTTCCGGACGCGCAGCTGGCGGCTGAGATGGCGCGTTACCGGGCCTCCCTGCATGAGGTCGGCAACGGCGTCGTGCAGATCGCCAAGCAGATGGTGAAGGCCAACCAAATGGGGCAGGGGGAAGGCTCCGCACCGAACGCCGAGTTGTCCGAACTGCGCCTCGCGCAGATGCGCGGTCTGGCCCGTTTCATCCTTGATTCCGCTGACGAGATCGACCTGCTTTTGCGCCGTCGTCGGGATGGGATGCGGCTCTTCGCCACTGCCGCTCTGAGGGAGTTCGCCCATGCGGCTGAATGATGCCGTCCATGACGTCACCGGAGAGATCTTCCGGGATGGCTGGAGTCGCATCCGGGGCTCTATGCAGGGGCTGCAGGCGTCCCGGCAGAGGCAGCTCGTGCGCGCCGCTGCGGGGCATCGTGCGGCGGTCTTCAAGGCGATCCGGGGCGGGGGCACGCATACCAAATCCCAGCTCATGAACCAGCTTGATTACCTCACCACCAAGTCCTCGCATATCGTGGACAGCAGCGGGTTCCTGGATGGGAAGACGAGGCTTGAGGGATCGGAGATCAAGGACCTGACGGAGCGGTTCGCCAAGCGCTGGAGTGCGGGGTTCAAGCCCAAGCTCGGGCAGACGACCCACATGCTCATGTCCTATCCGATCGGGACCCGGGGCGAGGATGTTCGTGACATCACCGCCAATGTGGCGGAGCGGTTCTTTCAGTCCGAAGAGGGGCATTTCGACTACATCATCGCGGTCCATGAGGACCGGGATCATCCCCACGCGCATATAGTCTTGAACCGCCGATCGCAGGAGGGCGAGTTCTTCTTCCTTGGGCGGGACCACCGGTTCAACTACGACGACTTCCGCCTCGCGATGGTCGAGGAAGCCGAGCGGTTCGGGGTGCGACTCGAGGCCACGCGGCGGCTCGATCGGGGTGTCGTGCACTACCCGCCGCGCACCCGCGAGGTCTATGCGGCGAAGGTTGAGGGGCGGGCCACGGAGCCGCGGCCACGGGTCGGAGCAGACTTGGATCGCGCTCTGGAAGAGATCGCCAATACACGGATCATCTATCACTCGCTCGCCGCCGAGGCCTCCGCAGACAACCGCGAAGATATCGCCGATGCGCTGTTCCGCTCGGGAGAGCTTCTGGCGAAGGGCGGCAAACTCACATCGGAAGGAGGCGTCTACATGGCAGAGGAGCAATCGTTCGAGGATCTGCGGACCCGTTATGCCGATCAGGTCGCGCGCGTTCAGGGCATGATCGATGCGAAGCCGGAGGCCGAACGGCCGAGGCTCGAGCGCAGCCTCAACGAGATCCAGTCGCGGCTCGCGCACATGCAGCCCTTGGGGCTCCGCTCCGTGACACTGACCGAAAAGCCGTCCGACGGCGGGGTCTATTCCGAGACGAATATCGATGCGGCCCGGCTCGACCGGTTGCGCGACCCCGAGGTACGGGCGCAGGTCGACACCGCGCTGCGCGGAACCGGCATCAGTTCGTCCGTCGTCGTCGCGCGGATGGAGACGGGCGCACAGAATGCCGCGCTGGAACGCCAGTGGATCGCCGACGATCTGGCGCGCGTGGCCGAGAGGGACGGTCTTAACCTCGAGCGCCGCGCGGATCTGGAGGCGGCGCGCGAGACCCTCAACCGGGCCCATGTCCAGCTCGGCGTCACGCTGGAGCGGGCAGGGGTCTTGCGTGAGGACGGTGTCGTGGAAGATCGCACCGTGACGGAGAGGGTCCATTATCATCGGGACGCCGCTGAGGACATGGAGCGCGCGATCCGCCAGGACATGCGTTCGGAAGGTCTGACCGAAGACCAGATCGAGGCGCGGGAGTGGGAGATCGTCTCCCGCGCGGAGCGGCGTATCGAAGAAGAGCAACGCAGCTACCTCGATGCTCATCCCGAACTGCTCGCGCGCCCGGGCGACGTGATCGACCGGTCCGAGCCCTACCGGGAGCGCATCACCGACGAGGCCCGGGCCCGCGAGATCACCCGCGAGGTTGACCGGATCATGGAAGGTCGCGACGCGCGGACCCCGGTTGCGGATGCCGTCACGGACGCGTTCCGCGCGCGCTATCCCGATATGCCGTCGCATCTTGCCCGTGGGTTTGGCGTGACCTATGCAGCCGTCACTGAACTGCGCGACAGCGAGGCCATCGACCAGGTCCGCCGCGAAAACGAGTTGCGGGAGACGCAGTTCGACCAGCGCGAGGAACGGTTTGGCGACGAGCGCGAAACTGAAGCCGCTGAAACCGCACCGATTGCCGATGCCGATCTGCGGCGGGTTGTAGATCACGAACGCGCCGGCAATCTGCATTCGCCGTTCCAGGATGATGGTCAGCGACTGGCCTACCGCGACGCCGTCGAGCGCGAGCTCGATGCGGCGCAGATCGAACGGCTCCGGGACGGGGATGTCGACGTGCTGAAGACCCAGATCGAAGACCGTCTCGACAGGATATACGCCGCAAAGACCTACCTGCAGTCGGACGCGGCCACCGCCAATAGCGAGGCGACCCGCGCCGTGGTGGAGGAGATCGCCGATCGCGAGTTCGATCTCCACCGTGCCGATCTTGTCGATGGTGAGACCGAGCGCGGGGAGACGCACTGATGGGAGGGGTGGGGAAGGGCCGCCTCGCCCTCGGCGTCGCGCTGGCCACACTGGTCGCTATCGCGATCGGCTATGTCATCGCCTCGGCCGTGGTGACGTTCCGGGACCTGGGTTTCCGGGCCGAGATCGACTTCTTCTATATCGCCCAGAACTACCGCGCCATCGGGGCCGCCCGCCCCGATGATTTTCGCCTGATCAACCTGATCATGGGCGGGGCCGGGGTGGCGGGCCTCATGATGAGCCTTGCGATGTCGGGCTCGGCGCTCACCCGCTTCGGCTACACCCATTGGCAGACCCGACGAGAGATGAAGAAGAACGGATTCTTCGGCGCGCCCGGCACCGGCTTTGTCATCGGGAAACTGGGCAAGCCCGGATCCCGCGCGCCCTTTCTCTGCTCCAAGAACTTCCCGCACGCTCTTATCGTGGCCCCAACCGGGCGCGGCAAGACCACCGGCTTCGTCATTCCGAACCTCCTGACCTGGCAGGGCTCGGCGGTGGTGCTGGATGTGAAGGGCGAGTGTTTCGAGGCCTCGGCCCGCCACCGGGCGGCACAGAGCGACGAAGTGTTCCGGTTCGCGCCCACGGATTGGGAGGACAGGCGCACGCATCGCTACAACCCGCTTCTCAGAATCTATGAGCTCAAGGACCCGGCCCGCCAGCAGATGGAGCTGCAGCTCCTGGCCACGCTCTTCCTGCAGAATGACAACGACCGCGTGCAGGGGCTCCTCAAAGGCGGGATCGATCTCTTCGTCGCGGCCGGGCTACTCGCGTTCCAACGCCGTAGGCCGACGCTCGGCGAGATCTACCGCATCGCCGCCTCCGGTGGGCAGAAGCAGAAGGAATATCTCGCGCGCGCCCATGAGGTCCAAAACGCCGCGGCGCGGCTGATCTTCACGCGGCTGGCCTCGACCAACAACGACACGCTGACCTCCTATGTCTCGCTCCTGATGACGTCCGGCTTGGACCAGTGGCAGAACCCGGCGATCGATGACGCGACGGCGATCTCAGACTTTGACTTTCGGACAATCCGCAAGAAGCCTTTCAGCGTCTATCTCGTGGTCCAGCCCCTCATGGTGAAACCGCTGGCACCGTTGATCCGGCTCTTCTTCTCGGACTTGCTTTCAGCGCTTCAGGACAAGGAGCCGGGTCCGGACGAGCCCTGGCCGGTCATGATCATGCTCGACGAGTTCAACCGGCTCGGAAAGATGCCGATCGTGGCCGAGAGCATCGAAGTGCTGCGCGCCTATCGCGGGCATCTCGCGGTGGTCACCCAAACCATCCCGGCCATCGACGAGATCTACGGCGAGAACACGCGGCGGGCCTTGCAGGGCAACGCCGGGATCAAGCTCTACCTCACGCCCTCGGACGAAAAGACCGTCGAGGAGTTGAGCAAGGCTGTCGGCAAGACCACCAAAACCGTGGTCACACGTTCCCGCGCGGTCGGCAAGAACCCGTTCGAGGGCCGCAGCCAGTCCGAGCGGACGGAGGAGGTCGCGCTCCTGCCGGAAGATGAGGCACGACGTTTGCCGCTTGATGAGATCGTGGTGGTCGTGGACGCGCAGATGCCGGTCCGGGCGAAGCGGGTCGTTTACTACGAGGATCCGTTTTTCAAAGGCATCCACGCGGCGCAGGAGGGGGATCTGCCGTTTCCGAAGGGGCCGGTCCCTCCGATGGGGGAATTGCCCCTGAGTGTCCGGGCGATGCCTTCGGCTCCGCGTGGGTCAGGTCTCTCGGAACGCGATTTCGAGGCCAGGATGGGGCTTACAGAAACCGGAGGGAATGCACCCATTGAGCCCGGCCCGGCTCAAGCGCCTCGGCGCGGTCGTGCCGCTGTTCTTGCGGACGATCGGCGGCAGTTGGAGATGGAGTTCGGGCGGCAGGCAGATCTGGAGGTGCAGGCTGCGACAGAAGACGATGTCGTCCGGGTACAGGACGCCGTGAGTGATCTGGAGCGGTTGGAGGCGGAGATGTCCGGTTCGGAAGCAAACGTCAGCGAGGCGGGCGAGAAATTCGGGCTTGGCTAAGCCGACATGCGGGTGACACGAAAGAATGCTGCGATGGCGTCTTGTGGCCGCGCCGTTGAGCCGACCATTGTCACGGGTGAAGAAAACCAGGATCGTCGCGCTCTGGTCGAGGGGCTCGCTCAATCGTCGCAGGGTCGATCTCACGCATCGTCAACTGAGCGTTCACCCTGCGGGCCGCGGGGCCTGCACGAAACCACTTCGCGGCGGAAGCGAGATTGAAACGCGGACGACGCTGCCCCTTCGCCGGCTTTGAGGCTTCCATCAGCACCTCGATCATCTCATCGATGCGGTAGAGGCCACCCGCAACGGGGAGGGGCATCTTGCGCTGCTGGAGCGCCTGTCGCTTCACCTCGAGCTTCTCGGCGACATCCGCGAGAGACACCAGGTCGGGACGGACCTCGCGCAGGACAGTGCCCTGCGGCAGCGCCTTGATCAGCGCCCGCGCCGCTTCAAGGATCGCGCTTTCGGCCTCATCCCCTTCAAGTTCCAGTTCTACACCCAGAAGACCAGCATTGCCGGTGCCCACGAGGGCATCTTCAAAACCCGCCTCAAAGATCGCGTCAGAGAGCGCGAACGCATCGTGCTCCCCGTCGGGGAGCGCAAAGACCAGTTCGAATTCGAATTCTTCAGCCATTGGCATTACCTTCGTCGTTCTTCTGAAGCTTCACGCAGGCCAGGGCCTTCTGTCGGATCCTTTTCGCGAACTGCTGCGGGTTCTTCGGGGTCGACCAGACAGACATCTGACAAAACTCGCCACAGCGGCAATCCTTATCGTTGGCCGGGCATCGGAGGATTCCCCACGCGTGCCCCTTGCCCTCAATAAGGTCCCACCCCAACTCTTCGAGCTCCTGGATGACAGCCTCGATTTCCTTTGATGTGTGCTTCTTCCTTGGCACCTTAGATACTCCACTCTCTTAAATTGTCAAGTGACAAGTTAAAATTCAACGAGAACATCGCTGCAATTTACTGCCCGCTACCGGCAATTTCCCATAGGAAGCTTGCCGTCAAATGCTTTGATCTGAGAACGGGATACAGGACGGACGTCCCAGACAGCAACACCGGCGCTGATGCCGTAGCGCCTGATCCTATAGCAGAGTGGCGTCCCCAGACGCGGCACGATGCCACCAACGCAAAACCATTCATGCTGTTTGTCATGATCCCAGCAGGCAGCAAAGATTTTGTCCGCGGACAGCCTGTTCCGGGTAGACCTGCCTCGTCCGGTCTGCGCTACCGTCTGCCCAACCTGCTCAGCCGTGCCAGTTGCGCAAGCATGCGGGCACCGGTGCCGGATGAGTTGTCTGAAGGTGCAGCCGGCGCGCCACCCGCGGCATTAGGGCGGGTCGGGAGCGCCTGAACGCCGAGAAACTGCCTGGCCCGAAGCGCGGCATATTCGGCGCCTGTCGCGCCTCCGATGGCGTATCGGTTATAGACTTGCTGACTTCCTGCCAAGCCTCGGGCGAAGGCGTAGCTTCCGCCAAAGCCCGCCGAAAGCGCCGGCATCATGATGTTTCCGGAGACCGACCGGACGATGAAGGGCGTGGCGATGATGAACCCCTTAGCCATGAGGACCATCATGAAGAAGGGCAGGAGGGCGCCGATGTTCGAAGCCCCCTCCGGATCACCAAGTTCGGCGAGCAATGCGCGCGAGACTCCGGTGATGGTCGCGAAAACGCCGGCGATGACGATGGGGTAGATCGCGAAGGAGATCAGCGCCGAGAGCCAGCGTGCGAAATAATCCTTGGTCACCTCGAAGAGGGTCAGGAAGATCATCACCGGAGCGATCCCGATCAAAAGCGTGATCATGAGCCTGGAGGCGACAACGATGAAGGCCGCCAGCCCTCCGAGGATCGAGAGCAGGAGAACGCCGAGCGTGTCGAGAAGCGCGCCAGCCATCCAGTTCAGCTCGGAGCCTGCTGCGTTCAGGTAATCCCCAAGCGCGGCTATCAGCTGATCGAATTCCTCGGCGAAGGTCCCCGACGGTCCGGGCGTCCCGCCGCCCACCGACGCGACCAGCGATCCGGCGATGCTGTCTATCCCGTTCAGGATGGCGGATGCGAGTGCGTTGAACTGGACCCAGTTGGTCGCGAATATGCCAATCAGGCCGATCTTCACGGCGAGCCAGAAGGCGGTCCTGCCGTCCATGGACCGGTATTGGTAGATCATGTTGAAACAGACGAGGATGACCACGAGCGTCGTTCCGAGGACCAGCATCGTTCCGACCGTGGCGGCCACGGCCCCGAACTGGGTTTCCGCAGCGGAATCAAGATAGCCTTCGGCCGTTTCCACGAAATACGCGACGACGCTCATGACCCGCTACCAGTTGCCGGCCGCTTCGCAGATCGGCATGGCCTGCTTTCGGAGATCGTTCGCCTGTCGACGATAGTCTGACGTCGCCTCGACCACGCTCCAATAGTCAGCCGCGGAATAGCGATCAAAATAGACCGCTTCGGCGGCCTCCCAAGACGGATACCGGGTGGCGCATGTGCAGCTCTGCGCGTCGACGATGCGTTCCATGCTCTGAAAACTGTAGATTTGCTGGACCAGAAGCCGCTTGTAGGCATCGCGCGCCTCGGTGTTTCGCATCCATTCCGGCTCTGGCGGCTGATCGGGGCAGACATTGGGTCGATTATCGAGCGTCGGAACCAAGTCGCGCTCGGCCGATGCAATGGTGCCCGTCAAAAAAAGAAATAAGCAGACGAGAGAGGTCGCGCGTTTCATGTCACCGCCTCCTCCGGCCGGTCCGCGACCTCGCGTTTGATGAACGCGGTATAGCCATAATCGCCCGCCTCGGCGGAGATCACCTCCCAGCCTTCGGCACCTCGCTCGTTCAGGGTGCGCCGCATCTCGTCATAGTCCTTCTGCTTCTTCACCTTGCAGAACAGGATGTCGTACTCAAACCGCTTCATGTTTTATGCCTCCGCTGAGGTCGGTTCCGGGGAGATAGAATTCTGTGATGCCGCGTTGGCCGTCCTCTCGGCCCGCCTGGATGATCACATCGATCGAGCTTTCGATGTATTGGACCATGTCATGATAGGTCATCGGTATTTCGGTCTTGAGCGCGGCGATGGCGAGACGCTGGACGGCGAGCTGCGGGGTTTCGGCGTGGAGGGTTGTCATCGAACCGCCATGGCCGGTGTTGATCGCCTCGAGGAAGGTCATGGCCTCCTTGCCGCGCACCTCTCCGAGGATGATCCGGTCGGGCCTCATGCGCAGCGTCGCGGTCAGAAGCACATCGGCGGATTGGAACTCAGCGTCCCGGTTTGCTATCAGGGTCACCGCGTTCGGCTGGGCGGGGAGCAACTCTGCGGCTTCCTCGATGGTGACGATCCGTTCCTCATCGGGAACGTAGGAGAGGATTTTCCGAGCCGCGACGGTCTTGCCCGTCGAGGTGCCGCCCGAGACGATCATGTTGAGCTTGTTCTCGACGCAGAAGCGGATGGCCGCGTAGATGTCACCGGAAGCGACGACCTCGCGCAGGGCGCGGTTTTTCTCCTGTCGCAACTCCTCGAGCTTGCGTTCTTCGCCGTAAAGGAAACGAAGATCGATTTTATCAAGCGGCAGGCTTGAGAAGAAGCGGAGCGAGATCGACATGCCCGCGAGCACCGCGGGCGGGGTTACGACCTGGGCGCGGATGGGACGGTCGCGATAGGTGATCGAGACCGAGACGATGGGCTTGTCCTTGCTCATTGTCGTGTTGGCTGAGGAGGCGATCTGGTTGCCAAGATCGCGCACCTCCGTAACCGACAGTCGCTGATCCAGTGCCCGCATGAAGTGGTCCCCCTGGAACTCACCCCAGCAAGAGCCATCCGGGTTGATGCATATCTCGATGACGTCAGCGCGGGCGGCGTCGTTGAGCTTATCGAGCGAGGTCTGGAGGTAGGAGAGCGCCATCTCAGAAAATCTCCAGATCCCGGTCGACCATGACGGTGACGCGTGCGCCCTGGTCGACGTAGATGACGGGACCGATGGAGAGATATTCGCCGATCACACTGTCGGTGGCGTCGGCCAGGTCATCGCCCACATCTTCAAGTACGTCCGCGGTGGTCTCATCCTCGACCTGGGCGGCGGCCACACTCGGGGCGGCCGAAATGATCGAAATCAGTGCGGCAGAGCCGAAACGCTCGTCGAAGCGCGTGTCCACGAAACCGGTGACGCCCGAGCGCCCGAGTTCGTCGCCGCCGAAGGAACTGATCTGAACGGTCTGGTTGTTGGGCAGGATGATCCGGTCCCAGGCGATGGTGACCCGGCGCTGCGCGATCTCGATGCCGGAACGATAGCGTCCGATGAGGCGCGAGCCGCGCGGGATCAGGAGCCGTGAGCCGTCATAGCTGAAGACGTCTTCTGAGATGATGGCACGGGTCTGCCCAGGGAGCGAGCTGTCGAGTGCGGTCTCCATCACGGCCTGGATCATCGTGCCCTGGATGACGGTGTTCGAGGGATTTGCGATGACTTCGGCTTGTGTGATGGCGCTCGGCAACGCGCCGTTCAGCACGAAGTCTGTCACCTCGCCGAAGGTGCGCTCGGTAAGTTCTGTCTCGCCCGCATTGGCGCCGCCCGTTCCGCCGAAGGCGATGACGGGGGAGGAGATCCGCCGTTCCTGGAAGGCACGCTCCTCCTCGGCCCGGCGTTGCAGTTCGGCCAGCCGTCGCGCCTCTTCCTCGCGCCGCAGCCTCTCTTCTTCTCGGGCGCGCAACTCTTCGTCGGTGGGGCCGAGCGGTGCGGGTGTCGGCTTGTTGGCCTCCAGCCGCGCGAGGTCCAGGTCCATACGCAGCTGTTGCAGCTCCCGATCTCGCTTGGCCAGTTCGGCCTGAAATTGTTCCTGAGCATTCTCGGAGGCGTCCTGCAGGGCGGCAATCCGTGCGGTCAGCGCATCGATCGCCTCCGCTGCCGCGCTGTCCGCCTCGACGTCGGTGCCCGGAGCGTCGCGTAGCTCCTCGATCTGGGCTTGGAGTGCGGCGATCTGCGCCAGAAGTTCGGCGTTGGGTTCTGGTTCGACGAGAACGATCTCGGGTTCCGGGGCGGGCGGTGGCACGAAGGGTTCGATCTCTCCGAACCCGTCACCCTCGGTTTGGAACTCGTCCGGTGTGGCCGTCGGCAGGGCGACCTCTTCCCCAGGGCCCGAGAATAGCAAGAGGACCAAGCCGCCCGCCAGGATCAGTCCTGTGAGGAGGAGGGCGAGGAGCGGTGAGCGGCGTTTCGGGGCGGGTCCGAGGCGCGGGTTGCCCCGTTCGAGCGCGGCGAGGCGCTGTTCGAGATCGGCGTTATTGTCACTCATGAGGCGGCCTCCGCGGGCGGCGTCGCCTCGATACAGACCACGTCCTCGCCCAGACGCAGCACCCATTGGCGCCCCACGCCCGAGACACGGATCACACCGTCTTCGACCGCGCCTGTGTTCACCGTGCGCTCGCGCCCGTTCGTGTACCGGAAGATCGCCGGGACGGGTGCGTTCCGAGGGAAGGCGAAATAGGTGAAGGTGCCGTCGTCCCAGACCCGGGTCGGCGTGAACTCCGTCCGTGCGCTGGCCCCGTAATTGGTGTTCGGTGCGGCGCGCGCGATGGCGCTCGCCGGGCGGCGATTGTCCTCGGGGTAGCGGAACTGCACGACATAGAAGGTCGGGCTCGAGACCTCGTTCACGTTGAAATAATAGCTCCGTCTGTTGGTGTAGACGGTTACATTGGTGTGGACGCCGCGCGCGACGGGTTTAATCGCAAAGGCCCGCCCGCCGGGCACACCGTCGATCTCAAATCCTTCCGTGTCGCCGGCGATGATTGAGCGAATGCTCTCGCCGTCGCCGAACTCGATGGTCGTGACATGGGTCAGGGAAACGTTCAGTCTGTAGACTTGTCCTTCCTGATAGGAGGCGACCCGCACGCGGTGGTCGTTGGGTCCCCCGCGCGGGATCGCCTCGGCTGACGCGTGGGACGCAAACAGGGAGACCAAAAAAAAGGCCGCGAGGAACGCCCGGGCGTGTGCGGTGTGTTTCGCATTGCCAATACCCTGGCGCGTCTCGCGCTTTTGGGACGCTGGCAAGGCGTTCCCTGATTTCTTGTTCCGGAAGCGCACTTACTGGTTCTCCAATCTGTCCGAGCGGATCGCGTATTCGACAACCGTGAAGCCAAACGGGTTGGTCCAGACCTGGTCGATGGAGCGGCTCTCCTCGGGGCGGAACTCGAAGAGGAGCGTCGCGGTGAAGAGGCCCGCTTGGACCCCTTGGATCGAGGTTAGGCGCTTGCGAAGCCGCACCGTGGCCCGGTTGTTGCCAATGAGGTTGATGCTGAGGATCTCGACGTCCAGACGAGCGTTGGGTCCATAGACGGTCGGGGGATAGTCGGCATTGGCCGAGTTCCAGATCTGGCGCAGTGAGGCCCCGGCCGCGCGGTCCGAACGGCGCAGCACGCTGCGGATGCGCACGTCATTGTCGAGCTGGTTGTAGACCTCGCGGTCGGTCACGTAGCGGAAGACCTCCGCCTCGATAATGGCGCGGTTCTCGGTGACGGTGGTGGCGCCGACCGAGGCTTCGGGGAGGGTGAAGCCGGTGGCGGGATCGTAAGGTACCACGACAGGGGGCGGATCGACATCGAGGATGGCCACGGCGGCCGCGCTGAGGCAGCCCAGGATGCCAAAGCCAAGGCCGAAGAGTCCCAGGCGCTGCCAGAGCCGTTCCCGTCTTAGCGCGCCGTAGACCAGTTCCTCCTCGATGATGGCGGTTTCTTCGTCCAATGCTCTAAACTCTTACTCTGCACTCAGTTCGGGGAGCGTGAACTCCATGAAGCGTTGTTCTTCGGCGATGGTGGCGGCATCGATCACGCCGCCGGTACCATCCCCTACGGTCTGGATCGCTTCGAGCTGCCACATGGCGACGAGCGCGATGGCAAGCTCGGCCGTCACCCGCGTGTTGAGATCGACGCTCTCTTTCAGCTCATCCATGTCGTCGATGAGCCCGACGAGGCGGTCGACGCGTTCGAGCGATTGCCCGGCATCCTCGTAGCTGTTCTGGGCCGCGGCCGAGACCAGCGCGCCGGTCGTGGCCTGTGTCGCCACGCGCTCGGCACCGGGATTCCCGCTGCGCGCCATTTCTGAGAGCGTGTCCTCGTCGAAGCCGAGATCGGCCAGCACCCGGTCCATCTGGGTTTCGATCTCGCCGGCACCGGATCCGGTGAGCCCGGAGAAATCCCCTGTCTTGATGGCTTGAATCGTGGCGATGATGTCGCCGAACTCCTGGTCCAGGAGACCGTTCAGCTCGTCTTCCATCTGTGTCCGGATGATCTCGGGCAGCTCTGCCAGACGCGTCAAAGCCTCATAGGTTCGTTGCAGCTCCGCAAGTTGGTCCGTGAGTGTCGCGAGTTGTTCGCGGAGCTGCACGAGTTGCTCGTTTTGCAGGATCTCGTCCTCGATCATCTGCCGGAGCTGCTGGATGTTTTGGGCGATGTTCTGGGTGTCCACGACCGGCACGCCCTGGGCCAGGACGGGGGCACAGGTCACGAAAGGCGAGCAAAGCGCCAAGACGCTGGCCAGGGTCAATGTGCGAAGTGGTGCTGAAATGAACATTCTGCGGGGCATCAATCCAGATCCTCCAATGTGAACTCCATGAATTCGTTCTCGACCATGCGGGCCGCGGCCTGGGCCAATTGGGCCGCACTGAGCGGTTGGGTCCGTGCGGCTTTCAGGCGAATGCGCGCGGCCATCAGCCGGACCAGTTCGGCGCGGGCGTAGGTGTTGAGCGCCATGCTCTCCTGGATGTCCTGGGTCGCGCCGATCCGGGTGACGATGTCCTGGACGCGCAGGGCGGCCTGCCGGATGGCGGCGGGGGAATTGCTGCCGTAGAAGGCGGCGCCGAACCCGCTGAACGAGAGATTGGCGTTGGCGAGAAGCGCGGGGTCGATCGTGCCGAGCGCTTCGATGCCGCCGATCCGCGCGAGGTAGAGATTGTAGCGTTCGGGGATGACCCTGACGTAGTGCTGGGTCTCCTTGAAGGGCGGTACACCGCCATATTCGAACACACGGCCAGGCCCGGCGTTATAGGCCGCGAGCGCGTTGACGACGTTGCCGTCGAAGGTGTTGAGCTGGGCCGCGAGGTAGCGCGCGCCGCCTGTCACCTGCAGGTAGGGGCTGTCATAATATTCCGGGTTGATCCCGAGGTCGCTCGCGGTGCCCGGCATGATTTGGGTGAGGCCGAAAGCGCCCACGGGCGAGCGTGCGCCGATGGAGAAGCGGCTCTCCTGCCAGATGAGCGCCTGCAGGAGGGCGCGCCATTGCACGACGGAAAGACCGGCACGCCCGACCCCGGGCCGCCCGTGGGTCTCCTGGGCGACCCGGATGATCAGCTGCTCGATGTTTTCTGCCGCATCCCCGAACATACCCGCGCCGCCGGGGTTGGGATCGATGTCGCCCGAGCCGTAGACCGCCGCTGCGGACCGGTCCGGATCGCCGCTGCCGCTTTCCAGATCGGCGACCATGCCCGGAAGACCCTGGCCTCCGAAGCTCGTCTGCGCGTCGAGGATGGCGCGCAGCGTGGCGAGCTGTTCCCGTTCGATCTCGGTCAGCAACTCTTCGACGGTGAGTTTCTCACGCTGGACGGCGAGGTCGGCGTCCCGGTCGCCCGTCTCGACGATATCGCGGGCCGTCAGCCCGGAATCGTTGGTGGGAACGCCCTGGGCGAGCGCGGCCGCCGGCAGGAGAGCCGCCAGGAGGATATGTGCGACCCTAGACCTCAACGCCGTCTTCCGCGTTTCCGATGGGTGTGAAGATGCAATCCGGCTCGACCTGATCTAGCGAGGCGCGGAAGGCGAAACAGTTGGCCTGAGGTTCGCGATATTCGGCGCAGGAAGAGAGAACGCCGAGCGCGGCGAGGAGGATGAGGGGTCGGATCATGGGAGCTTCCAGAATTCAGGACGGTCGCGGTAGTCGGGGCCGACAAGGGCCTCGCCCTTCTCCATGCCGCCGAGGATTGTGAGGAGGGGACCGAGGGCGGAGAGGTCGGCATCGACCACCACGGAGCCGCTGTCGTCGCGGATGAGCGCGAGGCGACTGTCGCTGCCGGTGTTCAGGAGCACGTCGAGCTCTTTCTCGAAGAGGTTCAGCATAGCGTAATCTGAGGCATGGGCCCGGATGTTGGGGAGCAGGATCTGCGTCGGCACCGCCTCGACGATGGTCTTGCCGGTCCGCGTGCGTTCGAGCTGGCTTGTATATTGCGTCATCATCACCGCGACCGTGTTCTGTTTTCGGGCGGTCACCAGCCAGTTCGAGAGCCGTTCGGCAAAGTACGGGTTGTCGAGCGCCTTCCATGCCTCGTCGATCACGATGATGGTAGGTCGCCGGTCCTCGATCTCCCGCTCGATCCGGCGGAAGAGATAGGAGAGAACCGCCATGCGCTCCTTCTCGCTCTCGCTGTCGAGAATGCCGGTCAGGTCAAACCCCACGACATCGCCATCAAGGGAGAAGGTGTCCTCAAAGCTCTGGCCGAATATCCAGCCGTAGCGGCCGTCCTCAGTCCATTCGAGAAGGCGCTGGTGAAGGTCGCCATTGTCGTCGGTCGAAACAAAGAGCGAGGCGAAATCCTTCCAGTTCCGAAGAGCGGGGTTACTGGCAGTGGCGTTCTGGCGGACCACCTCCTGGATGCGATTGGTTTGGGCGGGTGTCAGGGGTTTGTCCGAGCGGTAGAGCAGGGAGGCGAGCCAGTCCGAAAGCCAGGCCATGCCGCGCTCATCGATCTCGGTCCAGAGCGGGTTGAGGCCTGTCGCCTGTCCCGCCTTGATCGACGCGTAGCGCCCGCCATTGGCACGGACCGCCATCTCCATGCCGAGCCGATAATCAAAGACGAAGATGCGGGCGCCGACCCGCCGGGCTTGCGTCATGAGGAAGGCCGAGAGTACGGATTTGCCGGAACCGGGACGCCCGAGAATGAGAGTATGTCCGCTGGTGGGCTCTTTCTCGGGCGAGCCTTGCTCGTGGTAGGAGAAACGATAGGCGCTCTGTTCCGGCGTCGGAAAGAGTGTGATCTCCTGGCCCCAGGACAGTTGGTGTTTTTCCTTTCCGAGCTGGGTGCGATGAAGTGCTGCGAAATCCGCGAAGTTGCGGTTGGTGACGGCGCTGGCGCGCACCCGTTTTGGCTGGTTGCCTGGATGCTGGCTGAAGTAGTGCGATTTCGCGGCCATCCGCTCGCCGATCATCTTCACGCCCTCGGCGGCCGCGGCGTTGACGATCTCTGCCCCAAGGGACTGCAACTCGTCGAGACTGTCACAGAAGACGGTCACCACCATGTGGTGCTCGCCGAAGCTCTGGCGCTTGGCTTCAAGATCATCATGGGCGATGTCGAGCGCCTCGAGGAGCGACAGAGCGGCATCTTGGGAGGCCTGCATCTGCCGTTTTTGGCGCTTGATCCGGCCAGCCATCAAGTTCGAATTGATCGGCGTGAAGGAGTGGGTGACGATCATGTCGACCGGGAGGTTCAGCATGTCGAACATCGTGCAGGTGGTGCCTTCGGCATATTCGCCGATGGTGAAGCTCTTGCCAAAACGGTGACCGACCACGCCGTCAGAGAGCTCGAAGTGATCCTCCAGAAACGTCACCCGCGTGTTGGCAACGTTGTAGGCCAGAAACCCGTAGCGGTTTGCGGGGTATAGTGGAAGTTCCCGGCCCGTGTTGAGTGCGCCGAGAAAACCAACAAGCTCGCCAGAGGCCGCCGAAAGGATGCGGGGTTTGAGCTCAGCAAGGCCGGAGGTGAAGACGCCAACCGCTTCCTTGAGACGTCTGATCCGTTTGGCGGTCTCTTCCTTGAACCGCTCCGGTGCGGAACGCTTCACGAAACCAAGAAAACTCCTGGGCGGCGGGCGGTGGATGATGGTGAGTGTGAGGGTCTTGTCCCGGAGACCGGCCGTGGCGAGCTTTGCGCGCCAGGCATCATCCACGGCGTGAGCGAAGCCGTCACCTTGAACCGGGAGCAAGTCCGGGGTGATCGACTTCGAGACCTTGTGCACGTAGTAGCTGAACTCAGGTCCGAGCTGCGCGATGATCCGGGCAAAGAGCGCCGTCACCTTGTCGAGATAGGCATCGTCCGTCGTGTAGCTGTTGACCCCGCTGAGACGAATGCATTGGAAGAGTTCGTTGACCCGGGTGCGGACTGTCTGATCATCGACGAGGCTGACATAGGGCAGCATATGCGCGAGGCGTTTCTCGCGGGCATACCAGTCTGGCATGAGGGTGCGTTCATCGACGGTCTCGTGCAGGGCTTTACTATGGCGCATAGCTGTCGCCCCCGTGGATGGACCGGTTCCGTGTCGGCGGGGTTTCCTGAAGTGCGGTCATCATCACGTCGATGAAACGCGGATCCCAATCCGCCGCCTTCCAGAGAACCGGATAGAGCACCGCCGCGATGCCCAGGACAACCAGGTGCTGCACCCAGACGAAGAGCAGCACCGACCCGAAGAGCCAGACCATGGCATACATGATCGGCAGGCCGAGCAGCTTGGGTGGGCGTACGAGGCCCAGAAAGAGCGGCGATCGTTCTGCCACGTTCGCCCCCTCTCACGACCCGAAGACGGCGGCAACGATGGTCGGTGCGGCGGCAACGCCGGCGATGCCCACCAGCACCCAGAGGGCCTGGCGCAGATCGATGATGTTGAAGAACCAGCTGAGGAACACGCCGAGGACCGCGAGGGTGGCGATGACGACGCCAAGCGGCCCGGTTAGCGCGTCCACGATGCCCTGCAAGAGGCTCTGAATAGGAGAAAGGTCAATGCTCTGGGCCAGGGCCGGTTCTGCCGCAACGATGAGGAGAGCGGCAAGGGTGATCAGGGATTTCGTCAATGGCTTCATGGGGACGCTCCTTCCAGCCGGTTGAAGACGGCCAGCACCCGCTGGACGTGGTTTTGGGTTTCCCGGTAAGGGGGTATGCCGGAATACTCGCGCACGGCGTCGGGTCCGGCATTGTAGGCAGCGAGCGCGAGGCGCGCATCGCCGAACTCAGCCAGCATCAGAGCAAGGTAACGGGCCGATCCGTCGAGGTTCTGCTTCCAATCGTGAGGGTCGACACCAAGCGCGCGGGCGGTATCGGGCATCAACTGCCCGAGCCCGACCGCCCCGACATGGGAGACGGCGTGTGGATTGTACGCACTCTCGATCTCGATGTTGGCGCGATAGAGGTGGAGCCAGTCCGTGACAGTGATATCCGCCGCACGGAGCCCAGGGTGGCTCGCATAGCGTAGTCCGGTTTCCTCGATCGCGGCGAGGATATCTGCGCGTGGCGTGAGCGCGCGAGGGGCCAAGGTCGCGACGCGAACCCCTTCACGTCCCTCGGTGCGGCGCTCCTCGCCCAAGATGCGCAACCCGTCTGAGGTAGAGCCAACGCCGATCCCGTCACTGTAGTTGCGCGCGAACCGTTCCTGGGGGTGTGACGGCGCAAGAGAGCCGTCGCCCGCCATCACCAGAACCATGTCTGCCGATGCCGGGAGGCCATGCGAGGAAAGGAAAAGGGCGCTAAGCGCGGCTGGCAGCCATCTCTTCGCTGGAAAGCTTGTGAACCGTCCGCTTGCCCTCTTCCAGTGGCACGTCGGCGTGTGAGAAGCCGATCCCTTGCAAGAAGGAGATGACCCCGGTGACGGTCTTGATCTCGCGGATCTTGATGTCGTTGCGCGAGGTTCGGGTCCGGGCCGTAACCAGAAGTTTCTCGATCCCGTCGTCGCTGACAGCGCGCATGATCCAGACCCCATGCCAGTTGGGGCCTTTCTTGAAGGCGTCTTCCTTGCAGACAACTTCGACGCGATAGCCGCTGGCGACCAGATCGCGGAATCTGGGTTCGGTGACCACATTCGGGGCTTCTTTTTCTAGGTCCATCACCCGGATCACGTTCTCCAATAGGGCGAATGACCGGGCTTCAGGTGTTGAAGCCAAGTCATACGATGATATAGTATTGACGCACAAGATAAACTTTTGATGCGACAAGCGGATTCTTGCTCAATTAACGAATAGACGGTTCCCATGCATTTGATCAAGAAAATAAGGGGCTTGGACGCCTTCAGGTTGTGCGTGTCGATCATGGCACAAGCTATACTTCTGGTCGCGTGCCTGGCAGGCGAAGTCTCCGCCGCGTCCTGTTTGCCGCCGCCCAGGCCGTTCGTGCCAAGCGATTCTCAAGCCGCGCGGGACTATGTCGATCTCATCCGCAGCGACTTTGAGATCTACATGCGGGACATCCAGAGCTACTTTCGGTGCCTTGAGGTTGAGCGCGCGCGGGCGTTCGAAGAGGCGCGCGAGGTGAGCCAGGACTACGGACGCTTCCTGGAATTGATGGACGAGTGAATTGGCCGCGACCTTTTCGAAGGGCCGCCGTCTTGTGAAATCTGGCCGTATCGGCGGCGTGCAGTTCGGAGTCTCTATCATCATGTAAACGCCCACTATCCACTTTTTAGATAATCTATAAAGTAGATTAGCCCTGTCACAAGAGGTTTGTGACACGTGGCGAAAACGATCAGGAGTTCGGGACATGAGGCACTTCGCGACGCTTTGATTGCGGCGCGGAAGGCGGCTGGCTTAACGCAGGCCGAGCTCGCTTTACGTCTCAGATGCCACCAGTCCTTCGTCGCTCGTCTGGAGAGCGGAGAGCGTAGGGTCGACGTAGTTGAGTTGATCGTACTCGCGCGTGCTCTGCAGATCGATGCGGTTACGCTACTGGCAGCGGCCGAGGCGGCGACGGAACTCGATCACCGGATTTAAGACGAGGCGAAGGGCTGTCGCCTCGGATGGTATGACGAAATCAAGCCTCGGTGGGACCGAAGGGCAATAATAACAGCGGATTGTTATGGGACGCTGCGATCCACGGTCTCTAATGCAGGTTTGGTGCAGAGGACAACGTCTTAGTAGTTCACCTGCTCGAACCCGTAATTGCCCTCATAGTCTCGCCAGTCGACGAACACCGAGCGGTGATAGATGGAGGGGCAATGATCGCCCCAACGTTCCAAGCCGACATGCGCCTCGGGCAACGCGGCGACGGACGAACGAGACCAGTAAAAATCGCCCTGGATTCCATAGGAACCGAGAAGGACTGTTTCGAAACGGCTGCAATCGCTGTCGCGGGATTCGTGTTGGCGCGCATACCGAACATCGAAGACACGGATCGAGCGGATGAAGTTGAACTCCGGTCCACTGATGTCGATGTCGGCTCGGTCCTGGATCAGATGTAACGCAAACCCGTCAGGGTGAGGTAGTGGCTCGACGCCTTTCGACCGCACGACGGCAGGCAAGAGGGCGCCAGCTTTTTCGGGGTCAGATTCCGCGAGGTTCTGGGGCAGGGTAGAAGCGTTGGAGAAGAGGATGTCAATGACACGCCGAGTGCGACCGGGGTCGTCTACAGGTTCGAAGGAGGCCCCCATGGGGCAACGCCAGATCTGGAGGGGAGGCTCGACAGGCCATGGCGTGATCCGTCGTATGAACTCTGCACGTGCCCGCGAACAGGGCTCTGATGCCGGCCAGCCGCCGGAGAGGCAGAGCAGGATGGCGCAATCGATCGGGTAGGTCTGCGCCGACGCGCTGTTTCCACCTCCGCTCAGCGAGGCCGTTCCCGCGACGACAGCGAGAAAAAAATTACGAAGGAAATTGCGCATATCCAAGAGCTCGATTGACTGTGATGCAGAATCTGAGGATTACGATAATATACTATCGTCGAGCGGTCAAATTCGAATTTTTGTAACTGTCTTGGAGCGCCTTGATGCTAAAGCAGATCGGCTGAGCCCCTGAGCGACAGCTCCTCCAAAAGGTCAGTAACCTCATCGGTGGTGACAGTCTTTGCATTCGCAATCGTGTTCCGGCTTAACGGGGGATCGATATGGTGTGCCGTACGTTTGGGATCGAGCCAGAGGATGGACAGTTCTGACGTATTCCAGCGATAGACCCAACCAACGGTTCGATCACTGCGACCGTCAACAAGCCGCGCGACCGGAACCGCTTCTTCCTTTTCGATGCTCACCGGTTCGTGTCCGCCTTTTCTGCTTCGGTTCTTCAGTCCTATTCGGCTGGGACGTTCCCGTGATCTGATCTCGGTTGAACTTATTCCTGGCTCGTTAAAAAGGGGCGACACCGACCGCGTCGGTGCCGCCAGAGGTTCGCCCACAGGGAGGTGGTAGAGGGCGAAACCTATTGAAAATAGGGGAATTTCATGTTGCGCATAATCCTTCTTATGTTAATTTCCAGACCCCGCCATCTTGTACCACCCGCGACTCAGACAACAGCTTCTCCAGATGCGCCGCAACGTTTCGTCCTGCGGCCATTGCGATTTGTGGGTCGGTTTTCTTGTAGACGGAAGCGGCGATATTCTGGACCGAATCCGGGGTGTTTGAGAGGTGGGCGAGGATCTCCGCCTCGCGACGCATGCGGTTGGAAAGCAACCGTTTGACGTAAGGTTGCGGATCCCGGAGTATAGGTCCGTGCCCCGGAAAGTAGATCCTATCGTCGCGCTCAATCAGCCGCTGTAGCTGCGCGCAGTAGTCGTGCATGTTTCCGTCAGGGGGGCTGACGATCGAACTGTTCCAACTCATAACGTGGTCGCCCGTGAAGAGCACTCCGTCAGGTCTCGCGAAACAAAGGTGGTCGCTCGCGTGACCAGGTGTGTGCAGGACGGTAAGACCGGCAATGACCTGTCCGTCCTCCAGAAACCGGTCAGGTCGAAATGCATCGTCAGGGAATGCCCGTGAGGCATAAACAGGTGCGTCTGTCCGTGCTCGCAGGGCTGGGACGACTCCAAAATGATCAGAATGGTGGTGTGTGAGCAGAATCCCAGATGGTTTGGCCCCCAAATTTTCGATGATTGCCCCGAAATGTGTACTGTCTTCTGCTGGGCCGGGGTCGATTATGAACCGACCATCAGGCGTATCAATGATGTAGCTATTTGTCCCGTGGTAGGTCATCTTTCCGGGATTGTTCGCGACGATCCTCAGAATTCCAGGGGCCAATTCGACTCCCTTCGCGCGGCAAGGCTCCGGCTCTGAGAAAAACATGCTGCTTCTTTTCATTGTGTGCGACCAGGTATTGATTGCGAACAATTTGGTTCGCACAGTTTTGCGCATTGCTCTCGCATGGCGCCGGAAACCTCAGGCTGGCGTCCGATGCCTGTCAAATCCGGCATCGGACTATTTCAACTTACATTGGACCAGGCCCGTATGAGACTGAAACAGTCTGATACAGTCTTGGGCTGGCAGTCACACAGCGCGGCGATTATGGTAAGCAGTATACAGAACTACAGCAATTGTCGCCTTCGTCAGATCCCCGAGAAGGAACGGGTAAAGACCGGCGTTCAGCAACTTTTCGCCATAGCCGACAAAGCCACCCAACCAGAGCAGCCCTGCGCAATACATGACTATCGAACCCAAAAAGACCGCGACAGATGCTCTGAACGCAGGCCGAAGTCCTTGCAGTGCTTGAACAATCCACCCGGCGGCGGCCGCCGCAAGTGCGAAGCCTACCAAGTATCCGCCTGTGGGACCCGCAATATACGCCGGTCCGGCCAGAGCCGGAGGCGTGCCTGCGAAGACCGGCAGGCCAAGCAGACCTTCAAAAAGGTAGGTCACAACAACAAGACTACTGCGCACCGGCCCCAGGAAAAGGCCCAGACCCAAGACAACCAGGGTTTGTGTAGACATGGGAACCGGGTAGAACGGCACCACGATTTTGGCGGATAGTGTCAGAAGAATTGTGCCGACGAGAATTATCGAGATCTCTTGGGTAAGTTTTGCGAGTGTTTGGCTTTGAGTGGTTTCCAGATTCATCTTTTTCGTCCTTGTTTCTGTAGATTGTTAATTTTTTGGATAGTAAGCTCACATGCGCTTGGCGACTTCTTCCAACATGACTTCGCTCGCCCCGCCGCCGATGGCCTGCACACGGGCATCGCGTGACATGCGTTCCACCGGTGTTTCGCGCATATAACCCATACCGCCGTGAAACTGGACGCAGTCATAAAGCACGCTGTTCACCAGTTCGCCGCAATAGGCTTTGACCATCGAGACCTCTTTCACGCAGTCACCGCCCGCGGCATCCAGACCGGCGGCGTGATAGACCAGCTGACGTCCTGCAGCGATCCGCGTCTGACAGTCGGCCAGCCGTTGGCGCACGGCCTGCTTGTCCCACAGAACGCCGCCAAAGGCCCTGCGCTGCTTGACATAATCCACGGTCATGTCCAGCGCGGTTTGCGCTTCGGCACAGGCCATCGCACCCAGCACAATGCGTTCGTTCTGGAAGTTCTTCATTACCGAATAGAAACCGCGGTTGACCTCGCCCAAGACGTTTTCGGCCGGGATACGGACATCTTCGAAGATCAGTTCGGCAGTGTCCGAGCACAGCCAGCCGGTCTTGTTCAACGCCCGTCCGACCGAAAAGCCCGGCGTGCCTTTTTCGACCGCAAATATGGTGATCCCGCGCGACCCCTTGGCATCGGGATCGGTCTTGGCACCGACAAAGTAGAGATCGCCATGCACGCCGTTGGTGATGAACATCTTGGTGCCGTTCAGCACCCAATCCGACCCGTCCCGCACCGCGCGGGAGCGCATGCCCGCCACGTCCGAGCCCGCGCCCGGTTCGGTCACAGCAACGGCGGTGATCATTTCGCCCGAGACGATCGACGGCATCCAGCGCGCCTTCTGTTCGGGCGTGCCGGCGTTTTCCAGATGCGGCGAGGCCATGTCGGTGTGGACCAGAACGGTGGCCGAGAACCCGCCGAAAGTGGATCGCCCGACCTCTTCGGCCAAAACCACGCTGGACATCACGTCCAGCCCCGCGCCGCCATACTGTTCGTCATAGCGCATCCCCAGCACGCCGAGATCACCCATCCGGCGCAGCACGTCGCGGGGTACCTTGCCCTCCTCCTCCCAAGGCTCGGCCTTGGCGGTCACCTCGGCTTCAATGAACCGGCGCAACTGGTTGCGGATCATCTCGAGGTCTTCGTTGAACGGGCCGGTGACCTGAGTAATGCTGTCTTGTCTGGTCATGTGTTTTCCTCTGGATCGAGTTTGATAAGTGGGGCGTGCCCGGCGACCGTATCGCCGGGTGCACAATAGATTTCAGTCACCACGCCCGCGACCGGCGCGGGCAGGCTTTGCAACAGCTTCATGGCCTCAAGCACCACCAGCGTGTCACCGGCTTTGACGCGGTCGCCGAGTGCGACGCGCACCTCGGCCACGGCGCCGGGCATGGGTGCGGACAACAGGTCAGCGACGCCAGACCCGCCGGTGGCACGTTGCAGATGCTGGTCTTCCAGCGTACGCAGGTCTGTCGCGGTCATTCCAGCAGGGGTTTGCAGGTGCACTCGCCAGTGACTCGGCGCGCGCACGACGTAAGCGATGCGCGAAAACGGAACCCCGTCGATGCGTCCGCTCAGACGGCATCCTGTTAAAACGGCACTCTCGACCGTGATGGTCTGGCCGTCCGGTTGAATGGCAGTCAACCCCGACCCGGAGCCGTACATGCGGATCGGTTCGTCTTTGGTTGTGTCCCAATAGAAGGCCGCGCCGGACTGTCCCGCAGGGGCTGTGAGTCGCCATGACCCTAGGCTTTCCCAGGGCGACGCGCCCGCCGGCACGAGACGCAGATGCAGCGCCATCGCGGCAAAGGCCATGTCCCGGGGATCAGCGGACGGTTCAGTCCAGCCGCCTGGAAACATCTCGGGCAGGCCCGAGGTATGGTGACGGAACGCCGCAAAATCCGGGTGTGCCAGTAACGCGCGTTGATAGGCCAGGTTCAGGCCGACGCCGCCGACGGCAAAAGCATCGATCGCGGTGATCGCCCGGCGGATCGCCCCGGTCCGATCCGGCGCGTGGACGATCAGCTTGGCAATCATGGAATCGTAGTGGTGGCCGACGACCGAACCGCACTCTACCCCAGTGTCCAGCCGCACATCCGCAGGCGGCGCCCAAAGGGTGATCTCGCCCGTTTCGGGGTGAAAATTCTCGGCCGGGTTTTCGGCGGCGATGCGGATTTCAATGGCGTGCCCGTCAAACTGCACATCGCCTTGCGTCAGCGCCAGCGGCTCGCCCCGCGCGATGCGCAACTGCCATTCGACCAGATCGATGCCGGTGATCGCCTCGGTCACGGGGTGTTCCACCTGCAACCGGGTATTCATTTCCAGAAAGTAGTATTCACCGCGCCCGGGGTCATAGAGGTATTCCACCGTTCCGGCGGAGCGATAGCCGATCGCCTGCGCCAACCGCACCGCTGCCGCACGCATGCGGTCGCGCACAGCCTCGGGAAGATCGGCGGCGGGGGCTTCTTCGATCAGCTTTTGGTGGTTGCGTTGCAGCGAACAATCGCGGTCGCCCAGATGCAGCACGGTGCCGTGAGTGTCGCCCAGAACCTGCACTTCGACGTGGCGGGCACGGGGCGCATAGCGTTCGAGGAACACCGCCGGATCGCCGAAGGCGCTCTGCGCTTCGGCCCGGGCAGATGCAATCGCTTCGGGTGCGTCGCCCAGATCGGAGACAAGCCGCATCCCGCGTCCGCCGCCGCCGGCGCTGGCCTTGACCAGAAAGGGGGTGCCAAGCGCCTCGGCCTCTTGTAGCAGGCGCGCATCGGACTGATCCTCGCCGCGATAGCCGGGCAGGACGGGCACGCCTGCGGCTTCGGCGGCAGCCTTGGCCTCGATCTTGGAGCCCATCCGCGCGATAGCGTCGGGTTCCGGCCCGATGAACACAAGGCCCGCCGCCTCGACCGCCGCCGCGAAACCGGCATTCTCAGACAGAAAACCATATCCCGGGTGCACCGCACCCGCGCCCGTCGCCCGCGCGGCCTCAAGGATGGCCTCGACGTTCAAATAACTGTCTGACGGGGCGGCCCCACCGATGCAGACGGCATGATCGGCCTCGGCCACGAAGGGCGCGTCGCGGTCCGCGTCCGAAAACACCGCTACGCTTTCCAGCCCCAGTTTGCGGCACCCGCGCTGGATGCGCCGGGCAATCTCGCCCCGGTTGGCGATCAGAACGCGGGTGAAGCTCATTTCACCCGCCATGACGGAACGCCCTTGTTGATGAAGCTGTTGATGCCTTCGATACCTTCCTCCGTCTCCCACGCATCGGCCAGCCGGTCGGCGGTGTAGATCATGTTGGTCTCCAGATCGTGGGACGCGACATAGGCGATCAGCGCCTTGGTATCGGCCACGGCACCCGGCGCGGCCTGAAGGTGATCATGCACCACCCGGTTCACCGTGGCGTCCAAGTCGCCCGGCGCGACAACCTCGGTCAACAGACCGATCCGCTCGGCGCGGGCCGTGTCGAACAACGCCCCCGACAGCATGGTTTCACGCGAATGCACCTTGCCGATGCGGGCCACCACATAAGGCGATATATTCGCGGGCAGAAGGCCCAGTTTGACCTCGGTCAGACCGAAGCGCGCGCCTTCGGCGCCGATGGTGTAGTCGCAGACGGAGATCATGCCGACACCGCCACCGTAGGCCGGGCCGTTGATCCGCCCGATCAAGGGCTTGGGCAGCGTGTCAAGGCGGCGCAACAGCCGCGCCAGCGTGGCGCTTTGTGCGACCCTTTCACTACGGGTTTTCTCGACATTAGAGGCGAACCAGTTGAAATCGCCGCCCGCGCAGAAGCTCTTGCCCGCGCCGGTCAGGACCACAATACGCACATCGTCATCTGCAGCCAGCTTTTCGGCGGCATCGTATAGCTCTGCGATCAATTCGCCATTCAGCGCATTGTGTTTGTCGGGGCGGTTGAGCGTCAGCCTGGCGACGCCACGCGCATCGGTTTCGATAAGGATCGTGTTGTAGGTATTGGTCAACTTGAAGCCTCACATTCTGAATACAGGCGTATGGCGACCGGCTTCGGGCACCGATGTCACGATGGCCAGACACAGGCCAAGGATATCGCGGGTTTGCGCGGGTTCGATCAGCCCGTCATCCCAAAGCCGCGAGGTGGCATAATAGGGATCGGACTGTTCACCGTACTGGGCCCGAACCTGCTCCTCGATTAGCTTCATGTCGGCCTCCATCTTGCCCGGGTCGCCCCCTTTCTGGCGGCGCAGTTCCAGCATCACATTTGTGGCGATGTCGGCAGACATGGTGGCCAGTTCCGCCGTGGGCCAGGCGAAGAGAAAATTCGGGGCGAAACCACGTCCGCACATGCCGTAGTTGCCTGCCCCGTATGAGCCGCCCAAGAGGACCGACAGGCGCGGCACCTTGGCAACCGACATGGCATAGACCAGCTTGGCGCTGTCTTTGGCAATGCCGCCGCGCTCGGCTTCGGTGCCGACCATGAAGCCCGAGATGTTGTGGAGGAACAAAAGCGGGATGTTGCGTTGATCGCACATCGACACGAATTGCGCGCCCTTGAGCGAACTGTCGGACACAAGCGCCCCATTATTTGCGAGAATGCCCACTCGATAGCCGTGAATCCGCGCGGTGCCGCAGACCAGCGTCTCACCCCATCCGGGCTTGAATTCGCGGAATTCGCCGGCGTCGATCATGCGCAGCAGAACCTCGCGCATGTCATAGGGCTGTTTGCGATCGGCGCTGATGACGCCAAGCAGTTCCTCTGGGTTGCGCGCCGGCGGCGCGCAGGTTGCATCGGGACCCATCGGGCGCGACAGGCCCAGTTCGGATACGATGTCGCGCATCAGAGCAAGCGCATGATACTCGTCCTCGGCCAGATGGTCAGACACACCGGAGAAGCGCGAATGCATCTCGGCCCCCCCCAATGTTTCTCCATCAACCTCTTCGTTGATCGCCACCTTGACGATCGAGGGGCCGCCCAGATGGATGCGTGCGTTGCCGCGTACCATGATGACTTCGTCCGACAGGGCCGGGATATAGGCCCCACCGGCCGTGCAGCCTCCAAAGACCGCCGAGATCTGCGGCAGGCCGCTCGCGGACATGTTGGTTTGACGATAAAAGGAATTGCCGAAATGGCGGGCATCGGGGAAAACCCGGTCCTGCTCTGGCAGATAGGCACCGCCGCAATCCACCAGATAGAGGCAGGGCAGCCGGTTCTCGGCTGCGATTTCCTGGGCGCGGATGTGTTTCTGCACGGTTTCGTGATAGAAAGACCCACCCTTCACTGTCGCATCGTTGGCGATCACAACGCAGGGCAGCCCGTGGACGATCCCGATACCGGTCACGATCCCCGCACCGGGCACCTCGCCCCCGTATTGACCGTAGGCGGCAAGCGACGACAGCTCAAGAAACGCAGTGCCCGGATCCACCAGCAGGTCGATCCGTTCGCGGACCAACAGCTTGCTGCGCTTGCGATGCCGCGCGACCATATCGGGGCGGCCGCCAGCCGTTGCTTCGGCGATCCGCGCGCGCAGCGTTTCGACGCGCTCGCTTAGTGCGGCGTGGTTGCGGGTGTAGGTCTCTGATGCGGTCAGCACCGCTGTTTCAAGACGTGCCATGAAGTCAGGTATCCTGTCTTTGGAGTATCCCGTTGAGGAACACATCGGCATAGGTGCGTGACAACGCATCGGCGCTACCGCGGTCCGGGTCGAACCAATCGAGCGTGGCGTTCAATGTACCGATCAGCATCAGGCGCAGGCGACGGATATCGACGTCTTGCTTCAGCGTGCCGTCTTTCTTAAGCTGGGACAGAAGACTGTCCCACTCTGCCTCATAGGCCCTTCGCGTAGGCAAGTTGGCATCCCGGACGGATTGCGGCACCTGCCCGAAAATACGCACATTCGCCGATGTATAATCGCTCACATCAAGAAGTGCGCGCAGATGCGCCCGGATCGCGGCGCGCAGTACCGTTTCGCCGTCGGTATCGGCCCGCAGGTCGGTGATGGCGTCTCTCATGCTCGCGTGAACGACTCGAATCCCTGCATCAAGAACGGCCGCGACGATCTCGTCCTTGGAACCGAAATGATAGTATATGCTACCCGCCTTGATCCCGGCGGCCTCGGCAATTTTTCGGAGCGAAACGGACCCGTAGCCTTGTTCGCGGAAAAGCCGCGCGGCAATGTCCAGCACCCCGTCCCGTCCAACCGCGCTGCGCGATGTCTCGTTGACTTTGATTGCCGTGTTTTGTGCCATAGACTTTCGTATCCCCCAACGCCTAACTAACGCCTGTTAGGTTAATAACTCAAGTGAGTCAATCGTCGTGATCGTGCCAGACTAGAGTTTGCGGAAAATTCCGCATTGGCGACCGCCAAGAGGCCGCCCAGACATTAATGTGCTTGCCCGGACCACGTCATCGGGTCCGGGCAACTGCCTTAGATCACGAAACCGCCACCGCAGATGACGTGCTGGCCTGAAATGAAGTTCGATTCCGGCGCACAGAACAGATAGACGGCACCGGCAGCTTCTTCCGGAGTGCCGACCCGGCCCAGCGGGATCATGCGCTCCATCTGGGACAGGAGATCGGGATTCACGCCGACCTTGATCTCTTTTTCTTCGACCTTGATCGTGCTGTCGCCATCCGCGCTGCCTTCGGTCAAGCGGGTGCGAATCGGGCCGAAGGCGACGGCGTTGACGTTGACCTTATAGCGGCCCCATTCCTTGGCCATCGTCCGGGTGACCCCTAGGATACCGGCCTTAGCGGCGGAATAGTTGATCTGGCCAGCATTGCCGCCGGTCCCTGCGATGGACGAGATGTTGACTACCTTGCGGAACACCTCTTGCCCGGCGGCGGCCTCTTCCTTGGCCTTGGCGCTGATCACCGGCTGGGCAGCGCGCAGGATCTTGAAAGGTGCCGTCAGGTGGACGTCGATGATCGCCTGCCACTGTTCGTCGGACATCTTCTGAACGACGCTATCCCAAGTGTAGCCTGCGTTGTTCACGATGATGTCTAACCCGCCAAAGCTGTCCACGCCGGTCTTGATGAACCGTTCGGCAAAACCGACTTCGGTAACGCTGCCGGCACAGACCACGGCCTCAGCTCCCATTGCGCGCACCGCCTCGGCGGTTTCATTGGCCGGACCGGCGTCCAGATCGTTGATCACCAGCCGGGCCCCTTCCGAGGCCAGTTTGAGAGCGATTTCGCGGCCAATGCCCCGGCCCGAGCCCGAGACCAGCGCCACGCGCCCGTCGAGTTTTCCAGTCATATTGATTCCTCCCGAAAGGCGCTATCAGGCTTTTTCATAAAGCGTGGTGACGCAGGCCCCGCCGAGGCCCAGATTGTGCTGAAGCGCCAGACGTGCGCCATCAACCTGGCGCGCATCTGCCTGGCCGCGAAGCTGCTGAACGAGCTCGGTACATTGCGCTAGGCCGGTCGCCCCAAGCGGATGGCCTTTGGACAAAAGACCGCCCGACGGGTTGGTCACGTATTTTCCGCCGTAGGTGTTGTCGCCATCATCAACGAATTTCGCCGCTTCGCCGCGACCGCAAAGGCCAAGCGCCTCATAGGTGATAAGCTCGTTGTGGGCGAAACAGTCGTGCAGTTCGACCACATCCACGTCCTCGGGCCCGATGCCCGCGTCCTCGTAAACCTGATCGGCGGCGCGCTTGGCCATCGAAAAGCCGACCACTTCGCGCATGTCATGGGCTTCGAAAGTTTCCGGGCCGTCGGTCGTCATGGCCTGCGCCGCGATCCGAACCGAACTGTCCAGTCCGTGCTTGTCGGCGAATTCCTTGGAACAAATGATCGCGGCGGCCGCGCCACAGGTTGGCGGACAGGCCATGAGCTTGGTCATGACGCCGGGCCAGACGACCTGGGCGGCCATGACGTCTTCCGCCGTCACCTTCTGCCGGAACAGGGCAACCGGATTCTTCGCAGCATGTCGGCTGGCCTTGGCGCGGATTTTTGCGAAGGTTTCTAGGGGGGTGCCGAACTCGTCCATATGCGCCTTGCCGGCACCGCCGAAGTACCGCAGCGCCAGCGGGATCTCGGCACTGCCAACCAGTTCGTCGGTTTCATTGTCGAATGCCGCAAACGGGCTGACCCGGTCATGGAACATCGCACCGATTGCGCCAGGCTGCATCTGTTCGAACCCAAGTGCCAGAGCACATTCGACCGCGCCGCTTTCAACTGCCTGCCTGGCCAGGAACAGGGCGGACGATCCGGTCGAGCAGTTGTTGTTCACATTCAGAACCGGGATGCCTGTCATTCCGACATGGTACAAGGCGCGCTGACCGCAGGTGCTGTCGCCATAGACATAGCCCACATAGGCCTGTTGGACTTTATCATAATCCAACCCCGCGTCTGCCAGAGCGGACCGGGTCGCAGCGGTCGCCATCACATCGTAGCTTTCGGATTTTCCCGGCTTCTGGAACGGGACCATCCCAACGCCTGCAACATAGGCTTTGTCTGTCATTTCTCTCTCTCCCTAGTTCGGTCAGGCCACCCTAATCGGTCCGCCAGCCTATTTTCTACCATTTGTTAGATTTTAAATCCCAACCTTGGGAAGTGTCAATATCGCCAAGCTGTGACGTAGGGAGCTTGCGCTATTTTCTAACTTGTGTTTGTTTTCGGGCCACACGCCCTGATCGGCGGCACAATTGAGGGATTCTGGTCCCGGCGCAACCGCTGACAAGCGTTTAGCACTCAGCTTACGAAAGGTGGTCGGAATGGCATACTGTTATGAGTTCAAGGGTTTTATACCCGTCGTGCCCGAGGATACATATGTCCACCCCCAGGCCGTTCTGATCGGAAATGTCATCTTGGGTCATGGATGCTACATCGGCCCCGGAGCAAGCTTGCGGGGCGATTTCGGCAGGATCGTGATCGGGGATGGAGCCAATGTTCAGGACAATTGCATCATCCATTCCTTTCCCGGCCGCGACGCCGTGGTGGAAAGCGACGGCCACATCGGCCATGGCGCGATCCTGCACGGTTGCACAGTGGGCCGGAACGCTCTGGTCGGAATGAATTCCGTCATTATGGATGGTGTAGAGCTTGGGGCGGAATCGATTGTCGGCGCGCAGGCGTTTGTGCGTGGCGAAACCGTGATTCCGGCGCGTTCGATGGTGGTGGGATCGCCGGCAAAGGTGATCCGCGAGGTCAGCGAGAAAGAAATCGCGTGGAAAACGCGCGGCACCGCGGAATACCAGCAACTTGCGCGCGATTGTCTGGCCGGATTGAGGCCGGTCGAGCCGCTGAAGGCGGTCGAGGCAGACCGGCCCGGCATGGCGGCCTCTGACGTCGTCTCCATTCAGGAGGCGCGGCGGACATCGTCCTGACCTGTCCGGGAACCGGACCGGTCAGGACTACTTCAGATTCCGAAAGCGCCAGATGCAAGCGCCTTGACGCGGAACGGCACCCCCCGACCCGGTGTGCCGTCCCTCAAGCCTTTACAGACGGAAGATCCCGTAGTGCGGATCGTCGATCGGTGCATTGAGCGAGGCAGAAATCGACATGCCAAGCGCGTTGCGTGTGTCCGCCGGGTCGAGGATGCCGTCGTCCCACAATTCCGAGGTCGAGGTATAAGCCTCGACATCGCGCTTGTATTTTTCCAGCACCGGTTCGCGGATCGCGGCGATTTCTTCTTCGGTCAGCTCTTTGCCTTCGCGCTGAAGCTGCCGAATCTTGACGTCCGCCATGGTATTTGCGGCCTGATCCGCCCCCATCACGCCGATCTCGGCCTGGGGCCACATGAACAGCGTGCGCGCGTCCCAGGCCCGTCCGCACATCCCGTAGTTGCCGGCCCCGTAAGACGCATTGGCGATTACTGTGAACTTCGGCACGACCGAGCCGCCCTGCGCCATCAGCATCTTGGCGCCATCCTTGGCGATGCCTCGTTCTTCGTATTCGCGGCCCACCATATAGCCGGTGATGTTCTGGAAAAAGACCAGAGGCGTGCGGTTCTGGTTGCACAACTGCATGAAATGCGCTGCCTTGAGCGAACTGTCGTTGAACAGCACCCCGTTGTTGGCAAGGATGCCGACCTTGTAACCCCAGATATGGGCAAAGCCGCACACCATCGTGGTGCCATAGTCCGGCTGGTATTCGTGAAAGCGTGAGCCGTCCACGATCCGGGCCAGAACCTCGCGCATGTCGAACTGGGTTTTCCGGTCTTTTGGAATGATCCCGTAGAGTTCTTTGGGGTCATAGTAAGGCTCTTCATAGGCCGCGGTTTCGATGATCGTTTTCGGCGTGCGCTTCCACTGGCCGACAATCTCGCGGGCCAGTGAAAAGGCGTGTTTTTCGGTCGCGGCGCGATAGTCGCCGGTGCCCGATACCGAGGTGTGCATGACCGCGCCGCCAAGCTCCTGAACACCGACCTCTTCGCCGGTAGCCGCCTTGACCAGCGGGGGACCGCCAAGGAAAATCGCCCCTGTGCCTTCGATGATGATGTTGTAGTCGCTCAGCGTCGGCACATAGGCGCCGCCAGCCGTGCAGTGACCGCCGACCACGGCAATCTGCGGGATATTGGCCTGGCTCAGCTTGACCTGGTTGCGGAACACCCGCCCGCCCAGATACCGGTCGGGAAACACCCCGTGCTGCAGCGGCAGGAAACCGCCCGCGCTGTCACAGATATGGATGACCGGCAGGCGGTTTTCCAGCGCGACATCCAGAAGACGCACGACCTTTTTGACCGTATGTGGATACCAAGCCCCGCCCTTGACGCTAGCGTCGTTGGCGTGGATGGCGACCTCGCGACCCTGCACAATACCGATGCCCGTCACCACAGCGGCGCCAGGCACGGTTCCATCGTATTCGCGACAGGCGGCAAGTGTGGAAAACTCCAAAAACGGAGTGCCGGGGTCCAGCAGCAGTTTCAACCGCTCGCGCACGCCCAGTTTGTTCTGGCGGGCAAGGCGGTCGATATCGCGTTGCGGGCGTTCGAAACGCGCCGCGTGCTGGCGGGCGTGGAATTCCTTCAGCCGTTCAGACATGGCGGCATAGTTTGCCTTGTAGTCGGCGGCATTGGTGTCGATCAGACTTTCAATCCTGCGCATTGTCACTCCTCCTCCGGGGCCAATTGGGCCAGGATGTCTTTCAGACCAAAACTGTCGCCTTCGGCGAATGGCATTTCGGCAACGACCCCGTCGCGCGGGGCCGTCAGTGTGGTTTCCAACTTCATGCTTTCGATCACCAGAAGCGGCTGGCCTTCTTCAACCGCATCGCCGGGTTTAACCGCAACCGACACCACGACACCCGGCATGGGCGCCACCAATCGGTCGTCGCTCGCGCCACCGTCGCTTCCGGCCAGGCGTTCGGCGGGATCAACCCGCCCGACTTCGTAGGTTCGCCCGTCCATGTGCACAAAAGTTGCTTCCGGCCCCACGGCCAGTCGCAATTCGCGCACAACACCCTTGGCCCTCAGCTTGTAACCGCCCGGCAGACCCGTCGGGTCCAATTGGCAGGCAACAGCGCCAGTGGGGGTATTGAGCACGAACCGGCTGCCATCATGACCCAGCCAGCAATCAGTCTCTTCTCCGTCCATCTGAAAAATCCGTTGCATCAGTTTCTCCACCCACCCATCTTGCGGTACATTTCCGGTATCTGCATTACGTCACTCACCAGGCGCTCGTCCGATAGGGCCGCCGCCGCCATCAGCAAGTCAGAGACATCTTCGCCCGGCGCGGTCAGCGTTTCGGATTGTTCAGCCAGGAAGCCAGTTGAAACGTCACCAGAGGCGAAATCCGGATGTGCAAGGATTGCATCCAGGTAACCAGTGTTGGTCGTTACCCCGAGAATCACATAGCTTTGCACCGCGCTCCGGGCACGGGCGATGGCCTGCGCGCGATCCGGGCCATGCACGATCAGCTTGGACAACATCGGGTCGAAGTCGGTCGTTACCTTGCCGCCATCCAGAATGCCGCTGTCTACGCGGATCCCCTCGCCCTGGGGTTCGTCCAGCAGCAGGATATTGCCGATCGCGGGGCGAAAATCGGCGGTCGCATCCTCGGCACAGATGCGCAGTTCGATCGAGTGTCCGGTTTGGGGAATATCCGCCTGCACGGCGCTCAGCCCGTCGCCCGCCGCGACACGCAGCTGCTCGGCAACCAGATCAAAGCCGGTTACCATCTCGGTCACCGGATGTTCGACCTGAAGGCGGGTGTTCATTTCCAGGAAATAAAAGGCCCCATCCTGTGCATAGATGAATTCGACAGTCCCTGCCCCGCGGTATTTGACGGCGCGGGCAATTCCGGCAGCGGTCTCGCAGATCTCATCCCGTTGCTCGGGGGTCAGCGCCGGTGACGGCGTTTCCTCGATAATCTTCTGGAACCGGCGCTGGATCGAACATTCACGTTCCCAGAAATGGACCACGTTGCCCTGTCCGTCGCCCATCACCTGCACCTCGATATGGCGCGGGCGTTCGATATAGCGTTCGACGAAAAGCCGCCCGTCGCCGAAATATCGTTCGCCTTCGCGGCGCGCGGTTTCGATTTCGGTCTCCAGCGTGCTGTCCTCGCGTACGACGCGCATGCCCTTGCCGCCACCGCCGGCCGAGGGCTTGATGAGCAGCGGATAGCCAACGGCGCGGGCGCGTTCGACAAAGCTCGCCGGATCATCATCCTCGATGGCCGAGGGGGCGACGGGAAACCCGCGTTCCTCGACGAAGGCGCGGGCGCGGACCTTGTCCCCCATCAGGTCGATGACCTCGGACGTCGGGCCGACAAAGGTCACTCCGGCTTTTTCCAGCGCCGCGACAAAACCGGCATTCTCTGACAGAAAGCCATAGCCGGGATGAACCGCGTCCGCGCCGATCCCTTTGGCGGCTTCGACGATCTGAGGAATATCGAGATAGGCGGCCACGGGCGTCGGGCCGTCGATCATCACGACCTCATCTGCAATCAGATGCGCCGGCCCCTCTTGCTCGGCGACATGACGCAACACGGCAGTCGCAAGCCCGCGGGCCTTAGCGGTGCGCAACACGCGCGCCGCGATCTCGCCCCGATTGGCGACCAGGAGTTTCGAAATGGTCATGGTGTCGTCCTCTTAGTTCCGGGCCGCGGCATTCAGTCCGTCACGTGCGGCCAGATCGGCTGGCACGGGAATTTCGATATCAAGCAGCATCTGCGCGAACCCTTTGCCCTGCGGGTCTATGCGGACCGAAGCGATGCCCCCCCCGCCCAGCGAGTCATGCAGCAGGAAATTCAGCGAATGGCTTCCGGGCAGGTCGAACCGTTCTACCCTGCCGTCGCAGACATGGGCGAAATAGTCCTTCACCACCTCTTCGCTGAGAGCCGAGCGGATATATGGCAGGTAGTCCGGCTTGCGCGCGAGGATGCCGATATTGGCGATGTCCCCCTTGTCGCCCGAGCGGCCCCAGGCCAGATCGACGAGGCGGACCTTGACAACGTCCGGACCGGGCTCGCGGCTATCTGCGGGCGGTGCGGCAGGCGGATCAAGGTGGACTGGCGTGGCGGCCACGCTCACGGGCACATCCTTGCCGTCGACCTCGACCGCGACGGGGGTCTCGGCCTTGCTCTGAAGGAAGGAAAATAGACGGACCACCGGCTGCACCTTTGGCCGTCCGGCGAAGAACCCGGTCAGACCCTGCGCGGTCGAAATCGCCATCGGTGCGATTTCGCCGGCAAAGATGTTCAGCGCGGCGCGATCGTCATGGACCGCGCCGATCTTGAGCACCACCTCGCGGGTCCGGGCGCGCGCATTTGCGCCATAGGCCGCCTCGGCCCCCAGCACCTCGACGCTGACCTGCCGGAAATCTCCCATGTTGCGGTCGCGGAAAATCCGGCGACAGCGGGTCAGGATCGCCTCGGCCACACGTTCGGCCTTGGCGGGTGCGTCAATCGCGGCCAGTGTCAGGGTAGAGACCGCGCGCCAGCCATCGGCATGGGTCGCCGACACCTTGTAGCTGTCGGTGCGCCCAAGCCCCCTGCCGCCCTTGACCAGCACCCGGTCGGGTCCGACCTGTTCCAGGGTGACCCCGGACCAGTCGCAGATCACGTCGGGCAACAGGTAGGCGCGCGGGTCCCCGATTTCATAGAGCATCTGCTCTCCGACTGACCCGGGCACGACCAGCCCGCCGGTGTCAGGCGTCTTGGTCATGATGAAACTGCCGTCTTCGGACACCTCGACGATGGGCATGCCCATATTGTCCCAACCCGGCACGTCCTGCCAGTCGGTGAAGTTGCCGCCGGTTCCCTGGGGGCCGCATTCGATCAGGTGGCCGGCCAGCGATCCCTGGCTGAGCTTGTCCCAGTCATCGTCGCCCCAACCGTATTCATGCATCAGGGGACCAAGCGCGACCGCGCTGTCGGCGCAGCGTCCGGTGATCACGATGTCGGCCCCGGCATCCAGCGCGGCAGCGATGGGGCGGGCACCCAGATAGGCATTCATGCTCCAGATATCATCTGGAAATGCGACACCCGAGAACATTTCCGTCTGACCGTTTTTGCGAATTTCATCGGCCCTAGGCAACAGGTCATCGCCTAGCACGACTCCGATGGACAGATCGATCCCGGCCTGGGCGGCGGCTTTGGCAAGCGCATCGCTGCAGCCACGCGGGTTCACGCCCCCTGCATTGGCAACGACCTTGATCCCTTTTGCCTTGATATCCGACAACCAGGGTGCCAGCGCCTTGACGAAGTCCGGCGCATAGCCCGACTCGGGCGCTTTGGCGCGGGCCCGCGCCATCAGCGACATTGTCACCTCTGCCAGATAGTCAAACACCAGATAGTCGATCTCGCCCTTTGAGACCAGTTGACCGATCGCTTCCGGCGTATCGCCCCAGAAGCCCGACGCGCATCCGATGCGCAGCTTTCGTTCCGACATATTCCTCTCCTCCCCGTTTGATCAGCGGCCCGTCCATTCGGGTTTGCGCTTCTCAATAAAGGCATCAAAGCCTTCGCGCGCGTCTTCGGTCTGCGCCACACGCGGTAACAGTGTTTCTGCAAACCGCATCTGCTGCGGATAGGTCATGTCCTCCATCGCGTGACAGGCGTATTTTCCCAGCCGGATCGCGCTCGGCGACTGCGCGGCGATCTGGGCAACCAGTTCTGCAACCTTGTCGTCCAGCCCCGCGGCATCGGTCACATAGTTGACCAGATTGAACTGCAGGGCTTCCTCGGCCGTCAGAGGAACGCCGGTGATGAACATCTCCATCAGCCTCCGCCGGGGCAGCACGCGCATCATGGGTGGCACGATCGTCATGGGAAACAGACCTACCTTCACTTCCGGCGTTCCGATGCGGGCATGATCCGCCATCACAGCCAGATCGCAGGCACAGATGATGCCCGCTCCCGCCCCCATCGCGACGCCATTGATGCGCGCGATCGTTGGCTTTCGGCACGCCTGTATCGTCTCGAACAACCTTCCGGCAAAATGATCCGGGTCCGCCGGATCCTGAACAAACGGGCCGCCATCCGCCCCCGCCTTGATGTCGCCCCCGGCACAGAAGGCGCGCTCGCCCTCGCCGGTCAGAACGATCACGCGGCAATCGCTGTCCGTCTCGGCAGCACATATGGCGGCCATGATCCCGTCTGCGACCTCACGGTTGAGGGCATTTCGATTGTCAGGACGTCGAATCGTGATACGCACTTCTTTGCCGAGCGCCTGCGATTGAACAACGCTCTCAGTCATTTCCGAAGCTCCCCCCCTGTATTCAGGACACCGCGCTTTCTTACGTCAGGTCGTCAAAAGCTTGGCTTGATCTATTTTCTAACATATGTTTGATTTTGGTCAACACTGCGGACGACATTTTTCGGGAGGATGATATGACCACTCAAAGTGAGGCTATCGCGGCTGATCTGGAAGCCATCAGGGCGAACTATTCTTTGACTGATGAGCAAAGCCAGATCGTCGATCACGTGGATCGGGTATCGCGCGAGGTGCTGCACCCGCTGCAGGCGCGCATGGATGACGAGGAATGGTGGCCCGATGATCTGTTCAAGCAGATGGGCGAGCTGGGCCTGCTGGGGATTACCGCGCCGGAGGAGCTGGGCGGATCGGGGCAGAACGAGTTCACCCAGGCGCTGGTGTCCGAGGTGATTTCGAAGTGGAACCCGGCTGTGGGCCTCTCGCACGGGGCGCATGACAACCTGTGCCTGAATAACCTGCTGCGCAACGGCTCCGAAGAGCAGGTGAAGAAATACGTGCCGGGCCTTTGCTCGGGCGAGCTCGTCGGTGCTTTGGGCCTGACCGAACCGGGTGCGGGATCCGATGCGCTCGGATCCATGGCCACCACTGCCCGCCGCGACGGTGATGATTATGTCATCAACGGCTCGAAGATTTACATCACCAACGGCCCCATTGCCGATGTGATCCTGCTTTATGCCAAAACCGACAAGTCGAAGGGCGCCAAGGGCATTTCTGCTTTCATCATCGAGACGGACAATCCCGGTTTCAAGGTGGCGCAAAAGCTTGACAAAATGGGCTTTCGCGGCTCGCCAACCGGAGAACTGGTGTTTGAGGATTGCCGCGTACCCGCATCCGCCATGGTTGGACCGGAAAACACCGGCGTTTCGGTGGTAATGAGCGGGTTGGATCTGGAGCGTGCTATGGTTGCCTCAGTCTGCGTTGGCATGGCCGAACGCGCCCTGGAACTAGGGCTGGAATACGCCAAGATTCGCGAACAATTCGGCAAACCGATTGCAAGTTTCCAGATGATGCAGTCGAAACTGGCCGAGATCTACACCGAGGTCGAAACCGCGCGCGCATTCGGTTATCGGGCACTGGCCGCCTGTACGGGCCTACCAAAAGGGGCCGGGGGCCGTGGCGAAATCCACAAACTGACCGCGGCGGCCTGTCTTTACGCAGGCGAGGCATTCAACAAGGCGGTGACCGAAGCCTGTCATATTCATGGTGGCTCTGGCTACATGCAGGACACCGAGATCAACCGGCTGTTCCGCGCCAACAAATTGTTGGAGATCGGCGCGGGAACAAGCGAAGTCCGCAAGATCATCATTGCCGAAGAACTTTTGCGCGCCTGAGGGGGACGAGACAATGAACAAGCAACTGCGCAACGACACCGCTCTGCCAACACATTTCATGACGGACGAACAGCAGGCCCTGGCCGATCAGGCCGGCAAGTTCTTCATGTCCGAATTCCACCATCTGAATGCGGAAATGGACGATACTGATGACCTGCCGTCTTCGGTTTTCCCCAAGCTGGGCGAAATGGGCTATCTGGGACTGAACGTGCCGCCGGAATTCGGCGGCGCTGGTTTGGATTTCACCTCGGCCTGCATCATCACCGAACAGCTGTCGCGGGCCTCTGCCGCGATTGGGCTGACTCATGTGGCGCATGACAATTTGTGCGTCAACAACATCTATCGCAACGCCAATGACGATCTGCGCCGAAAATACCTGCCAGGTCTGTGCAACGGAACGCTGATCGGCGCCCTGGGTCTGACCGAACCCGGCGCGGGGTCTGATGCGCTTGGCTCGATGCGGACCACGGCCAAAAAGGATGCCGACGACTACATCCTGAACGGCGCCAAGATCTACATCACCAATGGGCCGATTGCCGATCTGGTGCTGGTCTATGCCAAGACATCGCCCGAAAAAGGGGCCAAGGGCATTTCCGCCTTTATCGTGGAAACCGACACGCCCGGTTTCAAGGTGGCGCAGAAGCTCAACAAGATGGGATTCCGCGGCTCGCCGACGGGCGAACTGGTATTCGAAGATTGCCGTGTTCCGGCCAGAAACATGGTCGGCAAGCTGGATGGCGGGGTTGCCGTTACCATGTCCGGACTTGATCTGGAACGTGCCATCGTCTGTTTCAACGCTCTGGGCATTGCGCAGCGGGCGCTGGATATTTCCATCGACTACGCCAAGACACGCCAGCAATTCGGCAAACCGATCGCCAGTTTTCAGATGGTTCAGGCGATGCTGGCCGACATGTATACGCAGATCGAGGCCGCGCGGAGCCTGTCCTTGCGCACCGCTGCCATGTGTGAAGGCCTCGAAGAGGGCGAAGGCGGGCGCGGCGAAATCCACAAGCTCACCGCTGCGGCGATCTACAAGGCCGCTGAGGCGACATCCTTCGTGCTGGACAAAGCTGTCCAGATTCACGGCGGCTCGGGTTACATGCGTGATACAGAAGTGAACCGGCTGTACCGGACCGGTCGCGTGCTTGAGGTCGGCGCAGGCACCCAGGAGGTTCGCAAACTCATCATTTCTGGCGAATTGCTGAAGAATTAGGGGCGGAACATGAGCGAAGCGAAATCAAGGCGTTACGCGTCGGATCTCATGGCGGGCCAGGTTGCCCTGGTCACGGGGTCCGGATCTGGAATGGGCCGGGCGACGGCGATCGAAATGGCCGCTTGCGGGGCCAGGCTTGCGCTGTTCGCGCGCCGCGAAGAGCCGCTGGAAGAGACCGCCGAAATGATCCGGGCGGCGGGGGGCGAGGCCTTTGTCGTGCCCGGAGACACCCGCGACGAAGACAGTATCGAAGCTGCGATGGGGCGGATCAAGGACCACTATGGGCAGTTGGATGTTTTGGTGAACAATGCCGGCGGCCAGTATATCGCGGCCGCCCGCGATATCACCAACAAGGGCTTCGAAGCCGTGATCCGCAACAACCTGATCGGGTCTTGGCAGATGACCCGGGCAGCGGCGGATCACTTCATGTACGACAATGGTGGATCGGTTGTGTTTGTCACCGCCATCTCGGCGCGCACCGCGCTTACCGGCTTTACACACACCGTCGCCGCCCGCGCCGGTGTAACGGGCATGATGAAAACGCTGGCCGCCGAATGGGGCGAGTACGGCATCCGGCTGAACTGTGTCGCGCCGGGCACGATCAAGACCGATGCGCTTGGCCGCTATCCGATTCCGCCGGAACAGTGGAAAAAGCTGAACCGCTCGGTGCTAAACCGGATGGGGGCGGCCGAGGACATCGCAGGCACGATCATTTTCCTGGCCTCGAAACTTGGCGGTTTCATCACCGGAGAAGACATTTATGTAGACGGCGGTGAGACCTTGCATATGGGTCATGACGCGCGGGACATGATCAACCCCGCGATGTTCGAGAAACGCGAACGGGGAGATGGCAAGAATGAGTAAACACCCAGTCCTTCTGGAGATTTCCGGCAGGATCGCCACGGTTACGCTGAACGATCCCGAGCGGCGCAACCCGGTCACCGGAAACGACATGATCGCTGCCCTTCTGGAGACCTTCGCCAAGGTGCAGGCCGATCCTCAGGTCAGCGTGATGATCCTGACCGGCGCCGACCCGGCCTTTTGTGCCGGCGGCGACATCAAGGAAATGAACGATCCCGACAGCGTGTTCCGCAAGGAGCCGCTGGCGGCGGCGCAGAGCTATGTTGATGGGGTGCAGCGGCTGCCGCTTGCGCTCTACAACATGGATATTCCGACCATCGCCGCAGTCAACGGCCCGGCGGTGGGCGCGGGGTGCGACCTGACCATGATGTGCGACATGCGCATCGCGTCGGAAAAAGCAAGGTTCGGCGAAGTGTTTCTGAATCTCGGAATCATTCCGGGCGATGCGGGCAGCTGGTTCCTGTTGCGTCGTCTGGGCCACCAGAAGGCCGCCGATCTGACCTTCTCAGGGCGCATGGTCGAGGCCAAGGAAGCGCTGGAGCTTGGTATGGTGCTTGAACTTGTGCCTCATGAAAAATTGATGGAACGGGCCCGCGAACGGGCCGCTGTCATCGCCGCGAAACCGCCGCGCGCGGTGCGGGTCGCCAAGCGTCTGATGCGCAATGCCGAACGGATGGACCTGCCGGATTTTCTGAATTCCGCGGCGGCCTATCAGGCGCTCATGCATCAGACCGAAGACCACCACGAGGCGGTTGCTGCGTTCGTCGAAAAACGAAAACCCAATTTCACGGGGCGTTAAAGGAAAGATCGCATGTCAGACATCACCCAAAAGAAGATGGAGCAAATCGCGCAGATGTGGAATGCGCGCGGCAAGGGTCTGATAACGCATATGGCGCTTGAGATCGAAGAGGTCTCGACCGAACGTGTTCGGGTTCGGATGCCGTTCAATCCGGACTTTTGCGTCGATGCGGAACAATCGCTGCTCCACGGTGGTATCCTGACGGCACTTCTGGACAGTGTCTTTGGACTGGCGAACTTTGTTGCCATCGAAGGCGTCAGTACCATGGCCACTCTTGACCTCAGAGTTGATTACCTGCGCCCGGCCCGTTCGCGCGCGGATGTCATCGTTCAAGCGCATTGTTTTCGCAAGACCCGCCACATCGCCTTCAATTCCGGCAGCGTCTGGTTCGCGGGCCATGAGGATGCTGAAATAGCCAGGGGAACCGCCTCGTTTGCATTGACGCGCGGCGAAACCAGCCTGTTTGACGCAATGACAAAAGGAAAAACCTCGTGATGGACGTGCAAACTGTCAATGCCAATGTTTCCCGGGTGCCGTTCTTCCGATTTCTCAACTTTGAGGTCAGAAGTCTAGACAGTCTCCATGCTGAGGCGGAGATGACCTTTGATGACCCCCATATCGGTAACCCGATCATGGAGTACTACCATGGCGGCATAATCGCGAGTTTTATGGAGGCCACTGCCGCCATCGCGGTACAGCCCGATTTCGCCGACGTTCCGGCCAAGCCGATCAACCTGACCGTCGATTACCTCAGACCCGGTGTGAAGGGACCGCTTTTTGCGCGCGCTAACGTCACGCGCAAAGGCAAGCGGATGGCAAGCGTCAGCGTGCTCAGCTGGCAGACGGATCGGGAAAAGGCGGTTGCCGAAGGGCTGTATCACTTCCTTCTGGTCTGACCGGGGCAACCGCTTTCAGGGCTACCTTGTCCTGTGGACGGGGCCGCTTCCCGGTTACAAATGCCTTCCAGTAACAGATAGATGAGCATGCTGGAGAATTCAGGCAGTGATAGATATCCTTCCACTCCTGCCTTGTTCGGGTCGAACCATTCCACCGTCCAGTTTAAGGCACCCAACATCACCTGGCGCAAGGGGACGATCTTGATATCCGACCGTATGGCACCGTCGTCCTGAGCTTCACGGAGTATCCGATTCCAGAGTTTTCCATACTCATGGCGAATACCCCTGTGCCTCTCCCTGAAATGATTGGGGAGCATTCCATAGCTTCTGATATTCGCCGAGGTGAATTCACTTGCCTTGAAGAGGAAATCCAGGTGCGCCCAGATTGCAGTCGCTATCTTGGCGTGATGATCGTACGGGGCATCGAATTTCCGAACGGCGGCTTCGACACCTGATAGCAAGTCCCTCAGTCCGGCGTTTAGAACTTCGTCAACGATCGCTTCTTTGGAGTTGAAATGGTAATAGACGCTGCCCGCTTTCATGTCCGCTTCTTCCGCGATCTTTCTCAGCGTGGTCGCCTTGTAGCCATTGTCCCTCAGAACGCGCGCTGCGGCCTTTAGAATTTCTGCACGGGTCTTAGCCGCCTTGCTGTCGGGATCCGGGGTTTTGGCGGGAGTGGCGGGGCACAGCTTCAAGCCTTCGGTACCCGCCTTGCGATGTGGACACATTCCGTCAAGTATCAGCTTACTCATTCGTTCCGCGAGGATGCGCACCGGATACTTGTCGACATCGTACCATTCTACGGTCCAGTTCATGGCACTCAGGATGAACTGGCGGATCACAGCAGTGGATATGTCGCTTCGAAGGTGGCCGGCGCGTTTGGCGTCATTCAGGAATTTGCCCCAGGCCCCTGCATATGATGCACGCAATTCGCGATGCGGGGCGCGTGTTTCGTCCGACAACATCGGATAGTTCCGAATATTGGCTGACGTGAAGTCGCTGTCGGTCAAGAGATAGGTCAGATGTGTTTCAATCAGCAGTCCGAAAGTCTTGCGAAAATCCTCCGAACTTGTCGGTGCCGACCGAACAATTTCACTGACCGCCTGATATAGTTGACGGACGCCAAGATCGAGAACTTCGCTCAGAATCTGGTCCTTGGATTGAAAATGATAATAAATGCTGCCGGCCTCAATGCCAGCTTCCTGCGCGATGTCGCGCATAGTCGTTGCGTGATAGCCTTCATACCGAAAAAGTCGCGCGGCCGCAGCGAGTATGGCTTCGCGGGTCCTCTCCGACATGCTTAGATCGTCATTCACTATCCTGGTATCTTCAATCTGTCGTGCCATCCAGTGTCGATACTTGTCGTAGATGAGGCTGTCCATTGCAATTAATCTAACAACTGTTAGATTACATCGGAGAGAGTGTCGAATCAAGCTCTTTTCAAGGTGCAACGGAAGAGGAGGACCTCCACATGCGAGGGTTGAGTGGAAAACGGGTCGTCGTGACCGGCGGTGGGAGCGGCATTGGCCGAGCGGTTTGCGAACGGTTCGGCGCGGAGGGTGCCGAAGTCGCCGTTTTCGATCTGAACAAAGCCGGAGCGGATGAAACCGCCAAACTAATCACTGAATCCGGCGGAAAAGCGACTGCATTTCAGGCGGATATCACCGATCGCGCACAGGTCGACAAGGCCGTCGCCGAGTTCGAATCCGGCGGACCGATTGATGTGCTGGTGAACAACGCGGGCTGGGACGTGATCAAACCGTTCCTCGACACCGATCCCGACCTTTGGAAAAAGGTCATCGACATAAATCTTTACGGTCCGCTGAATATGCATCACGCGGTGCTTCCGGGCATGGTCAAGAACGGCGGCGGCCGTGTGGTCAACATCGCGTCCGACGCCGGACGCGTCGGATCATCCGGCGAAGCCGTGTATTCGGCCTGCAAGGGTGGCATCATCTCGTTCACCAAAACCGTAGCGCGCGAACTGGCGCGTAAAGGTATTCAATTGAATGCGGTCGCCCCCGGCCCGACCGATACGCCGCTGTTCGCTCAGGTTGCCGAGGGCGAGGCCGGTCAAAAGATCGCCGAAGGTCTCAAGCGGGCGATTCCGATGAAGCGTCTTGCGCAGCCGACGGATTACCCTGGCATCATCTGCTTCCTGTCGTCGGACGACGCAGGGTTCATTACCGGCCAGGTGATTTCGGTTTCGGGCGGCCTGTCCATGCACGGTTAAAACGCTGGCAGCAGCGCCGGACTCAAGGCGCTGCTGCCATACCGTGCCAAGAGTTACCTCCCCGACTGGCCGCGCCTTATATGCGGCCCTTTTTCATTCTAGAAAGGTTGCGAATGTTTCAGCCAGGCTCTGACATCCAGCGGACAAGCACGCTGACCGCATTTCTGAGGGGCTGCGGCATTGACAGTTACGAGGAACTCGTCCGCCGTTCGAATGAAGACCCAGACTGGTTCTTGGGGCAGATCATTGACCATGCCGGGATACGGTTCGCGCGGCCCTACAGCCGGTTGCGAGATATCTCCGAAGGGCCCGAATCGATCCGGTGGGCCGTCGGGAGTACTTTGAATCTGACGGAAACCTGTCTTGACGCCCGAATTGCCGATGGCTTGGGCGACAAGGTCGCAATCGACTGGGTCGGCGAAGACGGAAGCCGCCGCCGCTGGACCTATTCCGACCTTACCGCCGAAGCCTCCCGCGTCGCCTCGGCCCTTGCCACGCGCGGTGTAAGGCCCGGTCAGGCGGTGGGCATCTATATGCCGATGATCCCCGAAATCGAGGCCGCGCTTCTGGGTATTGCCCGGCTGGGCGCGGTTGCGGTGCCGCTGTTTTCCGGTTTTGCGCCCCATGCCATCGTATCGCGCCTGAACGACGCGGATGCCGTGGCGGTGTTGACGGCGGATGCCACACCCCGGCGAGGCAAGCCGGTCTGGATGGAAGCGACCCTTGCCCAAGCTTTGACCGACGTACCATCGGTTCATACCGTGATCAGCCTGCGACGGTTCGGCGATGCGGTGGCCGATCCGGCCCGCGATCTGGACTGGACCGAAACAGTGGGCCGCGCCAGTCCGGAGTTTGCCGCCGTTCCCGTCAGTGCCGATGACACCTTTCTCATCGCCTATACATCGGGCACCACCGGGCGGCCCAAGGGTGTCGTGCATACCCATTTGGGCGTGCAGGCCAAGGCCACGGCCGATTTCCTGCTTTGCCTCGACATGAAACGGGATGACCGGCACCTCTGGATGACCGACATGGGGTGGGTCATGGGACCGCTCACCCTTTTATCGGTGCTCTTGTCCGGTTCGACTCTGGTGCTGGCCGAGGGCGCACCATCAATGCCCGGCGATCCCTTCAGGCTGCTGCGTCTTGCGTCCGAGATGGAGGTCACGCATCTCGGCGTGGCCCCGACCCTGGTACGGCAGTTCATGACGCAGGATACTGAATCTTTGTCGGGCTACGACTTGTCGTCCCTGCGCATCGTCGCCTCGACCGGCGAGCCCTGGACCGAGGATGCCTGGCTCTGGCAGCTCGATCATATCTGTCGCCGCCGCGCCGTGCCGCTGAACATCTCGGGCGGGACCGAGCTTTTTGGCGCGATCCTGACCTCGACCGTGCTGCACGAGCTCAAGCCCGGCGGATTTTCGGCCCAGGCCCTGGGTGTCGGGGCCAAGGTTCTGCGCCAGGACGGCAGCGAAGCCGCACCGGGCGAGGTCGGCGAACTGGTCGTGACCCAGCCGCCTCTGGGTCTGACCCCGGCCATCAGGGGGGACCGCGATCGCTACCTTGACACCTACTGGTCCACCTTCCCCGGCCTCTGGCGGCACGGCGACTGGGTGCGCTGCGATCCGGACGGGACATGGTATATCCTGGGCCGGTCGGACGACACGCTGAACATCGCCGGCAAACGCATCGGCCCGCCCGAGATCGAGGCGGCCCTGACCGAAACCGGAGAGGTGGTGGACGCCGCGGCCATCGCGGCACCTGATGACATCAAGGGCGTGGCTGTCGTCTGCGTCTGCGTGGCGGCACCAAATGTGTCGCCGGACGCGGAGCTCGTGAACCGGCTCAAGGATCGTGTCGGGGAGATCGTCTCGAAACCCTTCCGCCCGCGCGAGATCCACTTTGTCGAAGCGCTGCCCAAGACCCGCAGCATGAAAACCATGCGCCGTGTCGTGCGCGCCGCCTTTCTCGGTGAAGATCCAGGCGATCTGTCGTCGATCAGCAACCCGGAAACCATTCAGCCCATCGCAGACCTGCAAAAGGAAAAGTCATGATCACTGTTTTCGGAGCCACGGGCACGACTGGTGCGCCCCTCGTCGACACGCTTCTGGCAAAAGGCGCGACCGTGCGCGCTGTCACCAGCGACCTCTCAAAGTTAGACGCGCTAAAGGCCAAAGGATGCGAGGCGGTCGTCGCGGATTTCACGGACCCTGCCGCGCTGGCGCGGGCCTGTGACGGGGCAGAAAAGATATACCTGGTCACGCCTGCCCATCTGAACATGCGCCAGTGGAAGGCGAACGTGATCGAGGCGGCCAAGGCCGCGGGCGTGCGCCATATCGTTGTGGCCACGGGGCTTGGCGCGTCGCCCAAGGCGGGGCTGACCTTTGGAAAGTGGCATTCCGAAACCCAGGAGCTGCTGAAGCAAAGCGGCCTTGACTGGACCTTTGTCCAGCCGACCTATTTCATGCAGAACCTGCTGTGGCAGGCCGGTAACATTGCAAAGGACGCCGTGTACTATGACGATCTGGGCGGCCCCGTGGCCTGGATCGACGCCCGCGACATCGCGGATGTCGCCGCCGAGGCGCTGACCGCTCCGGGTTACGAAGGCAAGGCTCTTGGTCTGACCGGGCCCGAAGCTCTTACCGGAGAAGATATCGCCGCCCTCCTGTCCAGGGTGACCGGGCGCACTGTCTCCTGCGCACCCCTGCCGGCCGAAAATGCCAAGGCGGGCATGGTGGCTGGCGGAATGCAGGACGAGGTCGCCAGAGCCATGGTCGAATTGGCTTCCATCGCGCCCAAGGGCTACCTTGCCGGCATCGAGACCACGGTCAGCGATGTGATGGGACGCCCGGCGCGCCGATTTGCCGATTTCGTCGCCGAGAACCGGGATGCTTTCGTCAAGTAACCTGATGGCGGCGCCGCTTTATCTCGAACTGGCGCCGCCTGAGGAAGCGGCCAAACAGATCGACCATTTGTTCGTGTTCCGCGATACCGGTGTGCTGAGCGGTGGTGGACGCGGGCGGTTCGCAACCGACCTCTTTACCCTTTCGGTAACGCGCGACGACAGCGGCGGCGGGCGCGTATCGCTGGCAGAACCGCGCCCCTATTTTTCGCCCCGCCCAAGGCCATTCCAGGGTGTCGTGGCCGGGCTGCGACTGTCGTCACGACCGCAGCGATTTCCCGACTCCAAAGGGCTGGACATGCTGGCCTCAGAACTGGCCCGGGTTCAGACCGGGGACGATGACCTGCCTGCGCTCATCGCGGTGCTTGACGGCCTTGCGAGAGACCTGCGCTTTGCCGCACCACCCGGAGCTTACAGCGACCGGACCAAACGTCGAAAGGTGCGGGCGGAAACCGGCGTGTCGCGGCGGCGGCTTGCGACCTTGCGACGCTTTCGCCGGGCTCTCGGGCAGCTTGCGTCAAAGACCCTGCCGCTGAGCGATCTGGCGCTGGACGCCGGATATTACGATCAATCTCACTTGTCCGCCGCTTGCCGGATCTTCGCCGGCAAACCGCCCGGCGCGTTGCGCGCTCTGTCTATTCCGCGTCGTTTTGACCTTTCGCTACAAGATACGCGCCTCAAAGACCGCCTAAGATTGGTCATTGACGAATGAAATCGAAGAGGAAGACCCGCCATGACACAATTCAAACCGAAAAACCCCGACTATGACGCACGCGTGCGCAACAGTTTCGATCGCCAGAAGGTGATGAACACGTTGGGGATCAGCATTGCCGAGTTGTTACCCGGCCGCATCGTTCTGGAAATGGCACATCAGGTTGCACTGACCCAGCAGCATGGGTTTTTGCATGCCGGAATCGTGTCGACAGCGCTGGACAGCGCCTGCGGATACGCGGCCTTTTCGCTGATGCCAGCGGACGCGGCAGTGTTGACGGCCGAATTCAAGATCAACCTACTCAACCCGGCGGACGGCGAACGGTTTCGCTTCGTCGCTGACGTGGTGAAACCAGGCAGGACGCTGACCATATGCGAGGCGCGTGCCTATGCCGTGAAGGGCCAGGATGAAAAGCTCGTCGCAACGATGACCGGAACGCTCATGGCGCTGATCGGGCGGGCGGGGGTCGCGGACTGAGCGCAACCCGGCCGCAGCACATCCGATCCGGGCGGCCGGGCCGATTATTCAGACAGCTGGATCAGCTGTTCCAGCGGCTCGCGACCTCGGCCAACCGTTTCCCGTAGGCGCGCGCGGTATCCAGATCGCCGCCAGCAGGTTCAGACCTGTCAAGCGGTAATGTTAGCTTTTAGCAGTGCGGTCGCCGATTGTCCGTCGTCAGGGTTTTTCGGAGAGCTGAGACTGTATCGTAACGGAGGATCTGGTTCGGTTTCTGTTCAAGTTTATGCGGCAGCGGCCTGATGCTGCAACCGTAATTGGAACGGATGGACGCCCACGGTGCCGATGGGCTGCCGTCACGCCGGAGTTTCCAGTCAGGGCTGAGCTGGCGCACCATTCTGGCCAAGCGCGAGAACTTTCGTGCTGCCTTCGCCGGGTTCGACTTTCGGGGAGTTGCGAACTTTGACGACAACGACATTGAGCGCCTACTTGCCGATGAAGGAATTGTTCGCTATCGAGGCAAGATCGAAGCCGTGATCAACAACGCTCGCCGTACTTTCGAGGTCGTCCAAGAGGAAGGCTCCTTCGCCGCATTCATCTGGCTATATGAACCTGCCAAGGACGACGCACTGCCACAAATGCGGTCCAAATCAACAGCGTCCGAGACCCTTTCCAAAGACCTACGAAAGCTTGGCTTCAAATTCGTGGGACCGACCACCGTATATGCATTCATGCCGGCCATGGGATGTATCAACGATCACGCAGAAGTCTGTTGGATGCGAAAGGACGTCGAAACAGCCCGAAATACCCTTCGCACACCGACATAGGCAACTGTCGGCCAATTAACGTGAAAAAAATCAAGGCCACTTAGCGTGGAAAGTCACAGACAGGTTTCGCGTCAGTCGACCGAGACTTCAGAGCCTTGAGAGTAGCGTGGCCAATTGAGCGGCGTCTTTGGGTTTCAGCTTTGCGCCGATCCTTTCCGACAGAACCCGTTCATAGATCGGCCACATCGCCCTCCTGACAGATTTACCCTTTTCAGAGATAGAAATGTTTTGACCTCGCCCATCTTCCGAGCAGTCCCGTCGGTCCACCAGCCCTGCTTTCACCATGCGGTCCAGCAACCGCGATGTACCGTATTGGGGTAACAATATCCGGTCTTTGAGTTCGAATGGACGGAGTCCGTCCGGGCCTGCCTTCTCGAGTTCGAGAAGCGCGTCATACCATGCAAGTGGCGGGTATCCTGCCGATTTCAGAGACGATTCGACAGCCTCAAGCAAAACGCGGCTTTTAGTCATGAGGGCTGTCCAGGCGGCCTCAGTAGCATGGTCAATCTCGTTCATATCCAGCACCTATCATGTGCATGCAAGTGCATCAACCTTGACGTCGCATGTAACGCGCTATATATAGATGCAAATGCATCGACATATGGGATCATATCATGTCAAAATCGCACCTCACAGAATTTGGGATATTCCTGCTCCGTATAGCACTCGGTATCATGTTCCTGGCGCACAGCCTGTTTCTCAAGCTCTTCATTTTCACACTTCCCGGAACGGCGCAGTTCTTCATTTCGATCGGGCTGCCCGGCTGGTTTGCTTATATGGTATTTGCAGTCGAGGCGATTGCCGGTGCCTTTTTGGTCCTCGGCATACAGGCGCGGTGGGTCGCGTCGGCGACCGTGCCCATCCTGGCCGGAGCGACCTGGGCTCACTCCGGAAACGGCTGGATGTTCGGATACGAGAACGGCGGGTGGGAATACCCGGCCTATCTGACGCTGCTTGCCATCGTGCAAGGGCTTCTGGGCGACGGCCGTTTCGCCCTCAGCCCTTCCTTCGCGCCCGGTAACGTGCAGATGGAGGGAGAGACAACATGAGCCTCCACCTCATTAGCCATGCGGCCTGCCCATATGTGCAGCGCGCGGCGATCTCGCTCACTGAGAAAGGTGTCACGTTCGAGAGAACTGACATCGATCTTTCGAACAAGCCCGACTGGTTTCTTGCCATATCTCCGCTGGGCAAGACGCCTGTCCTGGTTGTGGACGGGACGCCGATTTTCGAATCTGCGGTTATCCTCGAATATCTTGAGGATACACAACCCCACGCGCTTCATCCGCACGACGCTCTTGATCGCGCCCGCCACCGTGCCTGGATTGAATTTGGATCTGCTGTCTTGAACGACATTGCGGGGTTCTACTCGGCGCCGAACGAGAAAGCGTTGGAAGAAAAAGTGGCGGCGCTCCGCGCAAAGTTCCTTCGGCTGGACGCGGAGCTTGGGGAGGGACCATGGTTCGATGGCCACCGGTTCAGCCTCGTCGATGTCGTATTCGGCCCGGTCTTCCGCTATTTCGACGTTTTTGACACCATCGGAGAGTTTGGCGTCTTCACAGGGCTTGCCCGTGTAAGGGCCTGGCGACATGAACTGGAGCGTCGGGTTTCTGTGAAGAATGCCGTCAGTGAAGATTACCCGACCCTTCTGCGTGACTTCATCAGACGGCGCAATTCTTACCTGTCCCAGATCATGCAGACAGGAGGGCCGAAGAAGACAGTTACACAGGTGCGATCGGCTGACCGCTGATCACTTGATATCGTTTTGTCGGGCCGCAGTACAGAACCGGACGTTTGAGGTCGCTTGGCGAATGTCCGCTTTGTCCCGCACATCGGATAGTCGCCGACTTTCCCTTGAAGGCCCGCAGCAGCCCCAACCGGCAATTGCCGGCAGTCCATGCCCGTCCGTGCGATGCGCAGGGTTACTGCTGCCCCCACAGCGAAACCGGGAACAAACCACCGATCGCATTGATGAATGGCTCAGGGATCTACGAATCCTCCTGAGCTCAAACACCCGGAAAACCCTAGCCGTGTAGTCCGACAGAGGGCTGCGCATCAATCGCGGGTCAATCTATCCCAGATGGTGGATCACTTTCAGGGGGTTACTCCAAAGGGCGGGGATAAGAAGCTCGTGGCAACGAGGATAAGAACGCTTTTATCGCTATTGGGGCGAACTGGCGTGGCTGGCTGACGATCGGGTCAGAGCGAAAATTAATCTGCGAGCCGGGCTTCGAGGATATGCCGCTGGATCTTGCCGCTGGTCGATCTGGGAAAATCCTCGAACGCGATGAAGCGAATTTCGCGTGGTCGCTTATAGCCAGCGAGGCTTTCGCGGCACAAGTTCAGCAGCGCCTCGGCATCCGGCCCGTCATCGTCACAGGCGACAAAGGCCACCGGGCTTTCCCCCCATTTCGCGTCGAAGGCCCTTACCACGGCGGCATCGATCACATCGGGATGAGAAAGAAGCACACGTTCGATTTCCGCCGGATAGACGTTTTCACCTCCGGTCTTGATCAGGTATTTCGCCCGATCCACAAAGTCGACGGTGCCGTCCGCATTGCGCCGGAACAGATCGCCCATGTGGAAAAAGCCGTTGCGAAAGTCACGGGCATTGGTGTCGTCGGCGTTCCAGTACCCGGAAAACAGCGTCGGACCCCGAAGCGCCATTTCGCCCGGCGTTCCATCGGGGACTTCGCGGTCGTCGGGATCGACCAGCCGCACCTCGCAAAAGGCGCTGATGCGCTTGGACAGCCGGTCCGGGGTCACACCCGGCGCGATCAGATCGGCGGTTCCCGGCGGCAGGCCGGTTTCGGTCGCCCCGAAGGAATTCAGATAGGGCGTGTCCAGAAGACCGGTCAGTTCCGCGATCTGATGCGGCGGCACCAGATCAGCCATTGCGCCGCAAACCTTGATCCCCTTCAGCGGCAAAGGGTTGGCGTGCCGTTCGTTAATAAAAGCCTCCAGTGCCCCGGGCATCATCACGAACCAGCCGATCCTGTGGCGTGACAGCGCCTCGTTGATGACGGCGGGCTGCAGCCCGTCCACCATCACCACGGTCCCACCCCGCAGGATCGTTGCCAGCGCATGATCGGTGGAGGCCATGTGGAACATCGGCGCCCAGGCGATGAACCCGTCGCCGGGATCCAGCGCCAGCTGGGCCGCAAAAACCATGGATCGGGCGATATGCGCGCGGTGGCTGATATGCGCCCCCTTGGGCAGGCCCGTGGTCCCCGAGGTATAGAGGATCGTCAGACCGGCCTCGGGGTCGTCAACCATGGTTCCGGTGCGCGGGTCCGGCTCGACCCCGGCAATGGCCGTTTCCAGGTCTGGCCCGACGGTTAGACAGGGTGTCGACGCGACGGCGCGGTAAGCTTCTGAAAGTTCCGGTTCGACAACCGCGAGAACCGGCTCGACCAGATCGATGCAGTGCCGCAGTTCATCGGGGGCAAGCCGCCAGTTCAGACAGGCGACGATCGCGCCGATTCCCGCTGCTGCAAGTTCGACCTCCAGGTATTCTGAGCGGTTATGCGACAGGATCGCGATCCTGTCTCCGGGCGCCACGCCTCGTGCCAGAAAGACAGCCGCCAGACGATCGACCCGCTCCAGCAGTTCTGCATAGGTCAGTTTCCTGCTGCCGTCCTCGATGGCGAGGGCGCGGGCGCAGTCATGTGCGCGGGTTCGAAAGATCGAATACAGATCAGCGCGCCCCGCGCGGATGACGCCGGTCAGCATAGTTTCCCCCTTGCCCGAGCCTCGGTTCAGAGATCCTGCGCCAGGCGCACGCCCTCATCAATGGCGCGCAGCGCATCCAGTTCGGCGGCCTCCTTTGCCCCGCCGATCATCGTAACCAGGACGCCGCGCGCTACAACCTCTTTGGCCAGGGCCCGTTCCGGTTCCTGACCGGTGCACAGCACAATTGTATCGGCTGCGATGACCGTCGGGTTTCCGTCCGCGACGATGTGCAGCCCCGCATCGTCGATATGTTCATAGGTCACCCCGCCCATTGCCTCGACCCCATGTTTGCGCAGCGCGTTGCGCAGGATCCACCCTGTCGAAACACCAAGCCCCGCGCCCGGTTTAGCGGTCTTGCGCTGCAGCATGACGACCTTGCGGCGCGACGGCTTCGGTGCCAGAGGGTCGCCCGCCAGGGCACCCGAGGAGACAAATTCGGGGTCCACTCCCCAGGTTTCGCAAAAGACGTCGGAATTCGCGGTCTCGGCGGGTTTGGTCACTAGGAACTCGGCCACATCATGACCGATGCCCCCCGCCCCCATCACCACGACACGGTCGCCCGCCTCGCGGTCACCGGACAGAATTTCGGCGTAGGTCGCGACGCTGGGATGGTCGATACCCGGCAGGTCGGGAATGCGCGGCGTGACCCCGGTGGCGATGACCACATGGTCAAATCCCTCAAGATCGCTCGCCTCTGCCCGCTGTCCCAGACGCTGCGTGACCCCGTGTTTCTGCATCTGACCGGCATAATACCGCAGGGTTTCGTCGAATTCGTCCTTGCCTGGTGCGGCGCGGGCCAGATTCAGCTGACCGCCCAATTTGTCCTGCGCTTCGAACAGGGTGACATCGTGGCCCAGCCGTGCCGCCTCGGCGGCTGTGGCCATGCCCGCGGCACCACCGCCAACGACGGCCACTTTCTTTGGCGTGTCGGTTGGCGTATCCCGGAATTCCGTTTCACGCCCGGCCCTTGGATTGACCAGACATCCGACCGGCCGGTCCGAAAAAATGAAATCCAGGCAGGCCTGGTTGCAGGCAATGCAGGTGTTGATCTCGTCTGCGCGGCCCTCGCGCGTCTTTTTCACGAAATGCGGATCGGCCAGAAACGGGCGCGCCATCGAGATCATGTCCGCATCGCCAGAGGCAAGTATGTCTTCTGCAAGCTGGGGTGTGTTGATCCGGTTCGAGGCGACTACCGGGATCGACACCGCCGCTTTGACGTTGGCTGCCGCCTTGCGCCAGGCACCGCGCGGCACCGGGTAGGCGATCGTCGGCACGCGGGCCTCATGCCAGCCGATGCCGGTGTTCAGGATATCCGCACCCGCAGCCTCGATCTTGCGGGCCAGTGCGGCAATTTCATCGGCGGGCGCGCCGCCCTCGACCAGATCGGCCGCCGAAATCCGGTAGATGACCAGAAAGTCGGGGCCGCAACGTTCGCGCACCGCGCGCACGATATCGACCGGGAATCGGTGGCGGTTCGCGGCGCTGCCGCCCCAGTCGTCTTGGCGCTTGTTGGTGTGGGTGACGGTGAATTCGTTGATCAGGTATCCCTCGGACCCCATGATCTCGACGCCATCAAAGCCTGCGGCCAGCGCATTGGCGGCCGCCACGGCAAAATCCTCGATGGTACGGAGAATGTCGGCTTCGGTCATTTCACGCGGGATGAAACGGTTGATCGGGGCGCGGATCGGCGACGGGGCCACACACCCTTCGATCTTGGCATAGCGCCCGGCGTGGAGGAGTTGCGCGCAGATCAGGCTGCCTTCGGCCTGCACCGCCTCGCAGATCGGGCGCAGGTCAAGCGCTTCTTCCGGGTCATCGATTCTCGGACCTTCTGGATCGAATATGCCCTCGGCATTGGGCGAAAACCCGCCGGTGACCAGAATCGCCGCCTCCCCCCGCGCCCGCTCAGAGTAAAAAGCGATCTGTTTAGCTATGCCGTCAGGCTCGGTTTCCAACCGCGTGTGCATCGACCCCATGATGACACGATTTCGCAATGTATGCTGGCCTGCGCGGATGGGCGAGAGCATGGTTTCAAAGCTTCCATCTGGTCTATTTTTCACTTTGGTTCTCCTCCTCAAAACTGCACTTGATATACATTCTAACATTTGTTAGATTTTTGGAAAGAAGATTTTCGCTCACGAGGAGGAGCACCGATGCAATTCCAGCCTACAGACGATCAGAAGGCGTTTCGCGAGACCGCAAAGCGCTTCGCAACTGAAAGGCTTTCGCCCACATATCAAGAACGCGCCAGCGGCCATACATTCGACCGTGCGCTGATCAAGGAGATGGGCGCACTGGGGCTGATCGGGGCCGATCTGCCCGAGGAATTCGGGGGTCTCGGCGAAAGCTCTGTCACGTCAGGGCTGATCGTCGAAGAGATCGCCTATGCCGATTTCAACGCAAGTTACGTGCAGCTTCTGGGCTCTCTCATGGGCGGAATGGTTGCCAAACATGCCTCCAAGGACATCGCGTCGGAATGGGTGCCCAAGGTTGTTTCGGGTGATGCGGTCATTGGCCTGGGCCTGACAGAGCCGCGCGGCGGTTCGGATGCGGCGAACCTGATTCTGAGGGCCGAGAAATCCGGCAACGGCTGGCGGCTGAACGGTGAAAAGACATCCATGAGTTTTGCCAGTCAGGCGGATGCGGCGGTCGTCTTTGCCCGTACCGGCGATCCTGACGGCGGCTCACGCGGGGTCAGCGCCTTTTTCGTCGATCTGAACCAGGAAGGCATCAAGCGCACCCATTTTGACGACATCGGCACCAAGCCTGTCGGGCGCGGCTCGGTTTTCTTTGACGATGTTTACGTGCCGGCTGAAAACATGATGGCGGAACAGGACCGTGCCTTTGGCACGATCATGGCGGGCTTCGACTATTCCCGCGCACTGATCGGGCTGGAGTGCCTGGGGGCCGCGCAAGCGTCGGTGGATGAAACCTGGGCCTACGTTCAGGAGCGCGAGGCATTCGGAGCCCCGATCGTGCAGTATCAGGGTGTCAGCTTTCCCTTGGCCGAGGCCGAGACCCAACTGACCATGATGCGCCAGCTTTGCTATTACACGCTGGACCTGCGCGACCGTGGCCTGCCCCACACCTCTCAGGCCGCCATGTGCAAATGGTACCTGCCCAAAACCGCCTGCGAGATCCTGCACCAGTGCCTGATCCTGCACGGACATTACGGCTACACCACCGACCTGCCCCACCACCAGCGCTACAACGATGTGCTCGGCTTGCAGATCGGTGACGGCACCGCGCAGATCCAGAAGCTGGTGATCGCCCGCGAGAAGGTCGGTCGCATGGCGCTGCAGTATGACAAGAAGGCGAAGGGAGCCTCGAAATGAGCGACCCCATCCTCGTCACTTCCGAGGGCAACACCGGCATCATCGAACTGGCCCGCCCCGAGAAATTCAATTGCCTGTCACTTGAGGTGCATGAGCGTATTTCTGTCGCGCGTGCGGAATTCGAGGCGAACCCCGCTATTCGGGCGATCCTCATCCGGGCGCAGGGCAAGCACTTTTGCACCGGTGCCGATCTGGTGGAAGTGAAAGGTAAATTGAACGATCCCGCCGCGCTGGACCATTTCATCGCCTTTGGCATGAAAAACCTGCGTGCGCTCGAAACCTCCTCCCTCCCTGTCGTAGTCGCAGTGCAGGGGTTGTGTCTGGCCGGCGGGATCGAACTGATGCTGGCCTGCGACGTGTGCTTTGCGGCCGAAAGCGCCCAGTTTGGCGATCAGCATGCGCAATTCGGGCTGATTCCCGGTTGGGGTGGCTCGCAGCGGCTGACGCGGTTGATGGGGCAGCGCCGGGCGCTTGACCTGATGTTCTCAGCGCGCTGGCTCAAAGCCGACGAGGCCAAGGAGGTCGGGCTGGTCAACTACATCGTACCGGATGCGGATCTGCACCAGGCCGCGCTGGAATATTGCGAAAAGATCGCGACCCGCTCGCGCCCAGGTATCGCGGAAATGAAGCGGCTGGCGCGCGAAGGTGCAGATCTCGGCATCGACCAGCAGATGCGGCTTGAGCGTGACGCCGCCGTGCGCGCACTGCCCAGCGATGACGTCGCCGAGGGGCTCGATGCATTCGAGAACCGGCGCGCCCCCGAATTCAAGGCTTGAGGACGAAACATGGAATTCACTCTGAACGATGAACAGCGCCAGATTTACGAATATGGCGGTCAGCTGGCGCAGACATATGACAATGCTTATTGGCTGGAACACGCGCGCAAGCACGAGTTTCCCCACGATATGTTCAAGCAGGTTGCCGATGACGGTTTTCTCGGCATCATGGTGCCCGAGGAATACGGCGGCGCGGGCCTCGGTATGACCGAAATGGCGCTGTTCATGGAAGGCACCGCCAATCACGGCATTCCGCTTTTGATGATGGTGGTCGGGCCGACCATGTCGCTGGCTCATATCGCCAGCCACGGGAGTGAATTCCACAAGAAAGAGCTGCTGCCGGCGGCCTGCCGCGGTGATATCCAGTTCTGTTTTGCGATCACGGAACCGGGCGCCGGGTCGAACACGATGAAGGCCACTACGCTGGCCAAACGTCGGGGCAACCGGTTCAGCCTGTCGGGCGAAAAGACCTTTATCACTGGCGCCGAGGTCTCGGACTATTGCTTAGTCGTGGCGCGAACCAAGCCGCATACCGAGGTCAGCCGCAAGACCGACGGCTTTACCCTGTTCGCCGTGGATCTGAAGAAAAAGGGCGTCGACAAGCAGCGGGTGAAGATCTCGATCCCCCTGCCCGAGGAACAGTGGACCCTGTTCTTCGACGAGGTGGATCTGGGCCCGGAGGATGTGGTCGGCGAGGTGGACGAAGGGTTCTCGATCCTGTTCGACAGTCTCAACCCCGAACGCATCATCCTGGCCGCCCTGTGCTGCGGCATCGGCCGGTTCGCCCTGAACAAGGGCGTGGCCTATGCCTCCGAACGCAATGTGTTCGGCCAACCCATCGGTGCGCATCAGGGCGTGCAGCACCCGATGGCCAAGGCGCACACAGCGGTCGAGATGGCCAGCCTGATGACCCGTCGCGCGGCCTGGGAGTTTGACAACAAACTGCCGGCAGGGGCGTCGTCAAACATGGCAAAATACGCCGCCGCCGAAGCCGGGATCGAAGCGGTGGACGCCGCGCTGCAGGCGCATGGCGGATCGGGCTTCACCGAGGATACGGGACTATACGAGATGTACCCGCTGGTGCGCTTGTTGCGCACGGCGCCGGTGAACCGCGAGCTGTGCCTCAGCTTCATCGGCGAAAAGGTCATGGGTCTGCCGCGGTCTTATTGATCGCTCTGCCCGACATGGAGAACGACATGCAATTTGGAATGCGCTTCAGGCGGCAGGATGCCGCCGACAAGGTAAATGATCGCTTCTGGCACACGATCGAGGGCACACCGCTCGACGAGGTGCGCCGTATTCAGGAAGAGCGGCTGCGCGATCAGATGGCGTATCTCAAGGCGAACTCGACCTTCTATCAGGAAAAGTTCGCCGAGGCCGGTGTGGACTTCGACGATATCCGCACCATCGAAGACCTGCAAAAACTGCCCTATACCTACAAGACCGAGATCCGCGAAAGCCTCGCTGCCGAGCCGCCCTTTGGCAAGCACCGTGCCGCGCCCATGTCGGACATCATCCAGATGCAGGCCTCGTCGGGCACGACCGGCAGCCCCTCATATGTGGCCCTGACAGAATCCGACGCCGAGATGTGGCACGAGATGACAGCGCGCTGCTTCTTTGCCAATGGCGTGCGCCCCGGCGACATGGTGTTGCACGCGTTTTCGCTGGCCAAGGGCTTTGTCGGCGGCATCCCCGTGATGCAGGGGTTGCAGTATATGGGCGCGATCGATGTGCCGGTGGGGGCGGATGGCGGTGCCGAACGGCTGCTGCGTGCCTGCGCGGATACGCGCCCGCGCTGCATCGTTGGTGCTCCGAATTTCGTTCTGCACCTGGCCGAAAAGGCTCCCGAGGTACTTGGCTGCAAGGCCAGCGAACTGGGTATCGAGCGCGTGATCGTCGGCGGCGAACCCGGCGGCGGCATTCCCGCAATTCGGGCAAAGATCGAAAAGGCCTGGGGTGCGAAATGCACCGAGATGCTGGGCGGCACCGATCTGGGCGTGACATACTGGGCCGAGTGCGACGCCCAGTCGGGTATGCACATGGTCAACATGGATTATGTCCTGACCGAGCTGCTCGACCCGGAGAGCGGCAGGATCATTCCCTGGAAAAAAGGCGCAGAAGGCGAGATGGTCTATACCGCGCTCGGCCGCCAGGCGAGCCCGCTCGTGCGGTTCCGGTCAGGCGATTATATCGAAGTGATCGATACCGAATGCTCCTGCGGCCGCACCGGACCGAAGATCCGCTGCACCGGCCGCACCGACGACATGCTGATCGTGCGCGGGGCCAATGTCTTCCCGTCGGCGATCAACAGCATCGTTACCGAAATGGTGCCGGACACCAACGGCGTCATGCGCATCGTGGCCGATTTCGAGGGCCATACCACGCAGGGCGCGCTGACGGTGATTGTCGAACGGGGCCCCGATCGCGATCCGGCCGATGACGTCACCCTCAAAAAGAAAATTGAGCAGCGGCTTCGCGACTCCTTGGTCTTCAAGGCCGACGTTCACCTGGTTGCGGCCGACACTTTCGAAAAACCTGGCGCCGCTAAGGTCGCCTTCGTTCTCAGGAAATATCCAGACCTGCCATGACTAGAATGAAATCCCTTCTCGACAGCGGGTCGGACGACTTCCGCGCCAACGACGTGTCTTACCGCGAAAAGGTCGATGAACTACATGCCCTCCGGCTCTTACAGCGCGTCGGCGGCCCCGAAATGGCGCGCAAACGTCATGTGGACAAAGGCAAAATCCTGCCGCGCGAACGGATCGAACGGCTGATCGACCCGGGCACACCATTTCTGGAACTCGGCGAGTTGGCCGGACTGAATATGCACAAGGGAGTTCCACCCGGCGCCGGCATCATTACCGGTATTGGCGTGATCGAAGGCCGTCAGTGCATGATCATCGCCAATGATGCCACCGTAAAGGGCGGCACCTATTTCGGGATCACCTGCCGCAAACACGTCCGGGCACAGAAAATTGCCTGGAAAAACCGCCTGCCCGTCATCACCCTCGTGGACTCCGGCGGTGCCTTCCTGCCCGACCAGGCCAACCTTTTCCCCGACGAAGGCCAGTTCGGCTCCATCTTTCACCAACAGATCGGCATGTCTGGCGATGGTGTGCCGCAAATCGCCGTGGTCATGGGGCCCTGCACCGCGGGTGGTGCCTATATCCCCGCGCTCTGTGACGAAGTGGTGATCGTGCGCGGTCAGGGCTTTATGTATCTGGGCGGACCGGAATTGACCTTTGCCGCAACCGGCGAAAAGGTCGAAGCCGAAGAACTGGGTGGCGGCAAGATGCATTCGTCCGTTTCCGGTGTGACCGACCATTTGGCCGAAGATGACGCCCACGCTCTGGCCATCACGCGCGAAATTGTCAGCCATCTTGGCGAAAAACCCCAACCCCGCAAGACGCCCGAAACGCCCCGTGCGCCCGCCTACCCGGTCGAAGAGATTTATGGGCTCATCAGCCGCGACCCCAAGGTGCCGACCGACAACCGCGAAATCGTGGCTCGGTTGGTCGATGAGAGCGATTTTCACGAATTCAAGCCGCTTTATGGCGACACGATCATGACCGGCTGGGGGCGCATCCACGGCCACGAGGTCGGGATCATCGCCAATACAGGCGTGCTTTTCGTCGAAGCCGCGCTGAAGGCGACGCATTTCATCAATCTCTGCGTCCAGCGTGATATTCCGCTGCTGTTCCTGGCCGATGTGAACGGCTTCATGGTGGGCCGCGAGGTCGAGCAGATGGGCATTGCCAAGGCTGGCGCCAAGATGATCACGGCCATGTCTTCGGCCCGGGTGCCGAAATTCACAATCATCACCGGTGGCTCTTACGGGGCCGGATACCTGGCGATGCTGGGCCGCCCGTTCCAGCCGGACGCAATGTTCGCCTGGCCGACGGGACGGTCGGCAATCATGGGGCCGGAACAGGCCGCCAGCGTGCTGGCTCAGGTCCGCGCGCAGATCAACGAACGCGAAGGCAAAAGCTGGACCCCCGAGGAGGAGGAAGCCTTCAAGGCACCGATCCGCAAGGAATACGAAGATTTTCAGGGAGCCTATAATTTTGCTTCCAACCTTTGGATCGACAGCGTGATCGAGCCCTGTGAGACCCGTGACGTCATGGCGCTGATGCTGGATGTGACATCGCGCAGACCCAAGGTCGATACCAACTTCGGCGTGTTCAGGATGTGAGGAGCGAACCGTGAAAATCAAAACGCTTCTGATCGCCAACCGCGGCGAAATTGCCTGCCGGATCGCGCGCACCGCGCGGGCCAGCGGTATCACCCCTGTCGGCGTGCATTCGCAGGCCGATGCCAATGCCCTGCATGTCCGCGAGATCGGCAAATCTGTCTGTATCGGTGCCGGGCCTGCATCCGAGAGCTATCTGAAAATCGACGCGGTGATTGCCGCTGCGCAATCAGTGGGCGCGGATGCGATCCATCCCGGTTATGGCTTTCTGGCCGAAAACCCCGATTTTGCTCGTTCGGTCGAAGCCGCCGGCATGATCTTCATGGGGCCGACGCCGGAAACGCTTGAACGTTTCGGCGACAAGGCCAGCGCCAAAGAGGCCGCCGTGGCGGCCAGCGTCCCGGTGATTTCGGGCGCCGAAGGTGCGCGGTCCGATCCCGAGCAGATTGCCGAGGAGGTGCGCCAAATGGGCCTGCCGGTGCTGCTCAAGGCGGTCGGCGGCGGTGGTGGGCGCGGACAACGGCTCGTCACTGACGAGACCACGCTGGTCGAGGACATCGAAGGCGCGCTGCGCGAAGCAAAATCCACCTTCGGCTCCGAAGGGCTGCTGTTGGAGCGTTTCCTGCCCGAGGCGCGCCATGTTGAAGTGCAGATCGCAGGTGACGGCAAGGGCCATGTGGTGCATCTGTTCGAACGCGATTGCACGCTTCAGCGCCGCCACCAGAAGGTCATCGAGGAAGCCCCGGCCTGGGGTCTGCCCCGAACGCTTCTGGACGACATCGCACGCGACGCGGTGCGCTTGGGCGAAACGCTGGACTATCGCGGGCTGGGCACGGTCGAATTTCTGGTCGCGGGTGGCGAGTATTTCTTCCTTGAGGTGAACCCGCGCATTCAGGTGGAACATCCCGTCACCGAAGCGATCACCGGGCTGGACCTTGTCGCGCTTCACCTGCGGATTGCCGAAGGCGCGGGCCTTGGACTGGTGCAGGACGATCTGACGATCAACGGCCACGCGGTCGAGGCGCGGCTTTACGCCGAAGATCCGGCGATGCAATTCGCCCCGTCGACGGGCACGCTCTCCACGCTCAGCCTGCCATCGGGCCTGCGCATCGACAGCGGCGTCGAAGAAGGCGATGCCGTCACGCCCTACTACGACCCGATGATCGCCAAGCTGATCGTGCACGCGCCCGACCGGGAAACCGCATTGGCACGTCTGGCCACGGCGCTTGATCATGTCGCGGTCGAAGGTGTCGAGACCAATCGCGCCTTTCTAACGGCGCTGGCGCGAAACCATGAATTCGAACGGATGCAGGTGCATACCCGCTGGATCGACGGCAGGCTGGATGAGCTGACACAGGCACCCGGCCTGACCCGCCCAGATCTGTGGAAGGCGACCGCTGCCATTCTCTTCGTGACCCAGTCGCGCAGCGACACAGACGCCAATCCCTGGACCAACCGTGATGCCTTTACCGGCTGGCGGCTTGGACTGGGCGGCGATGCGATTGAAGCGGGGCAGCGCGTGACGCTTACCGATTCTGACGAGGTATCCGAAGAACTGCGCGTCAGTCCAGTCAAACCGGGTGCCAAGTACACCATCCATTCGGAGAAAGGCGAGGCGCTGATACTGTCGGCACGTGAACTGACCCCGGGCCGTTGGCGTGTCGGCGAAGGCGACACCGTCCATCTGATCGACGCGCGCCTGCACGCGGGCGTGATCGAACTGGATACGCCCGAAGGCCGCCTGGTCTTTCGGCCCGCCGCGCCCCTTGCCTTTGCCGGCGGCGATGCCGCGGCGGATCGCGCCGTGACCTCTCCGCTGACCGGCATGATTGTCGAAATCAAGGTCTCCGATGGTCAGAGCGTGGCCGAAGGCGACGTGGTCGCGGTCATGGAATCCATGAAACTCGAAATCTCGATCCGGGCGGCCGCGGCCGGGATCGCCAGCAATATATCCGTCTCGAATGGGGACATGGTCGATCGCGGCCAGGTCATCGCCGAGATCCTGCCATCCGAGGAGTGATGAAATGAGCGACTTTCCCAAATTCGTAGAATTTCGTGAAGAAGGCCCGCGTGAGGGTTTTCAGATCGAAAAGAAGATTTACCCGATCGAAGAGCGGATCGAACTGATCGACATGCTCAGCGAAACCGGCTTGAAACGCATTCAGGTCGGCAGCTTTGTCAGCCCGAAATACGTTCCTCAGATGGCGGACACCGGCGAGTTGTTCCAGCGTATCAAGCGCAAACCGGGCGTGAACTACACATCGCTGTGGCTGAACGACAAAGGGTTTCGCAAGGCCCTGACCGCGCATGAGGTCGATATCGACCCGCGTCTGCTGTTCTATCCTTCCGAAGCATTCGCCCAATCGAACAACAATTGTTCCTCGGCCGAGATGCGGGAAAAACAACGTGACTGGGTCCGTCTTTACAAGGAAGAGGGATATACCGTCGACGCGGCCTATGTGATGACCGCTTTCGGCTGCAACCTCGAGGGCCCCATCCCCCAAGAACGCATCTTGGACGATTTCCGCTTTATCCTTCAGCTATGCGAAGAAGAGAACATCCCCGTGCCGATCCTCGTGGTCGCCGACACCATGGGTTGGGGAAACCCCGAGGCGGTCAAACGGATGATCGGCGCCCTGCGCGAATTGGCGCCCGAGGCGCGCATCGGTATGCACATCCATGACACACGTGGGCTGGGGATCGCCAACGTTTATGCGGCCCTGTCGATGGGCGTGGACATGTTCGAAAGCTCCGTCGCCGGTCTTGGCGGCTGTCCTTTCGCGGGCCACGGCCACGCGCGCGCCGCAGGAAATGTCTGCACCGAGGATGCAGTGTTCCTGTGTCACGAGCTCGGCATCGAAACCGGCATTGATCTGGACAAGCTGATCGCAGCGGCGGTCAAAGCAGAAGAGATCATCGGTGTGCCGCTCATGGGCCGGGTCATGCACACCGGCGGGTTGGACAAATACCGCAAGTCACTCTGAGGGAGCAAGAAGATGACAAAAGCACTTGACGGAAAGGTCGTTCTGGTCACCGGGGCCGGCGGTGGGATCGGGCGTGATATCGCCTTGATGGCAGCTACCGAAGGCGCCGCCGTGGTGGTCAATGATCTGGGCGCATCCCTGAAAGGCACCGGTCAGACAGAAACTGCGGCGCAGAAAGTCGTCGAAGAGATCAGGGCCGCTGGGGGCGATGCCATTGCCGATGGCGGCTCTGTCACCGATCCCGATGCCGCGCGCGCGATGATCGAAGCCGGGGTCAAGGAATTCGGTCGCATCGACGCGGTGGTAAACAACGCCGGCATTCTGCGCGACGGTTACTTCCACAAGATGACCTATGAGGATTTCGACGCGGTGGTGAAGGTCCATCTTTATGGTGCCTTCAATACCAGCCGCGCGGCCGCCGACTATTTCCGCGAACAGGAAAGCGGCGCGCTCGTGCACATGACCTCGACCTCGGGGCTGATCGGCAATTTTGCCCAGGCGAACTACTCTGCCGCGAAGCTGGGCATCGCGGCCTTCTCAAAATCTGTTGCGCTTGATCTCAAGCGCTGGAACGTGCGGTCAAACTGCATCGCGCCCTTCGCCTGGAGCCGGATGATCTCGTCGATCAAGACAGACACCCCGGAACAGGTGGCACGGGTCGAAAAGATCAAGGAGATGACACCGGCCAAGGTTGCACCGATGGCCTGTTTCCTGATGAGCGACCGCGCGGCTGACGTGTCAGGACAGATCTTTGCGGTTCGCAAGAACGAGATCTTCCTGTTCAACCAGCCCCGCCCGGTGCGGTCGGTTCATTCCGGTGATGGCTGGACCGCCGATGAAATCGCCGATCGCGCCATTCCCGCGCTCAAATCGCAGTTCACGCCGCTCGAAGTTTCGGCGGATGTCTTTTCATGGGATCCGGTCTAATGGGAAAACGCAAAGAAAAAATCAGCTCCAGCATTGCCTGGAGCACCCCTGACAAGATCAGCGTGCGTGGCCTCGACCTGCCCAACGAGATCCTGGGCCACATGAACCTCGGCGATCTGGCGTTCCTGCAACTGACGGGCCGCAAGGCCACACCCGAGGAAAGCCGGGTGTTCAACGCCATCGTCATTACCCTGGTCGAACATGGTATCACGCCCTCGGCCCTGGCGGCGCGGATGACCTATATGGGGGCGCCGGAATCGCTTCAGGCGGCTGTGGCGGCTGGCTTGTGTGGGCTGGGCACCGTCTTTGTCGGTTCTATGGAAGGTGCCTCGAAAATGCTTTACGAGGCACTGCCACAGGACAAGTTGGGCACCGGTGTCGATCTGGATGCGCTGGCCGTCGAGACGGTAGAAAAATTCCGCGCCCGCAAGATGATCGTGCCGGGGCTCGGACATCCGGTGCACAAACCGGTCGATCCGCGCACCCCGCGCCTGTTCCAGATCGCTGCCGAGAACGGCAAGTCCGGTGAATACATCGAGTTGATCCAGAAAATTCAGGCCGTTGCCGAAGAAAAATCGGGTAAGATGCTGCCGATTAACGCCACTGGTGCGATCGGAGCGATCTGCTGTGAATTCGGCTTTCCCTGGAAGATCGTGCGGGGCTTTGGCGTCATGGCGCGCGCCATCGGCCTGGTCGGTCATATCCTCGAAGAGAGCGAAAACCCGATCTCCTATGAATTGTGGCAGCGCGCCGAAGAGGAAATCCTCGAAACCTCCGGCCCGGGAGCGGCTTGAACGATGCAGACGTCAGCCCCAGACACTCACACCGATCTGCGCGATGCCTTGCGCGCACTTTGCGCGCAGTTTCCGCCAGAGTATCATCGCAAGTTCGGCGAAGACGAAACCTACCCCGAGGAATTCGTCGATGCGCTGACCCGCGAGGGCTGGCTTGCCGCGATGATCCCAGAGGAATACGGTGGCTCGGGTCTGGGGTTGACCGAAGCCTCGATCATCATGGAGGAGGTGAACCGCTGCGGCGGAAACGCGGGCCATTGCCACGGGCAGATGTATAACATGGGCACGCTGCTGCGGCATGGTTCGGATGAGCAAAAGCAGACATACCTGCCCGGTATTGCCAGCGGCGCGTTGCGCCTGCAATCCATGGCCGTGACCGAACCGACAACCGGGACCGACACCACCAAACTGAAGACCATCGCAGTCAAGAAGGGTGACCGGTATGAGATCAATGGCCAGAAGGTCTGGATCAGCCGTATCCAGCATTCTGACCTGATGATCTTGCTGGCCCGCACTACGCCGCTGAGCGAGGTCAAGAAAAAGTCGCAGGGCCTGTCGATCTTTATGGTCGATCTGAAAGAGGCAATCGGCAACGGGATGGAGGTCCGCCCCATCGCCAACATGCCCGGCCACGAAACCAATGAAGTGTTTTTCGACAACCTGGAAATCCCCGCCGAGAACCTGATCGGCACCGAGGGGCGCGGGTTTTACCATATTCTTGACGGGCTGAACGCCGAACGGACCCTGATTGCGGCGGAATGCATCGGTGATGGATACTGGTTCGTTGACAAGGCCCGCGCCTATGCCGGCGACCGCGTGGTCTTTGACCGTCCCATCGGCCAGAACCAAGGTGTGCAATTCCCTATCGCCAGGTCCTATGTGAACATCGAGGCCGCCAATCTGATGCGCTTTGAAGCCTGCAGGCGGTTCGATGCCGGACTGGATTGTGGTGCACAGGCGAACATGGCCAAGCTGCTGGCTTCGGAAGCCAGCTGGGAAGCGGCCAATGCCTGCATCCAGACCCACGGCGGCTTCGGTTTCGCACGGGAGTACGATGTTGAGCGCAAGTTTCGCGAGGCGCGCCTCTATCAGGTCGCCCCGATCTCGACCAACCTGATCCTCTCCTATGTCGGCGAACATATCCTCGGCATGCCCCGATCCTTCTGAGGCCAGAAACATGGGTGAGATCGACCTTGACGCGCTGGCGCCCTGGCTGGGACGCACCGAGACCAAGGAAGATGTTCTGACGCAGGGGCTGATCGACAAATTCCGCGCCACGCTCGGTCCGCATCTTTGGGACGAAGCCGGCGATGTCCCGCTGGGGGTTCATTGGTGCCTTGCCCTTGATACCGTGCCAGCTGCCGCCCTGTCAGAAGACGGCCACGCCGCGAGGGGTGGATTTCTGCCCCCTGTTCTGCTGCCCGCCCGCATGTGGGCTGGCGGCGATGTTACGCATATCGCGCCGCTGAAAATCGGCGAAACCATCACCCGACGCTCTTCGATCAGGAATATTGTGGCCAAGCAGGGCCGTAGTGGACCATTGGTCTTTGTGACCGTCGAACATGAGTATCTGAGTGGCAACCGGCTTTGTATCCGGGAGCAGCAAACGATCGTTTATCGTGAGATTTCCACCCCCCGCACGGGCGAGAGCGCAGCTGACGCGGGTGACCCCAACACGCTTAGATCGACGCTGACACCGGATCCTGTTCTTCTGTTTCGCTATTCGGCGCTGACGTTCAATGCCCATCGCATTCACTATGATTACGTCTACGCCACCGAAACCGAAGCCTATTCCGGACTTGTTGTGCATGGCCCATTGCAGGCCACGCTGCTTCTGAATCTGGCGGCGGGTGCGTTGAAAACATCGCCCCACCGGTTTTCGTTCCGTGGCCTCGCGCCACTCACCCTGCCCTGCGAATTGCAACTGCACAATGAAGGGACCGGCACCTCCGGGACAGTCTGGTGTCAGGATCAAAAAGGTCTTCGAAGCTTTTCCGCAGAGTACGCGGCCGTCTGATCGGTCTTCTTCGGTAGCGAATTCAGTTGTTGACCAATTTTTCTAACATCTGTTAAGCTTCGCGGAGAGACTTGGTAAATAAACCAGGCAAACCTCTGAATTTAGAGGTGGGAGGAGGAACAATGCGAGGAAAACTCGTAACCAACGAAAAACCGTGCGGTCAGGCTATGCGCGCCTCCATGAGGTGTGGGGCAAAAGCACGGGCCGCAACATGACCACGAATAACGGGCACGTATCCTCACCGCTTGCGGTGCGTGGTGCAACTTTGAAATTTGGCGGTGTGACCGCGCTCGACGATGTGAGCATTTCTGTGGCCGACGATGAATTGCTTGCAATTATCGGACCGAACGGAGCCGGAAAAACATCACTTCTAAACGTGACTGCGGGCTTCTACCGTCCGCAGAAGGGCCGTGTCGAATTGTCCGGGCAGGACGTGACCGGCCTGCGTGTTGACCAGATCGCCCGGCGCGGTCTGGCGCGGACGTTTCAGGGCACCCATCTTTTTGCCGGGCAGACGGTGGTGGAAAACATTATGATCGGCCGCCACATGCTGATGAAATCGAATGTAGTCCAGGCTTTTTTCCAGTTCGGTCCCGTGATGCGCGAGGAATCGGAACATCGTGAAGCCGCAGAGGAGATCATCGATTTTCTCGAGATCGAGGCAATCCGCAACCGGCCCGTGGGCACGTTGGGGTATGGGTTGCGCAAGCGTGTCGATCTGGGCCGTGCATTGGCGCAGGAACCGTCGATCCTGCTGATGGATGAACCGATGGCCGGCATGAACTCGGAGGAAAAAGAAGACCTGGCGCGCTTCATTCTCGATGTGCGCGAGGCGCGCAAGATTCCGGTAGTTCTGGTGGAGCACGACATGGGCGTCGTGATGGACCTTGCCGACCGGATCGTGGTGCTGGATTTCGGGCGGGTCATCGCTGAAGGCACCCCGGAAGAAATCCAGAAGGACCCGGCTGTCATAAAGGCATATCTGGGGTAGCGGCATGGTCAAACAACGGACAGCAATGGTCTTTTCGGACCCAGCAGTGACACATAGCGAAACCCTGCCGCAGGTTTTGCTCGCGCGAGCGACATCCACACCGACCAACCTCGCCGAACGGCACAAGCGCCTGGGCATCTGGCGTGAATTCACCTGGGCCGATGTTCTTGACAGGGTTCGCGCCCTGGCTCTCGGGTTGGAGAACCTGGGCTTGTCGGCTGGCGAATCCGTCATGATGATTGGCGAAAACGAACCCGAACATTTCTGGGCTGAATACGCCGTCCAGTCGTTAGGCGGCAAAGTCCTGTCTGTCTATCCGGATCAAAACGCTGAAGAGATTCTGTATCTGGCCGAAGACTCGCAAACGCGGATTTTTCTGGCACAGGATCAGGAGCAGGTCGATAAATGCATCGAGATTGCGGGCAAGTACTCGGGCGCCCTGGCGGTCGTTTACTGGGACGATTCCGGTCTGTGGGGCTATGATCATCCCCTGTTGCATTCGTTTGAAAGTGTGAGCGCGGCCGGGCGTCAGATCCACGCCAAGGAACCCGCCAGATTTGAAGAACACGTAAAACGTGGACGGGCGGACGATACCGCCTTGCTGTCCTATACCTCGGGTACCACGGGAAAACCCAAGGGCGTTGTCATCAGCCATCGCTACCTGTTCGACAATTGCTCGCGGGTGATGGGGGCAATCGAAATCGCGCCGGGCACCGAATACCTGACCTACATTTCGCCGGCCTGGGTCACGGAACAGATTTTCGGCCTGTCGATCGGTTTGATCGCGCCCATGGTCGTCAACTTCCCCGAAGGCCCTGAAGACGTACTGACCAACATTCGCGAACTGGCGGTCGACGCACTGGTGTTCAGCCCGCGCCAGTGGGAAAATCTCGCCTCCATCGTTCAGGCCCGGATGCTGGGGGCGGGTAAAATCCGCAATGCGATGTACAACTGGGGTATGAAGGTCGGCCACGACGTTTATGTGGAACGGCTGGAGGGGCGTAGCCCCAGCCTTGCCGCACGCCTGCAGCTTCCCTTTGCCGAAGCTCTGGTGCTGCATCACCTGCGCGACAATCTTGGCCTTGGTAAGGCCAAAAACGCAATGAGCGGCGGCGCCCTGATGGCACCTGACGTCTTTCGTATGTTCCACGCGATGGGGGTTAAGCTGCGCAACGTGTATGGCGCGACCGAAATCGGCCTTCTGACCGCGCATGTCGGCGAAAGCTATCAGCTGGAAACCAGCGGCAGCTGGATGCAAAGCAACACGAACTACGGCGAACCGCTGGAATACAGGGTCTCGGACGAAGGGGAGCTTCAGGTGCGTGGCGGATCGGGCTTCGGTGGCTATCACGGCAAGCCCGAAAAGACCGCAGAGGAATTGACCGAAGACGGTTGGTACAAGACCGGTGACGCGGTGTCGATGACCGACGACGGCGAGCTTTTGTTCTTTGACCGTGTCAAGGATATGCGCCGCCTGGCAAATGGGCACAGCTATCCGCCGCAATTCATCGAAACGCGGTTGCGGTATAGCCCCTTCATCAAGGATCTCATGACCTTGGGCGACGAAACCCGGAGCTTCGTCAGCGCGCTTATCAATATCGATATGGAAGTTCTCGGGCGTTGGGCGGAAGAGAACAAGATCAGCTTTTCGACCTACACCGATCTCTCGCAGAAACCCGAAGTTCTGGACCTTATCAAAGGCGAAGTGGCGCGCATCAATGCGCTCCTGCCCGAAGGCTCGCGCGTGGCACGTTTTGCGAATTTTCCCAAGGAACTCGACCCGGATGAAGGCGAGTTGACCCGCAGCCGAAAGCTTCGCCGGGCCTTTCTGGAGGAACGGTATGCCAAGCTCGTCGAGGCGATCTATGCTGGCGATGACGAGACAGATCTCGAAATCGCTGTGACCTATCAGGACGGCCGTCAAGGCGTTCTCAAGACCACGGTTCGCGTGTCGGATGTTGAAAACGCATCGAAGGCTGCCAAGCGGCAGTCCAAATCTTAAAGGAGGTCGGCGACAATGGTCTATTTCATCAATGACATCATTACCGGGGCTTTGATCGGCCTTCTGTATTCGCTGGTGGCCATGGGCTTTGTTGTGATTTACCGCGCCAGCAAGGTGTTCAACTTCGCGCAGGGCGAGCTTGTGATCATCGGCGGGTTCATCGTCTGGTTCACAACGATGCAAGCGGGGCTTAGCCTTTGGTTGTCGATACCCCTTTCGCTGGTTCTGGCCGGGCTGGTCGGGTACGCAATCGAACGGATTTTCCTGACAAAGCTGATCGGTGAATCGGTTTTCTCGATGGTCATGGTCACCGTCGGCCTTTTGATCCTGCTGCGCGGTTTGGTGCTGCTTGTGTTCGGTCCCGCGGTAAGACCCTTCCCGATCATTTTTCCGCTGAAACCCTTGTTCCTCGGCGATATGTTGATCCCGATGAACCTCCTGATAGGTGGGATCATCACCATTGTCGCGGCCGTCGGCCTGTCGTGGTTCTTCAACCGGACCCGGTCCGGCCTCCGTATGACCGCTGTGGCGGAGGACCACGTCGTAGCTTCCTCGATGGGCATTTCGGTGAAAGGCTCGATTGCCGTTGCCTGGGTTCTCGGGGCAATCCTGTCCACAATTGGTGCGATGATCTTTCTCAGCGGCAAATCGCTGACCTTCCTGGCCTCGGATATCGGGTTCGCGGCCCTGCCGGTGGCGCTCTTTGCCGGGCTGGAATCCATCGGCGGGCTTATCCTGGCAGGAATAATCATCGGCATCGCGCAGAGCTTGACCACCAACTACCTTGATCCGTTGATCGGTGGCTCGCTCGGCAGTGTCGTTCCATATATCATAATGCTTGCCATTCTGCTGATCCGGCCGACCGGCCTGTTCGGCTGGCGCACAATCGAACGGGTGTAATCCATGGATCCTTCTGGCGTATTCCCGACAAGCTATCGCAGTGACAGACGTTTGATCCGAACGCGCTGGCAGTTTCTGGCCCTCGTCGTATTCATGGCTCTACTGCTGTTGGCGCCTTACCTGGTGAGCAGCCGTATCATCGCTATCCTGAATATGATGATGATCAGCGCCGTCATCGCCGTCGGGCTTCAGATCTGCACCGGCTATGCGGGCCAGATCAACCTGGGTCAGGCGGCGTTCATGGGGGTCGGCGCCTATACGGCCTCGATACTGGCCTCGAAGACCGGCCTTACGTTTCTGCTGACCATTCCTCTGGCCGGGCTCTCGGCTGCGCTGTTCGGCTTTCTCTTTGGCTTGACCGCGGCGCGGATCAAGGGGTTCTATCTGGCACTGACCACGATTGCAGCTCAGTTCCTGTTCCACTTTGCCGTATTGAACCTGCCGTCAACCTGGCTGGGTGGATCGAACGGTATCACCGTGCCCCCGGCCGAGCTTTTCGGGCAGCGATTTGTCAGCGAATCTTCGCAGTTCTATCTGAATTTCGCCGTGACCGCGATCATGGTGGCGGGCGCGTTCGGGATCGTTCGGTCACGCTTCGGCCGTGCCTTCGTGGCGGTCAGGGATGATGACGTGGCCGCGGGTATAATGGGGATCAATGTCGCGGCCACAAAGGCAAATGCCTTCCTGATCGGCGCTTTCTATGCGGGCGTCGGCGGGGCGCTTTGGGCCTATCTGATCCGCTTCGTGGGGGTAGACCAGTTCACCCTGTTTCACTCGATCTTCTTCGTCGCGATGATCATCGTCGGCGGGATGGGTTCAATCGTGGGGGCCCTGATCGGCGTCTTCATTATCCGCATCATCCAGGAAATTATCGCGACGGTCGGCCCCAATATCGCCGACTCGGTATCATTCCTTGGCGGTGACATCGTGTTCGCTGGCATGAATGTCGTTCTTGGCGGCGTGATCGCATTGTTTATGATCCTCGAACCCAAGGGGCTGATGCACCGCTGGAACATCCTGAAGTCGTCATACCGTATCTGGCCGTTTCCTTACTGAGAAATAGAGCGGCTCTAAACCTGGGAGGAAGAATATGACTTACCAATCGAATCGAGGTCTTCGCGGCTTACTGGCAGCGGCTGCCTTGGCGGCCGCGGCGACCATGCCTTTGAAGGCGCAGGCCGAAGAGACCTATAATCTGGCCCTGCTGTCGGACTTTTCCGGCCCTTATGCTGACATCATGCCCATCCTGGCAGGCGGACGCGAAGCTGTGTTCACCTGGTGGAATGAAACCCGCGGCAAGGAACTTGGCGTCACGCTGAACTACAAAAACTACGAAACCCGCTATGACGCGGCACAGGTGGCAAGTCTCTGGCCCGGGATCAAATCGGAACTGGACCCGATTGCGGTTGTCGGCCTCGGCGGGCCTGACGTCGCGGCCCTTTCCGAACGCCTGCCGGAAGACAAAATCCCGATGTTCATGGCCACAGCGGCCTACGGTTTTGCCTGGCAACCGGATGCCTGGATTTTCAACCCACGTCCGACCTATTCGCACGAAAGTGTCGGCTTTCTAAACTGGATGCGTGAACAGCGCGGAGGAGACGAACCGCTCAAGGTTGCGATCCTCGCCTCCGAAGCATCGCCTGCCTATGTCGACATGGCAAAGGGCCTTGAACTCTATGCCGAAGAGCACCCCGAGGAGATCGACCTCGTCGAGGTCATCTATACCGAAGTTCAACCCACCGATCTGACGGGGCAAATGCGCCGCGTTGTACGAGCCGGGGCCGAGGCGCTGGTAATCCAAACGAACACCTCTATCGTGGTTGCCGCGAAACGTGGGCTGCAGGCCAACGGGGCGAACATCCCGATCATGATGAGTTCGCATAACGGGCTTCCAGCCTCGGGTGGCGCGCTTGGCGGGCTTGAGCAAATGGAGGGGGACTTTGAAGCCTACGGCATGGCGATTGCGGCCGATGAGGACACTCCCGCGCGACAATTCTACGAGACATTGGTTGCCGATTACGGACTCGAAGCACCTTGGAACGTCGTGACCGCAATGGGCGTATCTCAGGGTCTCTATACCGTGACCGTGATCGATCACGCGATCGAGGCGAACGGCGCCGAGGGCCTGACCGGAGAGATGGTACGTGAGGCGCTTTTTGCCAAACCGATCACCACCGAAGAAACCCATGGGTTCCTGCCGACCTTGTCCTTTACGCCAGAAGCACCGTTCCCATTGGAAGGCCTCAAAGTGAATGTGGGCACCGTCAAAGATGGGAAAATCACCATCGCGGCAACGGGTGTCGACGTTCCGCAAGTTGAGAAATGGTGAATTAATCCGGGCGCCGCAGTCGCGGCGCCCGTTCTGATCCTTAGCCCCGGGCAATATGACCATGCTGGAACTCAACAACGTAGAGGTGACATATTCCGACGTCATCCTGGCGCTCAAAGGCGTGTCCATGACAGTCCGTGCGGGACAATGTGTTGCTCTGCTCGGTGGCAATGGCGCAGGAAAAAGCACGACGCTTAAAGCCATCTCGGGAACGCTCAAATCCGAGGATGGAACCGTTTCGGCGGGGTCCATCGTTCTGGACGGAACTCCCATTCAGAACATGGAAGCCTCGGAAGTCGTGAAGAACGGTCTCATCCATGTGATGGAAGGGCGGCGCGTTTTGCGGCATCTGACGTCAGAGCAAAACCTGATCGTCGGCGGGCACATGGTGCCCAACTCCGCCGAGCTGAAAAAGCGCTTGGACCATGTTTACACCTTGATGCCCCGGCTTGCGGACCTGCGCAACCGCACCTCTGGCTTCATGTCTGGTGGCGAACAACAACTGCTGCTGATCGGCCGGGCCATGATGGCCAGCCCCAAGATCATCGCGATCGACGAACCGTCGTTGGGATTGGCCCCGATGATGATCCGGGATGTTTATGAAGTGCTCAAGCAGCTCAAGTCAGAAGGCACGACCTTCTTCCTGGTCGAACAAAACAGCGCCGCGGCGCTATCGATCGCCGACTATGCCTATGTGATGGAGAACGGCCGGATCGTGATGGACGGCCCTGCCGACAAGCTCGCTGACAACGAGGACATCAAGGAATTCTATCTCGGCGTCACCGCATCGGGCGAGCGCAAAAGCTATCGAGATATCAAACACTATCGCCGCCGGAAGAGATGGCTGGGCTGAGGAGAAGGAATTCATGAGCACCATCCTGGATATCAAGGGCCGCACCGCGCTGGTGACCGGCGCCGGACAGGGCGTGGGCCGGCAGGTCGCGCTTTATCTGGCGGAACATGGCGCAGGCGCTGTTGTGATCAATGATTTTCACGCCGATCGGGCGGAAAGCGTTGCCGCAGAAGTTGAAGCAGCTGGCGCCAAGGCATTGCCAATCGCCTTTGACGTCTCGAACTTCGAGGCGGTCGGCGCAGCTTTCGCCGAGGCGCAATCCGCGTTCGGCGGCGTGGATATCCTGGTCAACAACGCCGGGAACGCGGGGCCGACCTCGCGGCTCGATGATCTGGTGCCCTTCTGGGACTCAGACCCATCGGAATGGAAGCGCTGGATGGCGACCAATTTCGACGGCGTGTTGAACTGCACCCGTCACGCAATGCCCCTGATGGTCAAGGGCGGCTATGGGCGCATCGTGACAGTCATCTCCGACGCGGGCCGCGTGGGCGAGCCGCATCTGGCGGTCTACTCCGGCGCCAAGGCCGGCGCGGCCGGCTTCATGCGGGCAATTGCAAAAGCCGGTGGTCGGTTCGGGATCACCGCGAATTGCGTCGCCTTGGGGGGCACAAGAACTCCGGCTGTCGCCGACCTGATCCCGGATGCAGAGACCGAGAAGCGGGCATTGTCGCAATACGTGATCCGCCGTCTGGGCGAGCCGGAAGACCCCGCCGGAATGATCCTGTTCCTCTGCTCGGATGCTGCCAGCTGGATCACCGGTCAAACTTATCCGGTGAATGGCGGGTATTCTTTTGCCTGCTAGAGCCGCCATCGGACGGCTGCCGCCTCTAGTTGGAGCTGTCCGAAAAAACGCTGTCATTATCTGCCCCGAGCTCGGGGGGCAGATCCGGTATCGCGGTTTCGAAACCATCGAATTTCAACGGCTGGACAATAAAAGTCTCGGCCTTGCCGCCGTCATGCGTAATCTTGCGCAGCAGCTGGCGCGCACGCACATGGGGGTCGTCCAACGTTTCGACCAGGGAATTGACCGGACCCCATGGCACCCCCGCCTTATCCAGAAGGTCGCCCCATTCGGCGCGCGTCTTGTTGACCAAAATCGCCGCGATTTCTTCGCGCAGCGCGGCCTTGCGGGCGACACGGTCGCGGCCTGTCAACGGCGCAAGATCCGCCCTGTTGATCACATCGCAGAACGGTTTCCAGAACCAGTCCTCATGCGCGATGGACAAGGTCAAGAGCTTGCCGTCTTTGCAGGTGAACACGCCATAGCCCGGCTCGGCGATAAATTCGCCCAGCGGTGTTCCATTGGCGGCGGGAACGAGGAATGCGGTCAACATCGAAACCACCGCATCCGACATGGACACGTCCACGTAACGCCCCTGCCCTGTGCGCTGGCTCGACACCACCGCCGACAGGATTGCGATCGCCGCGAACAACGCCGCGCCAACATCCGCAAGGGGGATCGGCGGCACAGGGCCGGGCTGCTTTGCATCGGCCTGATCGGCCAGCAAACCGCCAACCCCTTCATAGCTCAGGTCATGGCCAGCTCTGTCACGATAGGGGCCGTCCTGCCCGTAACCCGAAATCGATACATAAACCAGCCGCGAGTTGACACTACGCATGTCCTCGAAACCGGCACCCAAGGCCGCAAGCTTGCCAGGGCGGAACCCTTCGACGATGACATCCGATTCCTTGGCCAGTTCGCGAAACCGTGCCAGCCCCTCGGCCGATTTCAGATCCAACGCAACGCTGCGCTTGCCTCGGTTCAGTGCCCGGAACAAGGGCGGAAATTGCCGGGCCGGATCGCCGACACCCGGTCGTTCGATCATGATCACCTCGGCTCCCATGTCGGACAACAGCATTGTGGCATAGGGACCGGGAAACTGTTCGGCAAGGCTGAGAATTTTCAGGCCGGCCAGGGGTGCAGTGCTCATATCAATCTCCAGCTCTTTTGTTTTCCACGTGCGGGTCCGCCCGAGTGCAGCGCAAATCGCCGCAAAAGACAAGGCGAAAAACCAATAATATGTATAATTATCAGGAGCTTAGCATGAGTGAAGCAAAGCAGACGCTATTCGTTGAGCGGGTCGCAAAAACTGAATGGATTACCTTCCAGCGCACCGAACAGCTCAACGCAATGTCAACGCAGATGCTGCGCGAGATGGCGGCAGCACTGGAATCGGCGCTGGCCGACGATGGGGTGCGTACAATTGTCCTGACCGGCTCTGGCCGGGCATTCTGCGCCGGTGCCGATCTGAAAGAAGTTGCTGGCGCCAAACATGCACCAGGCGAGCCGGATCTTCTGGATCTTGTCGATCACACGTTTGGGCTGATGCGACATGGCCCGAAACCGGTGATCGCCGCAGTGAACGGGCTGGCGATGGCGGGCGGTTTGGAAATGGTGATGGCCTGCGATCTGGTCTTTGCCGCCGAAAGCGCGCAACTGGGCGACGCACATTCCAACTTTGGCGTCTTTCCCGGGGCCGGCGGTGCGGCGATCCTGCCGCGTAGGATTGGCCTGAACCGCGCGAAATACCTGCTGTTCTCGGGCGAGAACGTTTCGGCACGGGACATGATGGACTGGGGACTGGTGAACAAGGTCATCGCGGACGAAGACCTGCGACAAGCGGTGCAGGCCTTTACCGACAGGCTGGCAGAAAAAAGCCCGGCGGTCTTACGCCGCATGAAGACGGTTGCCAATCGGTCGCTGGACGTGGACGAAACCGCCGCGCTTTCCGAAGAGATGCTGAACCTGCGCGCGCACATGCGATCCTGGGACATGCACGAGGGTCTGTCGGCGTTCAATGAAAAACGAAAACCGCAGTTTCGCGGATACTAGGTCAGGAGGACAAACGATGCAGGACATTTACATCGTTGGCATCGGGATGACGCCGTTCGGAAAGTTCCGGGACAAAACCATCAAGGACATGACCGGCGAGGCCGTCGCCGCCGCGCTTTCCGATGCCCGAGTGACGGCAGATCGTATCGACGGCGCATTCTTCTCGAACGCGGTGCAGGGCCACATGGAGGGCCAGCACATGATCCGCGGCGAAATCGCGCTGCGTGAAATGGGCATTCAGGGCATTCCGGTGGTGAATGTCGAAAACGCCTGCGCCAGCGCCTCGACCGGGTTCAAACTGGCAGTCGATTTCCTCAAGGCCGGCAATGGCGACTGCTGTCTCGCCGTGGGCGCCGAAAAGATGTATTCTGACGACCGTGCGTTGATGTTTTCGGCCTTCGACAGCGGCTGGGACGTCAGCAACAGCGAAGAGGTCGCGCAACGGCTGGCCGATCTGGGTGCAGGGGTCGAGGAACCCGAAGGATCGAAATCGCCCAAGCCCTACAGCGTGTTCATGGATGTCTACGCAGGCTTCGCCCGGCTGCACATGAAGACCTTTGGCACAACTCAGGAACAGTTCGCCGCCGTCGCCGCCAAGAACCATGCGCATTCCGTGCATAATCCACTGGCGCAATACCGAGAAGCCATGAGCGTCGATCGGGTATTGGCCGCGCCGCCGATCACCTATCCGCTGACCCTGCCGATGTGCGCCCCGATCTCGGACGGGGCCGCTGCGGCCGTTTTATGCACCGGCGAGGGGATAAAACGTCTGGGCCTAGATCCCGCGCGCGCGATCAAGGTCAAGGCCGCGATCCTGCGCTCGGGCACCGATCGTCCGCCGGAAGATTACAAGAACCACCTGACCCGGCTTGCCGCGCTTGAGGCCTATGAACAGGCCGGGATCGGCCCCGAGGATATATCGGTGGCCGAAGTGCATGACGCCACGGCCGTGGGCGAAGTGATCCAGATCGAGAACCTCGGATTTGTCGAATTCGGCGAGGGCGGTCCCGCCAGTCTGCGCGGCGAGACAAAGATCGGTGGACGCATTCCGGTGAACCCCTCGGGCGGGTTGGAATCCAAGGGCCACCCGGTCGGTGCCACAGGGATAGGGCAGGTTTTCGAACTGGTCACGCAACTGCGCGGCGAAGCTGGCGCGCGTCAGGTCGAAGGGGCAAAGAACGCCATCGCCGAAAACGGCGGGGGGTTGCACGGGGTAGAAGAAGCGGCCGCCTGCGTCACCATTCTGGGCCGTTGAAACAAGGAGACGAACCATGGAAAACGTGATCGCCGCCGCTCAGGCAATCTATACAGATGAGCAACGCATGTTGCTGGAAAACTTCCGCAAGATGGCCGAGGCAGAGTTCGCGCCGCTGGCCGAGAAATACGAGAACCTCGGCCACCCCCCCGATGCGAAAACCCTGAAGTCCCTGTTCGCCAAGGTCGAGGAATTCGGGCTGATCAGCGGCCTGATCCCCGAAGAGGACGGCGGTGCCGGAATCGACCGCATGACCTATGGCATCCTATACGAGGAACTGGCCCGGATATGGGCCGATCTGGCAATCGCGGTGCTGATTCAGGGTCATGCCGTGTTCGCGGTCAACCTCTTGGGAAATGTGGCGCAGAAAGAGGCCTATCTGAAGCCGCTCCTGCGCAGCGAACGGATCTGTGCCACCTGTATTTCCGAACCAGAGGTCGGTTCGAACGTACGCGAGGTCAAGACACGTGCGGACCGCGAGGGCGATAAGATTTTCGTCACTGGCCAGAAGCTCTGGATTTCCAATGGGGCCCAGTCGGATTTCGCCATCGTTGTCTGCAATCTGGACGACGGTATTTCCATGGTCATCGTCGACCGCGATACCGGCAACTACGAGAGCCGCGAATTGCGCAAGCTGGGGCTTATCGGTGCATCGACCTGCGAATTGTTTTTCGACCGTGCCGAAACCAGCGCTGACCATGTTCTGGGTAATGCAGGCGGCGGCCTGTTCCAGACATTGAAACTGTTTGAGAGCGCTCGCGTGTTTGTCGGCCTGACGAGCATTGGCATAGCGCAGGCGGCGTTGGAATGTGCCGTCAAATATGCGCAGGATCGCCAACAACATGGTAAGCCGATCGGCGGGCACCAGTTGATTCAAGGCTACTTGGCCGACATGGCCACGCACCTGGATGCCGCGCGCCTGTTGTGCCAGCGCGGGCTGCAACTTCTGGACCTGGGCGTGCGCTGTGACACCCAGACCTCGATGGCGAAATGGTATGCAACCGAAATGGCCGTCGAAATCGCCGGCAAAGCGGTGCAGATCCACGGCGGCAACGGCATCACCAAAGAGTTCCCCGTTGAACGGCACTTCCGCAATGCAAAGGTCATGCCGATTCCCGATGGCACCACCGAAATCCAAAAACTGGTCATCGGGCGCAACCTGACCGGGCTTAACGCGTTCTGAAATCGTGACTCTAAGAATTGCGGCCGGGGATTCCCGGTCGCCTTATCGTAGGCCCCCGGTCCGGGGGGGCGGCCAACGGATCATGCCCCAACCGGCGCTGCGGGACGCGTTTGATCAATGCCTGTCCCGCGTCAGTGGCAAAAAACTCACGGTTCAGGTCGGTTTCGATATAACCGGGGCAGATGGCATTCACCCGGATGCCATGCCGCGCCCATTCAAGCGCCAGAGACCGGGTCAGTTGAATCAGCCCTTCCTTGGACGCGGCATAGGCGGACACATGGCTGGCCACCCGTGTGCCCAGAATCGAGGCGACATTGACGATACAGCCCCCGCGTCCGGCATCAATCATCGCTTTGGCGGCGATACGTGGGTAGTGTCCCGGGAGATGGTGTAGGAACTGGCGTCCACCTGCTTCTTCATAGCTGGTGCTGCTCGTTCACTGCGCGGCGATCATCGTCGCCGCGCCGGTATCGTTGCACACGGCCGTCAGCTTTTCCACCGGCATGTAGCGGCGGGAGACGGCCCATTCATCGTTTTGCTCCAGCATGAGCGCGCCGACCAGCCGGATGACGGCTTCGCGGTTGGGAAAGATGCCGACGACATTGGTCCGCCGCTTGATCTCCTTGTTGACGCGTTCCAGTGGGTTTGTGCTGTGCAGCTTCGAGCGCAGGCTCTCGTCGAAGGCCATGTAAGCCAGCACGTCATGCTCCGCCTCATCCATCAGCTCGGCAACATCGCGGAACCGGTCCCGCAGGCTGTCGGCGACCTCACGCCAGCGGGCATGGGCCTGGTCGCGGTCCTTCTCGGCGAAAACGGTCTTTACCACCGCGCTGACCACCGGCTTGTGGGTCTTGCCCACGCGGGCCAGGAGGTTGCGCTGGAAATGCACGCGGCAGCGCTGCCAGCCGGCACTGAGCACCTTGCGTGCGGCAGCTTTCAGGCCCTCATGTGCGTCGCTGATCACCAACTGCACGCCCCGCAGGCCGCGCCGAGTAAGAGACCGCAGGAAGTCGGCCCAGAACGTCTCGGCTTCCGAGGGCATGACGGTAATCCCCAAGATCTCGCGCCGCCCGTCTGTATTGACCGCCACAGCCACTATCACCGCCATCGAGACGATCCGCCCGCCCTCACGCAGCTTCACATAAGTGGCGTCGAGCCAGAGGAAGGGCCAATCGCCTTCGAGAGGCCGGTTCAGGAACGCCTGCACCCGCTCGTCGATCTCCTCGCAGAGCCGCGAGACCTGGCTCTTGGAGGTGCCCGTCAGCCCCATGGCGCGCACCAAGTCATCGACAGCGCGCGTGGAAACACCATGGATGTAGGCCTCCTGGATCACTGCCATCAGCGCCTTCTCCGCCGTCCGCCGTGGCTCCAGGAAGGTCGGAAAATAGCTGCCCTTGCGCAGCTTCGGGATGTTCAGGCCGATGGTCCCCGCCCGGGTATCCCATTGCCGCGGCCGGTAGCCGTTCCGCTGGTTCTCCCGGTGCGGGCTGCGCTCGCCATGGCCCGCACCGCAAACGGTGGCCACCTCGATATCCATCAGCCGCTGCGCGGCATCCTGGATCAGCTCGCGCAAGAAATCCGCGTCATCGCTCTTGGCGATCATGCCCGGAAGGTCGATCATGTTCTCGGTCATCGTGCTCTCCTTCGTTGTCGTCGGTCTTCGAACAACCTCAGACTACGAAGAAGCGCGATGGCCGCCAGCCCGGCCGCGCGCTGCGCTACGCCAAGGGCTTCGCGCGCGGCCTCTTACACCACCCCACGGGGCACTACCGATACGGTGCGACATGAAATGCGCCCTTGAGATTTGTGTCTATGATCGCGTCGATTTCGGCCGGCCCGTGTTCCAATGCGGGAAGAGATGCCGTCGTTCCGGCATTGTTGATGACAGTGTCAAAGACCCGTCCCTTCAGCGCGGCTTCCACCGACTCCGGGTCCGCCACGTCCATCTCTATCACATCGGCCTGCCCCCCTTCCGCCGCTATCTTTGCGGAAAGCTCAGACAAGCGGGCGACGCGGCGGGCGGCCAATGTGACGTCGACATCCTGCCCCGCCAGCAGTTCGGCGAAATGCTCGCCCAATCCCGAAGATCTGGCGGACGACTATCAATTCATCCCGGGCCAGTACGTCACGCTGCGCCGTGCCGGTGATATCGATGGTGTGCGGCGATGCTATTCGGTCAGCTCCGGCCGAGACGATGGCGAGTTGCGCGTTCTGGTCAAGCTGCTGGAAGGCGGAGCGTTTTCCTCTTTCGTTCATAGCGAACTGCCACCGGGCACCGAACTTGATGTCATGACGCCCGAAGGCACATTCGGATCAAAGATACGACAAGGCGGACCACGCACCTATCTCGCCCTGGCCCCGGGCAGTGGAACTACTCCAATCATTTCGATCATCCGCTCGGTGCTTGCCACCGAGGCCGGGGCCAACTTCATCCTTTTTTACGGCAGTCGAACGCTAAGTTCCATCATCTTCCGCGACGAATTGAACGATCTCAAGGATACCTATCCCGGACGGTTCTCTCTTTTTCATACACTGACGCGCGAAGGCACCGATTCCCCACTATTCTCGGGCCGGCTTGATGCGGAAAAGCTGCGCAAGTTCTCCGGTGCCCTGTTCGCTCCGGCAGAAATAGAAGATGCTTTTCTTTGCGGCCCCGCCGAGATGATTCAGGAACTCAAGACCGCGCTCCGCGACCTCGGCGTTGAAGAGAACCGTTTTCATGACGAGCTGTTCGCTCCCGCCGATGCTGACAATACCGCCACCGTCACGCTTGCGCCGCTTACGGCGGAAGCCGCCACTGGAGAAGGAGTTCAGGTCACGGCGATCCTTGATGGCACCGCCCGCAGCTTTGTGATGACACCTGATCAGGAAAGCGTGGTCTCCGCCGCCGCAGCAGGTATCGAACTACCCTATTGCTGCAAGGGCGCAATGTGTTCCACCTGCCGCGCCAAAGTTATCGAAGGCGAGGCAGAGATGACGCTGAACTATGCTTTGGAGCCTCGGTAGTTGAAGGAGAACTTTGTCCTGACCTGCCAGGCCCGTCCGAAAACCAAAAAACTGACAGTCGATTTCGACCACGTTTGACCTGTGCCGCTTTCCGCGACACCCCACGGGCGCGCGGGGCCGGGATCCCCAAGACCTTCGCCAAGTTGAAAGTCTTGGGTCCACGAAAACCCGCGTGCCAGTGTCGGCTAAAAGGTCGGATTCAGGCAAAGCGCACAGAACCCGATCTCAGCGGTCTTTTTGGTTGACGATCAGTTCTGCATTTTCGGGTAGTTCCGAAACAATGTTCACCTCGTCAGCACGAATTCGTGCATGCAGTTTGAAGGTATCAGCGGCGGCTGCTTCTGCGGCGGAAGCGTCGGCACCGTCTTCCAGCACAAGCGAGAGGCGGATCATGTCGCGATCGTTCTCGCGCGTTACCACGGCCTGCGCGGCCTTTGCGCCCGGCGTGCCGATGACAACTTCTTCAACCACGCGCGGATAAACGAAAATCTCGCGCACTTTGACCGCTGCCCCGACCCGTCCCTGCAATGCTGAAATCCGGCTGACGGTGCCATCCGCGTTGCTTTCCAGGGCAAAGGCGCTGTCGCCGGTGCCGAACCGGATCATCGGCCAGGTGGAATCGCGCGCGGTCACGACAACCTCGCCAGGATCGCCATGAGCGACCTGTTCGCCGCTGACCGGATCGCAGATCTGCACCACGCGGTCGGGATGAACCAGGTAGCCTTCGCCGCCATCCTCATAGGCGACAAGGCCCAGATCGGCGGTGGCATAGGCGGCCCAGGTGGACACGCCGTATTCGGCCTCGATCCGGCGGCGCTTGGCCATCCAGTCGCCCATCTCACCGCCGAGGAAGGCTGTCTTCACCTTCCATGCGTCGCGGCCATAGGTTTCGATCACCTTGTCCGCCAGCGTCAGGAAAAACGCGGTCGAAGCGCAGATCGAAGTCACGCCGGTTTCGGCGATGATCTGTGCCTGAAGCTCCGTATTGCCGACGCCTCCGGGGATCACCGTGGCGCCTGCGGCCTGTGCCGCTTCGTCGAACAAAAGCCCCGCGGGCACCAGATGATACATCCAGGTGTTCAGGATGATATCCCCCGGCCCCACGCCTGCCGCCTTGAACAGCCGGTCAAGGCCGTGGCCGCCACCGTCCGAAAGGGCCGGTTCGAAAATCGGGCCGGGGGACACGTAGATCCGCCCGACATCCTTCAGATCCGAGGCCAGGAACCCGCCAAAGGGCGGGTTCTCGCGCTGGATCTTCAGAAGCTCTTCTTTTTTCATCACTGGAAGACGCGAGAGGTCCGCCACCGATGTGACAGCTGCCGGATCGAATCCGGCAGCCGTAAATCGCGATTTCAGGCCAGGAGCTTTTTCGGCCGCAGCGGCATAGGCTTGAGCTATATCTTTGTAGATATCATCAGACATTTCCATGCCTCCTCGTCCAATCTGGTGTTAAAGCGGGCAGTCCTTACGGAAGTTCGGCGCGCGCTTCTCGCGGTGCGACAACACACCTTCCTTGACGTCCTCGCTCATGAAGCCAAGCATCTCCAGCGCGGTCGACGCATCAAAGATCGGCCCGGCCTGGCGCAGCCAGTTGTTCAGCGAATACTTGGTCCAGCGAATCGCGCTTTGCGAGCCGTTGGCCAGTTCGACGGCTGTATCCAGCGCGATCTGCTGCAGCTCGTCATCCTCGACGCACATTGATACCAGACCGATACGCTCGGCCTCTTCGCCCGACACCGGCTTGCAGGTCATCAGATAGTATTTCGCCTTGGCCATCGAGGTCAGCAGCGGCCAGATAATCGCCGCGACGTCACCGGCGGCAACACCAAGGCGGGGATGACCATCGACAATCTTGGCCTTCTTTCCGGCGATCGAGATGTCGGCCAGGATGGCAACCACAAGGCCTGCGCCGGCCGCAGGGCCATTGATCGCGGAAATGATCGGCTTGTTGCAGTTGATGATGTTATAGACGAGATCCTTGGCTTCTTTCCACGTCTTCATGATCTCGTGCGAATTGCCAATCATGTTTTCGATCAGGCTGAAATCACCCCCGGCGGAAAATGCCTTGCCCGCACCGGTCACGATGACCGAATTGATGTCTGGGTCACGGTCGATATCGATCCACATGTCCGTCATCTGGGTGTGGGTTTCGGCATCGACCGAGTTGAATGTCTCGGGCCGGTCGAACGTGATGCGCAGGACGCGATCCGCCGGGTAGTCAAATTTCAGTTTATCGTATTTTGCATAACGATCCGACATGGTTCTATTTCCTCCGTGGGGTATTGATTCAGCCAGGCAGTCCCAGGACGGCCTTGGACAGGATGTTTCTTTGGATTTCGTTCGATCCACCGTAGATCGTGGTAGGTCTGGCCTTGTAGAAACTCGCCAGAACATCGACACTTACGTTGCCGACCTGAAGCGGCCCGATGGAGCCGCCATCGGGACCGGCTGCTTCGATCATCAGCTCGGTGATGCGCTGGAAGCATTCAGTCACCCAAATCTTCAGCATGGACACATCCGCACCGAGCGTCTCGCCACGTTTGAGCTGATCTGCAAAACGGGCATAAAGCGCGGCATGATCTTCCACATCCAGTGCCGCCTGGGCAAAGCGGTCACGGAACACCGGATCGTCAAACGCGCCACGGCCACGGGCAAAACTTTCAAGCTGTCCCAGAGCGTTCTGGGCCAGACTTGGCGAACCGATGAAAATGCGTTCGAAGCTCAAGAGAGCCTTGGCCATCGTCCAACCCTTGTTCAGCTCGCCCACGAGGTTCTCGCGGGGCGTCCGTGCATTGTCAAAGAAGACCTCGCAAAACTCGGTCTCGCCCGACAGGGTCGTGATGGTGCGCACCTCGACTCCGGGTTGATCCATCGGAGCGAGCAGGAAACTGATGCCCTGCTGTTTCTTCGGCGCATCGGGATCGGTGCGCACCAGCATGAAAATATGCGTGGCGTCATGCGCCATCGTGGTCCAGATCTTCTGTCCGTTGATGACAAAGTCGTCGCCGTCAATCTCTGCGCGTGTGCGCAGGTTCGCCAGATCGGACCCGGCGCCGGGTTCCGAATAGCCCTGACACCAGATATCTTCGCAACTCAGGATACGCGGCAGCCAGTAATCTTTTTGTTCCTGGGTGCCGAATTTGATGATCAGCGGCCCGACCATCTGCACGCCCATGTCGCGGCCGCGATTGACGCCCCAGCGCTGCTGCTCTTCGTAAAAGATCAGCAACTTGGCGGCGTTCAGCCCCATACCGCCGAATTCAGCGGGCCAGGCTGGCGCGACCCAGCCCTTGGCGTGAAGCTTGCGGTGCCAATGTTCGATCTCGGCGAACTTCGGTCGGTGCGGCAGGTGACGCAGCTCCTCGGGATATTCCGCCTCGAAGAACTGGCGCACTTCTTTGCGGAACTCTGCATCGGTCATAGCGTTCCAGTCGGTCATTGTGCTGCCCCCTCTGCTTCGCGTGCCTCGAACCATATCCGCCTGTGATAGGCATCGTCGCCCAACCAGGCCGACAGCACCAGCGCCCGGTTCAGGTAGAGCCCGATATCGAACTCATCCGTGTACCCGACGGCCCCGTGCAGCTGGATGGCGTCGCGGGTGATTTTCTTGGCGGCCGTGACGGCGCGCGCTTTGGCGCGGCTGGCAATCGGGGCCCGAACCTTCGGATCGGTTTCGCTGTCCATCTGCGCAAGCGCCTCCCGCACTCCGGCCTGCGCGACCTCGCACATCACGTTGAGGTCGACGGCACGGTGCTGGATGACCTGGAATGATCCGATCGGCTTGTCGAACTGCTCCCGCGTCTTGATGTAGTCGAGCGTGATCTCGAAGGCGCGCTCGCTCAGGCCGACAAGCTCGGCCGCGGCAAGCGCCGTTGCATCGGCGACAGCTTCGGCCAGTGCAGTGAGAACCGCACCGCTGCTGGCCAATTCCGCGGCCGGAGTTCCCGAAAACGAAAGCTCGCCCAGAGAGCTGCCATCCGCCTGCGTCCGCTTGTCGATGACAAGCCCCTGCGCGTCTGCCTCAGCCAGAACCAGAACCGGACCATCATCCTGTTCGGCCACGACAAGGAACCCGTGCGAACCGATCGCACCGACGACCCAGGCCTTGCCACCGGTCAGCTTTCCGTCCGCGTATCGGCAGGTCGCATCGGCAGGCGCCCCGTCGGGGCCGCGTTCCTGCCAGGCAACCGCCAATGAAATTTCGCCGCCGATGAGCTGTGCCATCTTCGGATGATCCGGACAAAGGCGGCGCAGAAGGCCGAGGCTCAGACCGATCGTCGACACGACCGGTTCCGGGGCAATCACACGGCCGACTTCCTCGGCGATGACACCCCCGGCGGCTAGGCCCATGCCAAGCCCGCCCTGATCTTCGGGCACCGCCACGCCGAAAACACCGGCCTCGGCCAGTTCCCGGACCATCTCCGGATCGAAACCGCCCCCGGCATCACGGAGTTGTCGGGCTCTGTCACTTCCGCCCGCCCGTTCAAACAACGTGCGCACGCTCTCGCGCAACAGGCGAAGGTCTTCTTGTTCGCTGGAAAGGATATCAGTTTGTGTCATTTTGTTTTCGCTGGATCATCACGGGGGTGTCGGTCGAAAAAACGACCTCGCCCTCGGGGTTTTTGGCGCTGAGCGTATAGTGCAAAACACCTCTGTCGGGCTTGCTTTTTGACGGTGTGACCGAGTTGACCGTCAGTTCGACATCAAGGGGTTCGTTCGGGTGCACAGGCCGCAGCCAGCGCAAATTGTCAAAGCCCATGCCGCCGATATTGGCAACATCGACCATCATCTCGGTCATGACCGGCTTGAACACCTCAAGCATGGTCTGAAAGCCCGAGGCGATCAGGCTGCCATGTATGGCGGTTGCATAGTCTTCATCGGTGTGCAGCCGCTGCGGATCCCATTCCTTGGCAAAGGCCTTTATTGAATCCGCGCTCATCGGAGCGCTGCGAAAGCGATAGACTTGGCCCGGCGAGAAGTCTTCCAGATACCTCAAGAGGCACCCTCCTTTGCGAAACCGTCATCGTATCCGCTCGCATCCTTGGATATCCGGATGCGGTTGAATTCTTCCAGCTTCGGATAGGTTTCCTTGAACGCCACCAGGAACTCACCCATCGGCGCGTCGAAATAGAGACCACGGTCGTTCACATATTCCATGTGCCGGTGATTCTGTTCGTCGAACTCATGAAAGAGCGCGTCGTGATAGCCGTCGAAGACCAGGGGTTTGACCCCGAATCTTTCACACAGTTCCATGTTGAATGCAGGTGTCACCTTGTAGGCCTCATTCCCCAACCACAGCTGAACATAGCCGTGGTAGATAAAGAGATCGGTCCCCATCAACTCCTGCAACTTGGGTGTATTCAGGTGGTTGCGCACATCCGCGAACCCCAGAGCGGCGGGGATACCCACAGCACGCAAACAAGCCGCCAGAAGAATTGCCTTGGGAACGCAAAACGCCGCTTCCGCCCCAGCGATACGGCTGGCACGGTAAGAGTCCTCATCCAGCGCAAAACAATAGGGATCATAGCGAATATCGTCGCGCACCGCTTCGAACAGGCGGATCGCCTTGTCGCGATTGGTTGCGCCCACAGGGAGATCACGCAAAGCCGATGTCACGAAACCCTGCACTTCCAAGCTATCGCTTTCCACAAAGCGCGATGGCATGACATAACGCTCAGCTTCAGTCGGCAGGTCATCGTCAGACTTGTCCATTGGCCCCTCCTTTTTTCTAACAAATGTTAGATTACCGATTCAAAACCTGCCCGTCAACGGGATTTACTCTGTCTTTGGTTGGTCCAAGCCATAACGCGTATTGTCTTCGCCCAGAGTGGCTGCAACTCCGACCGAATTTCCGGAAGAACGGAACTCCGGCGCAATTGGCAGCGGCAAAGCAGGCGCGTCCCGGCCGGAGATTTTTACTGTCCGCCCGAACACGTCACGCGCTTTGAAATGCGGGTCGCGCGCCGCCTCGGCGGGCGTTTTCACGACCGAACAGCAGCAATCTGCCGCTGCCAGCAAAGGCTCCCAATGGGTCGAGGGGTGTTCCCTCAGACGACGTGCAACCTCTGCGGCGCAGGCATTGGGATCGGACCAGTCATCGCGAAGGGCCACCGGCAAACCAATAACATCGCAGAACGACTGCCAGAACTTTTCTTCCAACGCGCCGACGGCGATCTGACGCCCGTCCGCAGCCGAATAAAGCCGATATCGGGCCAGGCCACCCGTCAGACGGCTGCCACCGCTTTCGATGTTCTGCCCGGCAATCACACCTTCGGCATGGGCCCAATAGGCAAAGGCGAACGCCCCCTCGGCCATTGCGATATCCAGATGCGTTCCCTGCCCGCTTGCCTGCCGCGCAATCAGGGCCAGCAGGATATTCATCACCGCAGGATAGGTTCCGCCTCCGATATCGGCGACCAGCCCGAACGGGGCCGTTGGCTGGTCATCCGGTCCACGACTGAGCGACAGGATACCCGCATCACCGACGTAGTTGAGGTCGTGGCCGGCGGCGCTGGCCTTTGGTCCGGTCTGGCCATAGCCGGTGATCGAACAATAGATGAGACCGGGATTGATCTTGCGCACCGCTTCATAACCAAGCCCCAACCGGTCCATCACGCCGGGACGGAACTGCTCGACCAGAACATCGGCCCTCTCGATCAAGGGGCGCAGACGTTCCACTGCGCCCCTTGACTTGAGGTCGATGGCCACCGATCGCTTGCCGTGGTTCAACACGGCAAATCCGATGCTCTCTCCGTCGATCTTGGGCTCGGTTTGGCGCGCGTCCTCGCCGACTCCGGGACGCTCGAACTTGATCACTTCGGCGCCGACCTCGGACAACATGAGCGTCGCCATCGGACCGGGAAGAAGTGTGCTGAAATCCAGCACCAGGATATCCTTGAGCGGTTGAGCCATCTTCACTGCCTCAGGCGAAGCGCGCCGCGCCGTTGTTCAGAACAACCACGTCGCGTGCCGGAATAGATGCTCGAAACCGGGCCTCGCCGTCCTCTTCCCAGATTTCGAACCGCACGGTTTCGCCGGGATAGACCGGCGCCGAGAACCGAACATCCAGACCGACAAGCCGGGCAGAATCATAGTCCAGCAACGTCTTGAGAATCGCCCGGGCCGCCAGCCCATAGGTCGCCAGACCATGCAGGATCGGGCGGTCGAACCCGACAGAACGGGCAACATCCGGGTCAGCATGAAGCGGATTGAAATCACCGCTGAGACGATAAATAAGGGCTTGGCGCGGCAGGGTATTGATATCACATACATGATCAGGCGCCCGATCAGGCAGCACTGCGGGTGCCGGACCCGCCTGGTTTTCACCGCCGAACCCCCCATCACCGCGACAGAAAGCCGACATCGCCACGCGCGCCAGTTTTTCGCCGCTGTCCGCGTCGATAATATCGCGGCTTTGGTAAATGACGGCTCCCTTGCCCTCGCCCTTGTCGGCGATAAAGTCGATCTTGCTGCGGCCGACAATTCGGCCATGTGTCGGCAGCGGCTTGTAGATGTCGAGCCACTGTTCTCCGTGCAGCACTTTCTGCCAGTTCACGCCGGTTTTCGGATTGCGCAGCCAGAAGCCCGGATACCCCAGGGTAACGGCCATAGAGGGAACCGCCTTCAGACCGTCCTCATAGACAAAGGCCAGTTCTTTCTTGTCTGTCGGATCTTCGCCGAACCCCAGCCCGAGTGCGTAAAGGATGGTATCCCGCTCGGTCAGAGTCTGCTTGATCTCTTCGAAATCCCAATTCGAAAGTGCTTCGAAATCCAGTGGCATGATCTTTCCTCCCTTGATCGCCGTCAGAGCGTGTTTCGTGACCCCAGTATTGCCGTGACCTGGCTGGACAGCACACCGCCATTGCCATGCGCCAGCGCCAGATCAATATCCTTCAACTGAATGCCCGGCGCGTCGCCACGGATCTGACGGGCAGCCTCGATCACTGTGAAGATGCCGTACATCCCGGGGTGCACGCAGGACAGGCCGCCGCCATTCGTGTTCACCGGCAACACGCCGCCAGGCGCGATGCGTCCGCCCTCGACAAAGGCCCCTCCCTCGCCCTTCGCGCAGAACCCAAGATCTTCGAGAAACAAAATCGTGTTGATGGTGAAGGCATCATAGAGCTCGACCGCCTGGATATCCGCAGGGGTCACTCCGGCCGCCGCAAAGGCGCGCGCGCCCGAGTCGCGGGCCGCGGTCACGGTGAAATCCTTCATCTGGGAAATCTGCCGGTGCGAGCTTGCCGCAGCACTGCCCAGCACATAGGCAGGTGCCTTCGGGAAATCCCGGGCGCGGTCCGCGCGGACCATTACGATCGCGCCGCCACCGTCGGTGACAAGACAACAGTCGCGCACGGTCAATGGATCGCCCACCATGCGCGAACCCAACACGTCCTCGCGGGTCAGCGGGCCGCGCTCGAACGCTTCGGGGTTGCGCTGCGCCCAGGCCCGCGCGGCAACGGCCACGTCGGCCAGCTGTTCGCGGGTGGTACCATATTCATGCATGTGCCGCGCCGCCGCCATCGCATAGGCCGAGATCGGATAGCGCGGATTATACGGCGCCTCGTAGGCCGGCGGACGTGAAGCGGTCACCAGTCTGCCCGACGCGGTGCGCTGGTTGGAGCCATAAACAATCAGCGCGACATCACACAGACCGGCGTCCAGCGCCATGGTCGCGGACGTCAGGTAGTTTACGAAGGACGAACCGCCCGACATCGTGCCATCAATGAAACGGGGCTGGATGCCCAGATACTCCGCCGCCATAAGCGCCGGCATGCTGTCTTCCATCATGGTGCAAAACAGCCCGTCGACGTCGGACAGTTTCAGCCCGGCATCGCCAAGCGCCGCAAGCGCAGATTGCGCCATGACATCATAGGCCGTCAGGCCATGGGCTTCTCCGAGACCGGCATGACCGGTTCCCACGATGGCGGATTTCCCCCGAAGTTCAGTGGTCATGGCCTATCCCTCCGACGGTTTGAAAAGCACGGCCGGAACACCCTCGGCCTCGCCCACGAATGCGGTTACAGGCATGTCGATGACGACCTCACCCGGGGCAATGCCCTCGACCCGGCTCATCATCCGGACACCCTCGTCCAGCTCGACGACGCATACGTTGTAGTCGCCGCCCCGTTCGGGCTTTCGGCGCACGACTGTTGTGGTGTGGACCCGTCCCTTGCCGCCGGCCTGCTTCCACGAAATCGCGGTGCCATGACAATGTGGACACAGGACTCGCGGGAAAAAGTGATAGGCCCCGCAGTCGTCGCACTTGGGCAGCAGGATCTCTCCCTCTGCCAGCGCGCGTTGGAAAAGCTGGTCTGGTCCTTTGGCATCCTGCATTGGCGTTCTCCTTCAAGCGACCCAGTCTTTGTTTAAGCGTATTGATAATCTTTCTAACAATTGTTAGATTTAGTCAACCTTTCAGGATCAATTGAGAGAAACTCATGTCAGGTTCAGACTTAGCCCCCCTTTCCGGCAAACTCGTCGTTGCGTTGGAACAGGCAGTCGCCGCGCCTTTTTGCTCCTCGCGGCTGGCCGACGCCGGCGCGCGCGTGATCAAGATCGAACGCAAGGGCGCAGGCGATTTCGCCCGCGCCTACGATACCGCCGCCAACGGTGAAAGCGCCTATTTCACATGGCTGAACCGAGGCAAAGAATCGGTCGCCTTGGACATTAAAGCCGACGAAGACCGTGAAATCCTGCTCAGGATGCTGGAAAACGCAGATGTGTTTATTCAGAACCTGCTGCCGGGCGCGCTGGCCAAGCTGGGGCTCGATTCCGCGAGTCTGCGAGAGAGCTTCCCGCGTCTAGTGACCTGCGACATCACCGGATATGGCGAAGACGGCCCGATGCGCAACGCCAAGGCCTATGACCTTCTGGTGCAATGCGAGAGCGGTCTGGCATCAGTGACCGGTACACCCGACGGACCAGGACGGGTGGGCGTGTCGGTCTGCGATATCGCCACCGGTATGACAGCCCATGCTGGAATCTGCGAAGCACTTGTCGGGCGTGATCGCACCGGCAAGGGCAGCGGCGTTTCCGTGGCAATGTTTGATGTGATGGCCGACTGGATGTCGGTTCCACTGCTGTATCACGATTACCTTGGCAAGCCGACACCTCGTGTCGGACTGAACCACACGGTCATTTGCCCGTACGGGGCCTATGAATGCAAGGACGGTCAGCTTGTCGTCATTACCGTGCAACACAACGGCGAATGGCAACGGTTCTGTGAACACATACTGGGCGATGCGGCTTTGGCAACCGACCCCCGGTTCCATGACAACACGTCGCGAATTGAAAACAAACCCGCGCTCGAAGTTCTCATCAAGGCCGTGTTCGCCTCGCATGACCGCGCCGAGATGCTGAAGCGGCTTGACGCTGCGGGCATTGCCTCGGGCGCGGTGAACGACGTGGCGACCCTGTCCGGTCACCCCCAGCTCGACCGGTCCGTAATTCGCACGCCTTCCGGTGAAATCAACGTCCCGACACCCCCGATCCGGCGCAGCCTCGGCGAAACGGCACTGGGCCCCTGCCCGGCCTTCGATGCGCAAGGCAAGGCCCTTCGCGCCGAGTTCGGCCGTCGTTCATAAAAAACGGTAGGCAACTAAGTGGACAATCAAATGACCGATGAGAACAATCCGGCGATCCTTCAAGACGTGAAGATCGTCGATCTGACTTCTGTAGTTTTCGGACCTTTGGCGACGCAGATGCTGGGCGATCTGGGGGCCGATGTGATCAAGGTGGAAGGCCCCGAGGGCGATCTTCTTCGCCAGGTCCAGCCATCGCGCAACAAGCTAATGGGTGCCGCTTTTCTGGGGGCCAACCGTAACAAGCGCAGTGTCGTACTCGACCTCAAAACACAAACCGGTCTCGATCAGTTGCGCAAACTGCTCATCGATGCCGATGTGATGATTTCGAGCATCCGGCCTGCGGCGCTTGCCAGATTGTCTTTGGAACCCGAAACCCTGCGCCAGGAAAACCCGAACCTGATCACGGTATCCGCCACCGGTTTCGGACAGGACGGGCCCTATGCCGCCAAGCCAGCATTCGACGATTCCGTCCAGTCGGTGTCGGGATTGGCCAGCCTGGCAACCTTGCGCGACCCCGAGGCACCGCCCGCTTATGCCCCGACAATTCTGGCCGACAAGCTTGGCGGGGTCACCGCCGCCTATGCCGTGATGGGCGCCCTGTTCCACCGCGAGCGTACGGGACAGGCCCAGCATGTCGAAGTTCCGATGTTTGAGACGCTGGCCGCCTTCCTGCTGGCCGAACATATGGATGGCGCCACCTTCGAGGAGGCTCCGCAGGATTTCGGCTATGCCCGCATGCTGGTTCCGCACCGGCGTCCGGTTCAGACCGCAGATGGCTACATCACAATTCTGCCTTACACCAACGTACAATGGGCGCGGTTTTTCAAGACGGTTGGGCGCAATGACATGATCGACCATGTCTGGGTCACGGACATGGACGCCCGTAGCCGCAACATCGGCGCAGTATACGATATGGTGGCGCACATTGCGCTGACCCGGACCACAGATGAGTGGCTTGACCTCATGGAGCAGGCCGACATACCCGCCATGCCAGTGCGCAACCTGTCAGATTTACCGAACGATCCCCATCTTGCCGCAACCGGGTTCTTTCAACGGATTGATCACCCGACCGAAGGTGCGATCTGGACGACACGCCCGCCGGTTCGCTTTTCGGCGACCCCTGCGCGACATGATCATCGCCCGGCCCCGCGACTTGGGGAACACAGCGACGAAATTCTGGGGCCGGGCAGGGAGTAGCCCCACCCGGCACCGGACGGATCAAACATCCATCGAGCGTGCGATCAGTTCCTTCATGATCTCGTTGGTGCCGCCATAGATCATCTGGACCCTGCTGTCGGCATAAAGTCGCGCGATGGGGTATTCCATCATGAAACCGTAACCGCCGTGCAGTTGCAGGCATTCATGCATGACCTCGTTCTGCGTCTGGCTGCCCCACCATTTCGCCATCGAAGCCGTGGCCGCATCAAGTTCGCCCGCTTCAAGACGCGCGAGCCCGTCATTTACGAAGGAGCGTAGCAATTCGGCCTTGGTTTTGCATTCCGCCAGTTTGAAGCGTGTATTCTGGAAGTCCATGATCCGGCTTCCAAATGCCTTGCGGTCCTGAACATATTTCACCGTTTCATCGATCGCAAAATCAATAAAACCGAGCGCGGTAATGCCGATCATCAGCCGCTCCCAAGGCAGCTGCTTCATCAGCTGGTAGAACCCCTGCCCCTCTTCCGGACCAAGCAGGTTCGCCGTGGGCACGCGCACATCCTCGAAGAACAGCTCAGCAGTATCCGAACCTTTCATACCCAGTTTCTTCAGGTTCCGTCCCCGGCGAAAGCCCTCGGCGCCCTCGGTTTCCAGAACGATCAACGAAACGCCCTTGGCGCCGGCGTTGCGATCGGTCTTTGCCACGATAACAACGAGATCCGCCGTGTGCCCGTTTGTGATAAAGATCTTCGAACCGTTGATCTTGTAGTGGTTGCCATCCTTTTCCGCATAGGTTTGTACGTTCTGGAGGTCAGAGCCCGTTCCAGGCTCGGTCATGGCAATCGCCGCAACGCTGTCGCCGCTGACCAGTTTCGGCAACCACTTTTTCTTCTGTTCCTCACTGCCATATGCGTTGAGATAATGGATTACGATGGACTGAATCCCATAGCCCCAACCCGTATCACCGGTGCGCCCCTGCTCGTAGACGGTAATCGCGTCGAACCCGATGCCGCCACCGAACCCACCATATTCTTCGGCAATCGAGCCACCCATGACACCCTGCTGACCGACTGTTTTCCAGAAGTCGCGGTCAACAATTCCCTGCTCCGCCCATTTTTCAATCTTCGGAGCCATCTCTGCATCGAAAAGCCTGCGTGTACTATCGGCGAACATCTTGTGTTCATCCACTGCCCAACTCGGGGAGTTCTTGATCAGAGACATGTTTTATTCCTATCGGTTCATGCTTGCATTGAAGAAATCTAACAAGTGTTTTATTTCCTGGCAATGAACCCGAGGCGTTCTGACGGGGCGTCACAAGGCTTCGGACCGTGCGCATCCGGATTTATCTAATCACGCGCCGCCCATTCGGCTCGTACAAAAAAGGCCCGCCAAAACAGGCGGGCCTTTTTGTAATTTTTTCGCAATGACTTACAGCCTGTCGGTCAGTTCGGGCACGGCGTCGAACAGGTCGGCAACCAGACCGTAATCGGCAACCTGGAAGATCGGGGCTTCTTCGTCCTTGTTGATCGCAACGATGATCTTGCTGTCCTTCATGCCGGCCAGGTGTTGGATCGCACCCGAGATGCCAACAGCGATATACAGGTCAGGCGCGACCACCTTGCCGGTCTGGCCAACCTGCCAGTCGTTCGGTGCAAAGCCCGAGTCGACGGCGGCGCGGGATGCGCCAACGGCGGCGCCCAGCTTGTCGGCCAGTTTCTCGATCAGGGCAAAGTTCTCTTCGGAGCCGACGCCGCGCCCACCGGACACGACCACACCGGCCGAGGTCAGTTCGGGACGATCCGATGCGGCGACCTTGTCTTCGACCCATTCCGACAGGCCGGGGTTGTCCCCGGCACCGATGCTTTCGACCGAGGCAGACCCGCCTTCGCCAGCGGCATCAAAGGTCGAGGTGCGGAAGGTGATGACCTTTTTCGCATCCGACGATTTGACGGTTTGAATCGCGTTCCCGGCATAGATCGGGCGCTCGAACGTTTTGCCATCGACAACGCCGGACACGTCCGACAGGACCATCACGTCCAGCAGCGCGGCAACGCGCGGCATGACGTTCTTGGCGTCCGTGGTGGCCGGGGCGACGATATGTTCATAATCACCGGCCAGCGATGCGATCAGCGCGGCGGTCGGTTCGGCCAGGCGGTGACCCAGCGATGCGTCTTCGGCGACCAGAACCTTGGTCACACCGTCGATCTTGGCGGCGGCGTCGCCTGCGGCAGCAGCAGAGGCGCCCGCGCACAGAACGGTCACATCGCCTAGGGCCTTGGCCGCGGTCACGGCCTTGGCGGTTGCGTCGATTGCCAGTTCACCATCGGTCACTTCTGCGAGAAGAAGAACAGCCATTATACAGCCCCCGCTTCTTTGAGTTTTGCGACCAGCTCGTCCACCGAGCCGACCATGATACCGGCCGCGCGTGCCACGGGCTCGGAGGTTTTGACGATTTCCAGACGCGGCGTGACATCAACGCCGTAATCATCGGCGGTCTTCTCATCCAGCGGCTTTTTCTTGGCCTTCATAATGTTGGGCAGCGACGCATAGCGCGGCTCGTTCAGGCGCAGGTCCACGGTGACGATCGCGGGCATCTTGACCTTGATGGTCTGCAGGCCGCCGTCAACTTCGCGGGTCACGACGGCGCTGTCACCGTCGATGTCCAGTTCCGAGGCAAAGGTACCCTGCGACCAGCCCAGCAGGGCTGACAGCATCTGGCCGGTGGCATTCATGTCGTTGTCGATCGCCTGCTTGCCGCAGAGAATCAGACCAGGCTGTTCCTCTTCCACGACCTTGGCAAGGATTTTGGCCACTGCCAGCGGCTCGATATCATGGTGCACGTCATCCGCTGCAACGACCAGGATGGCGCGGTCGGCACCCATGGCCAGTGCGGTGCGCAGGGTTTCCTGCGCCTGTTTGACGCCGATGGATACCGCGACCACCTCTTCGGCCTTGCCGGCCTCTTTCAGGCGTATCGCCTCTTCGACGGCGATTTCGTCGAAAGGGTTCATCGACATCTTAACGTTGGCCAGATCGACACCGCTTCCGTCCGCTTTGACACGAACCTTCACGTTGTAGTCGATCACGCGTTTCACAGGCACGAGTACCTTCATTGGCGTGGTCTCCTTGAGTTTTGCGATAAGGTTTCAACCGAGCTAACGGTCTTTGAATTCTGGAGTTCTTTTTTCCGAAAACGCTTTCATGGCCTCGGGAAAGTCATGCGCGCACAGCAAAACGCTTTGGGCATCGCGCTCGATATCCAGCGCCTCGAGATAGCTGCACTCGGCTGCGGCGCGCATCACACGCTTGGCGGTCTGAACGCCAAACATCGGGTGCGTTGCAATCTCGCGGGCAATTTCCAGCGCCCGTACCTCGACCTGGTTGGCCGGCACGCATTCTTCGACAACGCGCAGGTCCCTGGCGGTGCGCCCGTCGATTTCACGGCCCGTGAGCACAAGCATCCGGGCAACGCCCGCACCGGCGCGCTGGTGAAGCAGCCAGCTTGATCCCGTGTCGGGACAACCGCCGACGCGTGCAAATACTTCGCACAGCCGGGCATCTTCGGCGGCAACGACAATGTCCGCCGACAAGGCCAGGCTGAGGCCCGCGCCAAAAGCCACGCCGCATACCGCGGAAATCAGAGGTTTGCGAAACAGATAGGCCGCGCGTCCGCCATCGTGAACCAGGTCCACCATTTCCGACGTCGCCCGCGCGCCTTTGGCGATCTCGGACTGAAACCCGACAAGATCGCCGCCGCTGCTGAAATGATTGCCACCGGTCATAACAACGACACGGATCGTAGCGTCCCGTTCGGCTTCGCGCAGAAGCGCCACCAGTTCTTCGACGAACCCGATGCTGTAAGGGTTGCGTTTTGTCGGCTGAAGAAAACGCAGGATTCCGACAGGGCCTTCCCTGTCCAGGCGAATAAGCTCAGTCATTCAAGTCTCCATCAGGTCCCGGTCCAGACGGGTGCTCGCTTTTCAGCAAAGGCCTTTGGGCCTTCAATCGCGTCGTTGCTGGCGTAAACCACCTCGTGAAGGCGCTTGCCCTCTTTCAGGCCACCCGCACAGCCCAGGTCCATGGTCGCGCGAACGCCGCCTTTCGCGGCAACAACCGACAGCGGGGCCGCGCTGGCAATGCGTTTGGCAAGGTCAAATGCCCTTGCGCGGACAGCATCGGGAGTGTCTTCGATATAGTTGGTGAACCCGTATTCGTGCAGGCGCTCGATCGGCATCAAGTCGCCGGTCAGAACGATTTCCATAAGGATGGGCTGCGGTAGCATGGACAGTGCCGGCGATGCCCAGGGCGATCCACGACCGATCTTTACTTCGGTGATACCGACCTTGGTCCCCTTGAGACCGACCCGCAGATCGCAATTCAAGGTCAGCATCATGCCGCCCGCCATCAGCGACCCTGTCATCGCCGCGATGATCGGTTTCTTGCAGGCGCGCATGGTCTCGTGAAACGGGTCGCGCATCTTGGTCAGAATATCGACACCCTCGTCGCGTGCGATTTGTGTGGCTTCCTTCAGATCCAGTCCGGCGCTGAAAACGCCGCAATCGGCAGAAGTCAGAATGGCCACACGAACGCTGTCATCCGCCTCGATCTTCTCCCAAGCGTCGGTCAGCCCGTTCGTCGCCGCCACGGAAAGCGCGTTTTTACGTTCGGGCCGGTTGATACAGACGGTCGCAATTCCGTCTTCGATCTTCACGTCAATGGGGCTCATGATACCTGCTTCGCTTTCTCGGGACAATCTAACTGCGGAAAGCTTCCCCGCGACATGTCTGCCGCGGGGAAGCTCTGTCTTATTCGACGGTGAACGTCGCGGAGCTGTGCTTGATGACATCCCAAACAACGTCAAGATAGTCGGCGCTCCAGTCGGTCAGCGGAACCCAGGTTTCGCCATTCCACTGCTCGACCCGGGTCTTGCCGCCACCACCGTGGTCTTTGTCGGTCACTGTAACCGGGGCCATGATGCCGTTTCCATCGAAGTTCTCGATCGATTCATAGGCATTCTTCATGCTTTCCGGTGTGATCGGCCAACCGTTTTCAGTAATTGCGATCCGCGCGGCTTCGAAACCGGCCGAGTAGATCGCCATGCCCGTGTTGTAGTACACGTCGCGCACCAGGCTCTCGGGACCGCTGCCCTTGCCATTGGCATAGTAGGTGTCCAGCATCGTCTTGACGATCGGAACTTCCTGGCCACCGGCCACGTTGGTCCCGCGCAGGATGCCTTTCGCCTCTTGTGCGCCGATATTGGCGATATCGACTTCGTTCAGCCAGTTCACCGACAGATAGCGGTCGATCGGGAAACGGTTGCGGCGCATTTCCTTCGAGGCGACCACATGCCCGCCCGCCAGCAGCCAGCTGATCACGTAGTCAGGCTTGTCGCGGCGGATTTTGCTCCATGCGCCGGCCTGATCCGACCCGGGAAGGGGTACGGGATACAGCTCCAACTCGAACCCTTCCTTTTCGGAAAGCGTTTTCAGGATCTCGATCGGTTCCTGGCCAAAGGGATAATCCAGATAGATGAACCCGATCTTCGCCTTGCTCAAGTCACCGCCCATCTGACCCTTGATGAAGGCAACGTCATTTGCCGCCTGCTGCCAGTACGTCGGACCGACCGGGAAAACCCATTCGAACACTTCGCCGTCCACCGCGTCACCGCGGCCAACGAAAGACTGCATCAGTACGTTACCGTCCTTCATGGCACGCGGCAAAACCGCGTTCGTGACCGGCGTGGACAGAAAGTTGAACAGGAACACGCCTTCGCGCTTGAGCTGCTCGTAGCATTCCACACCGCGCTGCGGTTCGTTGCCGTGATCGCGAATGATGACTTCAACCGGATGACCTTCGATACCGCCATTTTCGTTGGTGTACATCGCCAGGTCCTGCGCGGCCTGGGCCACCTGCGGTGAAATGAACGTGTAGGATTTACTAAGGTCGAAGCAGAGTCCGAAGCGGATAGGCTCCTTGTCCTGCGCTGAGGCAACAGTCGCGCTTGCTGCCAGTGCAGTAGCAACGGCCACTGCCTTAATGTGCTGTTTGACTTTCATGTTATCTATCTCCCGTTGGTTTAGTGTAGGGCGGTGATACCGTTCCGTAAGCGCCACTGCCGCCCCGCGTAGCGTCACACTTCCTGCAATCAGTCATTCACTGCTCGTATTTCGCGGAACTCTCTTTAACCACACCCCACACAACGTCCGTGTACTCAGAGATCCAGTCGGTTTGCGGCACCCAAGTCTCTCCGTCCCACATTTCGATACGGGTCTTGCCCCCGCCGCCATGATCTTCGGCCGTCACCGTAATGGGGGCCATCAGCCCGTTCGCGTCATAGCCCTCAAGCGACTCCAGTCCGGCCTTGTAGGATGTCGGAGTGATCGGCAGCCCCTCGGCTTCCGCCGCCTTGCGCGCGGCTTCGAACATGATCGAATACATGGCCAGCCCGGTGTTGTAGAAAACGTCCTGCGTCTTCTCGATCGGGCCGGATCCCTCGCCCTTGTCATAAAGCTCGGCCATGATTTCCTGATACAGGGCAATATCCTGACCGCCCACGACATTGGTCCCGCGCTTGATACCTTTGGCGGCCTCTTTACCGATGTTGGCGATATCGACTTCGTTCAGCCAGTTGACCGAGATGTATTTGTCCATCGGAATGCGATTGCGCTTCATCTCTTTCGAGGCAACCACATGGGCACCGCCCAGCATCCAGACGATCACATGATCGGGCTTGTCGCGGCGCACCTTGGACCACACGCCGGCCTGGTCGCTGCCAGGCAGTGGCACGGGGTACAGTTCAAGCTCGAAACCCTCTTTCTCGGACAGGGTTTCCAGGATCTCGATCGGCTCCTGCCCGAAGGGATAATCGAAGTAAACAAACCCGACCTTCACATCTGACAGATCGCCGTCATGCAATTGCTTGATGTAGGCGACATCGTTGGCGGCCTGTCCCCAATAGGTCGGCCCGATCGGATAGACCCAATCGAAGACGGTGCCATCAACGGCATCGCCGCGCCCGACAAGAGACTGCATCAGGATACGCCCGTCTTCCATGGCCCGCGGCAGGATAGCCAGAGACACCGGAGTGGACAGGGTATCGAAAACAAAGACGCCCTCGCGGCTGAGTTTCGAGTAGCACTCGATTCCGCGCTGCGGTTCGTTCCCGTGGTCACGCACGATGACTTCGACCGGTTCCCCACCGATGCCGCCCTTCATGTTGATGAGCTTGGCAAGGTCCATCGCGGCCTGCGAAACCTGCGGCGTGGCAAAGGTATAGGCTTTGCTGAGATCGTAGCAGATGCCGATCTTGAATGGCTCGGCCAGCGCCTGGGTGCCAAACATTGCTCCGCCGAACATTGATAATACGGCCAACGCTTTGGTAAGTTTCTTCATTTGTTCCTCCCTGAACAGCTTCTGATTAGTACCTCAACTCAACCAACGTTTGCGTCGGCTGTAGTGCTTGACGTTGTGAAAATCGGTCTCTCCGCCGCCTAGATAGAACTCCTGAATGTCGGAGTTAGATTTGAGCGCCTCGGCGGTGCCGTGCATAACAACGCGGCCGTTTTCGATAAGGTACCCTTGCGAAACGATTTCCAGAGCCGCCAAGGCGTTCTGTTCCACCAGCAGGACGGACAGGCCCTCATCCTTATTGATCTTTTGCAGGATGCCGAAGATTTCCTCGACCAGGAACGGAGCAAGCCCGAGACTTGGTTCATCAAGCATCAACAGCTTCGGCTGGGTCACGAGGGCCCGCCCAATGGCAAGCATCTGTTGCTCACCACCCGACAAATAGCCTGCTTGCGAATTTTTGCGTTCGGCAAGCCGCGGAAAATATCCGTAGATCTTTTCCTTTTCCGCATTCAGCGTTGATCGGGACATTCCGCGTGGCGCGGCGGCGGTCAGGTTCTCGTCGGGGGTCAGGTGTTCGAAGACCCGCCGCCCTTCGATGACATGACAGATGCCCATCTCGACGCGTTTTTGCGCGAGCGCTTCGGTAATGTCCGTTCCCTGGAACGTTATCTCACCTCGGCTGATGCGTCCGCGCTCGGCTTTCAAAAGACCGCTGATCGCTTTCAACGTGGTGCTTTTTCCCGCTCCGTTAGAACCCAAAAGTGCGATCATCTCGCCCTTTGGAACCTGAACCGAAACACCTTTGATCGCCAGCATTACATTGTCGTACAGCACCTCGACACTGTTCATGGACAGAATGTTCTGGGCTTCAACTTTTTCTTGCATCGGCATTCCCCTATTTCTTGAACTGATCGAAGGGCCAGACCATCAGATAGTCTCTGATGTTGCCGTAGAGTTTTCCCAAACCGAGTGGTTCGATCAGAAGGATAATGACGATCAGTGCGCCATAGACTGCGTTCGGGATGTGAGCGAGTGTTTCAACATCGATCTGCATGCCAAGCCCGTCACTCAACGTGACGACGAGACCGTTCACGATACCCGGAACAAGAAGGATCAGGGCAACACCGAAATAGGAACCGATAATGCTGCCAAGGCCGCCAACAATCACCATCGCAAGAACCTGGATCGAAACGGCAACCGAGAATTGCTCGGGTGCGGCGAGAAAGAAAAAGGTGGCAACAAGCAACGCACCGCTGACGCCTGCGATGAACGAAGAAGTCGCGAATGCGAGGATTTTGTAGTAGAAACTGTTCACACCCAGGATCGCGGCCGCAAAGTCTTTTTCCCGGACAGCGACCAAGGCGCGACCGAGTCCAGTCCGCTTGAGATTAAGCATGAAGATCGTCACCAACACACACCAGCCGAAGGCGACATAGTAGAAGCCAGTATCAGTGGTAATCTCTTGCCCGAGCAGCGCCAATGTCGGTGACTGGAGCGACGCGTGTGAGCCCCCCGAGATCGCCGGAGAGTGGGTCAGAACCCAGTCCATCACGAATTGCATAGCGAGAGTAGTGAGAGCGAGATAGAGGCCCTTGACCCGCAAAGCGGCAAAAGCGAACAGGCTGCCGATCACGGATGACGTCAATCCGCCGATGATAAGGGCGAATTCCCACGGCACCCCGAAACGCGCGGCATGGATCGACGAATACGCTCCAACGGCCATGACTGCAGCATAACCCAAGTGAAGTTGGCCTGCCCAACCTGTCACCAGATTCAATCCAAGCGCGGCGGCCGTCCAGATCAGCCAAGGAAGCATGTAGCTGTTCAGATAAAGCGACGGGATGATGAATGGCGCGGCAAGGCCAATCAAGAAGATGAATGCTGTCAGATTCCGGTCAGCAGGCACCTTGAAGATTCGGCTGTCCGAAACGTAGTTGGCGTGATGGACGCCAGAAAGTCTGTAAAACATGCCTTACACCCTTTCGATGTCGTGACGACCGAACAGCCCGTGCGGACGGATCATGACGGTAAGAATGAGCACGGCAGCGACGATAAGCTCACGGCTTCCGCCTCCGACAAGCGGATCGAGGAAATCAGCGCCAACGTTTTCGACGACGCCCAGGATGATGCCTGCGATCACGGCGCCAAGGATACTGTCGAGACCACCGAGAACGGCAACCGTCAGACCTTTGAGAAGCAACAGCGACAGCGCCTGATCGACACCCTGAATCTCGCCCCAGATAACGCCAGCGGCGACGGCAACAACGGATGCCAATGCCCAGGACAACCCAACGCCGCGCTCAACCGCGATACCGACCGACCACGAAGCCATGTAATCATCCGCGATCGCCCGCAACTTGATCCCGGTCCGGGTTCGGAAAAACAGCATGAATGCGACAAACAAGGCGAGCGCAACACCGGCACCAACCAGATGGATGCGGCTGATGAAGATGTCGCCCAGGAACAGCGGATCATAGCTGACGCCCAGTTCCATCGAACGCGACGTCCCGCCCCAGATCGCAAGCGTTGTACCCCGCAGGAAAATGTCGAGGCCGAGTGTCAGCATCAAGATCATGACAACCGGCCGACCTGCGAGACGGCGCAGGGCAACACGCTCAATGCCGAACCCAAGGCCTAACATTACAACCGCAGCCAGAGGGATGGCCAGCCACAAGGGTAAACCCACGTCGCGTGCCAGCGCCAGGACCACATAGGCCCCGACCATGGTCAACCCGCCCTGCGCCAGATTGGGCACCGAAGATGCCTTGTAAATCAGCACGAGGCCGATGGCGAATAGCGAGTACAGCAGACCCGTCAAGGCTCCGTTGATCGCAAGCTCTGATAGAAAGACCCAGTCCATTTATACCTCCCTGATGGGAAGGCTTCTTTCGACCTTCCCTACTTCCCCGGTCTCGTAAGTCACCTGCGCGCTTACATGGACCTCTTTTGAACCGTCGTAGAGCGCCGCGATCACGTCAGCATAGCGTTCCTGAACGACCTTCCTCCGCAGTTTTCGGGTTCGCGTGATTTCACCATCGTCCGGGTCGAATTCTTTCGGCAGACTGACAAAGCGTTGCAGGCGCAATGGTTCGGTGACGGCCTTGTTGACCCGTTGGAAGGCCTCGCGAAGCAACGTCGCGACCTCTTCACGCTGAGAAAGATCGGCATATGACACGTAAGGTACGCCGTTCACTTCGGCCCAGTGCCCCACGGCCTCGAAATCCACGCAGACCATCGCCGTCAGTTCCTTCAGCCCGGCGCCAATCACGGCCGCATCCTTGATATACGGGCTGAATTTCAACCGGTTCTCGATGTAGTTTGGAACGTAACGTTCACCGTCGGCGGTGTGCATGACCTCGGATACACGCCCCAGAACAACCAGGTGTCCGTCGTCCTCCAGATAGCCGGCATCACCTGTATGCAGCCACCCGCCGTCAAGGGCTTCGGCGGTCGCTTCGGGTTTGTTGAAGTACCCTTTAAACACGCTGTCCGAGCGCACCAGGATCTCACCGTCTTCGGCAATGCTGACCTCGACGCCAGGCGCGGGTTTGCCAACCGTATGAAGACGGACCTCGCCCGGAGCCTGAATCGCGTTGATCGCGCTGTTCTCGGTCTGGCCGTAGAGCTGACGCAACTTGATCCCCAGGGCGCGGTAGAACACAAAGGTGTCTTCCCCGATCGCTTCACCGCCGGTGAACGCATTCTTGAGGCGGCTCATCCCGAACTGGTCCTTGATCGGACCGAAAACAATCGCCTCGCCCAGAAGCCGGCCCAATGGCTCAAGAACACCGCCGCTTTTGCCATTCAGCTTGCGCGTTTCCGCCGCGATGGCCCGATCCATGAAAAAATGGTACAGCCACTTCTTTAAAGGGGTCGAATTTTCGATACCAACCTGGATTGTCGTCAGCATCTGGTCCCAGCTTCTTGGCGCCGCCAGATAGAATGTCGGAGCGATCTCGCGCATGTCGCGCACGACCGTTTCCTGGCGCTCAGGCACATTCACGGTGAAACGCCAAAGGAGTGCCGCGGCAACGGTTATGGCGTAGTCTCCCACCCAGGCCATCGGCAAGTACGCGAGGATCTCCTCATTTTCGTCGAAGGCACCCGCCGCATGTCCATTCCGAGCAGCAGCAAGAACGTTCTTCTGACTCAGTACGATGCCCTTCGGCGCGCCCGTCGTTCCGGAGGAGTGCAGAAAAATGGCCGGATCTTCCGGCTTCGCACGACTAAGCAGTTCCTCACGCAGGCCCGGGGTTTCGTTCAGATCGTGCTGACCAACTTCGATCAGGTGATCCCAGGACAACAGTCCTTCAACCTCGTAGAAGCCAAGACCGCGCGCTTCATCATAAATGATGTGGTCGATGCCCTCGGCGCCCGCGTCCTTCAGTTCCAGGATCTTGTCAACCTGTTCCTGATCTTCGGCGATGGCCGCGACGATTTCGACTTCGCCAAGAAAGTGCCGGAGTTCTTCGAGCGTCGCGCCGGGATAGGCAGGCATTGCATAGGCACCCAGCAACGAAATAGCCAGCATTCCGCCATACAGCCGCGCCCGGTTGTCGCCCAGGATAAGCACCGCCTTGCCCGGTGTTACGCCGATTTTCTCAAGCCCGGCCGCGCAGGCCAGCACCTCTTCGGCGTATTCCGCCCATGTGGTTTCCTTCCAGATCCCACGCTCTTTTTCGCGAAGCGCGATTTCCGAACCGTGTTTCGAGGCGTTCCGCGCCAGAATTGCGCCGATCGTGTCGCCGCCCGAAGACTGTTTCTTCGTCAAATCAGTCATGCGACCCTCCGATATATGCCTCGATGACCCGCGGGTCCTTCACAACCTCCTTGGGGATGCCACTGGCGATCATTTCACCATAATTCAGGGCCAGCATCCGATCACAAATGCCGGTGATGACATCCATATGGTGTTCGATCAGCAGAACGCTGACGCCGCGTTCGGCACGGGCATCCAGAATGAAACGGGACATATACCCTTTCTCTTCCTGGTTCATGCCGGCCATCGGTTCATCGAGAATCAGCATCTGTGGCTCGGCCACCAATGCCCGCGCCAGCTCGACCCGTTTTTTCAACCCGATCGGAAGGCCATCGACCAACTCATGCCGGATGCTCTCGAGTTGTAGAAACTCGATCACCTCTTCGACGATCTTGCGGTTTTCGATTTCTTCACGCTGTGCTGCCCACCAGTAAAGCGCGGTGCGCAGAACGCCCGGTTTCATGTGGATGTGCCGCCCCAGCAGGATGTTGTCCAGAACGCTCATCCCGTTGAACAAGGCAAGATTCTGGAACGTCCGGGCGACGCCGAGCTTGGCAACCTTGTGAGGTGCCGTACCCGTGATTTCCTTTCCTGCCAACCGGACAGTCCCCACATTCGGTGGGTAGAACCCGGTAATTGCGTTCGTCAGTGTTGTCTTGCCGCTGCCGTTCGGGCCGACAAGTCCAAAGATTTCCCCCTGCCGAATGACGAGGTCCACACCGGTGACAGCGACGATGCCGCCGAACCGTCGCTCGACCCCGCTGCACTCCAGTATCGCCCCATCATCGGCTCCGATTGCTGTTTTAATCTTAGTCGTCATCTAGATATCATTGTCCCCCTAAGGTTCACGGCCAACATCAGGTAATCCGGAAGTAGTCCGGCCGCCCCGTTGGCCATGGATCCCCCCACAATTGCTGCCCACCGTCGATGTTCAGAACTTCTCCGGTTACGAATTTCCCTGAATTCGCCGCCATATAGACAACCCCTTCAGCGACATCCCATTCGTCCCCGGCGTGCCGCATCGGGTTGGAGTCCTGAAAGGTCGCAGAACCCTCCGGAGGGTAGTTCCCGAAACCGTTGCTTTCGCAGCAACCCGGCGCCATGCAGTTCACTCGGATACCGTGCGGGGCCCACTCCACCGCAACCGACTTGGACAGGTAAACTACCCCTGCCCGGGCCGCACAGGTATGCGCGATGCCGGGCATGCCGCGCCAGATATCGGCCACGATGTTGACGATGGAGCCCGATTGCTTGTTGGCAACCCAGTGGCGCGCCGTGGATTGCATCATCCACCACGTGCCGTTCAGGTTGGTGTCTATGACCGCATTCCAGCCCTTTGGACTAAACTCCAACGCTGCTTGCGGAAACTGACCCCCAGCATTGTTCACCAATACGTCAATCGCCCCGAACTCCTGGTTCGTCTTGGCGACAAAATCCTCGACCTGCTCAGGCTCCCGGATGGTCATAGGCACAGCGAAAACTTCGCCCCCGAAACTTTCAAGGAACTCCTTGGCCAAAGCCAGTTTCTCTTCGTTGCGTCCATTGATCGCCAGATTGGCCCCGAGCCTTGCGAACAAGGTCGCAATTGCCAGCCCCAATCCGCCTCCGGCCCCGGTCACCACAACGACTTTGCCGGTGAATAAACCGCTTGCGTAAACGGTTGCACGTTTTGATAGGTCCTCCCTCGAAGACCCAAACTGCGTCTTATTCATGACGCCTCCTCCCATTCCCATTAGGGGCAGCTGCCAGTAATCTAACGGGTGTTAGAAAATTGGTCAAGACAACTTTTCCCACCAGCCCCGCCCGTTATCTCCGATCAGTAAGACTTTGGAAGTCCAAGGGCTTTTTCTGCTATGAACGACAGAAGCATCTGCGGTGTCACCGGTACGATGCGGAACAGCAGAGCTTCACGTACCAGTCGCTCCACGTGATATTCCTTAGCATATCCGAATCCGCCAAACGTAATTTGCGCGGCTTCGGTCGCCTCGACCGCGGCGTCGGCGGCCAAAAGCTTGGCGGCGTTCGCCTCGACGCCGCAGGGTTCTCCCGCATCGTAGAGGGCTGCAGCGTGCATCACCATGAGATTGGCAGATTCCACTCGCGCCCAGGCTTTGGCGAGTGGATGCTGAACACCCTGATTTTGGCCGATCGGGCGGTCAAAAATCACACGTTCGTTTGCATAATGCGCCGCTCGCGCCAGTGCGTTGCGCGCAATACCGATGCATTCACCGGCCACCAGGATGCGTTCGGGATTCAACCCGTGCAAAATTTGCCTAAAGCCTTTGCCCTCCTCCCCGATCAGGTCCTCAGCCGGAATCGGCAATCCATCGATGAAGACTTCGTTCGAATCGACAGCCTTTCGACCCATCTTTTCGATCTCTCGCACGTCAACGAAATTTCGGTCGAGATCTGTATAGAACAGGCTCAGCCCTTCGGTCGGGCTGCTCACATCCTCTAGCCGCGTTGTTCTGGCCAGAAGCAACATCTTGTCCGCTACCTGCGCGGTAGAAATCCAGACTTTTTGTCCGTGCACGACATATCTGTCCCCCTGCCGCACCGCCATGGTCTTCAGCTTTGTGGTGTCTAACCCGGTCGTCGGTTCGGTTACGGCGAAACAGGCCTTTTCATCGCCTGCTATTAGAGGGCCAAGCATACGCGCGCGCTGCTCATCGGTCCCAAACTTCACCACCGGGTTGAGCCCGAAAATGTTCATGTGGATGGCCGAGGCTCCGCTTGCGCCGGCCCCCGACTCGGCAATTGCCTGCATCATTATGGTCGCCTCGGTGATCCCCAGACCCGCGCCGCCGACAGCTTCTGGCATGGCGATACCTAGCCAGCCGCCATCGGCCATTGCCCTGTGCAGATCATGGGGAAAACCACCGTTGCGATCCCGATCCAGCCAATAGTCGTCGTCGAACCCTGCGCAAATCCGCAGAATCTGGTCGCGAATCTCTTGTTGGTCGGCGGTCAATCGAAATGTCATAGCGCGCGCCCTCCCTCCAATCTTACGAGCCCAGCCTCACATAGGGCAGCGATCCGCTCATCGTTAAAACCAAGATCACGCAGAATGCTTTGGCTGTCTGCGCTAGGCGGTCGTCCCAGCCAACGAAGCTGACCGGGCGTCGCGCTGAGATGAGGGACCGGACCAATGACCTGGGTCTGTTCGCCGTCGACCGACACGATGTCCCCACGATGGCGTATCTGCTCGTTCGTCATGATCTCTTCGACGCTCAACACACGCGAGGCAACCGCATCATGGCGGGCGAATACCGCTTCCACTTCCTTAGCCGTGTGCTGCGTGACGAAATCATTGATCGCGTCAAAGACCACCGTCATGTGCCGCGACATCTCGCCCAATGTCGCGAACCGCGGGTCATCGGCGAGGGCATCGCCTCCGACCGCCCGCAACAGGCGCTGCGCGGTTTCCGCGCTCCCTGCCGAAACGCTCAGCCACACCCCATCGGACGTTCGGAACATCCCCCCCGGAGCAAAGTCCATCGGCTGGCGCAGCCCATTGCGTCGCGGCGAGAGGTTCGCGCCAGTCAATGCGGGAACAGGATAATCCATCAACCGAAGCAGGGCCTCGAATACTGCAATATCGACGACCTGACCGCGTGCTATCCCCTTTTCGCGAGCAAATAGCGCGATCATGATTCCCAAAGCGCCCATTAGCCCTGTCGTGCTGTCAGCCGCCGGAAAGCCGGGGTGCATCGGCGGCCCGTCGGGAAAACCGGTCAGATGCGCTAATCCACTCATGGCCTCCGCAGCACGCCCAAACGCTGGCAGGTCGCGCATCGGACCGTCCTGTCCGTAACCTGAAACCCGCAAGACAACCAAGTCCGGGTTCCAATCGTGCAAGACGTCTGGCCCAACACCGGCACGTTCCAGCACACCCGGTCGGAAATTCTCGATCAGCACGTCGGCATCTTCGACCAACTTTCGCAGGATGTCCCGGCCCTCGTCGGACTTCCAGTCCAGACCTAGTGTTTTCTTGTTACGGCCCAAAGTCTTCCACCAGACGCCCACCCCATCCTCTGCCTTGGGTCCAAGGTCGCGCATCATATCCGTCCGGTTGGGGGCTTCGATCTTGATGACATCTGCACCAAAATCCGAGAGTAAAGCTGCCGCAAGTGGTCCGGCAATTACGTGACCAAGTTCTATAATCTTCAGTTGATCAAGGGGTCCAGACATCTGCACTTTCGACTTTGCTAATTTTCTAATGGTTGTTCGATTCCTAGCAAAGGCGAAGTCGGATCTCAAGATTCAAAGGTAATCGCCTCCCCGAAAACGTAACCGCCCGGTTGTTACCATGGATCAGTTCATTGGCGTCCAGTTCCATGGAAGCGGTTCGTTGAGCGGGTTGGTCATGTGATTGTGGATGCGGTCGAGGATTTCGGCCAGCCAGGCTTGCCGATCGAGGCCGTTCATCTTGGCTGTCTCGACAAGAGACATCGCCCGGGACAGCGTTTCGCCACCGCTGTCGGAGCCTGCAAAAAGCCAGTTTTTTCGCCCGATGCTGATCGGGCGCATGACGCGCTCGGCGGTGTTGTCGTCGATGCCGACGCGGCCATCTCCAAGGAAGAGCTCGAATGACGGCCAGCAGCTGAGACCATAGCGGAAGGCCTTCGCGAGATCGCCCTTGCCGGGAATGCGTAGCAGTTGGGCCTCGGTCCATGCCTTGAAGGCCTAGACCATGGAGCGGGAGTGCGCCTGGCCTGCTGCCAGCCGCAGTTCCGCTGTATTTCGTGCCCTCACGAATTATGGCCAGCCGTGCGTTCTTTCAGGCCTGCGGGACGAAGCGCTCGTCTTTGGCGGCACCGAAGTGATCAGCCCCACCTGAGTGGTCCGGTTTGATTGTTAGTGCATGACCGGTCTCGGGTCCATCGGGACGATGGTTTCC
>NZ_JBJGSF010000005.1:0-190404 GCF_045763785.1 Pseudooceanicola aestuariicola | reverse complement strand
TTCTACTGGAGCTACAAGCTGTGGCGATGCCTGCAACGGGACCACAACCCAAACACCAACCGTGTGGGGGCACCATTTCTTTCCTCACATCCAAAATTTGTTTTTGACCTGCCCAACGCGGCCTTTGGACCGGTATCCGCCATAATTTGGTATACCATTGCGCCCCGCCGAGGCTTGGGGTTAGGGTTCCCCCTATCGGGGGGACCGCGGGGAGGCGGTCTTTTGAGGGAGGACCGGGGATATGATTACCTGCAAGGGCATGGTGCTGAGAGAGCTTGAGCTGCCAGCCCCTTACGCCGACAGCAAACCGTTACAGCTTGAAACCGTTACGCTTTTGCCGCCTAAGGCGACCGACATCGTGGTCAAGGTCATGGGCGGGGGGCTGTGCCATTCGGACTTGTCAGTGATCAACGGATCGCGGGGCCGGATGATCCCGATGCTGATGGGCCATGAAGGCGCGGGCGAGGTGATCGAGATCGGCGCAGGCATCGACGACGTCAAGGTCGGCGACAAGGTGGTATTCCAGTTCGCACCCTCTTGCGGGCGGTGCGAGATGTGCCAATCCGGGCGTCCTCAGATCTGTTATGCCGCCGTGAAGGCGCGGCAAGAGGGCGGGTTGCTCTCTGGTGGGTCGCGGATCCGGGGCGAAGGTGGCGAGACGATTGCGCATCACACCGGGATATCCTGTTTTGCAGAATACGCGGTGGTGAATCGTGGGTCTGTCGTGGTGATCGACGATCCGATTTCCATGGTGGACGCGGCGGTCTTTGGCTGCGCGGTGATGACCGGCGCGGGGGCGGTGCTGAACACGTCGAAAATCCAAGCCGGGGAAACGGTAGCGATCTTCGGGCTGGGCGGCGTGGGCCTTTGCGGCATCATGGGCGCCAAGGCCAGCGGTGCCGAGGTGATCATCGGCGTCGATCTGGAAGAGTCGAAACGCAAAAAGGCAGAAGAGCTGGGCGCGACCCACACCTTCGACGCGCGCGATCCGCAACTGGCCAGCAAGGTCGCGGACCTGACGCGCGGCGGTGTGGATGTGGCCGTGGAACTGGCGGGCGCGATCAAGGCGATGGAGGGGGCCTATTCCGTGCTGCGGCGGGGCGGGCGCTTGGTCACCGCGGGTCTGTCGCCTGCGGGGGCGCAATTCGGATTCGAACACGCCGATCTGGTCAGCAACGAAAAGGCGGTGATCGGGTCCTACATGGGATCGTCGGTGCCAGTGCGCGATATCCCGCGGTTCCTGCGGATGTATCATGCGGGCGCACTGCCAGTGGACAAGTTGATCGATGGGTATCTGGGCTTCGATCAGATGAACGAGGGCTTTGACAAGCTGGCGCAGGGCAAAGCGCTGCGGCAGATCTTGGCCCCGCATGGAACGTAAGGGATCGATATGACCGTAAAACTATTCACCCCGCTGACCATTCGCGGTGTCACCCTGCCGAACCGCGTCGTGATTCCGCCGATGGATATGTATTGCGCCGAAGACGGTCATGCGACGGATTTCCACCGCACGCATTACGGCAAGTTCGCATTTGGCGGCGCCGGGCTGGTGTTTGTGGAGGCGACGGCGGTGACCCGCACAGGGCGCATAACCAACGGTTGTACCGGGATTTATTACGACAGCCACGTGGACAGCTTTCGCCCGATTACCCAGCAGATCCGCGACATGGGGTTCAAATCCTGCCTTCAGCTTGCGCACGGGGGCCGCAAGGCCGCGACGCAGCGAGCGTGGCAGGGTAACGGGCCACTGACGCAGGAAAACCTTGATGCGGGGGACGAAACTTGGACGCCCCTCGGCCCGTCTGCCATCGCGTTCACCGACGGCTGGTTAGAGCCGAAAGAAATGACGCGCGCCGATATGGAAGAGGTGATCGAAGCCTTTGTCGTGGGCGCGCATCGGGCCTTGGCCGCTGGTTTTGACATGGTCGAAATCCACATGGCGCATGGCTACCTGCTGCAAAGCTTTCTGACGCCTTTGGCCAACCAGCGCACCGATGACTACGGCGGCAGCCTTGCGAACCGGATGCGCTTCCCTTTGGAGGTCGCGGTGGCGGTGCGGGATGCGCTGCCGGATGAGGTGCCTTTGTTCACGCGAATTTCTGCAACCGACTGGATCGACGGCGGATGGGAGCCGGAGGACAGTGTCGAATTGGCCAAGCTTCTGAAGCAGGTCGGGGTGGATGTGGTCGATTGTTCGTCGGGCGGGAACATGCTGCACGGGGCGACCAATTCGAACCTGACGCGTGGCCCAGCCTATCAGGCGCATTTTGCCAAGCTGCTGCGCGAAGAGGCCGGGATCATGACGCAGGCCGTCGGCCTGATCCGGACGCCCGAACTGGCGGAACAACTGCTGCAGGACGGTCAGGCCGATCTGATCGCCATCGGGCGGCAGGCGCTGTTCAACCCCTATTGGGCGCACCACGCGGCCGAAAAACTGGGCGTTACCGATTGGGACACCTGGCCACCGCAATACGCATGGTGGCTGTCGAAGTGGAAACGCGGCCTTGGGTCGATGGACGAGGAACCGCTGGTGTGACCTCGGGCGTGGAGATAGGGGCGCTCCGCGTCGATCTGGTGCCCGAAGTGCGGTACCGCCTGATGCCGCGCGCCTTCCTGTTTCCCGACCTGATCCATGAAGACGCAGCGCGGAATGCCGATTGGATCGGCCCGCGCCATCTGCATCCGGAAACGTTGGCCGTGGGCATGGCCTTTCAGGCCTATCTGATCCGGGCGCGCGGGCAGAACATTTTGGTTGATACCTGCAACGGCAACCACAAGCCGCGCCCCCATGCGCCGTGGCAGGATGATATGCGGGCACATACCTTCCTGACGTCTCTGGCCGATCTGGGGCTGCGGCCCGAGGACATCCATATCGTTCTGTGCACCCATCTGCACACCGATCACGTCGGCTGGAACACTCGGCTGGTAGATGGCCGCTGGGTGCCGACCTTCCCGAATGCTCGCTACGTGATGAACAAGGCGGAATACGACCATTTCGCCGCGCTGGTCGGGACCGAGGGCTCGCGCTACGCCCATATCGAGGACAGCGTTCTGCCCGTGGTCGATGCGGGGCAGGCCGAGATGGTCAGCGACACGGCAGAGATCATAAGTGAGATCGGGGAAGAGGTCTTTCTTTCCCCATCGCCCGGCCATTCGCCCGGTCACGTTTGCATCCACGCCCGCGCCAACGGGGCAGAGGCGGTAATTTCGGGCGATGCGATCCACCATCCGATCCAACTGGACATGCCCGATCTGGTGATGCGCGCGGATGGCGACGCGGCGCTGGCCGCCCAGTCGCGTCGGGCGGTGATGGAGCATTGTGCAGGCACCAGTGCCTTGCTGTGTGCGGGGCATATCCCGGATTGGTCCTTTGCGCGAGTGCATGAAGGGGGCAGGGCGTTCCGACTGGATCCGCTCTGATGGGCGCCACGGCGGCCATGGTCGGCTTTGGGTGCGACACGGGCGATCTGCCTGGCGGTGTCGAACGGGCCGCCATCCGCCATCTTATTGATACCATTGGCGTTATCGTCGCCGGGTTGGGGCAGGGGGTGGCCGCGACACTGGCCCCTTTGCAGCCCGAAGGTGACCTGCCTTTGCCGGGTCATCCGGGCACGCGTGCTGCGGCAGATCACGCGTATCTGTGCGGGACGGCGGCGCATGGTCTGGAATTGGACGATGGCTATCGCGAAGGGTCCGTCCATCCGGGCGTGGCGGTGGTGCCAGCGCTGCTATCGGCAACGCTGATGCAGCGGGTATCGGGCCGGGACGTTCTGCATGCCTTGGCGGTGGGATACGAAAGCGTCTGTGCTTTGTCCGCGGCCTTGCACCCGGCGCTGCGCGACCGCGGGTTTCACCCGACCTCGACCGTGGGGCCGATGGGTTCGGCAATGGCGGTGGCGCGGGTGCTGGGGCTGGATCCGGCGCAGACCGAAGCCGCCTTGGGCTTCGCCGCGTCAGAGGCCGGCGGGCTTTTCGCCTTTCTTGGCGGGGGCGGAGAGGTCAAGCGCCTGCACGGTGGGTTGGCGGCACGCGGGGGGCTGATGGCGGCGCGGTTGGCGGCCAGCGGTATCAGCGCGCCCTATGGCATTCTTGAACGACCTTCCGGCTATGCGCAGGCGTTCGGTGGCATCGCGCCGGGGGAATTTTCCCTGACCTTTCCGCCGGATCGACCATGGCGCATGACCGATTGCTACATCAAACCCCACGCCTGCTGCCGTCACCTGCAACCCGCGTTGGAGGCTTTGATCGCCCTGCGCGCCACGCATGATCTGCATCCCGACGAGGTGACGGCGATCGAGGTCGAGACTTATTCCATCGCCGCCGCCCATGCGGACACCGGCTGGGGCGACATGGCGACGGCGCAGCTGTCATTTCAATACGTACTGGCGCAGGGATTGTGGAAAGGTCGCGCGGCGTTGGCGGATTTTGACGACACGGCTCGGGCCGAGCCGTTTGCCGGGGCGCTGCTTCCCCGGCTGACCATCCGCGCCAGTGACGCGATGGACGCGCTTTACCCGGACCAGCGCCCGGCGCGGGTGACGGTAATGGCGTGTGGCGAACGTTATTCCGAATTTGCGCTAGAAGCCTCTGGCAGCCCGCAAATACCGGTTTCAGATCAGGCGATTGGGGACAAGTTTCTTGGCCTGACCGCGCCGGTTGTGGGCGACGACAGGGCGCGGGACTGGCTGGATCAGCTTTGGGATATTGCCACGGCAAACGACGCGGGCCGCGTCATGGTCGGCGCTGTCTAAACCTGTTCGGCAATGCCGTTCATGAAAAGGTCGAGGAAATGATCCGCCGTTTCGGCAGAGGTCATTAGATTTTCACCATCCTCGGTATGCCAGCGCAGGATCCAGTTCACCGACCCCAGGAAGAAGTTCGAGGTCAGTCTTGGATCGATGTTACGTACCGTACCGTCATTGATCGCCTGATCCAAAAGGCCGCGGGCATAGCGATCCAGTTCTTTGCGCTTGGACAGCAGGTCGTCCTGCTGATGCTCGGGCAGGGCGCGAATGTTGGACATGGTGGTATAGACGCCGCGCTCTTCCAGCAGGATTTCCATGAAACGTTTGTAGAGATGGCGCAGCTTTTCATAGGCGGTGCCGTCCATCGCCTCGGCCTCTTGCTGGGCGACTTCCCCGCAGTGGTAGGTCAGCTTCAGGCACTCGAACAGCAGCTGTTCTTTGTTCTTGAAGTAGTAATACAGCGCGGTTTTGGTGACACCGATTTCATCCGCGATTTCGTCCAAAGAGGTGGCGTGATAGCCCTTCGCGTTGAAAATTTTCGCAGCAACTCGCACCGCTGCCCGCCGCTTGAGTTCTCTGACTTCTTCGCGCGACGCGACCGCCCCATTCCAATTGGCCATTGCGCACCCCTCCAAATTCCGCACTGCGGGAATGCCACGGTCCCGCACAAAGATCAACTGCCAAGTCAGATTGGTGTCTGACCGGTCAGTGTTCACACATTAGTGCATCTAATTGACGCGCGAGTCGAAAAGTGTTCTGGTGAGTGTAGATGGGGGGAGGGTCGTTTTGCGCGGCCGGTCTCCCTACGCGGATCACGGGGTAGATAATCCGGGCCGCGTTTATCTGGTCTAGGGAGGATAACATGACCGCAAGCAAACTTAATCGTCGTACTATTCTGCGTGGCGCCGGTCTGGCCGCCGTTGCAGCGCCGGCTCTGGTCGGCAAAGGTATCGCACAGGGCAAGGTGACCTGGCGGGTGCAGTCGCACTGGCCCAAGGCATCTGGTTCGTTCAACGACAGCCTTGGTGTACTGGCGACGGAACTGGAAGAACGTACCGAGGGCGCGTTCAAGCTGGAACTTTTCGGCGCAGGCGAATTCGCCAAAGGCCCTGACATTTACAACCTGATCCGTAAGGGCGTTGTGCCGATGGGCACGATTTCCCCGTCCTACATTCTGGACAAGGCGCAGGCCGCGTCGTTCCTGATGGGCATCCCCGGCACCTTCCGCGAAAACTGGGAACCGCAGCACGCGGCTAAGAACCTCGGCATCGAGGACATGGTCAACGAAGAGCTGATTCCCGATGGCGTGCGGATGATGTCGGAAAAAGCCTATCCGACCGAACTGGTTACGTCGAAAAAGATCGAGACGGCCGAAGACTTCGCAGGCATCAAGCTGCGCTCTTCCGGTACGCTTCTTGACTACCTGGCCGCTGCAGGCGCCGCGCCGCAGTACATCCCCGGCTCGGAACTCTATCAGTCGCTCAGCTCGGGCGTGGTTGACGGCGCGCACTGGGGTGCGGCCATCGGTGCAAAATCCATGTCGCTGTGGGAAGTCTGTAAGTACCACTACAAGCCGGCACTGGGCTTCACCATCGACGCGTTTATCGTGAACGAAGAGCAGCTGCAGGGTCTGGATGACGAGCTGAAGACCGCTCTGGTCGACCTGATGGAAATCCGCTTCTTCCGCCGTTCGGCAGAATATATGCACAAGGAAGCCATCGCGCTGACCTCTGGTGTGACCGAGAACGGTGTCGAAGTCATGCAGTTCCCGCAGGAAGTGCTGGATATGTTCGCCGCCGCATCGACGAACATCCTTGAGCAGGAAAAAGCCAAAGGCGAAATCGCGGCGCGGGCTCACGAGGCCTACACCGGGTTGATGTCGGATCTGGGCTACGCCTGATCGAACACTGGGATGACCCGGCCTTGTCAGGGTCATCCCACACTCAAAACTTTTAGCCAGACCGCCTGAACACGGCTGCCCCGCGGATAACGGTGGCAGACCAGTGGTGGGTCTGCATTCGGGGACAACACGCATGTTTCAGGTTGCGCGCGCGATCACGCGCTTAAACCGCTGGATCGGAAGGTGGGTATCCCTCGCCGTTCTGATCCTTTTCGTCTTTTTGCTGGCCGACGTGGTCATGCGCTACATCGTCGGGGCGCCCGCGATCTGGACTGCCGAGCTGGCCGTGCTGATCTTTGGTGGCTATGCGATCCTTGGGGGCGGCTATCTGCTGGCCGAACGGGGTCACGTCAACGTCGACATCTTCTATGGCAGCTTCAGCCAGAAGAAGAAGGCGCTGATCGATATCCTGACCTGGCCGCTGTTCATCTTCTTCGTGGGCATCCTGTTCTGGGAAGGCTTCAAAATCGCGATAGAAGCGATCGAAGATATGGAACGGTCGAACTCACTGTGGAAACCGTACCTCTGGCCCACGAAATCGCTGATCCCGGTCGCCGCGGCCTTGCTGTTGGCGCAGGGCTTTGTGCGTCTGTGGTCTGATGTGCGCGTGCTGATGGGCCTTCCGGTGCCCGAAGATGTCTTTGGTGTTCAGGCCAAGGACGAAAACCCCCACGGTGAGGAGGCCGAGGTATGAGCGTTGAACTTCTGACGCTGATCTTTTTCGGCGCCCTTCTATTCTTTGTGCTGATCGGCACACCGCTGGTCTTCGTGCTGGGCGGCATCTCGGCCGCGTTCCTGTGGTACGAAATGGGCACTATCGGGTTCTACCTGATCGGGTCCAAGATGTGGGACGCCATGGCGAACCCAACCCTTATGGCCATTCCGCTATTCGTCTTTATGGCGATCTTGTTGGAAAAGTCAGGGGTGGCGAACGACTTGTACGACATGATGCACGTCTGGTGGGGCGGCCTGCGCGGCGGTCTGGCCATCGGCACCGTGCTGATCTGCGTGATCTTCGCGGCGATGTCCGGGATTTCCGGCGCGGCCGTTGTGACCATGGGCACCATCGCGCTGCCCAAGATGCTAGAGCGGGGTTACGATAAAAAACTTGCCTTAGGGGCCATCAACGCCGGCGGGGGCTGGGGCATCCTGATCCCGCCGTCGATCCTGATGGTTCTTTATTCGCTGCTGACCGAAGTGTCGGTGGGGCGTCTGTTCGCGGCTGGTATCGGGCCGGGCCTGACCCTGTTCGTGCTGGTGTCGATCTACATCGGCGTGCGCTGCTGGCTGCAGCCTCACATGGGCCCCGCGCTTCCCAAAGAAGAACGCGCTGGTTGGGGGCCGAAGCTGAGGTCGCTTAAGGCGGTGATCTTGCCGATCATGATCGTGGTCATCGTTCTGGGTGCGATCTTTGGCGGCTTTGCTACCCCGACCGAGGCCGCAGCTGTCGGTGTCTTTGGCGCGCTGTTTGCTACCGCTGTAAACCGTCAGCTTAGCTGGCCGGTTCTGCATGAAGCGGCGATTGCGACGTTGAAACTAACTGCGCTTGTCATGTGGATCCTGTTCGCGGCCCACGCCTTTAGCACGGCCTACACGGCACTTGGGGCACAGTCGCTGATTTCGAACCTGATGACATATATCCCGGGCGGCAAATGGGGCGCGCTGGCGTTCATGCTGTTCGTTCTGTTCCTCTTCGGGATGGTTCTGGACCCCGTGGGCATCATGCTGATCACGCTGCCGGTGTTCCTGCCGGTGGTCGAGGCGTCGGGCTTTGATCCGATCTGGTTCGGTATCCTGTTCATCATCATGATGGAGGTGGGATATATGACGCCGCCCTTTGGCTTTAACCTCTTCTACCTGAAGGGGGTCGCGCCTCCGGGGGTCACGATGGGGGACATCTATGCCTCGGTCCTGCCTTACGTGCTTGTAACGCTGATCGGTGTCATCCTGATCATCCTCTTCCCTGGCATTGCGCTGTACCTGCCAGAGCTCTTCTTCTCGCGATAGCGACTGCAAGGGTTAGACAATCAGACCCGCCGCCCCCCCCGGGCGGCGGGTTTTTCATTGGCCAAAAGCGGCGGTTGTCGCCGCTGATGTGCCGACAGATTTCACTGTGCGAAAACGCGTAAGTGGCGCGGCATTTCACCACCCGCGTCGTTTGACGTTTCAGGTGAAAAGATGAACCATACGGTTGGGTAAAATAGGCCCGGGAAGGATGTTTCGATGAATGATGCCACTCTGCCGCGCCGGGCGAATGTCCGCAAAGGACGTGTCGAAGATTACCGTCTGGCCACGGGTCAGGGCCGCTATACCGACGACCTGAAGGTCGACGGCGCGTTGTGGGCAGTTTTCGTCCGCTCGCCCTTTGGCGCGGCCAGCATCAATGGCATCGACACCGAAGACGCGGCGCAGATGCCGGGGGTCGAGGCGATCTTTACCGCCGCTGACGTGGCCAGTGACGGCGTGGGACCGGTGCAGGCGGCGATGGCGCTGGAAGGGCCGGACGGCAAGACATGGGATCACACCCCGCGGCCCTTGCTGGCCGAAGATGAGGCGCGGTACATCGGTGAACCCATCGCCATGGTCATCGCCACGTCGCGCGAAGAGGCGCTGGACGCGGCTGAAGCCGTCTTTCCCGATCTGGAAGAACATGAAGCGATCGTCACCATCGCCGACGCCAAGGCCGAGGGCGCGCGGCTGGTTCATGCGGACCGGCCCGGCAACATCGGCGCGGAATGGTCGCGCGGCGATTTGGACAGGGCCGAAGAGGCGCTGGCCAGTGCCGCGCATCGCATCAAGCTGACCAGCCCGATCAGCCGCGTGACCGCCGCCACGATGGAGCCGCGCAACGCCGTCGCGCGTCCCGAACCCGGCGGGCGCATCGGGCTATATGCCAGCCACCAGAACCCGCCCGCGATGCGCGGCGCGCTGGCCGCGGCCTTCGGGATGGAGGCGGCTGATATCCGCGTTGTCGGCGGGGACGTTGGCGGGGCCTTTGGTATGAAGTCCGGCCCCCTGCGCGAAGAAATGCTGGTCTTCTGGGCGACACGCAAGCTGAACCGTCCGGTCCGCTGGCGCGCGGATCGAAGCGAGGCGCTGTTGTCGGACGAAGGTGGCCGCGCGTTGGATTTCACGGCCGAACTGGGGCTGGACGCGGATGGCAATTTCACTGCGCTGACCGTGCGGCTGGAACTGGACATGGGCGCCTATGCTTCGGCCCGGTCGCTGCCGCCGGTTTTGAACTTTGGTGGCGTGGCGGGGGTCTATACCACGCCGGTGATCGCGGGCGCGTTGACGGGGTATCTGACGAACACCGTGCCGGTCGCACCTTACCGTGGTGCAGGCCGCCCCGAGGCAACCTACATCATTGAAATGCTGATCGACAAAGCGGCCCGCGAAACCGGCATGGACCGGATCGAGATGCGCCGCCGCAACCTGATCCGGCCCGAGCAGATGCCATGGCCGCCGATCTGGTATTTCGGCTACGACACCGGCGATTTCGAGGCCGTGCTGGATGCTGGCATGTCCCGCGCCGATCTGGACGGCTATGCCGCGCGCAAGGCCGACAGCGAGGCGCGCGGAAAGGTGCGCGGCCTTGGTCTGGCGCTGTGTATCGAAACGGCGGGTGGCATGTGGGGCCGTCGCGGGGCGGATTATACCAATGTGGCCCTGAATGCAGACGGGTCTGTGTCTGTCGCCGCGGGCGCGTTTTCGGCCGGGCAGGGGATAGAGACGGCGCTGATCGATCTGGCCGCCGAAGGGTTCGAGATTGCGCCCGACAAGATCTCTTATGCGCAGGGCGATACGGATGTGATCGAAAAAGGCGGCGGCATGGGCGGATCGGGCGCGATGATCAAATGCGGATCGGCGCTCAAGGGGGCGGTGGACACCATTCTGGCCGACGCCAAGGATATCGCTGGTGAGGAATTGGAGGCCGACGTCGCCGATATCGAATACTCGGGCGGCGTTTTCCGCATTGCGGGCACGGACCGGGAAATCACGTTGGAACATGTCGCCAAGGTTGCGGGCGAAAAGGGTATCCCGCTGGCCGCAAATGGCGAGTTTTCGCCCGAAGCGCCAACCTTTCCCAACGGCTGCCACATCTGCGAGGTCGAGCTGGACCCCGACACCGGGCGTTTCGACGTGATCTCTTATGCCGGGGTCGAGGATATCGGTCGCGTGCTGCAACCGCAGATCGCCGAGGGGCAGATTCAGGGGGGTGTGGCCCAAGCTTTGGGTCAGGTCTTCATGGAGGAAATGCGCTATGGCGACGGTGACGGACAGCTGCTGACCGGGTCCTTCATGGACTACGCGATGCCGCGTGCAAACGACATGCCGCCCTATGACACCGGGTTCTACGAGGTGCCGACGGGTATGAACCCGCTTGGCGTCAAAGGTGTGGGCGAAGCCGGATCGGTCGGCGGTATGGCGGCGGGAATGAGCGCGGTGATGGATGCGCTGGCGCAGGTGGGTGTCAGCGATTTCGCCATGCCCGCGTCGCCGGGCCGCGTGTGGGAAGCCATTCAGGCCGCCAAGGGCTGAAAACGTGATGGCGGGGATCACCCCGCCTGTGTCACGTCCTGCATCACAGCAACCTGATCCGCGAAGTGCAATTGCGCCCCGCTGCGGTTCTGCAGTTCGTCCCGGCTAAGGCCGTCGACCATATCCGTGACGGTGAATATCCCGCCCGTCAGATCCAGCACGCATAGGTCCGTGTAGACCCGTTTCGCGATGCCTGCGCCGGTCAGCGGAAACTGACAGCTTTCCAAGACTTTGGGCGCCCCTGTTTTGTCGTTATGCGTCATCATCACGAAAATCCGCTGTGCCCCGGCGGCCAGATCCATGGCGCCGCCGATAGCAGGCAAAGGGTCATTCGCATCCCGCGCCCAGTTCGCCAGATCGCCATTGGGCGCCACCTGATAGCCCCCCAAAACGCACAGCTCCAAATGGCCGCCGCGCACGATCCCAAAGGACCAGGCGTGGTCGAAAAAGGACGCGCCGGGCAGCAGGGTGATCGGCTTTTTGCCCGCGTTGATAAGGGTCCAGTCGATGTCTGCTTCGTCCGGGGAGGGCCCCATTCCAAGGACCCCGTTTTCCGAATGCAGCAGGATTTCCCGCCCCTCGGGCAGGTAATTGGCCACCAGTTCCGGCATGCCGATGCCAAGGTTCACGTGCCAGCCGTCTTGGATATCCTGCGCCAGACGGGCCGCGATCCCGTCGCGGGTCAGCGGGGTGAAGGCTGCGCTCATGCTGTTTCCCGCCAGTCGTACCAGCTGTCCACCGGCACCTCTTTGGTCTGGAACAGGTGGTTGGTGAAGATGCCAGGAGAATGGACGTCATGTGGATCGATATCGCCCAGTTCGACGATTTCTTCGGCCTCTGCGATTGTGGTTTTGGCGGCAGCGGCGACCAGCGGGTTGAAGTTCCGCGCAAGGTTCAGGAACGTCAGGTTGCCAAAGCGATCGGCCCGGTGCGCTTTGACCAGACCGATGTCGGCGGTCAGCGCGGTTTCCAGCACGTGACCGCGGCCATCGAAGTCGCGCGTTTCCTTCCCCTCGGCGACCAGCGTGCCATAGCTGGTGGGCGTGTAGAACGCCGGAATGCCACAGCCGCCCGCGCGGATACGTTCGGCCAGCGTGCCCTGCGGCATGACCTCCAGCTCCATCTTGTTGGCGGTCACCAGTTCCAGCATCAGATCTTTCATCGCGCCGCGCGGGAACGAACAGGTCAGCTTGCGCACGCGGCCTGCCAGAAACAGAGCCGCCAGCCCGGTATCCCCATCGCCAGCGTTGTTGGAAATCAGGTCTATGTCCTTGATGCCGCTATCTAATAGCGCCTTGATCAGCATGTTCGGACGGCCCGCTTCGCCAAAGCCTGCCACCATGACACGCGCCCCGTCGCCGATGCCCGCAAAGGCTTCGGCAAAGCTGTCGCGCCGACGATCTATCATGCTGATCCTCCCAGATTAGGCCTCATGATTCAGGTTTTCTACCGCTCGGTCAATAGTGATTGACGGGCTCAATCCGCCGCTCTAGCGTGGGTTCAGAATGCAAAACGTTATTCTGCATTGCGGAATGATGTGAGGGAGGAAATCGTGACGCATGTCGATGTCTCGGTCCGGGCGGACGCGGGGGCTGGCCTTGTTCAGGTCGCCAACGGGGCTGTCGTGGGGGCGGGGCCAAGGCTCTGGGCCGGGGATCATGCGGTTGCTAACATGAACACGCGGCGGGCGGGCCGCAATGGGGAGCGGGCCTATCCGATCCCTTGGCCCGCGCCGCGGATCACCGGCACGGCCAAGGAGGGGCCGTTTCGGTAAATCGTCCAAGGGGAGGGGATGAGCATGGCGCAGGAACGCCCGTGGTATAAGTGGTACGCCGATGGGGTGAACCCCCATTTTGAACCGGTGCCGGAAACGGTGAACGATCGCATGACGCGGTCTTTTGCGACATGGCCGGAAACGGTCATGATCGAATATTACGGTCGCGAATTCACCTATGCCCAGATGCATGGGTTGGTGTCGCAGGTGGCCCGCGCGCTAAAGGCGGCAGGCATCGAAAAAGGCGACCGGATCGCCCTGCATCTGCCGAACTGTCCGTGGCATCCCATCTTTTTCTTCGGTGCGCTGTGGTACGGCGCGGCGGTCACGCATCTGTCGCCCTTGGACGCGGAGCAAGAGATCGCGCACAAGTTGACCGACAGCGGGGCCAAGATGGTCATTTCGTTGACCACGCCGGAATTTGCCGGACGGTTCCCCAAGTTGCTGGCGGATGGCACATGCCCGCCGCTGTATCTTTGCCCCGATCCGGTGTCGGCGCAGGGCCGCGATTGCCCTGTGATCGACGGCGCGCATTCCGTGAACGACCTTCTGGCAGGCCATTCCACCGCCCCGATGGATGCGGCGCCGATGGAGCCTGAGGATCTTGCACTTTTGCAATATACTGGTGGCACAACTGGTATTCCGAAGGCTGCGCAGTTGACCCATTCGAACCTTTCAACATCGTCGCAGATGTATTCCGAAATGGGCAAAGGAGAGCCATCGCAGAAACCCGGCAAGCCCGCATTGGGTTATTCCCCGCTGTTCCACATCATGGGCCTGTCCTCGGGCATGATCAAACGCGTCAGCGAAGGCGGCACGCTGTGTCTGCGGCTGCGGTTCGACGCGGCCAGCGCAATCGACGAGATCGAAGAGAAGGGGATCGTATCGCTTGGCGGTGTGCCGACGACATGGATTGCCATCCTCGCGCTGCCTGACATCGATAAACGGGATCTGTCGTCGCTGGAATACGTCGCCTCTGGCGGTGCGCCTTTGCCGGTCGAGGTCTACAATCGTGTCAAACAACTGACGGGTCACAAGTTGCGCGGCGGCTGGGGCATGACCGAAACCTCGCCCGCCGGGACGACCGTGCCCAAGGGGATGCCGGATGACAAACTGGGCACCATCGGGGTGCCGGTACCGGGGCTGGATATGAAGATCGTCGACGTGGACGATTGCGAAAAAGACCTGCCGCCGGGCAAATCGGGTGAAATGGTCATCAAGGGCCCGAATGTCACCAAGGGCTACTGGAACCGCTCGGACGAAGAAAACGCCGCCTGTTTCAACAGCGAAGGTTACTTCCTGACCGGCGACATCGGCTACATGGACGAAGACGGCTGGTTCTACATCGTGGACCGCAAGAAAGACCTGATCCTGTCGGGCGGCTTTAACGTCTATCCGCTGACGATTGAGAACGCGATCCACCAGCACCCAAGCGTGTTGGAGGCAATGGTGATCGGTGTGCCGGACGCCTATCGCGGCGAAAGCGCCAAGGCCTTTGTCATGCTGAACCCGGGGGCAGAGCGCTTTACGCTCGAGGACCTGCAGGAGTTTTTGCAGGACAAGCTGGGGCGGCACGAAATCCCACGGCATCTGGAATTCCGCACGGAACTGCCCCGCACGGCGGTCGGCAAGGCATCGCGCAAGATGCTGAAGGAAGAAGAACTGGCCAAGGCGGCCGAGGAAACGGCGTAAGGAGTATCGATCATGGAATTGACCTTCACCCCAGAGGAAGAAGCGTTTCGCCAGGAGGTGCGTGCCTTTATCGAGGACAACCTGCCCGCGGCCACCCGCGACCACCTGAAGCGCGGCAACCCGCCCACCAAAGAGATGACGGTGGAGTGGCATAAGATCCTGCATTCCAAAGGCTGGGCCACGCCGCGCTGGCCTGCTGAATGGGGCGGGCCGGGCTGGTCCGTCACGCAAATGTACATCTTTCAGCAGGAAAACCAGCGGGCCGGGGCGCCTGATCCGCAGGGCTTTAACGTCGGCATGATCGGGCCGGTGCTGATCCAGTTCGGGTCAGAAGAGATGAAGAAAGAGTTTCTGCCAAAGATCGCGTCGCTGGATTACTGGTTCTGTCAGGGCTTTTCCGAACCGGGGGCCGGGTCGGACCTTGCATCGCTGAAATGTAAGGCGGAATGGGACGAGGACGGTCAGCAGTGGATCGTCAACGGCCAGAAGACATGGACCACCTACGCCCAGCATGCCGATTGGATCTTCCTGCTGGTGCGCACCTCGAACGAGGGTAAGAAGCAGGAAGGGATTTCCTTCCTTCTGGTGGATATGACGTCGCCCGGTGTCGAAGTGCACCCGATTCAGACGATGGACGGCGGGCACGAGATCAACTCGGTCTTCTTTACGGACGTTAAAGTGCCCGCGAAGAACCTGATCGGCGAGGTCAACAAGGGCTGGACCTATGCCAAGTTCCTGCTGGGCAACGAACGTCTGGGCGCCCCGCGCGTGGGGGCATCGCAGGCCAAGTTGGAACAGCTTAAGGAAATCGCCAAGACCCGTATCGTGCGGGGCAAGCCGCTGTGGGACCACCCGCGGTTCCGCGACAAGTTCGTCGAAGCGCAGGTCGAGCTGAAGGCGCTTGAGATGACCGTGATGCGGGTGTTGTCGTCGATGCAGGCGGGCGCGGATACAGGCAAGCCCGACCCCGCGACCTCTGTCATCAAGATCAAGGGCGCGCAGATGATCCAGCGCCTGACCGAACTTTACGTCGAAATGGCGGGCGAACAGGCCGTGCCATGGACGGACGGAGAGCTGGGCGACAACGCGCGGATCGGCGACGATTGGGTCGAACGGGCGGCCCCCAACTACTTTAACTTCCGCAAATCCTCGATCTACGGGGGATCGGATCAGGTCCAAAAGGGCATCATTTCCAAGGCCATTCTGGGATTGTGAGGGCGTCATGAATTTTGAGTTAAGCGATGAACAGCGGATGTTGTCGGACAGCCTGACCCGGTTTCTTGCCGACAGGTATGATTTCGAAAAACGTCGGAAATACATGGAGATGGACGGCGGCTATTCTCCCGACGTCTGGGCTGGCTTTGCCGAGATGGGGATTTTCGCCCTGCCGTTTTCCGAAGACGACGGCGGCCTTGGCGGGTCGTCCGTGGATACGATGATCGTGGGGCAGGCCATGGGCTATGCCCTGACAAACGAGCCTTGGGCCGAGGCGATGGCAATAGCGCCGTCGCTGTTGCAGGCCGCCAGCGCGGACCAACGGGCGTCCATCGCCGAAGGGATCATCGGCGGTGAGAGCCTGCCCACTTGGGCGCATCTTGAGCCGGGGATGCTGGACCGGGGTGAAGAGATCAAGACGCAGGCTGATAGCGATGGCCGCCTGAGCGGGTCCAAATCCGTTGTCACCTTCGGGGCCGAGGCGAACCTGATCTTTGTCACCGCGACGGGGCCGGATGGTCTGGGGCTTTACGTCGTGCGCGGCGGGGCCGAGGGGATGGAGGCGCGGGCCTATAAGACCCAAGATGGCAAACGCGCGGCAGAACTGACCTTTGACGGCACCCCGTCCGAGAAGCTGGCGGGCGGTCTGCCGGCGGCAGAGGCGATTGCATTGGCCGAAGCGCGGGCGCTGTCTGCTGTCATGGCGGAAAGCCTTGGCTGCATGGAGCAGGCGATCGAACAGACGGTGGAGTATATCAAGGGCCGCGAACAATTTGGTCGCGCCATCGGGTCGTTTCAGGCCTTGCAGCATATCGCAGCGGGCGCCGTGGTCGAGAAAGAGCAGGTCAAATCCATGGCGATGTATGCCAGCGTGATGTGCGACGACCCGGACGCCCAAGAACGCGATCTGGCATTGTCGGCCGCCAAGGTGAAGATGTGCGACGCCTCGCGCAATGTGGGCCAGATGGCCATTCAGTTGCACGGTGGCGTGGGGATGACGATGGAATATGCCATCGGGCATTACTTCAAGCGCATGACCCTGTTGGAAGCCGCCTATGGGGATCGTGATTTCCATATGGATCGGCTGTGCGACGCAGATGGGCTGGCCGCTTGATCCGCGCCTGACGTGGGGTCGCCCCTTGCGGGGCGATGCCTTCGGCGGGGATATTTGATGCAAGAGGACAAGAGGGGCGCGGCATTTGCTGCGCCCCGTAGAATTAAGAGCGGTCGAATTGGGAGGTTTACCGATGGATATATTTGACGCGATGCGCGAGCGACGCTCGATCCGGGGATTCACGGACGAGCCGGTCAGCCAGGCGCTGATGGAAGAGGTGCTGGCCGCGGCCAACATGGCGCCATCGTCGATGAATACGCAGCCGTGGCATTTCCATGTGTTGACCGGTGAGGTGCTGGAAAACGTGCGGCGCGGCAATTCCGAGCGGATGTTGGCAGGTGTTGAGCCGAGCCGTGAGATCATGGCGCATGGGGCCTATGAAGGCGTGCATCGGGAACGACAGGTGGACATCGCCAAAAAGCTTTTTGCGGCCATGGGGATCGCGCGCGACGATAAAGAGATGCGGCAGGATTGGGTGATGCGCGGGTTCCGGCAGTTTGATGCGCCGGTGTCGGTCGTGGTGACCTATGACAAGGCGTTGGACGATCACGGGCCAATCGCGATCTTTGACGCGGGGGCTGCGGTCTATGGCATGGTGCTGGCGGCCTGGGCCAAAGGGCTGGGCGCCGTCATCAACGGGCAAGGGATCATGCAATCGCCCGTGGTCCGCGAATGCGCCGAGATCCCCGAAGATCAGGTGATCCTGACCTGCGTCGCGCTTGGCTGGCCGGATCAGGAATTTGCCGCGAACGGCGTGAAATCGAGCCGTCGTGACACGGTCGAGAATTGTTCGTTCCAAGGGTTCGAAGACGGCGAAGGTCGCCGCATCCGGTCACAGGCTGCCGAGTAACTCGGGCGAGGGGGCGCCGGTTACCGGAAGCCCCCGGCTGGACTGGTAGGCGCTGATCGCTTCGCGGCTTTTGGGGCCGATCACGCCAGAGGTGCCGCCCGTGTCATAGCCGCGGGCGGTTAGTTTTTCCTGCAGGGTGATGCGCTGCTGTTTGGTCAGCCCGTAGCGATCCGGCGGGAAGCTGCCGCGGATCGGCCCGCCGCCTGCCAGACGGTCGGCCAGATGGCCGATGCCAATCGCGTAAAGGTCCGAGTTGTTGTAGCTTTTGATCGCGCGAAAGTTCCGCGTGACGGTAAAGCTGGGCCCACCCGGTTGGGGTGTGATGACGCTGCCCGAGGGCGTGCCGGGCTGGCCGGTCTCTCCGCCCCAGTCACGGCCTGACCAGCCGTTCTTGCGCAGGTAATTCGCGGTCGAGGCCAGCGCATCCGTCGGGTCATCCGACCAGATGTCGCGCCGTCCGTCGCCGTTAAAATCCACCGCCAGCGACAGATAGGAGGTTGGGATAAACTGCGTGTGACCCATCGCACCGGCCCAGCTGCCGACAAGGTTGCCGGGCGTCGTGTCGCCGGATTGCAGGATGCGCAGGGCGGCGATCAATTGCTTTTCAAAGAACGCGCCGCGCCGTCCGTCGAAAGCGAGGGTCGAGGTCGAAGAGATCACGTTGATATCGCCGCGCCGTTCGCCATAGCGGCTTTCCAGCCCCCAGATGGCGCAGATGATTTCCGCAGGGACGCCGTAACGGGATTCCAGCGCGTTCAGTGTGCCACGGTGGCGGGCAAGCGCCGCGCGGCCCTTGCTGATGCGTTCGTCAGAGGCGGCGATCGACAGGTAATCTTCGAGCGAATACTTGGTTTCCGGCTGGCTGCGGTCGCGGGTGACGACCCCGGGGATAAAGCCCGCGCTGCGGAAGGCCGCGTTCATCGTCGCGTCGCTGATCCCTGCGGCGGCCCCGCGGGGGCGGAAGGCGCGCACCCAAGCGTCATATCCCGCGTTGGGGATGGGGCGCAGGTCGGACGGAACGGCGCTGTTGCGGCTGGTAGGGGCAGGGGACCGGACCCCGCCACAGGCGGTCAGCGCGGCGGCGGCGGTCAGGGTCAGGAAGGTGCGTCGGGTTGTCATCTGCTCGGCTCCGCTTTGGGTTTGGGCCTTTGGTTTTAAGCAGAGTAGAGCATAGGTCAGGGCGTGGGGGAAGGGCAGAGCGACCCTGATCCGGCGGAGGTTCGCCAATGCCTTCGATCAGGGGCAGGTGCTTGTACGACGGCCACTAAGCTTATGATTGCGGCGCGTTGCCATCAGGCGTGCGCTCGTCCAGCTTCGCCTCGATATTGTTGCCATCTGGGTCCAGCAGGAAAGCCGCGTAATAGCCGGGATGATAGTCGCGCAGCCCCGGCGCGCCGTTGTCGCGGCCATTGTTCGCAAGACCTGCGGCGTGAAAGGCCTGCACGGCCTGTCGGTCACCGGCTTGAAAGCAAAGATGCAGATCGCGGGTCACGCGGCCCGTGGTGCCGCTGGCGGTCACGTAAAGCTCATCCGTAGAGATGGCATCCCCAAGCTCTTCGACTGGCAGGCCAAGCGCGCCCAGCACTGCGCGATAGAAGGGGAGTGAGGCGGCCGGATCGCTGACCCGGACGTCCAGATGATCGATCAGCCGCCCCGTTTTGTGCATCACTCGGCTGCTTTGGCCATCGGCCAGCCAAGGGTTCCGGCCAGACGCTGCTGGGCCGCTTCGTATTCAGAGGTCAGCTGGGCAATCACCTCGGCCGCGGGGCGCACGGACTTCACCGCGCCGATGCCCTGACCCGAGCCCCAGATGTCCTTCCATTTCTTCGCCTTGGAGCTGCCGCCACCAAAGTTCATCGCCGATGGGTCGGACCGTTCCAGCGCGTCCGGGTCCATGCCCGCGTTGGCGATCGACGGCTTCAGGTAGTTGCCCCAGACACCGGTGAAGAGGTTGGAATAGACGATGTCCGACGCGCCATGTTCGGTGATCATCTGTTTGTAGCCCTCTTGGGCGTTCGCCTCTTCGGTGGCGATGAAGATCGATCCGGCATAACCGCCATCGGCCCCCATGGCCTGCGCGGCGAGGATCGAGTCGCCCTTGGCAATCGCGCCCGACAGGAACAGCGGGCCGTCGAACCATTCGCGGATTTCCTGGATCAGGGCCAAAGGCGATTGCGCACCCGCGTGACCACCGGCACCGGCGGCCACGGCGATCAACCCGTCAGCGCCTTTGCTGATGGCCTTATGGGCGAACATGTCGTTGATGATGTCGTGCAGGACGATGGCGCCCACGGAATGCGCGGCCTCATAGACCCATTCCTGCGCACCGAGAGAGGTGATCCAGACCGGGACCTTGTGTTTGACACAAATCTCTACGTCGCGTTCCAGCCGGGCGTTGGATTTATGCACGATCTGGTTCACTGCATAGGGCGCGGCGGGGCTGTCGGGATTGGCCTGATTGTGGGCGTCCAGCTCGTCCGCGATGCGGGTCAGCCATTTGTCCAGCTCGATCTCGTCGCCCTCGGCTTCGCGGGCGTTCAGGGCCGGGAAGGACCCGACGACGCCAGCCTTGCACTGGGCGATCACCAGCTCGGGGTTGGAGATGATGAACAGCGGGCTGCCGATCAGCGGAATGCTTAGGTTTTCCAATTGCTTTGGCATGGTCATGGTCTGAATCCTCCCTCAGGCGTCGGCCATTTGACTCTATAGTAGAATTGCGGCGACGGAATGCAATTCCCCTGCTTGAAGCATGGTTTTGGCGATGCTCCAAGGGGCGTGCAAAAGGTCGTAGCGTCAAATGCGCTTGTCGGTGGGGTTGAGCTGGGGCAGCGTGGGATGATGCAAGACCCGGTCCACCAGTTCGACACGCCGCTTGGCCTGTTTTCCCTGCGCGCGCGGGACGACGCGATTGTCGAGGCCGGGTGGAGGCGGATCGATGGCGCGTCTCCAACGCCTGTTCTGATAGAGGCCGAGCGCCAGTTGCGCGCCTATTGGAGCGGTGAGTTGCAGGTCTTCGATCTGCCCGTGCGGGTCGAAGGCGGCGCATTGGTCCGTGCGGTCTGTGATCTGCTGTGCGCGATCCCGTTTGGTGAAACGCGGACCTATGGGGATCTGGCTAAGGATTTGGGCCGTCCGGCGCAGGCGATCGGGCAGGCCTGTGGGCAGAACCCGATCCCGCTGATCATCCCATGCCATCGCGTGCTGTCGGCCAGCGGGTTGGGTGGGTTTTCGGCCCCCGGCGGGGTCGAGACGAAGGTCGCCCTGCTGCGGCACGAAGGGGCGGCGGGGTTATTGATCTGAGAGAGGGAGTGTCAGTGCCTGCCCGTGGGATGGCGCATGGTCCAGCTGAGGTCAGCACTTTATCGTGGCCAAACACGTTCCCCGGTCAATCGTCGCGCTTGTGGTGACAAAGCGCCAGCCCGGGGGACGGGCAGGCGCTGGCACGGCGGCCTTCGGCCTTGAGTCCGTGCCTGTTCTCAAACCTTGTAGTGCGGGAAACCAGCCCACCTTTACGCGACCGACAACCACCCCAAAGAAAAAGGGGGCCGAAGCCCCCCGATCCTTATACCGCTTTCAGCGCCGGCGATTTCGCCTTTGCCTTGGGCTTGGCCGTCTTGGCCCCGCCCTTGTTGGCGTCAATGAACTCCAGCACCAAAGGCCGGATGTTGTTCCGCCAGGACGACCCGGCGAAAATGCCGTAGTGGCCTGCGCCCGGCTCAAGATGAGAGGCTTTCATCTCGTCCGGCAGTCCGGTGCAGAGGTCCAGCGCGGCGACACACTGGCCGGGGGCCGAGATGTCGTCGTTTTCCCCTTCGACCGTTTTCACGGCAACCTTGGAGATCTTGCCGATGTCCACCTTGTGGCCAGCCACGACGAATTCGTTCTTGGCGATCTCGTGGTTCTGGAAAATCCGCTCCACCGTCGAGAGGTAGAATTCGGCGGTCATGTCCATCACGGCGAGGTATTCGTCGTAGAAGCGGTTGTGGTGGTCGTGGTCCGACGCCTCTTCGCGCATGACGCGGAAGATCTGGTCGCTGAACGCCTTGGAGTGCTTGTCCGCGTTCATCGAAATGAAGGACGACAGCTGCAGCAGGCCGGGATAGACCGCGCGGCCGATGCCTTTGTATTTCAGACCAACGCGCTGGATCATCATCTCTTCCAGCTGGCCCATGGTAACCGAGTGGCCGAAATCGGTCACTTCGGTGGGGGCCGCGCCGGGATCGATGGGGCCACCGATCAGGGTCAGGGTGTTGGGCTTTGCCTCGGGCGCGACATCGGCCAGATAGGCGGTGGCGGCCAGGGCCAGCGGTGCGGGCTGACACACGGCGATGACGTTGTAGTCGGTGCCCAGCTCTTTCATGAAATCAACGAGGTAGAGGGTGTAGTCCTCGATGTCGAACTTGCCTTCGCTGACGGGGATGTCGCGGGCATTGTGCCAGTCGGTTATATACACCTCGGCGTCGGGCAGCAGCGACACAACGGTCGAGCGTAGCAGCGTTGCGTAGTGGCCCGACATCGGCGCGACCAGCAGGATCTTACGCTCCTGCTCTTCGCGGCCCATCACGTCAAAGTGGATCAGATCGCCGAAGGGGCGTTCCACGACTTTCTTGATGTCGACCAGATGGTCCTTGCCGTCGTTGCAAGTCATCGACCGGATGCCCCAGTCGGGCTTGGCGACCATGCGTTCGAAGGATCGTTCCGTCACCTCGCCCCAGGCGGCCATCCATTGAAGCATTGGATTGGGCACCAACGAAAACGCCGGGTAGTTGGCCATGGAGTGAGCCGTGGCCCCCAACCATTGGTTGGTGTTGCGGATCGACTCCATTAAATCGTAGGTTGGCAAAAAGCGCATGTGCGTCTCCCGAAGGCTGAAAGCACCCTGTTTAGTGCACGGTCCGTTCGGTATCCCTTTGTATATAAGGAGGGTCGCGGTGCTCGTGCCGAATGCTGCTATGCAGCAATCTAGGAGGGGATTCGGCTTATGGCAACTGAAAGTAACAATAAGGGTAAAGAATCCGGCACCACAGATGCAGGAAAAGAAGCCCTGAACAAACTGGATCAGAACCTCGCCAAGCTGGACGAACTGACCAAACGGCTGACCTCTGCCCTGCAGAAGAACCATCCGACCAACCCGACACTGTCCAGCCCGGACCCGTCCATATTTACCAAGGCTGCAACGGCCTATTGGCAGGAAATGGCCCAGAACCCGGCGCGTGTTTTCGAACATCAGGCCGAGTTCTGGTCAAAATCCGTGCAGCATTTTCTTGAGGCACAGCAGGCGCTTGCTTCGGGGCAAATCGCCGCGCCCGAAGATAAAACGCCCGATGATCCGCGTTTCACCAATCCGATGTGGAAGACGCATCCGTATTTCAATTACATCAAGCAGCAGTACATGCTGAACGCTCAGGCGATCCGGAATGCTGTCGAAGATGCGGAAGACCTGGATGATGTGGACCGTACGCGTCTGAAGTATTTCACCCAGCAGATCATCGACATGATGGCGCCGACGAATTTCTTGGCGACAAACCCCGATGCGCTGGAGCGCGCGGTCGAGACAGAGGGCGAGAGCCTTGTGAAAGGTCTGGAAAACCTTGTCGCGGACTTGGAAGCCAACAATGGCGAATTGCTGGTGCGTCTGGCCGATACCTCGGCCTTCAAGGTGGGCGAAAACATCGGCACCAGCGAAGGGCAGGTGGTGTATCGCAACCGCATGATCGAACTGATTCAGTATGCGCCGAAGACCGAGCAGGTGCATGCGATCCCGCTGATCATCTTCCCGCCGTGGATCAACAAGTTCTATATCCTCGACCTGAAGGAACAGAACTCATTTATCAAATGGGTGACAGAGCAGGGGATCACCCTGTTCGTGGTTTCTTGGGTGAACCCCGATCGGTCCTACGCGGATGTCGGGATCGAAGACTATATCGAAGAAGGGTACCTTGCTGCGATCCGCGAGGCCAAAGAGATCACCGGCCAGAAGAAGGTGAATGCTATCGGCTATTGCATCGGTGGCACCACGCTGGCGATGACCCTGTCGCTGATGAAAAAGCGTAAAGACAAGTCGGTGAACACCGCCACCTTCTTTACCGCGTTGACGGATTTCGCGAACCAAGGCGAATTCACACCCTTCCTGCAGGACGATTTCATCGATGGGATCGAGGTGGAGGTCGACAATTACGGCATTCTGCGCAGCCACATCATGGCGCGCACCTTTTCCTTCCTGCGGTCCAACGACCTGATCTATCGGCCCGCGATCCGCAGCTACATGATGGGGGAAACGCCGCCCGCGTTCGATCTGCTGTTCTGGAACGGGGACGGGACAAACCTGCCGGGCCGGATGGCGGTGCAGTATCTGCGTCAGCTGTGCCAGCGAAACGAATTCGTCAATGACGGCATTAAGCTGCTGGGTGAAACGCTGCATGTCCGCGACGTCACGCTGCCTGTCTATGCGATCACCTGTGAAACCGATCACATCGCCGCTTGGCGGACCAGCTATCGCGGCGTTCAGCAGATGGGATCGAAGGACAAGACCTTTATCGTATCGCAGTCGGGGCATATCGCGGGGATCGTGAACCCGCCGTCCAAAAAGAAGTACGGCCATTACACCAACGAAGATCTTAGCCTGACGGATCAGGAATGGTTCGAAAGCGCCGACTTCCATGAAGGCAGCTGGTGGCCGCGCTGGGGCGAGTGGATCAAGGCCAATTCCGGCAAGCTGGTCGAGGCGCGCGAACCGGGAGATTCGACTCACCCGGCGCTGGGTCCGGCCCCCGGAAGCTACGTTACGGCAGCTTTGCCCGTTTAACGGGTGGCTACATCCTACGGATAACGCTTGATTTTCTGCGGCGCAGAAAAAAACTCTTGATTTGCTGCGCTGCAGCACACATATTCCTCAACGGAGACGCAATACGGGTCCGAATGGATCCGACACATTAACCCGTGAGAGGATATTAACCATGGCTACCACCCAAGACTTCACTTCGATGATGAAAGACATGATGGGCGCATTCCCCGTTGACACGAAATCCTTCGAAGAAGGCTTCAAGTCGACCGCGACCCTGAACGAAAAGCTGTCCGGCGTTGCTCTGGAAGCCGCTGAGAAGTCGACCGAAGTTTCGACCAAGTGGACCAAAGACACCCTGTCCAAGATGTCCGAGCTGACCAAAGTCAAATCGGAGCCTGCGGACTACGCCAAGGCGATGACCGACTTCGCGACCGCCTACGCCGAAATGACCGCTGAAAACATGGCAACCTTTGCCGAGATCGCCAAAAAAGCTCAGTCCGAAACCATGGAACTGATGATGGCTGCTGGCAAAGACATGGCAGAAGAATCCTCTGCTGCTATGCAGAAAGCTGCAAAAGAAACCACCGCTGCTGCGAAAAAAGCTGCTGCGAAGTAAGGTTTATACCGCGCTTCGCTCCTCCCTGCACAGCGCGATATTCGGGCGGGTCCTTCGGGACCCGCCTTTTTTGTGCGCAAACGAATTAATTGTATAGTTGTCTAGAGTCTTGCAGTATAGGAAATGGGCAACTGTTAAGGGGGCCCTTTATGACGATCACCGATATTGCCCAGCTGGATGAGATTTACGGCCCGCCGATGACGCTGGCGGTGACAAAGGTCCGCGATCATATCACCCCGTGCTACCGGACATGGATCAGCGCATCGCGCTTTGTCATCCTGTCGACGACGGGTCCCGAGGGCACCGATGCCAGTCCGCGCGGTGACGATGGCCCCGTGGTGCGGATCGATGATCCCAAGACGCTGATGCTGCCGGATTGGATGGGCAACAACCGGATCGATTCCCTGCGCAACATCGTGCGGGATCCTCTGGTCAGCCTGATGTTCATGGTCCCCGGCGTGAAAAACGTGGTCCGGGTAAATGGCCGGGCCGTCGTCCGGGCAGATGCGGACCTGCTGGCCTCGTTCGACCGGAAGGGCAAGCAGCCCCGCACCGTCGTGCAGATCACGGTGGAGGAGGTCTATTTCCAATGCGCCAAGGCCCTGATGCGATCCAACCTGTGGGGCGGCGAAGACCTGTCCAAGGTGCTGCCGACCGCCGGGGATTTCCTGCACGAAAAGGACGGTGGATTTGACGGGGCCACTTACGACGACGGCTACGAGGTCAACGCACAGCCCCGTATGTGGTAGCGATAAAACCCCATTGTTTTAAAAAACTTTTGCAATTCGCTGCAGAGCAACTAGGCTCGTGCTGCACTGCTGCAATGGGGAGGATAGCCCGTGGCTGACACCGATAAACCGCTTCTGATCAAACGGTACGCGTCGCGTCGTTTGTACAATACCGAAACCAGCGACTACGTTACGCTGGAAGATATCGCGGGTTTTATCCGGGACGGGCGCGAGGTGCAGATCGTCGATCTGAAATCCGGCGACGACCTGACCCGCCAGTATCTTCTTCAAATCATTGCAGAACATGAAAGCCGCGGCGAAAACGTCCTGCCCTTGGGTGTGCTGACCGATCTGGTGCGCAGCTACACGACGCAGGCGCAATCCGTGGTGCCGCAGTTTCTGGCGCAAAGCTTCGAGATGCTGCGCGACAGCCAGTCCGAGATGATGAAGAACATGAGCGCCATTAACCCGATGGCCAAGATGCCGGGGTTCGAAGCGCTGCAGGCGCAGCAAGAGGCGTTCCTGAAGGCGATGTCCGGCGGTCTGTCCGGCTGGAAAGCGCCCGAAGGCTCTGATGCGGCCGACCCGTCCAAACCCGGAGAGTCGCCCAAGAAGGGTGACGATCTGGATGCGATCAAGCAGCAGCTGGCCGATCTGCAAAGCAAGCTGAACAAGATGAGCTAACCATGGTCTCTGACCCCGGTCCCTCTGCCGGAACGGGTGCTAGTCCCGGCAAGATCACACTTTGGGGGATCGAGGTCTTCGTGGCCACCGCCGAAGAACGCTCTATCACCTCGGCTGCGCGGCGGCTGGGGGTGTCGGTGTCTGCCGTGTCGCAGCAGTTGACCAACCTTGAAGGCGCTTTGGACGTGACCCTGCTGCGCCGCAACGCGCGGCCCATGTCCCTGACCCCCGCCGGAGAGGCGTTTCGCCGCCGTGCCCAGTCGATCTTGAACGAAGCAGCTCAGGCCCGGGCAGAGCTTGCCGTGACCGGTGCGCCATCGCTGCGCAGGCTGCGGTTCGGCGTGATCGACGATCTGGAGGCCGACGTGACGCCCCAATTGCTGGTGCGCATGGCCGAGAGGCTAGAGGGCTGTCAGTTCCTGTTAGAGACGGGAGCGTCACATGGCTTGTACGATCAGCTGGAGGCCGAGGCGCTGGACGTGATCGTGACGGCCCAGATGGGCCCCGCGCCGCCTTGGGCCGAGGTGCATCCCATCCTTGACGAAGGCTTCGTGGTCGCCGCGCCACGGGGCATGGTCGATCCCGACGGTGACCTTCTGGCGCAACTCAAGGCGCAGCCCTTGGTGCAATATACCACGCGCCATCACATGGGCCGTCTGATCGCGACGCATCTGGCGCAACAGAACCTGACGCTGGCGCATCGGTTCGAACTGGACAGCTATCACGCCATTCTGGCGCTGGTCGGGCAGGGCGTCGGCTGGACCATCCTGCCGCCCTTGGCCCTGATGCGGGCGCGGCGTCTGATCGACGGGCTGGACCTGATGGACCTGCCGTTCGCGCCAGTGTCACGGCGGATCGTCCTGATGGCGCGGCAGGGGATCTTGGACGAGGTTCCGGGGACCGTGGCGGCCGAGTTGAAGGCGCTGCTGCGAGAGGTGGTCGTCGATCCGGCGGTGGCGATGTACCCGCATCTGTCAGCGCGGTTGGAGTTGTTGTAGCGGCTTGGTCTGCGCATTTTGTCCGACGCGGACGCAAAGCGGCCCGGGCAGCGCCTGACCGCACCCCGGGCAGGCGCTTTGGCGACGCCAGTGCGACGATGGAAGTCGCCACTGTTACGGCCCCGTAAATCGAATACCACAGATCATGCGATGCCTGCCCGCGGTCAGGTGCTGCCCTGTGACGGATGTCAGGGGCGCTACCCCTCTTGGCCCGTGGCCAATTCACCCGGGGATAATTTCGGCAAGAGGATCTTCGGCCTGCCCTAGTTGGCCACCATCAGCCTCTCAAGCCCATGAAAATGATACGTGTCCCCATACCTCGGCGCATCGACCAGCCTTAGCTTTGGGCAGCGATCTATCAGAATTGGCAGGGCGGTCTGCAGTTCCAGCCGCGCCAGAGGGGCGCCGATGCAGAAATGCGCGCCTGCACCGAAGGCAGAGTTCGTTTTGATCGGGCGGGTCGGGTCGAAGACCTCCGGATCGCTCCAAGCCTCGGGATCGCGATTGGCAGCGGCGAGCATCAGGGCCACCTGATCGCCGCGCTGGAAGGTATGGCCCATGACCGTGACCTTTTCGTAGGCGTAGCGGGTGAACATATGCAGCGGCGGGTCGTAGCGCAGGATTTCTTCGCAGGTCGCCGCCACCGCATCGGGCCGCAGTAAGGCGGGCAGGTCATGATCGCCTGTCAGCAGTGTCGCCATCCCGTTGCCGATGGTATGCACCGTTGCCTCGTGACCGGCGTTCAGCAGCAGGATGCAGGTGGCGATCATCTCGTCCGGGGTCAGCTTGGCACCGTCTTCTTCCGCCGCGATCAGCTGGGTGATCAGGTCATCGCGGGGATCGTTGCGGCGGGCGTCGATGTAGCCGCGGATATACTCGGCAAAGTCGCTGGCGGCCTGCGCGGCGGCGTCCTCGACCGTACGGTCGCGGCGGGCCTGATACATGGCGACCATGGCATTGGACCAGCGCAGCAGGTCGGGCGACATCTCCTCTGGTACGCCCAGAAGGCGGGCGATGATGCGCACGGGCAGGGGGGCGGCGAAATGGGTCAGCAGGTCGAAAGGGCCAGCGGGAAAGGCATCGATCAACTGGTGGCTTAGGTCCGTGATGTCGGGCGCCAGTGCCTTGATCCGGCGCGAGGTGAAGGCGCGCAGCACCAGACCGCGCAGGCGGGTGTGGCGCGGGGCCTCAAGCTCTAGCATTGAATGATCGTCGATCTGGTAAAACGGGGCCAGATGATCGGGGCGCGGGGTGGCCATTTCTGGCGGAACCTCTCGGCCGAAGCGGCGGTCTTTCAGGATGCTTTGGACCGCATCATGCGAAAAGGCTGCCGTCATGCCGTAATCCTCCCACCAGTGCAGGGGGCCGGCGGCGCGGGCCTGCGCATAAAACGGGTAGGGGTCTTGGACGAACGCGGGATCGGTGGGGGATTGGGTCAGACGCATGGGGCCATATGGGCGCGGGCGGCTTTCCAAGGCAAGAGCGCGCGCGGTATAGAGGGGCATGAGCCGATCCGCCCTGCGCCGTTTTGCGGTGATCTTGATGACCCTTTTCGCCTCGGCCCTTGTGGCTTGGGGGGTGGGTGTTGCGGGCTATCGGCAGGCGCTGGTGCCCCTGCAGGAACGCGGAGAGGCTGACCTGAGCCTGACCGTCGACCGTCTGACCGGGCAGATGCAGCGCTATCAGGATTTGGCGGTTCTGATGACCAGCCATCCGTACCTAGAGGCTTTGGCCGGATCTCCCGACAGTGCAGAGCTGCGGACTCTGGCGGTTGATCTGCTGATCGGCGCGGCGGATCGGACCACGGCGATGGAGATTCTATATATCGCGGCGGATGGAGAGGTTCTGGCATCCTCTGGCGCGCATTCAACGGCGACCTTGGATGCGCTGGTGCCGGGGCATGTGCTGCGGCGCGCGTTGTCGGGCGCTTTGGGCACCGGGATCGCGCCGATCCGGGTGGGCGGGCCGCGCGGATACGTTTTCGCCGCACCAAGTTTCGCGCGTGGCGGCGGTGTGCGCGGTGTGCTGGTCGTGGCGGTGGACATGGATCACGTCGAACAGGCGTGGCGCGGCGATCGCCCGGCTGTCTTCTTTACCACGCCCGAGGGGCAGGTTTTCGTCACCAACCGGTCAGAGCTGTTGTTCTGGCACGTGACCGACGACGCGCTTGTGCCACAGTCGGGTGATCCGGTGCCACTGACGCGCGATGCGGTTGGGACGCATCAGATCTGGCGGGCCGATCTGGGGGCCTATGTTCCCGATCCGGCGCTGCGGCTGGTGCGGGATATTCCGCAGGCGGGGATGCAGGCGATGGCGCTGATCGACGTGGCCCCCGCACAGCGGTTGGCGTGGTTACAGGCGGCTGTGGCCGGGTTGATCCTGCTGGCCTTTGGTGCGGTGGTCTTCTGGGCCACGGAACGGCGGCGCGTCTTGGCGCGGGCCAATGCGACGCTGGAAAACCGGGTGGCGGAACGCACGGCGGAACTGTCCGGCACTAACATGGCGCTGCGCCGCGAGGTGGCGGAACGGCAAGAGGCTGAGGCCGCCTTGAAACGCGCGCAGGCCGAACTGGTGCAGGCGGGCAAGCTGTCGGCCTTGGGTCAGATGTCGGCAGGCCTGAGCCATGAATTGAACCAGCCGCTTATGGCGATCCGGCAATTTGCAGAGAACGGCACTCTGCTGTTGGAGCGGGGCAAGGCCGACAAAGCAGGGCAGAACCTTGCGCGGATCTCCGAATTGTCGGGGCGCATGGGGCGGATCATTCGGAACCTGCGCGCCTTTGCGCGGCAGGAAAGCGAACCGGCCCGCCGGGTCGATCTGGGGCAGGTGGTCGCCACCGCGCTGGAGATGACAGAGGCGCGACTGGCCAAGGACGGCGTAACATTGCACTGGACGCCGCCCGCAGCCCCGGTCTGGGCCATGGCCGGAGAGGTGCGGTTGTCGCAGGTGCTGGTCAACCTGATCTCGAACGCGGCGGATGCCATGGGCGGGTCAGACCGGCGCGAGCTGAGCATCGGCGTCGAATCCTCGCCGCGCCCCACCATCCGGGTCAGTGACACTGGCCCCGGCATCGCCCAGCCCGAGCGGATCTTTGACCCGTTCTATTCGACCAAAGAGGTGGGGGCCGCCGAAGGCATGGGGCTGGGCCTGTCGATTTCCTACGGTCTGGTGCAAAGCTTTGGCGGCGCGATCCGGGGCCGCAACCTGCCCGATGGCGGCGCCGAATTCACCGTGCAGCTGGAACCTGTGGCCAAGGATTTGGCGGCGGAGTAGGCGGGCGCCGGGAAGGGGCTTTGCCCCCGGCCTGCGGGCTCCCCAGGAAAATTTTCAGCAAGAGGATGGATCTAGGGTTATCCCCAGATCAGACGCCCCGCGTCACAAAAGTTTCGCCAAACCGATACAAAAGTTTGGCTCTCGGCCCTTAGCCCGTCGCACAGGACAGATTGGGGGCCGCTTTGCTACGTATCGAGCAATTGACGAAAACGTTCGGCAAGAACACTGCCGTTGATAAAGCCACGGTTCAGGTGGATCGCCCGATGATGATCGGGATCATTGGCCGTTCGGGCGCTGGCAAATCCACGCTACTGCGGATGCTGAACCGGCTGACGGATCATTCGTCGGGCCGGGTCGAATTCGAAGGCCGTGACATCACCGCCCTGCGCGGCGCGGACAAACGCGCTTGGCAGGCCGAATGCGCGATGATTTTCCAGCAGTTCAATCTGGTTCCGCGCATGGATGTGGTGTCGAACGTGCTGCATGGGACGCTGAACAAACGCTCGACCATCGCGACGGTTTTCAACCTGTACCCGAGCGCGGACATCCATCGCGCCATCGACATCCTTGATCGTCTGGGCATCGCGGAACACGCCCCCAAACGGGCCGAGGCATTGTCGGGTGGCCAGCAGCAGCGCGTCGCCATCGCGCGCGCGCTGATGCAGGACCCCAAGATCATTCTGGCGGATGAACCTATCGCGTCGCTCGATCCGATGAACGCCCAGATCGTGATGGATGCGCTGCGTCGCATTCACGAAGAAGACGGGCGCACCGTCATCGCCAACCTTCACACGCTGGATACCGCGCGCCGCTATTGCGACCGCGTGATCGGTATGCTGCACGGCCGGATCGTCTTTGACGGCACGCCCGCGCAACTGACCACCGGCGTTGCCCGCGACATCTATGGCGCGGATGCGAGTTTCTCGGAAGAGGCGACCTCGACCGAGATCGGAACCCTGGATCGCGTGAATCGCGCGGCACCGGTTCCAGCCTGAAATTCATCTGGCCCGTCCCGGGGTGGGGCGGGTTTTTCAATTCATGGGAGAAAAAAGATGAAGAAACTGATCGCTGCCCTCGTGGCAACCTCTGCTCTGGTCACGCCCGTTGTGGCACAGGACATCGAAGAATTCCGCATCGGCATCCTGGGCGGTGAAAACGCGCAGGACCGTCTGAACAGCCACGAGTGCCTGAAGACCTACACCGAAGAAGCGCTTGGCGTTCCGGTCAAATTGTTCGCGCCTGCCGATTATGACGGCGTGATCCAGGGCCTGCTGGGCGGTACCATCGACATGGCATGGCTGGGCGCCTCCGGTTACGCCAAGACCTTCCTGGATGATCCCGAAGCGGTCGAGCCGATCCTGGTGAAGATCAACCTCGATGGCTCCTACGGCTACCACTCCATCGGCTTTGCGCGCAAAGACGCCGGCATCGCGTCGCTGGACGACATGCAGGGCAAGAAGTTCGGCTTTGGTGATCCGAACTCCACCTCTGGCTATCTGATCCCGTCGATCGAAATCCCGGCTGAGACCGGCGCGACCATGGAAAACGGTGACTATTTTGGTGAGGTCGTGTTCACCGGCGGTCACGAACAGACCATCGTTGCGGTCAACAACGGCGACGTTGATGGTGGCGTGACCTGGGCCGACGGTCAGGGCAACTGGGAAGACGGCTTCAACTCTGGCGCGCTGCGCAAGGCGGTTGATGCGGGTCTGGTCGACATGAACGATCTGGTTGAAATCTGGCGTTCCAAGCCGATCCCCGAAGGTCCGGTCGTTCTGCGCAAGGCCCTGCCGCAAGAGGTCAAAGCGACCATGACCCAGCTGATCGACGGCATGTACGATGCAGACAAAGACTGCACCTACAACATCTCGGCCGGTGAATCGCTGGGCTTCGACCCGATCACGCATGACGCGTATCTGTCGATCATCGAAGCACGCAAAGCCAAGTCTCAGTAAGCCTGACACTTGATCCGGGCGGGCCCCTTGCCGGGGCCCGCCCTTTCTATAGGGGACGTTTCCGACATGGCAGAGATTTCCGGGGCCCATAGCATAGGCTCGGTCCGTGATGAGTATCTGGCTCTGACACGCCGCAAGCGGCTTTATTCCGGTATGCTGCTGGCAGTTTTCGTGGCGCTGATGGCGTCGGGGTTCATGCTGGCGGATGACCGCAACGCAGGCGGCTTTTGGGACGGCTGGACGCGGGTTCTGGATTTCCCCCGCGTGGTCGTGGTTGAGGCGTCCGAGAAGGTTTTCGAACTCCCCGGGCATCTGGTGACCTTCTTCCCGGCGCTGATTGAGACGATCAATATTGCCGCCGTGTCGACGCTGATCGGGGCCTTGGGCGGGATGATCCTGTCGATGCTGTCGACGCGCGGTCTGGCGCGCTGGCCCGCGATGATCCCGGTGTTCCGCCGCATCATGGACGTGATGCGCGCCGTGCCGGAAATCGTCATCGCGCTGGTGCTGATCTTCGTGCTGGGCGGCGGCCCGGTGCCTGCCATGATTGCCATCGCGTTCCACACGACGGGCGCCTTGGGGAAACTCTTTTCTGAGGTGAATGAAAACGCCTCTCTCAAACCCGTCGAAGGGCTGGCCTCGGTCGGGGCAAGCTGGACGCAGCAGATGACCCTGGGCGTCGTGCCGCAGGTCGCGCCGAACTATCTGTCCTATGCGCTCTTGCGGTTCGAGATCAACATCCGCGCCTCGGCCATCCTTGGCTTCGTCGGCGCAGGCGGCATCGGGTACGAGTTGAAGAACGCCATGTCATGGGGGCAGGGCAAGTACGACGAAAGCGCCGCGATCTTTCTGCTGTTGTTCGCGACCATTGTGACCTTTGACCAATTGTCCTCGGTCGTGCGCGACCGCCTGACCCACGGCCGCAAATCGGAGATGCTGGCATGAGCATGATGGCTGACACTCAACTGACGTCGCAGGGTCTGAAAGATCAGGCCGAGGGTCTGTTCCGCCGCAAGAAGATGATGGCCTTTGCGCTGCCTGCACTGGTTCTGATTTACCTGACCTACGCGTTCTTCGCCTTCGACGTGCCTGCACTGATTGCCAAGGCCGACCCAGAAAACGGTCGCACGCTGGTGCGCGACAGCTATAGCTACAAAACCCACGTCACCCGTGACAATCAAAGCGCCGAGGTCGAGATCGCAATCGAGGGCGAACGCAAAGGCGAATACGCGCCCGGCACCTCGCCCGATTGGGTCGAACTGGGGGAAACCACGGTCATCACCCTGCCCGCTGGCGGCATCGTCACCTTCGGCCCGGAGGAGATCAGCTATGACATCCCCGGCTATGGTCTGGTCACCGCGCGTCCGGGCAACGATGGGGCAAACGCGACCTTCCCGACGGATGAATTGCCGGAGTGGATTAATGCCTCGAAGAACCGTGTGGCGATCACCACGGACGAAGGCCGCCTGACCATCACGCGCCGCAAATCCGAGCTGTTCCGCTATTCCATGGGGTGGGAGCTTTTCTTCTTCACCCTCGACAGCCCGTATCACGGCATGGGCGTGGGCGAAGTTCTGTCCCGCGCCGTGTCTGGTGAGGCGGGCGAGATCTTAGACGATTTCTGGAACAATGCCATGTGGCGGCACGGCGATGTGGCCTGGGCGCTGTTCGAAACGGTTCTGATGGCCTTCCTTGGTACCTTCGGCGCGGCCATCGTGGCGCTGCCACTGGCCTTTATGGCGGCGCGCAACTTCTCGCCCTTCGTGGTGATCCGGCAGGTCACGCGGCGGCTGTTTGACTTCTTCCGCGGCGTGGACGCGCTGATCTGGACCATCGTGCTGGCCCGCGCCTTTGGGCCGGGGCCGCTGACCGGGGCCTTGGCGATCCTCGTCACAGACACCGGCAGCGTCGGCAAGATGTTCTCGGAAGCTTTGGAAAACGTCGATGGCAAGCAGATCGAAGGGCTCCAGTCCGTGGGCGCGAAACCGGTGCAGCGCTATCGCTTTGGCGTGATCCCGCAGGTGACGCCGGTTCTGCTCTCCCAAATCCTCTACTTCTTCGAATCCAACACCCGCAGCGCCACGATCATCGGCGCGATCACCGGGGGCGGCATCGGCCTGCTTCTGACGCAGGCGATGATCACGCAGAAGGACTGGGAAGAGGTCAGCTATTACATCATCCTAGTGATCCTTCTGGTCTTCACGATGGACTGGTTCTCTGGCTGGCTGCGCCGCAAGCTGATCACCGGGGACGAGGGCGGCCACTGACCACCGCCCCTGATCATCCTCTTGCGCAAAATATCCCCGCCGGAGGCAGGCCAGACGCCCCCTCCGGCGCTTCGATTCAGAAGGACCCGTCATGCCCAGACTTCAGCCCGATCAGCCTTTTATCCACGACGGCTGCTCTATCACAGACAGCACGTTCGGTGCCTATACCGAGGTCGGGCAGGGCAGCCGTATCGCGCATTCCAGTTTCGGGGATTACTCTTATTGTGACCGCTACGCCGACATCGCCAATGCGACGATCGGCAAGTTCGCCAATATCGCCAGCTATACCCGCATCGGCGCGACGGATCACCCGCTGGAGACTGCCGCCTGCCACCACTTCCTCTATCGCTCCTCCGACTACTGGGACGATGCCGAAGTGGACGAGGCCTTCTTTGTCCACCGCAAATCTCGCCGCGCGATCATCGGGCATGACACGTGGCTGGGCCACAACTGCATGATCAAGCCAGAGGTGACGGTGGGCGACGGGGCGGTCGTGGCTTCGGGCGCGATCGTGACGAAGGATGTGGCGCCTTACACCATCGTCGCCGGGACGCCGGCCAAGGTGATGCGGTTGCGGCAGCCGAAGGACATCGCGGAGCGGTTGATTGCACTGGCGTGGTGGGATTGGGATCACGCGCGGCTGCGCGCGGCGTTGGAGGATTTCCGGGCGCTGAAGGCTGAAGCGTTCTTGGAGAAGTACGAAGGCTAGTGCCTGCTCTTGGGTCGTATTGGGGGCTGTCTGCCCCCAAACCATGACCTTTTATTGGGGGCTGTCTGCCCCCAAACCCCCGAGAGTACTTCTGGAAAGATGAATAAAGGAAAAGGGGCGGCTGGTGGGCCGCCCCTTTCTGGTTCTTTGATACGGGCTTAGAGGCCCATGCAGTTCGCGTAATAGGTCACAGTCGCGGGCCAGTCGGAGAAGACGCCTTCGACGCCCACGTCCTGCGCCAGAACGTCCAGCACCTGCAGGTAGTCACTGTCTTGTTCGATGGCCGGGGTGACCGAACGGTAGTACCAGCCGCCGCCCGAGGCCAGCGGGCCAGAGCGTTCCAGCGTCCATGCGATCAGCTTCAGGTCGGCCTCTTTCGCGGCACGGGCGAAGTTCGACGCCGCGATCTGGTCGCCGTCCAGCGTGACCATCATGTTGATCGACGGGGCGAGGTAGTTGACGCCCTGCGCCTTCAGGTCTGCGAAATCCCAGTTCCAGGTTTCGGCGTCCTGTTCGTTGAACCCGTCGTACCATTCGACAAGGAAGACAGCCTGTTCGCCGAACTCCGGCTCGGCCTTGATCCAGTAGAGCACGTCGTCGAGGTTGAAGCTTTGTGCCCAGACGTCCGACGCCGGGATGCCCGCGGCCTTGTACTCGTCGATCATCTTCTGGGCGTAGTCTTCTTGGCTGAAGCCGTCGAAGGGCATCTCGACCGAGGGGGATTTCAGTTCAGGCGTGAACTTTGCGCCAAGCGATTTGAACAGCTCGATCGACTCGGCGTGGGTCATCAGGGTGCCGGTGGTCGAATAAAGATCGGTGCGCCAGTTGGCGGTGCCGTTCATGTACTCCTCGACCGACGTACCCATCTTGTTGGCGGCGTCCATCTTGCCATTCAGCGTGCGGTATTCGGCCAGCGTGATGTCAGAGGTCCGGCATTCCGCAGCGGCCGGGGTATCGCCCGACGCGGGTGTGAAGGGCGTGGTGCATTTGCTGCCCAGATCGGTCGCAAGGATGTTGGTCGTGGTGTGCAGATCGTTCTGCGCGTGGCGGCAGACCAGTTCCTTGTCGGCGGTGAAGGTCACGTCGCACTCTAAGATGCCAGCGCCCATGCGCGCGGCGGCGACGTTCGATTCAACCGTATGCTCGGGGAACATCAGCGGCGCGCCGCGGTGACCGATTGAGAAGTCGGATTTAGCGAAGGGACCTTCGCAGGCCATCAGCTTGGACTTCAGATCACCCTCCGGCAAGCCGTCGGCCAGATACATCGGGCGGGGCCCGATCTGAACGTCGGCAAGGGCGGGTGCGGCAAGAACAGAGGCCGCGGCAATCGCAAAGAGTTTCGAAGAACAGGTCGTCATGTGGAGCTTCCTTTGATGAATACCTCCACCCCTTTTGCGCGTGCTTCGCGACGGTTTGCTGACGATTGGCTTACAGTTTGGCGACGCTGATGTGACAGCGATTTGACAGGCGTCTATTCCGCCGCCAGCTGCGTCATGCCCATCGTGGCGAAGGCCAGTCGGTGCGCGGCCTCTCCGCCCATATAGGTGATGCGCCCTGCGGCAATCGTTGCTTCGATCACGCGGGTTTCGGCGTTCACGATGGTCAGGTCCGCGCGGCGGCCCGGGTCTAGCCGGCCCCGGTCGGGCATGCGCAGGATTTGCGCGGGCGTTTCCGAAATCATTGCCCAGGCGCGGGGCAGGTCCATCACCCCCTGATCCACCAGATGAAAGGCAGCCAGATGAAGTGCGGGGTAGTAGTAGTCCGACACCAGCACATCGCAAAGGCCCGCGCGGATCAGGTCTTCGGCCTTGATGTTTCCGGACTGCGATCCGCCGCGCACGACGTTTGGCGCGCCCATCAGAACCGGGTCGCCCACGGCGCGGGCCAGCGCGGCGGCCGCGCGCGAGGTGGGGAATTCGCTGATCTTCGCGCCGATCATCGAAAACGTCTCGCGCGTTTCGCCGTCGGGGTCGTCATGGCTGCCGTAGATCACGCCCATGTCGTCAAAGCGTTCGGCCAGACGACATAAGTAGCGCGGCACCTGATGTTTCTGACGGTGCGCGTCCTTGATGATGGCAAGGTGTTCTTCGGTCGTGCGGCCCGCGCCCTTGGCCCATGCGTACAGCTCTTCCGGGCGGTGGGCGGCGATATGATCGGCCTGATCCAGGTGATCGTTGAAGACGACATAGTCGATCCCGAAGGTCTCAATCGCCGAGAGCAGGCGGTCGCCGGTCTCGACGGTGTGAGTTTCGCACCGGATTTGCATCCGCAGGTCGGTCAGGGACTGGACGCGATAGCTGTCCATCGCGCGCATCATCTGGATGGCATAATCGGGGCCGCGGTGGCCGCCTTCCCAGCTCCAGCTTTGGGCAAGGTAAGCGGTGGTGATCCCGTTTGCCGCCGCATCGCGGTCGGTAGCGCGCAGACCGGTGTCCATCTGAAAGGGGGCAGAGGCGCGCGGGCGGGTGTGGCGTTCAAAGGCGTCGCCGTGCAGATCAATGATGCCGGGCAGGATCAGATAGCCGCTCAGATCGACCTCGGGCAGGGGGCCACGGGTGATCCGGCCCTCGGCGATGGCGATGGAACGCGACTGCATCTCTCCGTCGCGGAGGATATCGGCGCCGGTGAAGCGCAGAGCGGGGAGCGTATGGGGCATGGGATCAGCCTGCTCGTTACGTTTTGCCTGTGGATAAGCGATTCTTGTGTCGGGCAGGTGACATTGGGGAAGGTGAGATGAGTGATGAAGTGGGGAGCGACGCGTCCAAGTGCTAGATTGGCGCGGCGAGGTCGTGGCGGAGGGCAGGGATCGAACGCGGGTGCCGCCCAGGGGGGCGGCCCCCTCTCAGGCGATTGCTGCGCAATCCCTTGCCGGGCAATGGGGCGCTGCCCGGCGTGATCGCTGGGCGGGACATTTGATCGGCGTAACTCTAAGATCTAAGCGGTCGCGGCGCGCCGACCTCTCAACTGTCCCCGATGCTCAGCGTCACCCGATCGCCCGCAAACCACGTCCGTCCGTATTCCACCGGCGTGCCGTCCGGGGCGAGGCTAATCGACACGGTGCGCAGCGCGGGCTCGCCTTCCCGGCATTGCAGATGCAGGGCCAGCGTGGCGGTGGCGCGTTCCGCCGTGATGCGGGTGGAGGCGCGGGTGTAGTCCGAAATCCCGCAGGCTTTCAGCGCCTTGGTAACAGATGTCGTGCGGTCCAGGTGGGCGGGCATGTCGGGCAGGCGTTCAGCGGGAAAGACGGAGGTGAAATAGGCAATCGGCGTGTCGTCGGCGAGGCTCAGCCCCTCGCTGACATGGACCGGGGCGCCTGCAGGCAGCTTCAGCGCCTCGGCTTCTTCGGTGTCGGCGGCGCGCGTGACCTGCGTCAGGATTTTGCGGCTGGGCAGGCGTCCGGCGGCGCGGATGTTCTGGTGAAACCGGACGCGGCTGCCGATGGGATAGGTCGTTGGCCGCTGGCGCACGAAGACACCTGCGCCACGCCGTGATAGCACCAGCCCCTGATCCGCCAGTTCGGCCAAGGCCCGCCGGATCGTGTGGCGGTTCACCCCGAAGCGGGCGGAAAGCTGGGATTCCGTCGGAAGCTGATCGCCGGGCGCGTATCTGCCCTGCGCCAAATCTTCGGTCAAAGAGGCTGTAATGGATTGCCACAGCGGCGTTTTCTTGGCCGAGCCTTGGGGTGCGTCAGGGGGTGTCATGAAAATTTCACCTTAAGGGATCTTGAGACTCGGGGCCGTTATGGCGTAATACTTGTCTAGTTGTATAGTAAATTAGACAACTCGGCAAGGTGTCTAGATGAAAGACTTCACAAGAGATGAGACCGCGGATCGCAAGGCGTGGATGGGGCTGCTGGCCCGGTCTGACGCGGCGGATGTGCTGGCGCTATGGGATCAGGCGGACTTGGCCACCGATCACCAGTGGCTGCGCGCGCCCGAGGTGGGCGGCGTCATGGTTCGGGGACGGGCAGGCGCGACCGGCGCGGCGTTTAATCTGGGCGAGATGACGGTGACCCGCTGTGCGCTGAAGCTGGCGGATGGCCGGGTCGGTCATGCGATGGTGCAGGGCCGTGACAAGCGCAAGGCCGAGGTCGCGGCTCTTTGCGATGCCCTGATGCAGGGGGCAGAGGCCGACGCGGTGCGGGACGCCATTCTGACCCCGCTTGCAGATATGGCACAGGCACGCCGTGCGGCACGGGCCGCGCGGGCGGCGGCGACCAAGGTTGATTTCTTTACCATGGTGCGGGGGGAGTGATGGAGACGTTGGCTTTAGAGGGCGGATTTCAGGACGGGCCCCGCGACGCGGCGTTTGCCTTTCGCGCCGCGATGGAATGCATGGCACGTCCCGGTCGGATCGATCGGGTCACCGGCGGACAGGGGCCAGAGCCGCTGTCGGTCGCGGCCTCGGTTCTGGTGCTGACGCTGTGCGACTCGGAAACGCCGGTGCATCTGGCGGGCGCGGTGGACTGCGCCCCGGTGCGCGACTGGATCACTTTCCACACCGGCGCGCCGCTTGTTGGCCCCTCTCACGCGATGTTCGCCATCGGCGGATGGAATGACCTGCTGCCGTTGGAGCGGTTCGCGGTGGGTACATCGGAATACCCCGACCGGTCGGCCACGCTGATCGTCGAGGTACCAGAGCTGGAGGCCAAAGGTGCCACGCTCTCAGGTCCGGGCATCAAGGACACGGCGACGCTTTCACTGCCGGACGTCGCGCCGTTCCAAGCCAACCGGGCGCTGTTTCCGCTTGGCCTCGATTTCTACTTCACTTGCGGCGACCGCCTAGCGGCGCTGCCCCGATCGACGGTGTTGCGCTGATGTATGTGGCTGTGAAGGGTGGCGAACGCGCAATCGATAATGCGCATGACTGGCTGGCCGAAGAACGGCGCGGGGACCTGTCGGTGGCAGAGCTGACCGTGCCGCAAATCCGTGAACAGCTGTCCTTGGCCGTGAACCGCGTGATGGCCGAAGGGTCGATGTATGACCCTGATCTGGCCGCGCTGGCGATTAAACAGGCGCGTGGCGACCTGATCGAAGCGATCTTCTTGATCCGCGCCTATCGCACCACGTTGCCTCGGTTCGGGTATTCGGAGCCTGTGGACACGGGCGCGATGGCCTGTGACCGCCGAATCTCGGCCACGTTCAAGGACGCGCCGGGGGGGCAGGTGCTGGGGCCTACCTTTGACTATTCTCACCGGCTGCTGGATTTCGCGCTGGATGCCGAGGGGTTGGAGCGTCCGGTCGCGGCAGAGGCCGAGCCGATGGCCGAAGAGGTCCCGCATGTCACCGATTTCCTGAACCGCGAAGGTCTGATCCAGACCGAGGTGCAGCCCGACGACGACACGCCCCCGGACCTGACCCGCGAGCCGCTGGAATTGCCCGCAGGCCGCCCCTTGCGGTTGCAGGCCCTGTCGCGCGGGGACGAAGGCTTCGTGCTGGGCATGGCCTATTCGACGCAGCGCGGCTACGGGCGCAACCATCCTTTTGTGGGCGAATTGCGCATCGGCACCGTCCCGGTCGAGGTCGAGATCCCCGAGCTGGGGTTCGCGATCGAGGTGGGCGAAGTGGTGCTAAGCGAATGTGAGACGGTGAACCAATTCGTCGGATCGAAGACAGAGCCCGCGCAGTTCACCCGCGGCTATGGGCTGGTCTTTGGGCAATCGGAACGCAAGGCGATTTCGATGGCCTTGGTCGACCGGGCGCTGCGGTGGGAAGAGCTGGGCGAAGACAACGCAGGCGTCCCCGCGCAGGACGAAGAATTCGTTTTGTATCATAGCGATAACATTCAGGCGACGGGGTTCCTGGAGCATATCAAGCTGCCCCATTACGTCGATTTCCAGTCAGAGCTGGAGCTGATCCGAAAGCTGCGCCGTGAAGCGGGCGAGGATGTGGTGCGGGAGGCGGCGGAATGAGGGCGTTGGTGCGCTTGGGTGCGTCGGATGCCTCCGGCGGGAGTATTTCGGGAAAGATGAACAAGGGGGCGGTGCGATGAGCGGTGAAGCCTATAACTTTGCCTATCTGGATGAGCAGACGAAGCGGATGATCCGCCGCGCGATCCTGAAGGGTCTGGCGATCCCCGGGTACCAGGTGCCCTTTGCCAGCCGTGAGATGCCGATGCCTTATGGCTGGGGCACGGGCGGCGTGCAGGTGTCGGCGGCGACGCTGACGCCGGACGATACGTTCAAGGTCATCGATCAGGGGGCGGATGATACGACCAACGCTGTGTCGATCCGGAAGTTCTTTGAGAAGACCGCGCAGATCGCCGTGACCGAGAAGACGGCGGAGGCGACGGTGATCCAGACCCGTCACCGTATCCCGGAAGAACCGCTGCGCGAAGGGCAGGTGCTGGTCTATCAGGTGCCGATCCCGGAGCCGTTGCGGTTTCTGGAGCCCTCGGAGGTCGAGACCCGCAAGATGCATGCGCTGGAAGAATACGGGCTGATGCATGTGAAGCTGTATGAGGACATCGCGCGGCACGGGCATATCGCGACCTCTTACGCCTATCCGGTGAAGGTCGAGGGGCGCTATGTCATGGACCCGTCGCCGATCCCCAAGTTCGACAATCCCAAGATGGAGATGGCCGCCGTGCAATTGTTCGGCGCGGGTCGGGAACAGCGGATTTATGCGCTGCCGCCCTATACTCAGGTGGTGTCGCTGGATTTTGAGGATCATCCCTTTGATCCGTCCAAGGCCGAGCATCCCTGCGACATGTGCGCGGCGACCGACAGCTATCTGGACGAGGTCATCATCGACGATCAGGGCGGGCGGATGTTCGTCTGTTCCGACACGGATTACTGCGCCGGGCGGCAGGCCGATGGCCACCGCGGGCGACTAGCGGCGGAGGATGCGGCATGAGCGTTTCACCCCTTTTGTCAGTGCGCAACGTGGCCAAGTTTTATGGTCCGCGCGTGGGCTGTACCGATGTGTCGTTTGACCTGTGGCCCGGAGAGGTCATGGGGATCGTAGGCGAAAGCGGATCAGGTAAGACGACCTTGTTGAACTGTCTGGCGGGGCAGTTGTCGCCGGATCGGGGCGAGGTTTTGTTCGACACCCGCACTGACGGTATGCGCGACACGCTGAAGATGAGCGAGCCTGAGCGGCGGATGCTGCGGCGCACCGACTGGGCCTTTGTGCATCAGCATGCGCATGAAGGGCTGCGGATGAATGTCTCGGCCGGTGGTAACGTGGGTGAGCGGCTGATGGCCGTGGGCGCGCGGAACTACGGCGATATTCGCGACAAGGCGACCGACTGGCTGGGGCGGGTCGAGATTTCGGAAGATCGGATTGATGATCGGCCTACGGCGTTCTCGGGCGGGATGCGGCAGCGGTTGCAGATTGCGCGGAACCTCGTGACCGGGCCGCGGCTGGTGTTCATGGATGAGCCGACGGGCGGTCTGGATGTCTCCGTTCAGGCGCGGCTGCTCGATCTGCTGCGCGGGCTGGTGCGGGAAATGGGGCTGTCGGCGATCATCGTGACTCACGATCTGGCGGTGGTGCGGTTATTGGCGGATCGGCTGATGGTGATGAAAGGCGGTCACGTGGTCGAGGCCGGGCTGACCGATCAGGTTCTGGACGATCCGCAGCATGGGTATACCCAGCTGCTGGTATCGAGCGTGTTGCAGGTATGAGCGGCGTGGTGCCGGAGGGCGGCGCATGTCCGCGGAGGGACGCAGTTTCGGCTGTGGTCCATGCTTTATCGTGTCGTGGTCGCGCGACATACAATCGTCTCGCGCGTGTCGAATTAGCGCCCGTCCGGGGGGCGGACGTGCGCTGCCCGGGACGCTTCGCGTCCGCATCGGGCTGGGTGCATTGTGCAGAGGGAAACTGACATGATCCGTATCGAAAACCTCTCGAAAACTTTCACGCTGCACAATCAGGGTGGCGCGGTGATCCCGGTGATGACCGGTGCGCATCTGAACGTCGCCAAGGGCGAATGCGTTGCGCTGACCGGCGCGTCGGGGTCGGGGAAATCCACGCTGATGCGCATGATCTACGGCAATTACCTTGCCGCCTCGGGTCACATCTGGATTGGCGAGACAGACGTCGCCGCCGCCCAACCGCGAGAGATCCTTGAGCTGCGCAAACATACCCTCGGCTACGTCAGTCAGTTCCTGCGCGTGGTGCCTCGGGTGCCGACGATAGAGGTGGTGGCCGAACCGCTCCTCCGTGTTGGGGTGGAGCGCGAGACGGCGCTGGGGCGGGCTCGTGACTTGCTGGGGCAACTCAATATCCCCGAAACGCTCTGGTCGCTTAGCCCGACGACATTCTCGGGCGGGGAACAGCAGCGGGTGAACATCGCGCGGGGCTTTGCTCATACTTATCCGGCGATGCTTTTGGATGAGCCCACCGCCAGCCTCGATGCAACGAACCGTGAAGTCGTGCTGTTCCTGATCGAAGAGGCTAAGGCCCGCGGCGCGGCGATCATCGGCATATTCCATGACGAGGCCGCGCGGGATCGTGTTTGTGACCGGGTCGTCGATGTCACCGGGTTTTCACCCGCGCGGGCGGCATGAGCGGGCGGCTTTACGCCATTGTCGGGCCTTCGGGCGTCGGCAAGGATAGCGTGATGCAGGCCGTCGCGGCCGCGCGGCCGGATGTTGCCCTTGTGCGGCGGGTCATTACGCGGGCCGAGACTGCCGGAGGCGAGGATTTCGAAGGGGTCAGTGATGAGACCTTCGAGGCGCGGGTGCAGGCGGGCGACTTTGCGCTGCATTGGGCGGCGCATGGGTTGCGTTACGGGGTGCCGCGTGCGGTCGACGATCTGCTGGCCAGCGGGCGGCCCGTTTTGGTGAACCTGTCGCGCGCGGTTTTGCCAGCGGCGCAGGCGCGGTTTGCGGACTTCACGGTGCTGGCCCTGACTGCGCCGGCGCAGGTGCTGGCCAAACGCCTCGCACTGCGGGGTCGGGAAACCGAAGAGGATATCGCGCGGCGTCTGGCCCGCGCGGATGACGCGCTGCCCGACGGATTGGACCACGTGGTCACAATCGACAACGGCGGCGCATTGGAGAATACAGTGGCGACGGTGCTGAGCGTACTGGCGTCCGAGATGACGGAAGCAGAGACATGAAAGACTTGGGCAACCAGAGCGAAACCATCCTGACCAACGCGCAGCTTGTCCTGCCCGGAGAGGTCATCACGGGCCATATCGTCCTGCGCGATGGTCATGTGGCAGAGATCGGTGAAGGGGCCGCACGGGGTGGTCTGGACTGTGGCAGTGACTTTGTCGCGCCGGGGCTGGTCGAGTTGCACACCGACAACCTAGAGCGTCACATGCAGCCGCGTCCGGGGGTCAATTGGCCCCACTCTGCCGCCATCGTCGGCCATGATCGGGAGCTTGCGGGCTGCGGGATCACGACCGTTTTCGATGCGATCCGCGTCGGCTCGATCGTGTCGGACGAGAAAAAGCGATACGGCAAATACGCACGCGCCATGGCGGATGAGATCCTGTCGATGCAGGCGCAGGGGGCTTTGCGCATCAGTCACCGCATCCACCTGCGGGCCGAGACCTGTTCCGAGACGCTGTTGGAAGAGCTGGCCGAATTCGGGCCCGAAGATCGCGTGGGGATCGTATCGCTGATGGATCACACGCCGGGGCAGCGTCAGTTCCGCGATATCAGCAAGTTCGAAGATTACGTCTGCGGCAAGCACGGTTTCTCGAAAGAGGGGTTCGGCGAATATTGCGATTTCCTGACCGGGTTGCACGACCGTCTGGGTGACGCACATGAGGCCGGGGCGGTCGCCGCCGCCAACCGCTATGGCGCGGTGCTGGCCAGCCACGACGACACCACCGCGGATCAGGTGGCGGTATCCGCTGGCCACGGTATCCGCATGGCCGAATTCCCCACGACGGTCGAAGCCGCGCGCGCCTGTCACGCACACAACATCCAGACGATCATGGGCGCGCCCAACCTTGTGCGCGGTGGATCGCATTCCGGCAATGTCGCGGCGAAGGAATTGGCCGAGCTGGACCTGCTGGACATCCTGTCGTCGGATTATGTGCCCGCCGCGCTGTTGCTGGGGGCCGTCCAGTTGGGTGAGATGTGGGGCGACATGGCGCGGGGCATGGCGACGGTGACCTCTGGCCCTGCGCGGGCGTCGGGACTGAAGGATCGCGGGATGTTGGAGCCGGGCCAGCGCGCGGATGTGATCCGCTTTGGCATGGTCGGCGGCGTTCCGGGCCTGCGTGGCGTCTGGGTGCAGGGCGAAAGGGTGGCCTAGGCACTGGAGCAACGTCCTGCGGAATGTGTGTCACGTAGGTTTTCTGTTTGGCCCGGCGGTAACGCCGGGCTGCGACCCGTTGCCCGACGGGGGGAGTGCAAAGCAATCGTCCGACAGGGGCCGCCCCCAAGGGGCGGCGCAGCCCTTTGTTGTCCTGACCCTCCGACGGATAACGCGTTCGGCCATGCTTAACGTGCCGGCCGCCATCCACCCGATGCATGCCCGCTGCGACGCCACCGCCCCTTGACGTTTCCCCTGCCTGCGCTTTTCTGCACAGGGAAAGGCGCCGCCCATGAACATTCAGACCGCAGATACCCCGACCCATGACCACAAGCTAAAGCTTGAGGTCACCAAACTGTCTTGCGCGGGCTGTGTCCGCCGGGCCGAAACCGCGTTGAACGGGGCTGGGGGCGTGACGGGTGCTTTGGTCAACCTCGCCACGCGCAAGGCCGAGGTGCATCACGATGGCACGCTGACCGCCGCACAGGCGGCGGAGGCGCTGGCCAAGGCGGGCTATCCCGCGGCCAAGGATGACATCACACTGGATATTGACGGGGCGACCTGTGCCTCGTGCTCTCGCCGGATCGAAACTGCGCTGAACAACGTGCCCGGGGTGATCGAGGGGACGTTCAACCTTGCCAATCACCGCGCGCGGGTGCGCTATTACGCTGGTGCGGTGAAGCCGCGTGATCTGACGGATGCGGTACGCGCGGCAGGCTATGACGCCGCCATCGCCGAAGAGGGGCAGGAAGATACCAGCCTTGCCCGACAACAGGCGGAAATCGCCGGGCTGAAACGCGACACGCTGATCGCGGGGGCGCTGACCCTGCCGGTTGTGATCCTTGCCATGGGCGGTCACCTGATCCCGGCATTCCACATGTGGATGATGCAGACACTGGGCATGACGACGGTCAACGTGATCCAGTTCGCGCTGACAACGATCGTTCTGGCATGGCCCGGGCGGCGCTTCTTCCGCGCCGGACTGCCCGCCCTACGTCACCTCGCGCCCGAGATGAATGCGCTGGTGGTCGTCGGGACCTCGGCCGCGTGGCTGTATTCCACCGTGGCGACCTTTGGCCCGGGTCTGCTGCCTGCAGGCGCGGCGGATGTCTATTTCGAAGCCGCCGCCGTGATCGTCACCCTGATCCTTGCTGGCCGCTGGATGGAGGCACGGGCACGGGGGCAGGCTGGGGCCGCGATCCGGGCGCTGGCAGGGCTTCAGGTGCGCGAAGCGCGGCTGCGGGATGGCGACAGCGACCGCATGGTGCCTGTGTCCGAGCTGAGCGAGGGGGACGAGATCATCATCCGTCCCGGAGAACGCCTGCCCGTGGATGGTGAGGTGATCGAGGGTCGGTCCGAAGTTGATGAGAGCATGGTGACGGGTGAACCGATCCCAGCCTCGCGCGGCGAAGGCGACGCGGTCGTCGGCGGCACCGTCAACGGAACGGGCGTTCTGGTCGTGCGCGCCACTGCGACCGGAGAGGGGACCGTGTTGTCGCAAATCCTGCGCGCGGTCGAAGATGCGCAGGGCGCCAAGCTGCCAGTACAATCGTTGGTGGACCGGATCGCCGGGGTCTTTGTTCCGGTGGTGATCGGCATCGCCTTGGCCGTGTTCATCGGTTGGTGGGCGTTTGGGGGCAGCTTGCCCATGGCGGTGACGGCGGCAGTGGCCGTTCTGGTTGTCGCGTGCCCTTGTGCCATGGGTCTGGCCGTTCCGGTGTCGATCATGGTGGGCACGGGACGCGGGTCCGAACTGGGCGTTCTGTTCCGTCGGGGCGACGCGCTGCAGATGCTGTCAGGGGTCAAGGTTGTGGCCTTTGATAAGACCGGCACATTGACCAAAGGGCGGCCCGTGCTGACCGGGGTTGAGGGCGAAGACCTTGCCCAGATCGCCGGGATCGAGGCGCAGTCAGAACACGCCATCGCCCGCGCCATCGTGACGGGCGCGCAGGACCGTGGGCTAACCCTGCCCAAGCCGCAAAGCGTTCAGGCCGACGCGGGTCTGGGGCTAAGCGGAGAGGTCGGTGGCCAGACCTACCGCATCGGCAATCGCGATTACGTAACGGGCGTTCTGCCTGATGCTCTGGCGCAGGCCGAGGCAGAGTGGACATCCCAAGGCCGTACGGTCGTCTATGCGGAACGCGATGGAGCCGTCATCGCCGTGCTGGCCGTCTCGGACGAGGTCAAGCCAGAGGCTAAGACGGTGATCGACGCGCTGCATAACGCGGGTCGCAAGGTGGTTATGATCACCGGCGACAGTCAGGCCGCGGCGACGGCGGTGGCACAGACCCTTGGCATCGACGAGGTGCGTGCCGGGGTCAAACCGACCGAAAAGGCCGGGATCGTAGAGGCGCTGGCACAACAGGGCCGCGTGGCCTTTGCCGGGGACGGGATCAACGACGCGCCTGCGCTGGCGGCGGCGGATGTGGGCATTGCCATGGGGTCGGGGACCGATGTGGCGATGGATAGCGCAGATGTCGTTTTGATGTCGGGCGATTTGTCGGGCGTCATGTCTGCGATCCGACTGTCGGAAAAGACCATGGCGAACATCAAACAGAACCTGTTCTGGGCCTTCGCCTATAACGTCGCGCTGATTCCGGTGGCGGCGGGGTTGCTGGCACTGGCGGGTGGGCCGCTTTTGTCGCCGATGCTGGCCTCGGCAGCGATGGCGGCGTCGTCGATCCTTGTGGTTGGTAATGCGCTGCGGTTGAAGCGGGTCGGGGCTGCGCGGGGCTAAGGCCCGTGGCTTTGACCGATCTCTTGTGTCGATTGTTGCAAGGGCGGAATTGTTTTTCCCTTGCGGAATCTATTTCCGCCGTTAGATTTTTTGGCAACGGCCCGACCTGAGGCCGGACATGGGAGGAAAATCATGAAGAAGTACCTGCAAGGTGCGGCTGTTGCCGCATTGTCTGTTGCCATCGCCGCGCCAGTCATGGCCGACGAATGGAGCGTGTCCGTCTGGGGCAAGCCGCGCGTGTTCACCAGCCACATCGAAAAGCTGAACGAACTGCTGACGGAAAAGACCAACGGCGAATTCACACTGAACATCTCTTACGGTGGCCTGTCCAAAGCGCCTGAGAACCTTGACGGTATCTCGATCGGCGCGTTCGAGATGGCGCAGATCTGCGCCGGCTATCACCGGGATAAGAACCCCGCGCTGACCGTGCTTGAACTGCCCTTCATCGGCGTGAACACGCTGGAACAAGAAGTTGCCGTTTCCATGGCCGTCTATGGCACCGAAGCGGCAAAGGCCGACATGGATCGCTGGAACGCGATGCTGCTGATGCCGTCGCCGATGCCCCAGTACAACCTTGTTGGTAAGGGCGATGCGCCGAAAACTCTGGACGATTTCCAAGGGATGCGCGTCCGTGCAACCGGCGGTATCGGGCAGGCCTTCACCAAGGTGGGCGCTGTTCCGACCTCTGTGACCGCGACCGAAGCGTATAACGCCATGGAATCGGGCGTTGTGGACAGCGTGGCCTTTGCGCAGCACGCGCATCAGGCGTACCGCACGATCGACATGGGCACCTATTGGACGACCAACCTGAACCCCGGCACCGTGAACTGCCCGGTGGTGATGAGCAAGGACGCCTATGACGCCCTGTCGGACGAGCATAAAGAGGCGCTGAACAGCTCTGTTCAGGAAGCTCTGGATCATTACCTCGCGGAATACACCAAGGTGTACGACAAGTTTAACGCCGCGCTGGACGAAAAAGGCATCGAACGTGTGACCTATTCCGAAGATGATCTGGCCGCGTTCCGCGAAGCCGCCGCTGCTCCGATCCGCGAAGAATGGATCAAGGACATGTCTGCACAGGGCATTGCGGCACAAGAGCTGATTGATACGATGATGGGTGCGCTGAACGCGTCCAACTGATCCGATCCTGTCAGGCCCGTCCCGGCAAGTGCGGTTCATCCGCACTGTCCGGTGACGGGCCTTTCACCTTCTGAATGATCTCAAACGGGAAGGGCACGCAATGGCGGGCAGTTCACCAGTTCTCGAAGACGGATCGCTGCTTAGCCGCTTCGATACCCGTCTGCACAAGTTCGAGGGGTTTCTGGCCCTGATCTCGGGCCTTGCAGTTTTCATGCTGATGGTGCTGGCGGTTGTGTCCGTCAGTGGCCGAAACGGCTTTAATATGCCCCTGCCGGGCTATGTTGACTGGATCGAACAGCTTATGCCGGTGATCGCCTTCCTTGGAATCGCCTACACGCAGCGCGACGGTGGCCATATCCGCATGGATATCGTCGTCGGTCGGCTGAAAGGCCGGACGCTGTGGACGGCAGAGTTCATCACGACATTCGTGTCCTTGGTGCTCATGGTGCTTCTGATCTGGGGCAGCTGGGCGCATTTCCAGCGGTCTTTCGATTTCGCCGCGCCGATGTGGTCGCGCGACAGCACGATCGACATCGCCTTGCCGCTGTGGCCAGCCAAGCTTTTGGCCCCGGTGGCGTTTTCGGTTCTGGCCGTGCGGCTGGTGATCCAATTGATCGCCTATGCGCAGGGCCTGATCCGGGGGGGCACGCCCGTTGCGGTGCCATTGGTACAATCAGCCGCGGATCAAGCGGCAGAAGAGGCGATGCACGTCTCTGGCGCAGATAGCTGAGGGGCACGAGCATGGAACCTATTGATATCGGCCTATGGGTCTCGGGTTTTCTTCTGGTGATGGTGGTTCTTGGTATGCGCGTCGCATATGCGGCGGGCGTTGCGGGGCTGGTCGGCCTGATCTGGATTTTCTGGAACAAGTTCGGCTATGACCCCGACCGGTTCACCAAGGCCGTCGTCGTGGCAGTCAAGACGGCGGGGCAGGTGCCCCATTCCAAGGTCGCCTCTCAGGCGCTGTCGCTGATCCCCACGTTCATCCTGATCGGGTATCTGGCCTATTACGCAGGGCTGACCAAGGCGCTGTTCGAGGCCGCCAAGAAATGGGTCGGCTGGGTGCCGGGCGGGATGGCTGTTGCAACGGTGTTCGCGACCGCAGGCTTTGCGGCGGTGTCGGGCGCGTCTGTGGCGACCTCGGCCGTGTTTGCCCGGATCGCGATCCCCGAGATGTTGCAGGTGGGCTATGACAAACGCTTTGCCTCGGGCGTGGTGGCGGCAGCGGGGACGCTTGCGTCGCTGATCCCGCCGTCGGCCATTCTGGTGATATACGCCATCATCGTGGAACAGGACGTGGGCAAGCTGTTGCTGGCAGGGTTCATTCCCGGCGCGTTCTCGGCGATCATCTATGCGTCGCTGATCATCGGCATGGCGCTGACCCTGCCGAACTTCGGGCCGCCTGTGCGCGGGTTTACCTGGGGCGAGCGTCTAAAGGCCTTGCCGCCAGCCTTCCCGATCTTCTTCGTGATCTTCATCATCATCTTCTTCATCTACAACCCATTTGGCGGTGACGCCTGGGGCACGCCGACCGAAGGCGGTGCGCTTGGGGCCTTCGTGGTGTTCCTGATGGCGCTGTTACGCGGCATGCGGTGGACGCAGTTCAAGGACGCCCTGATGGAGACGGCCAAGCTGTCGGCGATGATCTTTACCATCGTCTGGGGCGTACTGATCTATGTCCGCTTCCTTGGCTTTGCGGACCTGCCGCGCGCCTTTTCTGGCTGGCTCACGTCGCTGGACCAGTCGCCGATGATGACGCTGGTGATGATCCTGCTGGCCTATGCGGTGCTGGGGATGTTCATGGATGCCATCGGGATGCTGCTGCTGACCCTGCCGGTGGTCTACCCGGCGGTCATGGCGCTGAACGGGGGCGAGATGGTGTCGGCTGCGGACAGCACCTTTGGCATGTCGGGACCGATGTGCGCGATCTGGTTCGGGATCTTGGTGGTGAAGATGGCAGAGTTCTGTTTGATCACGCCCCCGATTGGTCTGAACTGTTTCGTCGTCGCCGGTGTGCGGCCTGAGGTGTCGGTGCAGGACGTGTTCCGCGGCGTGACGCCCTTCTTCATCGCGGACGCGCTGACGATCGCGGGTCTGGTGGCCTTCCCGCAGATCGTGTTGTGGCTGCCATCCTTGGCGTCCTAGACCATAACGAAGGTCGCCCGGCGGAATTGCCGGGCGGCTCACTCTGCCGCGCTTTGGCCCCGCGTGGCACATGTGCCACGAAGCAGCGCACGCTCCGTTTCGCCATAAATTAACCCTTTTGCCTCAGCATGCTGCCCTAATCGAGCATGCGCCTATTGAGGAGAAGGGGTGCAATCATGATCAAAACAACAAAGACTTTTGCCCGGCATCTACGTCTGATGCGCTGGCGGGTGCGGCGTGCGTCGCGGCAGATGGATCGTGCGGTCTGGATGGGTATTCGGCAGGCAGCGCACATGACTGGCCTTCTGCGCCGGTTAGAGGCGCAGGCGGGGCCACGAACGCTTTGGCTGCGGTCGGTGCTGGCCAAGGCGGATTTCGACGATCTGGTGCGGCTGGACATGCCGTGGTGGACCTTTGACGCGGTCCGAGAGGTCGAGGCCTTTTTGCACAGCCGCCGCGATGCGCGGGTGTTCGAATGGGGCGCGGGGGCCAGCACGCTGTGGCTGGCCAAACGCGCCGGAGAGGTCGTGTCCATCACTCATGACGGCCCAGATTACGACCGTGTGCTGGACCGATTGGACACTTTCGCGCCGGTCACCTTGCGCCACGTGCCCGCGCAGGATGCGGGGTTGGTCGGGTCGAAACGGCGCGGGTTCACGGGCCAGCGGTTTGATCGCTATGTCCGCGCGATCCATGACGTTGAGGGCGAATTCGACCTGATCGTCATCGATGGCCGCGCCCGAGAGGCCTGTCTGGAAGAAGCCAAGGCGCGGCTGGCCCCGGGCGGGGTGATCCTGTTCGATGATTTCAAGCGGCGGCGGTATCGCAGTGCGGTGGCGGACAGCGGGTTGAAGGTGCATCGGTTCGATGGTTTGGCGGTTCGGCTGGCCCTGCCGGATTCGACGGTTCTGTTGTCGCGGGTCTGAGGACCGGGCAGGGCGGAGGGAGGGCGCTGCGCACTTGGCGCGGGGCGCCAATTCACCCGGGATATTTCGGGCAAGAGGATTATAGGGGGGCCGCGATGCCCTGTGGCGCGCAATCGGCGGGTCTTTAGGCGTCCCGCCATTGGCCGGGGGTCAGGCCATGCAGGCTCCAGTCGCCGATCCGGACGCGGATCAGGCGAAGGGTCGGGTGGCCGACGTGGGCTGTCATGCGGCGAACCTGCCGGTTTCGGCCTTCGGTCAGGGTCAGTTCGACCCAGCTATCGGGAATGGATTGGCGAACGCGGATTGGCGGGTTGCGCGGCCAAAGCCAGTCTGGCGCGTCGATGCGGCGGGCCTTGGCGGGCAGGGTGGGGCCGTCCTTCAGCGTGATGCCAGAGGCCAGCGCCTGAATCGCGGTGTCGTCGGGGATGCCTTCGACCTGCGCGAGGTAGGTTTTCGGCGCTTTGAATTTCGGATGAGAGATGCGGGCCTGCAGTCGGCCATCGCTGGTCAGGATCATCAGGCCTTCGCTGTCACGGTCCAGACGACCTGCGGGATAGACATGCGGCACATCGATGAAATTGGACAGGGTCGGGCGCGGCGATCCTTCGGTGCCTTTGTCGGTGAATTGCGACAGGCAATCGTAGGGCTTGTTGAACAGGATCGTGCGGGGGGCGGTGCGGGACATGGCAGCGGCCTAGCACCAGAAAAGCGCCCCGCCAAGATGGCGAGGCGCAATATGGGGACGACCCGGCACCTTCGGGCCAGCAAAGGAACCGGGTCGCCCGGACGAGGTGAAGAGCCTCGCCATTCTTGTCCTTAGATCAGGCGACGGACTTTAACGCCGCCTGATTGGATTTGATGAATTCGCCGTGCAGCGCCTTGATGCAGCCCTGCAGCGCGTCACGCTCCATCACGAACTGAACGTCGACGTTACGCGGACCTTGGGTCGCGCCGATGGCTTCGAAACCGGCGTCGGCAATCGCGGTCAGACCACGTTGCAGAACACGCAGACCGGACAGGTCGCGGCCAATGACAGAGGCCAGAGCGAGCGTCTTGGAGCGGATTTCGGCGCTCGGGTACATCTCGGCGATGTCCTTTTCAACGCGGCGCATTGTCTTGAGCGAGCTGTCGACGTAGTGCGTGATCGTATTGGCGTTCGACAGTTTCGACACGATGCGTACATCATGGCGTTTCAGCACATCGAGGATCGCGGCGTCATAGCCTTTCACACCGACCATGTCCTGTTCGAACACTTCCAGCGCGATGATGTCGAGGCCGGTGACGATTTCCACGTCGGCTTCGTCCGCCGGTTGGTCATCGATCAGCGTACCCGGATCCTCGGGTTCGAACGCATTGGTCACGCGCAGGGGCACTTCGGCCTGACGCAGGGTTTTGGCTGCCTTGGGGTGGATGGCTTCCATGCCCATGTTCGACAGCTGATCCGCCACGTCATAGTTCGTGCGACCCAGTTTGCGCACCGCATCCTGACCGACCAAGTTCGGATCGGCAGAGGAGAGGTGGAATTCCTTATGAATGATCGCTTCGCTTGCGCCGGTCAAAGCGGCGAGCTTGGAAAACGTCACCTCGGAATAGCCGCGGTCAAATTCACGCATCAAGCCTTCGGCGCATTGGGCGTAGCCCGTGACGATTGGCATTTCCGTCGTCACATCAACACGCTTCATGGCGTTCTGGATGCGGTCATCAAGACAGATGTCGCCTTCGTCGCGCCAACCGGACAGGTCGACAAGACGGGCATTCACACCAGCGCGGTTCAGCAGCATGACCGTGACATAGGCCGAGTGGCTTTCGCCCAGACCCGACAGAAGTTCACGCACCTGCAACAGGTGTTCCGTCAGGCGGAAGTGGCCGTAGTTGCACAGACGCTGCAGATCGGTCAGCGCGTTGCGCGCGTCTTCGATCCGGGTGCGCACCCATTCGGTGGCCTGATCGATGTCCGCATCACGGTCCAGCACCTTGGTGTGCGCCGCGATCATTTCATCTGCCGTGCGGTCCAGCGCTTCGTGCCAGCCGCGGTCGTTGTCGGCGTTGGCGAACAGGGCATAGACGCCTTTGTCACCGGATTTCTTGTGTTCCAGCAACAGGTTGGTGATGCCACCGAAGGCCGATACCACGAAGATGCGGCCATATAGGTCGGCGTCTTTGCGATCACCGATAAACAGCGTATCGCGCAGTTCATGGACGCGGGACATGGACGTCCCGCCAATTTTTTCGACAGTATGGGTCATAGCGATCCTTTAGGCGTTTTCCTCGGCCGGCGCGTAAGAGCCATCGGCCTGGTGCACTTCGGTGCCCGTGACGGGCGGGTTGAAGCAGCAAGCCATCACAAGCTCTTCGTCGGCGACGAGCGTGTGTTTGTCGTGCTTGTCCAGCGCGTACATGACGCCGGGCGTAATCTCGTGCGTCTCGCCGGTGGCAAGGTCGGTGATCCGACCCTTGCCCTGCATGCAGTAGACGCTCTCGAAGTGGTTCTTGTAGTGGAACGTGTGTTCCGACCCAGCCTCGAGAAAGGTGATGTGGAAGGAAAAGCCCATGTTGTCGTCGGCCAGCAGCATCCGCACGGATGTCCAGTTGGCGTCATTCACGACGCGGTCTTTTTCTTCTTTGACGATCTTGTTGAAGTCACGAACGATCATTGGGGTTACTCCGCAGCAATTTTGGTTGTGTCGAGGATCTCGGCAGCAGCATCGCACAGGATTTCAAAACCCTTGCGGAATTCTGCGTCCGAGGTGGTGAGGGAAGCGAGGACTTTGACGACCTCGTCATCCGCACCGGACGTCTCGATGATCAGGCCTTTTTCAAAGGCACGGGCACAGATGTCACCGGCCAGATCACCCGATCCGACGTCGACACCCTGCATCAGGCCGCGGCCCTTCAACTTAGCGCCGGGCACCATATCGGCCAGCTGTTGCAGACCGGTGGTGATCAGCGTCGATTTGTGCGCCAGAGTTTCTTCAAAGCCTTTGTCGGCCCAGAATTTTTCGATGGCCACGCGGCCCGTCACGAAGGCGTGGTTGTTGCCCCGGAAGGTACCGTTGTGTTCAGCTGGGCCCCAGACATCATGTTCGGGTTTGATCAGCAGTGCGGCAAACGGCAGACCATAGCCCGACAGCGATTTCGCCTGCGTAATCATGTCAGGCTTGATGCCCGCACGTTCGAACGAGAAGTACGTGCCGGTACGGCCAATGCCGGACTGAATGTCATCGACGATCAGCATGGCGCCGTGTTCTTTGGCCAGCTTGGCAATCCCCTGCATCCATTCGTCGGAGGCAGCGTTCAGGCCGCCTTCACCCTGCACGGGTTCAAAGACAAAGGCTGCGGGGGCATCAACGCCCGAGGACGAGTTTTCCAGCATTTGACGAATGAACGGCAGCGTGTCGACGCCTTCGCCCATTGCACCATCGAATGGCAGATGGGTCACGTCACCAAGGTGCGCGCCACCAGCGCCACCGCGCTTGCCGGCGTTACCCGTCAGGGCAAGCGAGCCGAGCGTCATACCGTGGAAGCCGTTGGTAAAAGCAATCACATTGCGACGGCCAGTAACCTTACGCGCCAGTTTGATCGCGGCCTCAACCGCGTTGGTGCCGGTCGGGCCGGTCATCATGATCTTGTAGTCCATGCCGCGCGGCTTGAGGATGTGATCCTCGAACGCTTGCAGGAACTCGGTCTTGGCGTTGGTGTGCATGTCCAGACCATGGGTCACGCCATCGGCGCTGATGTAATCCACCAGTGCGGATTTCATGTCGGCGTCGTTGTGGCCATAGTTCAGGGACGAACAGCCAGCGAGGAAGTCGATGTATTCCTTGCCTTTATCGTCGGTCATCACCGAACCCTGCGCCTTCACGAAGGTGGTCGGGAAGGAACGGCAGTAGGAACGGGCTTCGCTTTCGCGGCGGTCATAGATTTCAGTCGAATAGGTCATATCAGATCCTTTCGGGACAATAGGGATGGGTGGCACGGGGCGGCGACCCGTGCCAGCAATGTCAGCTGTGATGTTTGGAGAGATGATCCGGCGGGATCAGGCGGCTTTGGCCAGCTCTTCATCGTCGGAGGGAATGGTGATCGTCACCAAATGCTCCGTATCGTGCGCACCGTCGAAGTGTTCGTCGGTGTGGAAGTGCTCTTCATCCGACAACTCACCGCCAATGGACTTGGCAAAGCTGCGGAACAGACCCCAAGAGGCGTCGTTGTCTTCGGTGATCGTCGTTTTCAACGCCTCAGCGTCGGCACATTCGTCACGTTCGATCAGGTGGGTCAGCATTTTGCGGCCCAGACCCATTCCGCGGGCCTTGGGGCTCACGGCAACCTGCCAGACAAAGAACGCGTCTTCGCCCGGGATCATGTGACCCGAAATCCAACCAACGATATCACCACCCAATTCAGCCACGACACAGGTGTCGCGGAAGTGGTCCGCTTGGATCAGGTTACAATACATGGAATTTTCGTCGAGCGGCTTACAGTCCCGCACCAGTTCCCAGATGGCAGAACCATCGGTACTTTCTGGTTTACGCAGAACAAGCGTCTCAGTGTCGGAAGATGTCATATCCTTCGGCATATTTCTGGCCCTTCATTTGCTTCGAGTGACTAACTAATGCACCGGGGTAAAAGTTTCAACCGTCGAAGCAAAATATTGGGTCTTTTGGTGGTTTCTGACGGTTATTGGTACCGTATGTCGTTATTTTATTGGTGTTTTCGGGGTGAAAACTGCTTCACTTTCTCAAATGAAAGATCTGCGCATACTTTGAAGGGCTTTCTATATTGTCCCAAGTATCGCCCAGTGCGATATTACAGGGATGAGTGAAACCGATCCCGTCCGTGTCGATGAAAGCCTGATCGCCCTGCGCCGTATTCTGCGGGCGACCGATCAATATGAACGTGACCTGGCCAGTGCCGCGGGTCTGACGCCAGCGCAGTTGCGGGTGATGCAGATCATCGCGGGGCGTCCGGGCCAGATGGACACGCCCAAGGCGCTTGCGGGCCGGATGGGCGTGACACAGGCCACCGTGACGTCCGTCGTGGACAAGCTGGTGGCGCGTGGCATGGTTGAACGCCGCCCGTCCGAGTTGGATCGCCGCCAGACCAATGTGGTGCTGACCGAACGCGGGGAGGCGGCGTTGCTAAGCGCGCCGGATGCCCTGCAGCAGCGTTACGTGCGCGAATTCGTCAAGCTGGCGGATTGGGAACAGGCGCAGCTGGTTGCCTCACTGGAGCGTGTGGCTGCCATGATGGACGCGCATTTGATCGACGCGTCGCCCGTGCTGACCAGTGGCGAGATTTTGGACAAGCAGAAATAGGGCGATCGGTCGAACCAAGCGGTGAGAGACGCGCCCGACCCTGGGTGGGCGCTTTGCTCCGCTTGTGGTCTGCGTTTTATCTCAAAAGCATCTATCTAGTCCCGAACAACGACCGACATCGCCATGCGCCCTCCCGGGGGGAGGGTCGGGCGCGTCTCGGGCTAGTCGCCCGAGACTGCCTACATGCAATCGTTGCCTTCAAATCCGTCAATTGCATACCATAGTATGCAGAAAATTGCCGCACCCCCCGTTGTGCCTGTAGACGTGCCTTCGCCCATGGGATAAGCCACACCCAAATTTAACCGGAGGCTCACCCAGATGGCTGACAGCAACACCCCCGACATCGTCTATACCAAAGTTGATGAGGCGCCCGAGCTGGCGTCGGCGTCCTTCCTGCCCATGATCCAGAAGTTCGCGTCCGCGGCTGGCGTGTCGGTCGGCACCAAGGATATCTCTCTGGCGGGGCGCATCATCGCGACCTTCCCCGATTATCTGACCGAAGATCAGCGCATCAACGACGATCTGGCCCTGCTGGGCGAACTGGTGAAAACCCCCGACGCCAACGTCATCAAGCTGCCGAACATCTCCGCTTCGGTCCCGCAGCTGGTTGCCGCGGTGAAGGAATTGCAGGATCAGGGCTACGCGCTGCCCGATTACCCCTATGAGCCCGAGACGGACGAAGAAAAGGCCGTGCGCGCCAAGTACGACACCATCAAGGGTTCGGCCGTGAACCCGGTGCTGCGCGAAGGCAACTCTGACCGTCGCGCCGCTGTTGCGGTAAAGAAATTCGCCCAGAACAACCCGCACCGCATGGGCGAGTGGACCAAGGACAGCAAAACCCGCGTCGCGTCCATGGAGAGCGGCGACTTCTTCTCGAACGAAGTGTCGGCGACCCTGGACAAGGCCGCGACCGCCAAGATCGTGCTGGAAACCGCTAACGGCGAGACGGTCCTGAAAGAGGGCGTGTCCTACCCCGCAGGCACCGTGGTCGATGCGACCTACATGTCGGCGGCGGCGCTGGATGCGTTCCTCGCCGAAGAGATCGAAAAGACCAAAGAAGAGGGCGTTCTGTTCTCGCTGCACATGAAGGCTACGATGATGAAGGTCTCGGACCCGATCATCTTTGGCCACGCAGTGAAACAGTGGCTGAAGCCGGTCTTCGATCAGTACGGCGACAAGATGGCCGAGCTGGGCGTCGATCCCAACGGCGGCATGGGCGCGCTGCTGGAGAAGGTCAAGGACGAGCCGGAAATCATGAAGGCCATCGAAGAGGTCCGTGACACCCGTCCGCCGATGTACATGGTGAATTCCGACAAGGGCATCACCAACCTGCACGTGCCGTCCGACGTCATCATCGACGCGTCGATGCCCGCGCTGATCCGTGACGGCGGCAAAGGCTGGGGCCCGGATAACAAGCAGCACGATGCTGTCTGCGTGATCCCCGACAATTCCTACGCGCCTGTCTATGACGAGACGATCAAGTTCTTCAAAGAGAACGGCAAACTGAACCCCGCCACCGCTGGCACCGTTCAGAACATCGGCCTGATGGCGCAGAAGGCCGAAGAATACGGGTCGCACCCCACCACGTTCGAGATCGCAGAGGCGGGCACCGTCAAAATGATCCTCGACGATGGCACCGTGCTGCACGAGCACAAGGTTGAGAAGGGCGACATCTGGCGCTCGGCCTCGGCCCGCAAGGCACCGATCGAAGACTGGGTGAACCTCGCTATCGACCGTCAGAAGGCCGAGGGCTGCGAAGCGATCTTCTGGCTGGACGAAGACCGCGCCCACGACGCGGAGCTGATCGCCTATGTGAAGCCGATCTTGGAGGCCAAAGGCGTGGCTGGTAAATTCCAGATCATGTCCCCGGCCAAGGCGACGGTTCAGACGCTCAAGACGATCACGTCGGGCAAGAACTCTATCGCGATCACCGGCAACGTGCTGCGCGATTACCTGACCGACCTGTTCCCGATCCTCGAACTGGCGACCTCCGCCAAGATGCTGTCGATCGTCAAACTGATGAACGGCGGCGGTCTGTTCGAAACCGGTGCAGGCGGGTCGGCCCCCAAGCACGTGCAGCAGCTGCAGGAAGAAAGCCACCTGCGTTGGGACAGCTTGGGTGAGTTCTGTGCGCTTGGCGAAAGCCTGAAGTTCCTTGCCGATGCCAAGGGCAACGAAAAGGCGCGTATTCTGGGTGAGGGCGTCGATCAGGCGACCCAAGGGATCCTCGACAACGACCGTTCGCCGTCGCGTAAAGTGGGTGAGCCCGACAACCGCGACAGCCACTACTGGTTCGCCCGCTACTGGGCCGAGGCGCTGGCGCGTCAGGACAAGGACGCCGAACTGGCGGACTTCTTCGCCCCCATCGCCGAGGCGCTGGTGGATGGTGAAGCCGACATTCTGGCGGAAATCATGGCAACCCAAGGCAAGCCTGCCGATCTGGGGGGGTACTACCACGCAGATGACGAAAAGGTCGCCGCTGTGATGCGCCCGTCCAAAACGCTGAATGCCATCATCGGCTAAGGCGCGGGTCTAAGGGTCGTCCAACGGGTTGACCTGCAGTACCTATCCTTAAGAATAGACCCTCGTCCGACACCCTGTCGGGCGGGGGTTTTTCGTTTGAGGACAGGACGATAGGCGCTTCAAATTTGCTCAGTCCGACGTTGGGGGCGAAAAACATGAATACAGGATTGCAAAAAATCTGGGCAAAGGGGCCAATTTGCTTAGTCTCAATATCGCAAAGCATTTGGGGGTGCGATTTGCGGGGATTGTTCGGGGAATGAGCGGCGATATCTTTATTCAGCCGCTGACAGCGGAAGCCTTTGCTCCGTTTGGCGATGTGCTGGACGTGACGGGCACGCCGGACAAGTTCATCAATCAGGGCATGTGCGCGCGTCATCACGACCGGGCGCGTGTGGATTTCGCCGATGGCCGCGCCGGGATCAGCCTGTTCGACGCCGTGCCGCGCAGCCTGCCGTACTTGCTGGAAATGGTCGAACGCCATCCCGAAGGCTCTCAGGCCTTTCTACCGATGACCCAGCACCCGTTCCTTGTGATCGTGGCCCCGGACGAAGGTGGCCAGCCGGGCCGCCCGCTGGCGTTCCTGACAGCGCCGGGGCAGGGCATCAATTTCCATCGCGGCACATGGCACGGGGTGCTGACCCCGCTGAATGACCCCGGTCTTTTCGCAGTTGTCGACCGCATCGGGGAGGGCACCAATCTGCAAGAGCATTGGTTCGACGCCCCCTACAACGTGCTGGACGCCTGATCGCATAACCAGAGCCGCCGGAAAAGGCGGCCTATCCAGACTGGCGCACAGCCGGCAACACAGAGAAGGGACTATGAATGGCCGATACATCCTTGGGAACGCCAGACCAGCTGCGCGATCCGAATTACACCCCACCCATCGTCAAGGCCGTGCCTTTGGGCATCCAGCATGTCATGGCGATGTTTGTGTCAAACGTGACGCCCGCGATCATCGTCTGTGGCGCGGCGGGCTTTGGGTTCGGGTCGAATTCGCCTGATTTTCCGCAGATGATCTATATGATCCAGATGTCGATGTTCTTTGCGGGCATCGCGACGCTGATCCAGACCATCGGGATTGGTCCGGTGGGCGCTAGGCTGCCGATCGTTCAGGGCACCTCTTTTGCGTTTATCCCGATCATGATCCCGCTGGTGGCGGGCAAGGGCGTCGATGCCATGGCCGCGTTGATGGGCGGTGTGCTGGTCGGCGGTCTGTTCCATGCCTGCCTTGGGTTCTTTATCGGCAAGATCCGGTTTGCCCTGCCGCCGCTGGTGACAGGTCTGGTGGTGACGATGATCGGTCTGGCGCTGGTCAAGGTCGGTATCCAATACGCGGCGGGCGGTGTGCCTGCCATCGGCACGCCTGAATATGGGTCCGGCATCAACTGGCTGATGGCGGGTACGGTAATCGTCGTGACGCTGGGGCTGAAGTTCTTTGCGCGCGGGATGCTGTCGGTTTCGGCCGTGCTGATCGGTTTGCTGGTGGGCTACGTGCTGGCCTTTGCCTTGGGGCAGGTGAACCTAGGCAACGTGGGCCGCGCGGCGTCTTTTGCGCTGCCGAACCCGCTGCATTTCGGGCTGGAATTCTCGGTCGCGGCGATCATCGGGTTCTGTCTGATGGGGTTCGTGTCAGCCGTTGAAACCGTGGGCGACGTGTCCGGCATCACCAAGGGGGGCGCGGGCCGTGAAGCGACGGACAAGGAAATCCAAGGCGCGACCTTTGCCGACGGGATCGGCACGGCTGTGTCGGGTCTGTTCGGCGCGCTGCCCAACACGTCCTTTAGCCAGAACGTCGGTCTGATCGCCATGACGGGGGTGATGAGCCGCCACGTCGTCACCATCGGGGCGATCTTCCTGATCCTCTGCGGTCTGGTGCCCAAGATCGGCGCCATCATTTCGTCCGTGCCGATCGAGGTGCTGGGCGGCGGCGTGATCGTCATGTTCGGCATGGTCGTGGCGGCCGGTATCTCGATGCTGTCGGACGTGCACTGGAACCGCCGCAACATGGTGATCTTTGCGATTGCCCTGTCGCTGGGTCTGGGTCTGCAGCTTGAGCCGGGGGCACTTCAGTACCTGCCCGGTACGCTAAAGGTTCTGGCAACGTCGGGCATCCTGCCAGCGGCGGTTATCGCCATCGTTCTGAACCTTGTCCTGCCGGAAGAGCTGTCGGACGAAGCGACCGAAGAAGTGTCGGGCGGCATGAAGGGTAATTCGACCGGGTCTTTGTGATCTGAACAAGGGTTGAGATGTTGAAACGGCGGGTCGATTGGCCCGCCGTTTTTGTTTTGGATTGAGGTCTTTGAATAGACGCAGCACTGATCATTTGTCCCGCCCGGCGGATACGCCGGGCAGCGCCCGACCCGCCCCCATGGGCGGGCGCTGCCCTTAGTTTAGACCTAAACCTGCTTTACTCCGCCCCGCGCCGCAAATGCGTGGTCAGCAGACCCAGCCGCGGATGACGGTTCACGTCCTTGTACAGCAGATACCGGAACCGCGAGGTCCCACCCGCGTAACAGGCCTGCGGGCAGAAGGCGCGCAGCCACAGGAAATCGCCGGCCTCGACCTCGACCCAGTCGTTGTTCAGACGATAGACGGCCTTGCCCTCCAGCACGGTCAGACCGTGCTCCATCACATGGGTTTCCATAAAGGGGATGACGGCCCCCGGCTCCATGTTGACGATGTTGACGTGCATGTCGTGACGCATGTCCGATGGGTCGACAAAGCGGGTGGTGGTCCACTTGCCCTCGGTCCCCGGCATCGCGTTGGGTTCGACATCATTTTCGTTGGTAAAGATCGCATCCGGCGCGTCCAGCCCGGGCACGGCCTCGTACCGTTTGCGGATCCAGTTGAACCGAAGGATGTCGTCGCCGTGGTTCTTCAGCGTCCAGCCGCTGTCGGGCGGCAGATAGGCGTAACCGCCGGGGGTCAGCACGTGATCCTGACCATCCAGAGTAATCGTCGCTTCGCCTTCGGTGACGAACAGCACGGCCTGCGCCTGCGGATCGGGTTCCGGCGCGTCCGACCCGCCACCGGGGGAGACTTCCATCGAATACTGCGCGAAGGTTTCGGCAAAGCCCGTCATCGGACGCGCCAGCACCCACAGGCGGGTTTTGTCCCAGCCGGGCAGATAGCTGGCGACGATGTCCCACATCACGCCGCGCGGCAGAACGGCGTAGGAATTGGTGAAGGTCGCCCGCCCGCTTAACAACTGGTCTTGGCCGGGGTGGCCTCCGTGGGGGGCGTAGTATTTGTCGGACATGACGGCTCCTGCTTGGTGGTGGGCCCGGGGCGTTCCACCCGGTCATGGCAGGCCAAGGGGCCTGGGATGCGGGGCTGGTCGGGTCGGGTTTCGTGCCGCTTTTATAGGCATTGCCAAGCCCGCACAAGTTGCGGTGAGCGGGGCGCGCGGGCAGGGGCTAAGCCTTGCGCGACGCGGTCAAATATGGTTCGACGCGCACGGAATACCTAAGCGATGGATCAGATGAGCGGACCCGCAGCCCTCGCCGCGCGACTTAGCGTGGCCCCGATGATGGATTGGACCGACAGGCACTGCCGGGTCCTGCATCGTCTGCTATCGCGCCGCACGCTGCTTTATACAGAAATGGTGACCGCCCCCGCGCTGGTCCGCGGCGGGGCGCTGCATTTGCTTGACTTCTCGCCGCGCGAACAGCCCGTGGCGCTGCAATTGGGCGGCTCCGACCCGGAGGAGTTGGCGCAGGCGGCGCGCTTGGGGGAACAGGCGGGCTATGTTGAGATCAACCTGAACTGCGGCTGCCCGTCGGACCGGGTGCAATCGGGCACGTTTGGCGCGGTGCTGATGCGCGATCCGGGGCTGGTGGCAGAATGTGTCGCGGCGATGGGCGCGGCGGTCAGCGTCGATGTGACGGTGAAATGCCGGATCGGCGTGGACGATCAAAACCCGGAAGAGGTGCTGCCCGAGTTTCTGTCGCGCGTTGGCGCGGCCGGGGTCGAAAGGTTCACGATCCACGCGCGCAAAGCGTGGTTGCAGGGCCTTAGCCCAAAGGAAAACCGCGATATTCCGCCCTTGGACTACGATCTGGTGCAGCGGATGCGGGGTATGTTCGGTGGGCTGCATCTGTCGGTGAACGGCGGCATCACCTCATTGGATCAGGCCGAGGCATTTCTGGACGCGGGTCTCGATGGCGTGATGGTGGGACGTGCGGCCTATCACGATCCCGTTTCGATCCTGTCACAGGCGGACCGGCGGATTTTCGGCGATGGCGAAGACAGCGATCCCTTTGATGTCGTGCGGCAGATGCTGCCCTATATCGATGCGCATCTGGTGGCGGGCGGCAAGCTGGGGCAGGTGACGCGGCATATGCTGGGGCTGTTCGCCGGACGGCCCGGCGCGCGTCAGTGGCGGCGAATTTTGTCGGAAGGTGCGCATAAGCCGGGGGCCGGGACCGCGCTGGTTGAAGAGGCTTTGGGCGCGGTGATGGCCGCGGCCTGAGCTGAGGTCTGATTAAAGCGCTACAAACGCAGGACAGCGGGCAGCGCCTGACCGTGGGCTGGCGCGCAGCCATCCGGGGTCTTTGATTTATCTTGCCGTGGTAGCGGCGCCATCAATCGTCGCGCCGATGGTGAATAAACGCCTGCCCGGGGGGGCAGGCGCAACGTTCAGGCCGGGTCGTAGGGTGGGTTTGTAACCCACCAAATACCACGCATGGGCCCTTTACGCTTCTACCGCGCCCGCGTCCTTGCGCAGCACCGCCCAACACAAGCCAGCCGCAAGCACCCCGCACAGGGCAATCGCCAGCAGCATCGGTGTCGCGGTGCCGTCAAAGAACGGCCCCACCAGCGTGATCATCAGCCCGCCCGTCAGCATCTGCAACGTCCCCCCAAGAGAGGACGCCAGCCCGGCGATATCGCCGTGATCTTCCAGCGCCAGCACCATGGTCGTCGGAATGACGACGCCCAGAAATGCGTTGGCGATCAGCAGGCCAGCCACGATGACCGGAAAGCTCGCCCCGCCAGCCAGTGCGACGATGGCCAGCGCCACCGTCATGACGGCAAACCCGGTCACGCCCACGCGGACCACACGGCCAATGCCGAACCGGTTGCCAAGGGGGGCTGCGATCTGGGACGCGCCGAAGAACCCCACGGCATTCACCGCAAAGGCGATCGAGAACCCGGTGGGCGTCAGCCCGAATTGTCCGGTGTAGACAAAGCTGGCCGAGGCGATGAAGACGAAAAAGCTGGCCATGCCAAAGCCGCCGACAAAGGTCAGCGCCATGAAGGGCACGTCGGTCAGCAGGCGTTTGGACCCGCTTAGCATGGTGCGCAGGCGTGGGCGCTGGCGGGCTTCGGGGGCAAGCGTTTCCCCCAGCCCGAAGGTCAGCAACAGCATCGACCCAAAGGCGGTGATCAGCAGCACGGCAAAGATCGCCCGCCAGCCTGCCACCGCGATGACGCCCGATCCGGCCAGCGGCGCCAGCATCGGAGAGACCGAGATCACCATCATGATCATCGCCATCAGCTTGGTCGCCTCGGTCCCCCTGTACCGGTCACGGATGATCGCACGGGGCACGACCATCAGGGCTGCACCGCCCAACCCCTGGACGAACCGCCAGGCTGCCAGCCCGGTGATCGACCCGGCAAAGACCGCGCCCAAGGATCCGACAGCAAACACCGCCAGCCCCAGCAATAGCGGGGGTTTGCGCCCCACCGCGTCTGCCATCGGGCCATAGACCAGTTGGGCAACCCCGAAGGCCAGGAAATAGGTGGTCAGGGTCAGCTGCACCGCTGCCTCGGTCGCGCCAAGATCGGCGGCGATGGTGGGCAGGGCAGGCAAGTACATGTCGATGGCAAAGGGGCCGACGGCCGACAAAAGACCAAGGATCAGGGCAAGGCGGAACATCGGCGACTCCTTTATACAGGCCGCACTGGTAGCGCTGACAGGTAAACCCGGTCAACTGACACAGGTGCAAAAGCGAAGGCGCGATATATGCGGCGGCGCAGCAAAGGCGGTGTTCATCTTGTCGGCGCGCGCGAAACCTGCGACCAAGTGAAAAACCAAAAGGATGGGCACATGGACATAAGCTTGGTTCTGGCGATGCTGGCGCTTCTGGCCGTCATCGGGGCATTCGCGGGGGTTCTGGCGGGCCTTCTGGGCGTCGGCGGCGGTATCGTTCTGGTGCCCGCGTTTTTCTATGCTTTCCAGACGCTTGGCTTTGATGGCGACAAGCTGATGCAGCTGTGTCTGGCGACGTCGCTGGCGACGATCATCGTGACATCGCTGCGGTCTTTGCAATCGCACCACCGCAAGGGCGCGGTGGACTGGGACATCCTGAAGACATGGGGCATTGGCATCGCGCTTGGGGCCGTGGTGGGTGTTGTTGCGGCATCCAGCCTGCGGTCGGTCGCGCTTCAGGCCTTGTTTGGCGTGCTGGCGATGGTGATCGGCCTTTATCTGGCGTTTGGCAAGGCGGAATGGCGCATCGCGCCGGACATGCCCAAGGGGCCGGTGCGCTGGATCCTGTCTCCTCTGGTCGGCTTCATGTCGGTCCTGATGGGCATCGGCGGGGGCAGCTTTGGTGTGCCGCTGATGACCTTGTACGGTCGTCCGATCCACCGGGCGGTGGCCACGGCGGCGGGGTTCGGGGTGATTATTGCCGTGCCCTCGGTCCTTGGGTTCCTGTTCGTCACCCTGCCGGATGAGACGCGCCCGCCCTTTACCATCGGCGCGGTGAACCTGCCGGCATTTGCCGTGGTGATCGCCATGACCCTGCTGACCGCGCCCTATGGGGCCAAGCTGGCCCATGCGACCAACCCCAAGCCGCTGAAACGAATCTTTGGCATTTTTCTGCTGCTGGTCGCGGCCAATATGCTGCGCAAGGCTTGGTTAGGCTGACCTTACTTGTTTCCATTTGTGAAACAGACTGGCGATCCATGGGGTCTTCGTTGCGCAAAACGTGACGAAAATCAGGCGGGTTGTGCCGAAACTGTGCCGAAAATTCCGTGATAGCGCCCCGCCTGCGCCATGCGTGGGCCAGATTCCCCTTCGATATTCAGGACAAGCACAGACCGAAAGGGTCCTGAAATGATCGAACTTCTTGTCCTGATTGCCATCGCAACGATTGGCGTGATCTACACCTCGTCCACGGGCGAAGCGGAAAGCACCGCCATGGCCGAGAAAACCGCCAAAGAGGCGCTGAATGAGGCCGAAGGGTCCACCGGCATCGGTATCCTTGGCATCGACGTGGTGGCGCGGAAGATGCGCGATCTGGTCGGCAAATCGGATGGCGCGGCGGTGACGGCGGACACGCTGGCCGAATTCCGCGGCGTGTCGGCGGATGATGCGGATGACATCGACGCGGAAGACGATGATCAAGAGGGTGAACCCCGCTCAGCTCTGGAAGAGATGTGGGACGAGGATGAAGAGGGCGACGACTGGTCCGATGCGGCTGCGGCCGAAGAGGACTGGGACGAGGACGAAGAAGGTGACGACTGGTCCGACCCTGCGAAGATTGCCAAAGCGCGTGAAGACTTGGCCCGCGAAGAGCTGGCGCGCGAAGAAGCCGCGCGTGAGAAGCTGCTGCGCGAGAAAATGGCACAGGAAGACGAGGCGCGTCTGGATGAGGATTGGTCCTCTGCCGTCGATGACGGTGATGATGAAGACGACCTGATGGAGGCCCCGCAGCCCGCGCAACCCGCGGCAGAGCGGGTGGCCGCCAAAGCCCCCGAGGCGCCCAAGGTGCCGCCGGTTCTGGACACCGCCGACGCGCCGATTGTCGAAGATTTTGACCCGGAATACGACGAACTTCAGATCGGCTACTGCCCCGGTGAGGCAGGCAATGGTCGCATCGGCATCGCCGAAGACCCTCTGCGGCCCGGCTCTGCGGCTGTCACCCTTGGCGGGCGCTGCGTGGCAGTTGTTCTGAACGGATACGGCAAAGTGCGCGCGCATCACATCGATCTGATCTGTCAGGAAGAAGACGATATGGCCGCGTAACGCGCCTAAGCTTAGCTTTCCCCCGATGACCGGCGGCCCAGCCTTGCGCTGCGGCCGCCGCGTCTTTGTGCGATCAGGGGGGCACGGGCGGGCAGGTCGGCCATGACCGCGCGACGTGCGTCCGCCGACAGGCGTGACCACGCAGTGATTTCGTCGATCGACCGCAGGCACCCCGTGCACAGGCGCGATTCAGGGTGAATGACGCAGATCTTGATGCAGGGGCTTTCGATTTCGTCGCGTTTCCAGACGTCGTCGGTCATGTCTCAGCTTTCAGGTATCTTAGGCGGTCCAGCGCGCCTTGCAGGATGTACCCTGCGGCGACGTGGTCGATCACCTCGGCGCGGCGGCGGCGGGATGTGTCGGCCTCCAGCAGCGCGCGTTCGGCGGCGACGGTGGACAGGCGTTCATCCCAGAAGGTGATGGGAATATTGGCGAAATCCGGACGGTTCGACAGGTTGCGGGCAAAGGCGCGGGTCGATTGGCAGCGCGGCCCTTCGGTACCGTCCATGTTGCGCGGCAGGCCCAGCACCAGCCCGGCAATGTCGCGGCCCGTCAGCATCTTGGTCAGCGCATCCGCATCCAGCCCGAACTTTTTGCGCCGCACCGTGTCCAGCGGCGTGGCGACCGACAAGAACGTGTCGGAGACAGCGACGCCGATGGTCTTGTCGCCGAAATCCAGCCCCGCGATGGCACGCAGGGGGGGCAGTTGGGCGGCAAACTCGCTCAGGTCTTCGTGGATCATTGGTCCTGACCGGGTGCGGGGTCTGCGGTGATGTCCTGCTCTGGTCCCGTCTGTTCTGGTCCCGGCTGGGTGGGGGCGGGCTGAGCAGCGGCGGGGGCGTCAGTCGCTGGTGCGGCGTCTGGCAGGCCTGCTTCGGCCGCGGCGATCTGGTCCAGCGCTTCGGGCACGGCGGCGAAGACCTGACGGGCTTCGGCTGCGATGGCGCGGGCTCGTGCCACGTCGCCCAGTACGCCATAAGCGCCGATCAGACGCGCCCATTCCGCCGGGCTGCCCCCTTGGGTCGCCAGACGGTCGGACAGGCGGGACACCATGCCCCGGATCATTTCGTTCCGGTCCTCGGTGGACATTTCGCCCGCGTTTGCAATGTCTTCCGCGCTGGGACCGGCCAGAGATTCACTTGGGCGGGGTTGTTCGTAATCGACCCCGGCCAGCATCGCGGCCTCGTCGATCTGGGCGCGGATCGGCGGGATCCACGGTGCATCCTCTGGCCCCTGACGCAGGAGCTGATCCCACAGGCGAAAGGCCACATCGGGGCGATCGTTCTGGCGCATCATCAGGCCGAGGTAATAGCGCGCTGCGCCGTTCTGGTCATCGCGGGTCAGGGCCGCGCGCAGGGCGTTTTCCGCCGCCGGAGAGACATAGCCGCCCGCCGCTAGGATCAGCAGATCGGCATAGGTCAGGTAGTCTTCGGCCGTGGCCTCGGCGCCCTTGATGCTAAGCACCTGTTCCTGCGCGGCATAGGCGGCCTTGAAGTTGCCAAGCGCGGCTTCGTTCCGGGCCAGAAGCATCTGACCTTGCAGATCGGTGGGGCGTTCCAGCACGGCCACCCGCAGCTTTTCGATCAGCGCCTCAAAATCCGGAGGGGGCGCATCCTGCGGGGGCATCGGCAGGGTTGCCGCCTGTGCTTCGGCTTCGGCCTGATCGGGGCGGGTTTCGCGCCGTTCCTTGGCCATTTCCAGACGATCCTTCAGCGCCAGATCACCATAACCGGGCGCGCCGATGCGGGCATAAAGCGCCAGCGGCACCGCCACCAGCATGGCGACCAGCGCCACCACCAGAGCAGGGCGCAGGCGGGTGGGTTCCTGCGCGGCCTTTGCGGCTTTGACGCGGGCATCGGCGGCAATCAGGCGGCGGGCAATTTCGGTGCGCAGCCGCTCGGCCTCGTCTTCGGGGATGGTGCCGCGGGCGCGGTCTGCTTCGACCTCGTCCAATTGCTTGCGATAGATGCCAAGATCCTGTTCGGCATCCTGCGCCGTGCTGGCACTTGCGCGGGCACGCACCACGGCCATGGCGATCAGGGCCGCGACGGCCAGAGACATCAGGGCAGGGGCGATCCAGGACAGAACGGGCCAAGTCATCATAGAGCAATCTCCTCGGACCCCATCTAACGACGCGGGGGACGGTGAAAAAGGACAAAATATTGTGAGTGGGGGTGGGGAATGGTCGCGGGGGTGCAGCGCGGTTGCGACCAACCGAAGGCCTTTGAATATTGCGGTGTGGGCATCGCCGACCCAAGGGGGGCACGATAGCGACGCCTTAGCGCGCGGGTCGGCGTTGGACGGCATACCCGCCGGGCGGTCCATATAATATGGGGCGGTGTGTAAGGGGGCGAGGTAAAGCGCAGCGAAGGGCAGGCGCAAGGTCAACAATCTAGACGGCAAAATGTCTTTCATGGATAGCGCGCCTGCCGCCCAGCCAAAGGCCCCCGACTGGCACAATCTGTCGCATCCCAAAATCACCGCCCAAAGGCCAGTTGTCGTGATCAGACCGAAAAACGACGCATTGCGGCGGGGTTCCATCGCCGCCCTTGATATGGCTCAGTAAACCAATGCCCCAAAACCCTAAGGGAGTCGCCCGATGAAACGCTATTCCGCCTTTGCGCTGGCCCGAGAAGCCTTTCGCGACCATTCCGGCTGGAAACGTGCATGGGAAAAGGCCCAGCCCAAAGCCCAGTACGACGCGATCATTATCGGCGCGGGCGGTCACGGGCTGGCCACCGCCTATTACCTTGGCAAGAACCACGGCATCACCAATGTCGCCGTTCTGGAAAAGGGCTGGCTGGGCGGCGGCAACACGGGCCGGAACACCACGATCATCCGTTCGAACTATCTGCAGGACCCGTCCGCGGCGATCTATGAAAAGGCCCGGTCGCTGTATGAAACGATGAGCCAGGACCTGAACTATAACGTCATGTTTAGCCCGCGCGGCGTGATGATGCTGGCGCAGACCGAACACGAGGTGCGCGGCTATAAGCGCACGGCGCAGGCGAATGCGCTGCAGGGGGTCACGACCCGCTACATCACCCCGGAAGAGGTGCAGAAACTGGTGCCGATCATCCGCATCGACGGCCCGCGCTATCCGGTGCTGGGCGCGCTGTGGCAGGAACGGGCCGGGACGGCGCGTCACGACGCCGTGGCATGGGGCTATGCGCGCGCCTGTTCGGCGATGGGCATGGACATCATCCAGCAATGCGAAGTTACGGGAATTAAGTCCGAAAACGGCAAGGTTGTCGGCGTCGAAACTTCCAAAGGCGAAATTAAATGTTCGAAATTGGGAATCGTGGTCGCAGGCCATTCCGGCGTCATGGCGGAAAAAGCAGGCTTTAAGCTGCCGATCGAATCCGTCGCGCTTCAGGCGCTGGTGTCCGAACCTATCAAACCCTGCATGGACGTGGTCGTTATGGCCAACACCGTGCACGGCTACATGTCGCAATCCGACAAGGGCGAAATGGTGATCGGCGGCGGCGCGGACGGCTACAACAACTATACGCAGCGCGGGTCTTTCCATCACATCGAAGAAACCGTGCGCGCGTTGGTCGAAACCTTCCCGATGATTTCACGGCTAAAGATGCTGCGTCAGTGGGGCGGGATCGTGGACATGACCGGCGACCGGTCGCCCATCATCTCGAAAACCCCGGTCGAGAATATCTTTATCAACTGTGGCTGGGGCACCGGCGGGTTCAAGGCGATCCCCGGATCAGGCTGGGCCATGGCAGAGATGATGGCCAAGGGCGAACCGGGACCACTGGCGGCCGAATTTGGCATGGACCGCTTCCGTGCGGGCCGGTTCGTGGACGAAAGCGTGGCCGCCGGGGTGGCACACTAAGGGCGATGCAGCAGCCGCGCCCTCATACCTCTGCGCTATTGCGCTGCCAGACGACGAGCCATGGCCTGCGCGTGCAGGATTTGGCGTGCCTCGTCGATTTCGGCCATCGCGGCACCGGCGGCGTTGACCGGCGCGTCGTAGGCCTGCGCCAGCGCGTCGACCAAGGCGTGCGGGTCTTCGCCCGAGGGCACGTAGGCGGACGCGAAGGACACCATGCCGTCGCGGATCGCGCGGGCAAATCCCAGATCGTAGGGAACCTGATCCAGCATGGAACGGTCGGCGTAGCCGAAGTACAGCGGGCGGCGGTCATCGCCCCCGCGTCGGCCCAGCAGGGCGAACAGCCCGGGCCGGTCCGGCAGGCAGGAAATGTCGGGATGGACGACAAAGACAACCTGCTGGGCGCTGCTCTCGATGTCGGTCTTGAGGATCAGTCTGGACGTCATGCTCTGGCCCCGTTTGTTCACGTTTCAGGAGATCTTGTTTCTGACAAACTATCACAAGATGTGGTGGTTCCCGCCCAAGAAGCGCAATTGCTGCGGTGCAGTAATGTCGGTTTGCCGAATATCCGTGCAAAACTATGGCGTTGTGCGCGGGCTTTGGCCCTGAGTGTTCCGAAACGTGGTTTCGAAACGGTAAAGGTCGCTGCGTCAAAAGGTGCGGCGCGGAACTTTGCCCCCTGTTTGTCCGTTTCTTCGGCATTGCATTCGCAACCGGAGCACAGGCTATGGCCGACCAAACGACATCCCGCGACCACACGGGCAACCCGCACAGCGCCAAAGCGCTCGCCTTTGTGGTCGGCGCGCTCATCCTCGCGGTCGGGCTGCTTGCCTATGTCGTCTTTGGCTCTGGCATCCGTATCGCAGGCGAAACCGTTGATCCGGCAATCGATTTGTCGGACACCACGCCAAGCGTGTCGGCAGCCTTGGACGAACCGGCGGATGACGCCGCAGTCGCTGACGGCGCCGCAGCCGTGGGGTCAACCAACAACTAATCCCGCAGACCGGGCGCGTCTGGCGTCTGGCATCGCTGGCCACGCCGCAGTAGGCGCGCAGCCTGCGCCCATTTCCGTCATTGCAACCGCACCCTTCGGTGCAAAGACGTCCCCGACAAAATCGCAAGACGCCGGGCGGAACTTCTGCGCCCGCGCTTACGTTTCTCTCACACTGCCTAGGGAAACGGACGCATCCGATTTTTCCCTTGTCCCTTACCTGTCACTACGGCCGGGCGCTTCGTGCGTCCGGCCTTTTTTCGTCTCGCGACCCGCGAAGAAGGAGGCCCCATGCTGATCCTGACCTGTCCCTATTGCGGTGTGACCGCCGAAGAGACCGAGTTTCACGGAGGCGGAGAGGCGCATCTGAAACGCGAAGGCCCGGGGTCCGACGACGCGGCGCTCGAAGGATACCTGTTCCACCGCGAAAACCCGCGGGGTGTGCATTTCGAACGCTGGCGGCATGTCTACGGCTGCGGCAAGTGGTTCCACGCGGCCCGCGACACCGCCACGCTTGAGGTCTTTGGCACCTATTCCGCCCAGACCACGACCCCGCCCGATGACCTGCTGGCGACCATCCGGGACAAACGCCCCGGCTTCGTCTGGCGCGACATTTCCTGACCCTTTGCCTGCAACGACCAATAAAGGCTTGATGACATGAGCACTCGACTAACCGCAGGTGGCACCCGGATCAATCGGTCCAAGCCGGTGAACTTTACCTTCAACGGTCAACTTTTGCGGGGCTATCAGGGTGATACCCTGGCCTCGGCATTGCTGGCCAACGACAAGATGATGATGGGGCGGTCGTTCAAATACCACCGTCCGCGGGGCGTCGTCGCCTCGGGCACAGAAGAGCCGAACGCGCTGTTTGGCATCGGCAAGGACGGGCATTTTGAGCCGAACCAGCGCGCCACCATGCAAGAGGTCTGGCACGGGCTCGAAGCGCAGACCCAGAACCACTGGCCGTCGCTGGAATACGACATCGGTGAGGTGAACGCCTACCTGTCGCGCTTCCTGCCAGCGGGCTTCTACTACAAAACCTTCATGTGGCCGCGCAGCTTCTGGAAGCATGTGTTTGAGCCGTTCATCCGTCAGTCCGCCGGTTTGGGCAAAGCGCCCAAGGACGCGGATGCGGATACCTATGAACATTTCTACCACCACTGCGACGTGCTGGTGATCGGCGGCGGTCTGGCCGGTCTGGTCGCTGCGCGCAACGCCGCCGCCGGTGGGGCCAAGGTCCTGCTGATGGAGCAGGAAGCCTATCTGGGTGGTCGCGCTGCCGATCACGGGCTGGAAGATCAGGTCGCCGCGCTGCGGACCGAGCTGAAGGGCATGGACAACGTCACCATCCGCACCCGCTGCATGGGCGCGGGCGTCTATGACCACGGCTATGTGCTGGGGTATGAACGTCTGACGGACCACCTGTCGGAGAAAACCGGCCCGCGTCACCGCCTGTGGCGCGTCCGGGCAGGGCAGGTCATCACCGCAACCGGTGCGATTGAACGGCCCCTTTCCTTTGCAGGCAACGACATTCCCGGTGTCATGCTCGCCTCGGCCATGCGCGATTACCTTAAAGGCTATGGCGTGTCCGTCGGTGACCGCACGGTTGTCGTTACCAACAATGACGACGCCTATCTGACCGCGCTGGCGCTGGCCGAGGCTGGGCTGAGCGTGCCTGCCATCATTGACGCCCGTGAAGGTGGCGCAGGTGAGCTGGGGGCAAAAGCCGAAGCCGCCGGTATCCGCGTCATGAAGGGCCACGGCATCGCCAAGGTCAAAGGCCGCAAGCGCGTCACCGGCGTCGCCATCTGCAAACAGGTGGGCGAAGGCGCCGTGGTTGAAGAGATCGCCTGTGATGCGGTCGCCATGTCCGGCGGCTGGTCCCCGGTCGTGCACCTGTGGTCGCATTGCGGTGGCAAGCTGACCTGGGACGACGATCAGGCGATGTTCCGCCCCGATCCCAACCGCCCGCCGACTGGCGCGGATGGTCTGGGCTTTGTGTCCTGCGCGGGCGCATCTTTCGGCGCTTTCGACCCGGCCGAGGGCGCAGAGCAGGCCGCCAAGGTCGGTCAGGCCGCCGCCGCCGCCGTTGGCAAAGCGGGCAGCGCTCCGATGCCCAGCATCCCCGCCGCCCCGCAGGCCAATGGGATTGAGCCCGTGTGGCTGATGCCCGCCAGCGCCAAACGTCCGCTGCGCGCCAAGTCGTGGCTGGATTACCAGAACGACGTGAAAGTCACGGACGTTCAGTTGGCCGCGCAAGAAGGCTTTGAATCGGTCGAACACGCCAAGCGGTACACCACGCTCGGCATGGCGACGGATCAGGGGAAACTGTCCAACATCAACGGTCTGGCCATTCTGTCCGGCGCGTTGGACACGCCGATCCCGCAGGTTGGCACCACGACCTTCCGCCCGCCTTACACGCCCATTTCCATGGGGGCGATCGCGGGCGAAGCGCGCGGCGATACCTTCCAGCCGCTGCGCCGGTCGCCGCTGCATGACTGGCATGTGGAAAACGGGGCCGATTTCGAACCCGTCGGCCATTGGCGTCGCCCCTACACCTTCCTGCGCGACGGCGAAGACCGTCACGCGGCGGTCAAGCGCGAGATCAACCAGACGCGCGGCGCTCTGGGCCTGCTGGACGCCTCGACCCTGGGCAAGATCATCGTCAAAGGGCCGGACGCGGGCAAGTTCATGGACATGATGTACACCAACATGATGTCCAACCTGAAACCGGGCAAATGCCGCTATGGCCTGATGTGTTCGGAAAACGGCTTCCTGATGGACGACGGCGTCGTCGCCAAATGGGACGAGGACACCTACCTGTGCCACACCACCACCGGCGGCGCGGATCGTATCCACGCCCATATGGAGGAATGGCTGCAGACCGAATGGTGGGACTGGGACGTCTGGGTCGTCAACGCGACCGAGCAATACGCCCAGATCGCCGTGGTTGGCCCTCAGGCGCGCAACGTGCTGGAAAAACTGGGTGCTGCGGGCGTGTCGAACGAAGACTTCCCCTTCATGACCTTTCAGGATCATACGCTGGCAGGCATCGACGCGCGTATCTACCGCATCAGTTTCTCGGGCGAATTGTCCTATGAAATCGCGGTTCCGGCCGGGCAGGGCATGGCCCTGTGGCAGGCGCTGCTGGACGCGGGCGCCGAACACAACGTCATGCCCTACGGGACCGAGGCGCTGCACGTCATGCGCGCCGAGAAAGGGTTCATCATGATCGGGGATGAAACCGACGGAACGATCATTCCGCAGGACTTGGGTCTGCACTGGGCGCTGTCCAAGAAGAAGGACGACTACATCGGCAAGCGCGCCCAGCAGCGATCCGATATGGCCCGCGAAGACCGTTGGAAACTGGTCGGTCTGGAAACTCTGGATCGGTCGGTTCTGCCCGATGGCGCCTATGCGGTCGAAGACGGCACCAACGCCAACGGCCAGCGCAATGTGCAGGGTCGGGTGACCTCGACCTACTTCTCGCCCACGCTGTCGCGGGGCATCGCCATGGGTCTGGTCCGTCACGGGCCTGACCGCATGGGGGAAATCCTGCGGTTCAACACGGTGGATGGCGCGATGATCGCCGCCCGCATCGTCGATCCGGTATTCTACGACAAGGAGGGCACGCGCAATGTCTGACCCCGTCACCGCCCTGAAGAACGCCACCGCCAACGGCCCCGTCACGGTGTCCGAGACCGGCCCCCACGGCATGCTGACCCTGCGCGGCAAACTGGATGACGCGGGCATCGCCAAGGCCATCCAGACCGCCACCGGCACCGCCGCGCCCGAGGCCCGCAAGATGTCCGCCAATGGTGACACGTCAGTCCTGTGGCTTTCCCCGGACGAGGCGATGGTGATCTGCCCGCGCGCCGATCTGAAATCCGTGCAGGAGAAACTGACCTCCGCGCTCGGGTCCGCTCATGCGCTGGTGGCGGACATGTCCGACGCCCGCGCCACCTTCCGCATCTCGGGCGACGACGCCCATGTGCGCGAAGTGATGGCCCGCCTGATCCCGGTCGACATGTCGACCTTTGAGGTCGGAGAGGTCCGCCGCACCCGCATGGCCCAGATCGCCGCCGCCAACTGGATGCCAGAGGCGGGCGTGGTGCAGCTCGTCTGTTTCCGCTCGGTCGCGCAATACGCGTTTGACCTGCTGAAAGACGCCGCGGCTAGCCCGCGGGTCTTCTGATCTAAAGGCAAATCTTTTTCGGGGCGCGGGGTCACTCTCGCGCCCCTTTGTCGTCTTCTTCTGGTTGCTAAATACCCTTGGGGTGAATTGGCCAAAGGCCAAGAGGGGCAAAGCCCCAAAAACTCTACCGCCACAACCGATAGGTTAGGGTCAGCGCGATACACTCCGCCAGCAGCGCGTGGTCCACCGGCCCGTTGACTTCGACCAAAACCGCACGATCCCCTTCGATGTGCAGCCGATCGCCAAATTGATCGCGGAACCTGTCCGCCAGCCGTGTCTGGCAATTGACGAACAAAGCCACACGGTCGCGGCGCCCTTTGACGGGCCCGATCCGCAGGGTGCTGCCGCTTTTGCTGCGCTCGGTCAGGTAAGCGGGCTCTCCCCATTTCAGCGTTTCGGTCAGCGGGCCGACGCCATCGGTCTTTGCCGCCGTTTCCAAGATCAGCGCCCGCACTTCCGATAGGCGCGCGGATTGCTTTGGCGGGCAGGCGTCGATTGCGCGGGCCACGTCCGGGGGGCAGGGGGTCATCGGGGCGCTCCGTCTTGGGGTGGGGGCAGGCTAGACGGTGGGGGCGGCCTGTCTCCTGACAATGTATGTGGGCGATATGCCTGATCGCCCCTCTGTGCCCTGATGCAGACCTGCCTTTCACAGATCGGCACAGCTAATCCGATCACGCCCCCTTGACCTTCGCCCGGATGGGGTAACATCTAAGGGCAAGTGAAATTCTCAAGAAAAGGAGCCCCCTCATGGCCTTCGAACTTCCCGACCTTCCCTATGCCCACGACGCGCTTGCCGATCTGGGCATGTCCAAGGAGACGCTGGAATACCACCACGACATCCACCACAAGGCCTATGTCGACAACGGCAACAAGGCGATCTCGGGCACCGAATGGGACGGCAAGTCCATGGAAGAGATCATCAAGGGCACCTATGACCCGAACGCGGTCGCACAGTCCGGTATCTTCAACAACATCAGCCAGTTGTGGAACCATAACCAGTTCTGGGAAATGATGGGCCCGGGCGAATCCAAGATGCCGGGTGAGCTGGAAAAAGCGCTGACCGAAGCCTTTGGCTCGGTCGACAAGTTCAAAGAAGACTTCTCTGCCGCAGGTGCAGGTCAGTTCGGTTCCGGCTGGGCGTGGCTGGTGAAAGACACCGACGGCTCGCTCAAAGTCACCAAGACCGAAAACGGCGTGAACCCCGTCTGCTTCGGCCAGACCGCGCTGCTGGGCTGCGACGTGTGGGAACATTCCTACTACATCGATTTCCGCAATAAGCGTCCGGCCTACCTGTCGAACTTCCTCGACAAGCTGGTGAACTGGGAAAACGTCGCCTCGCGCATGTAAGCCCGGATTCAAGACCTACGGAAAAGCCCGCCGCATGGCGGGCTTTTTTTTTTGGTAGGGGCGACAAGGGCAACTTCAACCATGACGTGCATTCGCCTTGGAAACACCTCTTTTTTGGCTAAATCTTTGACGATTAACCCTATTTTCGCTACTCAGAAAGACAATAACGAAAAATGTAATTGAGCAGTCCTAAAGCGCGGGTCGCGTGTATTCACTAGGCATCTATGATTGGTCACAGGTGACCACTCCGCCCGAGCTGACGGCGGCGAACCTCGCGTATGACGTTGAGGGGAACGATCCCAATTCGTCGACTTATAATGCCGGCAACCCCAGTTGGACGGACAAGACCTATACGTTCAACGGCGGCAGCCCCACCAAGATCAAAATCATCGACGACGACAGCCAGTTCGAAGATGGCATCGCCGAAACGGGTTCTGCCGCTGTTCTGGCGGAAGACGTGGTTATCAATGGCACGACCTATACCGCCGGTTCGGTCGTCGAAAATGAATTCTCGCTGGTGGATGCAAGCGGGGTCGAAGTCTACGTCATCCGCATCAATGGCGAGAATGTGGGATTTTCCCCGCAGACGCCCTATTACACGATCCCCGCAGGCTTAACCTACACGCCGACCGAAGCGCGCAGCGCCAATGCCTCGAACAGCAGCGACGGGGTCGCCAGTGACTCGCCCTATTCTACGATCATCTGTTTTGCCCCGCGCACCCGGATCGCCACCCCGAACGGAGAGGTGCGGGCAGGGCAGCTTCGTCCGGGCGATCTGGTTCTGACGGCAGACGACGGCCCGCAGCCGATCCTGTGGACCGCGCGCAGCAGCATTGCCTTTGATACGACGCAGGCTGATACGCGGCCCGTGGTCATTTCCCGCGACGCTTTGGGCAAGGGGTTGCCCAGCCGCGATCTGATGGTGTCGCCGCAGCATCGGGTGCTTGTCACTGCCCAGCCGCGCGGTCACGCCGCCCCGCAGACCTACCTGACGCCCGCCCGTGGGTTGCTGCGTCTGCCCGGGGTTCGCATCATGCGCGGCGTGCCGACGGTCGACTACGTTCATATCCTGTTGGAAAACCACGCTATCCTGTCCGCCGAAGGGGTCGCGACGGAAAGCTTTTATCCCGGTCCCATGGCCGTGCGCGCCTTGGCGCAGAAGGACCGCAAACGCCTTGATCGCGCGCTGCCGATGCAGACCTACAGCGCCCCCGCGCGCCAGATCATGCCCTGCCAACAGGCTCTGGACCTGTCGCGCAGCACGATCCCCGTCGCGGTTGGTCAGCATGACCTGCGCCGGTTGGAAGTCATGTCCTTTCAGGATGTTGCGTGGTCCCGACAGACACTGCGGGTGGTGGGCTAACCCAAGCCCAAGCCCGCAACGACATGCTGCGCCAGTCCCCCTTCAACGCTGCGGCGCTGACCATCTGGCGCCCCACAGATCCCGCCCCCGTGGAAGGAACCGCCACGACCCATCCGGCGTTGGTTTTCCAGACACTATAGGAGGATACCATGGCCGATCGTCACAGATCCCAAGACGGCACCCGCGAAACCGAAGAAATTCTGGGTGAAAAGCCTGAAAACCTTGAAGCCCCCGATCATCAGGGCGCAAAAGGCGGAGAGCTTCAGCGCAAGGTTGGCAAGCGTGATGAGCGCAAGCGCCTTGACGAAACCTCGGCCGGGGCGACCCGTCCGCTGGGCCAAGACCAAGACAGTTCCGGCGACAAGGAGAAGGTGTGATGGCCAAACTTTCTCATGACGCCTGGGTGTTGATCGCCGACGGTGAAAAGGCGTTGTTTTTGAAGAACATCACCGATTCCGAAGACCCGAACCTAGAGGTTGTCCGCAAAGAAGAGCAGGAGAACCCCAAGGATATCGACCAGTCGGCCAACCGTCCGGGCCGGATGCCCGATACGGGGCCGGGTCAGATGTCGGCGATGGACGACACCGACTGGCACGAACTGGCCAAGGAACGCTTTGCCGATGATCTGGCCGACTTGCTCTACAAGCAGGCCCATAAGCACAAGTTCGAAGAAATCGTTCTGGTCGCGTCGCCGGATACCTTGGGTGAGCTGCGCAAGAAGCTGCACAAGGAGGTTGAGGCCAAGGTGATCGCAGAGATCCCCAAGAACCTGACCAACCATCCGATCAACGAAATCGAAGATCAGCTTTCAGGCGACATCGCCGCCTAAAGCCTTAGCGGCATCCCTGCAGGGTCGTCATCGTCTCTGCCGGGGTGTCGCAGACCGTAATCAGGTCTTTCAACGACGCATCCGCAAACCCCTGCGCGATCACGTGGTCGATCAGGCCGATCAGCGGGGTCCAGAACCCTTCGACATTCATCAGGATAATCGGCTTGGCGTGAAGGCCCAGCTGTGCCCAGGTCAGCACCTCGAAGAACTCGTCCAGACTGCCCGCACCGCCCGGCAGCACGACCACCGCGTCCGAGTTCATGAACATCACTTTTTTCCGCTCATGCATATTCTCGGTCACGATGAACCGGGTCAGGTCGCGTTTGCCGACCTCTGCGTGCAGCAGGTGCGTGGGGATCACGCCGAACGTATCGCCGCCGGCCGCTTGGGTCGCGCGTGCCGTGATGCCCATCAGGCCGACGTCGCCCGCGCCGTAGACCAGCCGCCATCCGGCCTGCGCGATCGCCTCGCCCAACGCTTTGGCGGCATCGGCGTAGGCGGGCAGGGTGCCGGGGCGCGATCCGCAATAGACGCACACGGAATAGTCGGTGCCTGTCCCTGACATGAGAAACCCCCAATGAGTCGTTGTTTTTGACCAAAGTTTCGTCAGTTGATATACCTGCGCAACGGTGCGGACCAGTGCTGAGCTGGCGTCTAGAAGGGGAACTTGGGGTGGCATTCAATCTGAACGGCAAATCCGGCCTGTTGGCCGGTGGTGCAGTTGCGGCAATCATCGCGGCTTTGGGCGGCTATTTCGGTGGCTGGTTCGACGGTGATGGCGGCTTGCCCCGCATCGATGCCACGGCAGTGGAAGAGGCCGCACAAAAGGCCAGCGACGGTGTGTCGAATGCGGTCGATCAGGCGGCAGGTGCGGCATCACAGGCGGTGGATACGGCGGCGCAGGCTACGAGCGATGCCGCTGCTGCAGCGGGCCAGGCGGCGTCCGATGCGGCGACTGCGGCGGGTGAAGCCGCGGCCGGGGCCAGCGCGACAATCCGCGACGCGGCAGAGGGTGCCGCCACTGCGGCCAAAGATGCGGCAGACACGGCCACAGGTGCGGCGCGCGACGCGGCGGATCAGGTGGCTGGTGCGGCCTCTGACACGGCAGCCGCTGCTGGTGATGCGGCCCGGACTGCGTCGGACGGGATTGCCGGTGCGCTGAACCGGTTAAGCGACGATATCAGGAATGGTGCCTCGGAGGCTGCGGATGCAGCGGCTGGTGCTGCGGATCAGGCCGCGACAGCGGCGGGTGACGCAGCCAGCAGCGCCGCAACGGCAGCAGGTGACGCGGCGGGCGCGGCTAGCGAGGCTGCGGGCTCTGCGATGGCCTCGGCGGGCGAAGCGGCCCGTGACGCGGCGACGGCAGCCGGGGATGCGGCGAACGCAGCAGCGGGCGCGGCGACCGACGCGGCCAATGGCGCGGCAACTGCTGCGGGCGACGCGGCCAACCAGATGGCCACCGCTGCGGGCGATGCGGTGACCGGTGCGGCGACTGCGGCAAATGATGCAGCTAATTCCGCGGCCTCTGCTGCGGGGGAAGCTGCGACGGCAGCGGGCGCGGCGGCCAGCGATGCTGCGAACGCGGCTGGCGATACGGCAAACCAACTGGCTGGTCAGGCCGGAGACACGGCGCGGGCGATGGCATCGGCTGCAGGGGCGGCTGCCAGCGGCGCGGCCACGGCGGCAGGCAACGCGGCCTCTGGTGCGGCGACAGCGGCGGGCGATGCGGCGAACAAGGTCGCCTCGGCCCTCACGGACGCCATCACCGGCACCAAGCCCAGCATCGACGTGGTGCGGGTTGAACCGGATGGATCGACGCTGATCGCGGGAATCGCGGCGCCGGGGGCCATCGTCCAGATGATGCTGAACGGAGAGGTTCTGGCCGAAGAAACCGCAGGCCCTGACGGCAAATTCGCCGCCTTCGTCGATCTGCCCGACAGTGGTGACGCCCGCGTGCTGTCGCTGATGGTCGACGGGGAAGAGGGCGCTTTGGCGTCAGATCAAGAGGTCATCGTAGGCCCGACCGGCGCCGCATCACTGCGCGCGGCGGCGGATAAGCTGGCAGGCGCCGCGACGGATGCAGCCAACGCGGGGGCAGAGGCGGCGTCCACGGCCTCCGATACCGCTTCCCAGATGGCGGATCATGCGGGGGCTGCGGCAACCGATATGGCGCAGGCCGCAGGCGATGCGGGAACCGCAGCTGCGGATGCGGCGGGCCAGATGGCGGATAGTGCAGGCACTGCGGCAACGGATATGGCGCAGGCCGCAGGCGATGCTGGCCGTGAAACGGCTGATGCGGCGGGCCAGTTGGCCGGTGATGCGGCGCGGGCGGCTGGCGATGCCGCCGGGGCGGCGGCGGGTGCTGTTGCGGGCGCAGTCTCTGGTGCAGTCTCTGGGGCGGTGGCATCGGTCACGCGCAGCCCGACGGTTCTGATGTCCGACGCCAGCGGCGTGCGGGTGTTGCAGATGCCGGGCGGCGCGGAGGGCGCAATGCCCCTTGGCACAATGAGCTACAGCGCCGAGGGCGCGGTGCAGATGTCGGGGCAGGGAGAGCCCGGCCGTTTCGTCCGTATCTACGTCGACGGAGAGCCGGTCGGTCTGGCCGAGATCGGCGAGGACGGCACTTGGAGCACCTCTATCGAAGGTCTGGACGCAGGCACGCTGCGGCTGGACGTCGTGGACGAGGCCGGCAAGGTCTATTCCCGCGTCGAGACAGAGTTCGACCGTGCGGCGGATACGGGCATGGCAGATGCCGGTGGCGCTGACACGGGGACGCAGGCTGACGCGGGCACACAGATGGCTGACGCGGGCGGCGATGCGGCATCGAATGACCAGACCGCATCGGCGGGTGGGTCCGAGACAGCGGCGACGACCACCGGATCGGATGATCGGGCGGGCACTGGAACCTCTGGCGCTGCGATGGCGAATGACGGCGGCTCTACTGCAGAAGCCGAAACGGCGTCGACCGGGACTTCTGGGACCGATGGGCAATCGGCGGCCATGGCACAGACCTCCGGGGATGCGGCGCAAGGCTCTGCGGATGGGGCGACGGCGGCTCAGACGACGGCTCAGACGACGGGCGATGCCAATGCGGCGGGCTCTGGGACTGTTGGTGCTGACATGGCGGGTGACTCTGCGGCGGATGCCGATACGTCAGCGACCTCCGGCAGCGATGCCAGCGCGGCATCCGGGAGCACCAACTCTGACGCGTCCACCATGGCCTCGGCCAGCGGCAACGCGAGCGGCGATCCGGCGGCCAGTGTGACGGTGCGCGGGAATACCGAGGAACTGGCCTCTGGCAACGTCAATGTCGCGACCCTGCCTGCGGGTCAGGTGACGGTGGAAAAAGGCTCTACCCTGTGGGCGATTGCACGCGATCGGTACGGAGACGGGATCATGTATGTCCGTGTGTTCGAGGCGAACAAGGACCTGATCCGCGACCCGGACCTGATCTATCCGGGGCAGGTGTTTAATCTGCCGGAGTAAAGGCGCGCCCGTTTGGCAAGGGCGGGGTGACCCCCGCCCTACGCGGAATCGGGTGCGCGGATGGTGGGGTGCAAACCCACCCTACATCCCGCGTAGGGTGGGTTTGTACCCCACCTAGACCACCCCGTAGTACGGGGGGCACCCCGTCATGTCGCCATAGCCCTGCCAACTCGCGCACACTCCAAAACCATCGCAAAACCTCTTACCGGGGTTGAGCCTCGGCGCCGCTGCGCTTACCTCTACCTCTCGGCGCCACGACGTTGCTCGCGGGGCCGCGCCAGCCAACGTTCTGTCGGCCAGCCAATCCAAGGAACATGCCCATGCGAGGACGCGGTCCGACGAAGCTTACCACCACCGAAATCCCTGACAACGGGATGCAGATCGTGCGCCGCGCGCTGCCCTATCTCTGGCCTGAGGATCAGCCGTGGGTGCGCCGCCGCGTGGTCATCGCGCTGGCGGTTTTGTTCGTGGCCAAGCTGGTCGCCGTGGGCACGCCGTTTCTGTACAAGGCCGCCGTGGACTCACTGGGCGGGGACGGCGACAGCGCCGCATGGATGCTGGCGCTTGGGGCGATTTCGCTAACGGTGATCTATGGTCTGGCCCGGCTGATGTCCGTGGGGTTCAACCAGCTGCGTGACGTGGTCTTTGCGCCCGTGGGCCAGAAAGCCCTGCGGCAGGTGGCGTTTGAGACCTTCCAGCACATGCACCGCCTGTCGATGCGCTATCACATCACCCGCCGCACCGGGGGGCTGAGCCGCATTATCGAACGTGGTGTGAAGGGCGTCGACTTCCTGCTGCGCTTCCTTTTGTTCTCCATTGGCCCGCTGGTGCTGGAACTTCTGATGGTCGCCGTGGTCCTCTGGTGGGCCTTCGATTTCTGGTACCTGCTGGTCGTGGCGGTGGTGATCTGGGCCTATGTCTGGTTCACCTTCAAGGTCACGGAATGGCGCGTGAAGCTTCGTAAGGAGATGAACGATCAGGACACCGACGCCAACCAAAAGGCCATCGACAGCCTGCTGAACTTTGAAACGGTCAAGTATTTCGGCGCCGAGCAGCGCGAAGCCGCCCGGTACGACCGCGCGATGGAAGGCTATGAGAAGGCCGCGTTGAAAACCGCCTATTCGCTGGCCTTCCTGAACTTTGGCCAATCGTTTTTCATCACCACCGGCTTGGTGATCGTGATGGTCATGGCGGCGATGGGTGTGCAGAACGGCACGATGACCGTGGGCGATTTCGTCATGGTCAACGCCTATATGATCCAGATCACCATGCCGCTGAACTTCTTGGGCTCGGTCTACCGGGAAATCCGACAGGCCTTGGTGGATATGGGCGAAATGTTCGATCTGTTGGAACAACCGGCCGAGATTCAGGACCGCGACGGTGCCAAGGCCATCGACGTCCACGGCGGCGCGATTGAATTTGACCATGTCTCTTTCGGCTACGAAAAAGAACGCCCCATCCTGCGCGACATTTCCCTGACCGTGCAGCCGGGGCAGAAGGTGGCGATTGTCGGCCCTTCAGGCTCGGGCAAGTCGACCATCGGGCGGTTGATGTTCCGGTTCTATGATGTGACCGACGGCGCGATCCGGATCGACGGGCAGGACCTGCGCGACGTGACGCAGGACAGTCTGCACAATCAGATCGGTGTGGTGCCGCAGGATACGGTGCTGTTCAACGATACGATCCGCTACAACATCGCCTATGGCCGCGACGGGGCCAGCCAAGAAGACATCGAAGCCGCCGCCCGCGCCGCGCAGATCCACGATTTCATCCTGTCGCTGCCCGATGGCTACGACACCACGGTGGGTGAACGTGGGCTGAAGCTGTCGGGCGGGGAAAAGCAGCGTGTCGGCATCGCGCGGACCTTGCTGAAAAACCCGCCGATCCTGCTGCTGGACGAGGCGACCTCGGCCCTTGATACGGAAACCGAACGCGGCATTCAGACGGCGCTGGAACGCGCAGGCGAAGGCCGCACGGTTCTGACCATCGCGCACCGGCTGTCCACCATCGCGGATGCGGACCGAATCCTGGTGCTGGAGGCGGGCCAGATCGTCGAAGACGGCACCCATGCCGAGCTTTTGGAGAAGCATGGCCGTTATGCCGGTCTATGGGCGCGGCAGGAGGCCGAAGCGGCCTGAGCAATATGTGACGCCGACGTGTAGCCCGGAACTGGCGACCGAACTTGGCGACCGGAACTGGGGGCTGGAAAAATCCCCCCGGTATGGTCATATGACAGCCGGACGCGGGCAGGGTTGAAACCGTTTGCGTCCCCGGTCGCTTATGATATAGGCGGCTCCAGATGTGCCGGGTTGCCCTTGGGCTGCGCGGTGTCCCGCAACACGCGGGTATCAGCCGCCCCATCCGGGGCATCACAGCACGACCCCGCCGTTGTCGGACTGGGGCGAGGGCAGAACCGGGCGCAGGCCCAACACAGATAGAGGGGAAATCCCATGAGCGATGTCGCAGACCGCGTAAAGAAGATCGTCGTTGAGCACCTGGGTGTCGAAGAAGACAAAGTGACGGAAAACGCGTCCTTTATCGACGACCTGGGCGCAGACAGCCTTGACACCGTTGAGCTGGTCATGGCGTTCGAAGAAGAGTTCGGCATCGAGATCCCCGATGACGCCGCCGAGAACATCCAGACGTTCGGCGACGCCGTCAACTTCATCAAGAACGCAGCCTGATCCACAGGCTCTCTTGAGTGGAGATTGCGAAACCCTCGGGCCCGGCCCGGGGGTTTTTGCTTTTGGGCGGGGCAGGCGGCCCTGATTGTGTGCCGCTGACGCGAGGCCTTTTCTGTTTGCCGCTGACGCGGAGCTTTATTATTTGCCGCTGACGCGGCGGGGTGCCTCCGGCGGGGATATTTTTCTGACCAAAGAAGGATTGGTATCGCTTTGCGGCGACGCGGCGGTAGGGTGGTCCTGTTACCGCAGGAGGTCTGAAAATGTCCGATACCTATCTTGTCAAAGCCGCCGACATCGCCGCGATGGAAGGGCTGCCAAAGGTTCATTTCCTCAACGACAACGCGCGGCGGGTGAACAAATCACTGGGCGATCTGACGGGGCTGACGGGCTTTGGCTTTCACCTGATCGAGGTGCCGCCGGGGTGTGAGAGCACCGAAAAGCATCTCCATCATTTTGAGGACGAATGCGTCTATGTGCTGGAAGGACAGGCGACGGCGGTGATCGGGGATGAGGAGCACGCAATCGGCCCCGGCGATTTCATAGGCTACCGCAAGGGTGGGCTGGCCCATACGATCCGCAACACGGGCGACGGGCCGTTTCGGTGCATCGTTGTGGGCGAACGGCTGGCGCATGACGTGGGGGATTATCCCGATCTGGGTAAGCGGATTTACCGCAACGCTGGCCAGCCGTGGAATTTGGTTGATCACGAAAACATCGTGACCCCTCAGGGCGCGGGTAAGAAGTGACGGCCCCCCTTGCCATTGCGGCCCCGGTGGTCTGAGGTGGCGCAAACAACAGGGGTCTGACATGGCAAAATCACTGGACGAGCTGCGCGCGCTCTATGGCAACGATCAGGGCACGGCGTTTTACGATCCGCGCCTGAAGGCGGTCGCCGACGGGCAGTTCGGCGAAGGGGGGCGTCGGGCTTGGCCCTTTGCTGGTGTCTCGACCCTGCTGGATGCGCCTTATCGTCCGGACGTCATGCGGGCTGTCGAGGCGGGCCAGCAGATCAGCGATCTGGATGTTGCGCTGGTCGGCGTGCCGATGGATCTGGGCGTCACCAACCGCGCCGGATCGCGGCGGGGCCCCAAGGCGGTGCGCGAAATCGAACGGATCGGTCCGTGGAACCGTGTGCTGGACGTCGCCCCGGGGCAGGTCTTGCGCATGGCGGATTTGGGAGATGTGTCGATGCGGTCGCGTTATGATCTGACCTCTTGCCACGAGGATATCGAGGCGTTTTACGACAAGCTGGTCACGGCGGGGCTGTTCCCGCTGTCGGTGGGTGGCGACCATTCGATTTCCCGCCCGATCATCGCCGCGCTGGCCCGCAAACACGGACCCGTGGGCATGGTGCATATCGACGCCCATGCCGATACCTCGGGCGTCTACGAGGGCGCGAAATTCCATCACGGCGGCCCGTTCCGGCAGGCGGTGCTTGAGGGCGCGCTGGATCCCACCCGCACCATCCAGATCGGTATCCGCGGCGGCGGCGATTACCTGTGGGAGTTTTCCTATGCCAGCGGGATGACGGTGATTCACGCCGAAGAGGTGCAGGCCATGGGGATCGAGGCCGTCATCGCCCGCGCGTTGGAGGTCATCGGTCAGGGCCCGACCTACATAAGCTTTGACGTCGACAGCCTTGATCCGGCCTATGCGCCCGGCACCGGCACGCCCGAGGTTGGCGGGCTGGAGCCGCGCGAGGTGATGATGCTTCTGCGCGGGTTGAAAGGCCTGAACATGGTCGGCGGGGACGTGGTGGAGGTCGCGCCGTCATACGATCCGACCTCTAACACCGCGCAGGCGGCGGCGCAGATGCTGTTTGAACTGGCCTGTTTGGCTGCGACGCGGGCGCCAGAGTAAGGGGAAGGCTAGGGGTTTTGCCCCTCGGCCTGCGGCCTCACCCCAGGCAAATGCCGGCAAGAGGATCGCGGAAGGGCGCGCGCTGATGCATCCTCTTGCCCGAAATAATCCCGAGGGTGGCCGACAAATGCTTGCATTTGTCGGTAGGGGGCAGCGCCCCCCCTGCGACGGGTCAATCCCGCTGATCGGGCTTTCATGTGCCTCTGCCTCTTGCCCCACCTTGCCCCCGCGCGGTAAGAGCATCTGACGAAATCATGAGGGGAATAAGTCATGCGTCGTGTCGTTGTTACCGGGCTTGGGCTGGTCACACCTCTGGCCTCTGGGGTCGAGGAAACCTGGAGCCGTATTCTGGACGGGCAATCCGGTGCAGGGCCGATCACCCGGTTCGACCCAGAGCGGGTGACGACGAAATACGCCTGTGAAGTCCCCTATGGCGACGGAACCGACGGAACCTTCAATCCCGACGACTGGATGGAGCCGAAGGAACGCCGCAAGGTGGACGACTTTATCCTGTACGGGATCGCCGCGGCGGAACAGGCCGTGCGCGACGCGGGCTGGATGCCCGAGGACGAAGAAGGCCAGCTGCGCACCGGGGTCATGATCGGCTCGGGCATCGGCGGGCTGCAGTCGATCGAACAGACCACGCTGATGATGGCCGAAAAGGGCCCGCGTCGCGTGTCGCCGTTCTTTATTCCCGGCGCGCTGATCAACCTGATCTCGGGTCAGGTGTCGATCCGCTATGGGTTCAAGGGGCCGAACCACGCCGTTGTGACCGCCTGTTCGACGGGGGCGCATGCCATTGGCGATGCGGCGCGTCTGATCCAATGGGGCGATGCGGATGTGATGGTCGCAGGCGGGGCCGAGGCCGCGATCTGCGAGATCGGCATCGCAGGTTTCAACGCTTGTAAGGCGCTGTCGACCAAGTTCACCGATGATCCGACCAAGGCGTCGCGCCCCTATGATGGCGACCGCGACGGGTTCGTCATGGGCGAAGGCGCGGGCGTTGTGATCCTTGAGGAATACGAACACGCCAAGGCGCGTGGCGCCAAGATCTACGGCGAATATCTGGGCTATGGTCTGTCGGGCGACGCCTATCACATCACCGCGCCCTCCGAGGACGGCGACGGCGGTTTCCGGTCGATGACCGCCGCGCTGAACCGCGCGGGGCTGACCCCTGCGGATATCGATTACATCAACGCGCACGGCACCTCGACCATGGCCGACACGATCGAGTTGGGGGCAGTGGAACGCCTGCTGGGCGATGCGGCGGAAAAGGCGACCATGTCGTCCACCAAATCCGCCACCGGGCACCTGCTGGGCGCCGCTGGCGCGATCGAGGCGATCTTCTCGATCCTTGCGATCCGCGATCAGGTCGCCCCGCCGACGATCAACCTTGATAACCCGGCGGTCGCGCCGAAGCTGTCGCTGGCGGCCAATCAGGCGGAAAAGCGCGAGATCAACGTGGCCCTCTCGAACTCTTTCGGGTTTGGCGGTACCAATGCCTCGATTATCTTCGGGAAGGTACGCGACTAAATGTGGAAGGCCATTGCCTCGAATGCTTTGACCCTGCTGATCGTGGGGCTGTTCCTGCTGGGCGGCCTCGTGATGTGGGGCAAGGAACAATACACCGGCCCCGGTCCGCTGTCCGAGGCGGTCTGCGTCCGGGTTGAGCCGGGATCGCGGATGGGGCGTGTGGCTGACAATCTGGCCGAGCAGGGGGCTGTCACTTCGGCCTCGATCATGCGGATCGGGGCGGATTACGCCGACAAGACCGACCAGCTGAAGGCCGGGTCTTTCCTTGTGCCGCCAAGTTCCTCGATGGAAGACATCGTCGACATCATCACCCGGGGTGGGGCCAATTCCTGCGGCAGCCAGATCATCTATCGGATCGGGATCAATTCCGCCGTGGCCGAGGCACGGGATTTTGACGCCACAACAGGGCGTTACGTGGAAAAGGCCGAGTTTGACCTGACTTCGGACGCGGCCAAGCCCGAAGATTTCACCCGCCTGCGCAACCTGAACGACACCGCCTATCGCGTGGTGGTGGCCGAAGGTGTGACCTCGTGGCAGGTGGTCGACGCCTTGGCGCGCATCGACGTGCTGGAGGGTGAGCTGCCCGGCGTTCCGGAAGAAGGATCGCTGGCCCCCGACAGCTATGAGGTGCGGGTGGGCGACGACCGTCTGGCCTTGATCCAGAAGATGCAGTCCAAGCAGGAGCTGCTGCTGGCCGACGCCTGGGCCAACCGGGCCGAAGACCTGCCCTACGACTCGATTGATGAGGCGCTGATCATGGCCTCCATCATCGAAAAAGAAACGGGTCAGCCCGAAGAACGCCGTCAGGTGGCCAGCGTGTTCGTGAACCGTCTGCGTCAGGGGATGCGCCTGCAAACCGACCCGACGGTGATCTATGGGATCACCAACGGGCAGGGGGTTCTGGGCCGTGGTCTGCGCCAGTCGGAACTGCGCGGGGAAACGCCCTACAACACCTATGTGATCGACGGTCTGCCGCCGACCCCCATCGCCAACCCCGGTCGCGCCTCGATCGAGGCCGCGCTGGACCCGGACGAGACGGATTACATCTTCTTCGTGGCGGATGGTACGGGCGGTCACGCCTTCGCGGTGACCTTGGCCGAGCATAACGAGAACGTCGCCCGCTGGCGCCAGATCGAAGCAGAGCGGTCGAACAACTAAGCCCGCTGAACGACTAGCTGAATGACAAACGGCCCGGCTGGAGTCATGCCTGTGTGTGCATGACCCCAGCCGGGCCGCAGTCGTTTTTGGGGGCTAGAGCCGGTTGCCCTTAGGTTTTGAACGTCAGGCTAACCCCGTTCAGACAATGGCGTTTGCCCGTCGGCTGGGGGCCATCGTCGAATATGTGGCCCAGATGCGATCCACAGCGGCGGCAGTGCACCTCGGTCCGTTGGGCGAACAGCTTGTTGTCCGGCTTGGTGCCGATGGCGTTCGGCAAAGCTTTGTAAAAGCTGGGCCAGCCGGTGCCGCTGTCGTATTTGTGGGCCGAGCTATAAAGCGGCAGGTCGCAGCCTTTGCACAGATAGGTGCCGCTGCGCTTTTCATCGTTCAAGGGGCTTGTGTAAGGCTTCTCGGTCGCCTCTTCCCGCATCACGGCATATTCGAAATCGGTCAACATCGCGCGCCATTCGGCTTTGCTGCGGGTGACTTCATAGGTGGCGGCCGTCGCGCGCAGGGGGACGGCGGTGCAGGCAAGTAGTCCGGCAATCATCGTACGGCGTTGCATGGTGGGCTCCTTTCCGGTGGGGGTGCCCCCTTCGCCGGGGCGAAGAGGGCGGGGCTAGGGGGCGTGGTTTACGCCTGACTTACGTCAGCACGCCTTATTTGGGGACGAGGACCGAGTTCACGACGTGGATCACGCCGTTCGACTGGTTGACGTCCGCGGTGGTGACTTTGGCCGCGTTACCGCTTTCGTCGAAGATGTAGACGTTGCTGCCCACGACCTTGGCCGACAGCGCGTCGCCCGACACGGCGTTGAAGTGATAGAACCCGTCACGGCTGGAACGTGCGGCGTTGATGATGTCCTGTGCGGACCAGTCACCGGCGACGACATGCGCCGTCAGAACCTTTTGCAGCATCGCCTTGTTTTCAGGTTTCAGCAGCGTGTCGACCGTGCCAGCGGGCAGGGCGGCAAAGGCATCGTTGACGGGCGCAAAAACGGTGAAGGGGCCTTCGCCCTGTAGCGTCTCCACAAGGTCAGCGGCCTGAACGGCGGCCACCAGCGTGGTGTGGATGGGCGAGTTCACGGCGTTTTCGATGATGTTCTTTTCTTCCAGCATCGGCGCGCCGCCCACGGTGGGGTTCATGGCAAAGGCTGCAGTGGCCATGGCGATGGCGGTGGCAGAGGATGCAATCAGGGTCTTGAAGGTCATGGTAGTTCTCCTTGTTGGGACAAGGCTTGCTGGCCTTGCGATGTAGGAGATACGGGGGCGCATGGACTGAAAGTTTCAGGTTAAACTGATTTTCTTTTCAAAAATGGCGTGTGGAGTGTCGTCGAGTGATGCCGAGGCCGGAACCGGCAGAGTGCCGTTTCTCTTAATAAAACAAGGCAGTCGCGCCGTGGTGCCGCCACCCCTTGGGCGCTGATTTTTCAGACCATCATTTTAGCGGGAAAATGCGCCTTAAGCCTGTAGACCGGTATTCAGGCGCGTGTCATCACCGTCGATTGCGTCCCACAGGATCGGATGGATGACCGCATACCACAGTGGCGGCACCAGCATCAGCGCGAAGACGCCGGGATAGCCCGAGGGAAGCTCTGGCGCGCCATCCACGTCCGACAGGGTCTGGAACGGCTTTTGCGCATTGGTATGGTGGTCCGAATGGCGCTGCAGGTTAAAGAACAGGATGTTCGAGAAAAAGAAACTGGAGTTCCACGAATGCTCTGGCCGGCAGGGTTCGCGCTTGCCGTCGATCATGCGCCGGGCCAGACCGTAGTGCGCCGTGTAATTGGCCATCGTGATGGTGAACCAGACCGACGCGCACAGCAGCACGTAGAAGGCCAGCGCCACGGGTCCGAAGGCCAGCACCACCGCCAGCGCCATCCCCGCCGTCACCAGCCAGCTTTGCAGGATCGTGTTGCGCCAGTGCCAGAAGCCAAAGCCCTTGCGGGTCAGCCGCGCCTTCTCGGCCACCAGCGCGTTCATCAGCACGCCGGGGATTTCGCGCAGGGCAAAGCGATAGATGCTTTCGCCATATCGGGCCGAGGCCGGATCGCGCACCGTCGCCACATGCACATGATGCCCGCTGTTATGTTCGATCGAGAAATGGCCATAGCCGATCAGCCCCAGGGCCACCCGCGCCACCCGCCGGTCGCGCAGGGATTTCGCATGGCCCAGTTCATGCCCTATCAGCACAAGCGGCGCGTGGATCAGCCCAAGACCCAGCCCGAACAACACGATCTGCACCGGGCCAAAGACGCCGGACGCAACGATCCAGCAGGCCACCAGCAGGGACACCGCGAACAGCCCCGTCACGATGAAAAGCAGGCGGCGGTAATAGGGGTCTTCCTCAAGCTCCATCACGATCTCAAGCGACACGTTGCGGTGATCGCGGCCAAAGACGTGATCCAGCGCCGTGCAGACGCCGAACAGCAAGATCAGCGGCGTGATTGCTACTGCCCATGTCGGGGCGCCTAGGGCCAGCGCGGCCAGACAGGCGGGCACGACCATGGGCATCGACAGGCCCGCAGGCCAAAGAACACGGCGCGGGTCGACAGAGTGGGTACTGATGCGGTCCACGAGAATATCCTGAAAGTCATGCGTCTAAAATTACGCCGACGATATCATGCAGTTTAATTTTCTCATAGACCGCAGAGGGGCTAGCGGCGCAGGCCCCAGCTGACCTTGGACCACGCCAGTTCATGCACGAAATAAGCCACGAACCCCGTGACCGCCCCGGCCACGGCGATTCCGCTGCCTGCGGCGACCGATCCGGTGAAAACATAACCAATCACTGTCATCGTCACGATACCCGCCGCCTGCCAAGTCGCGGATTTGAGTAACAGCCTGATCTTGCTTTCCATTCCTTGTCCTCAGTGAAAATGTTTGGATATCCACGCTGCTATCCCAGCCCGGGGATCATGGACATTAGGCGAATTTGCTGCGTACAATCCGTTTTGCAGACTTTTCGCAACATTGGTGATCCGAATGGACAAACGCTACCGCGCGGGCCTGTTCCGCGACAGGCTGGCCGAGGCGATGGCGACCAAGAACATGACCCGCTCGGGCCTTGCGCGGGCAGCTGGGGTGGACCGATCCACCGTCGGGCAATTGTTGAAGGACGATCAGCCACGGCTGCCCAACGCGCAGCTTGCGGCTGATGCGGCCAGCGCTCTTGGCGTCAGCACCGATTGGCTGCTGGGCCTGACCAATCGGCCCGAAACGCCCGGCGACATCGTGGCGGCGGCCCTGTCGCTTAGCCCGGCGGAACGGTCGGCGGCGGATGACCAATTGCTGGACTGGCACCATGAGGCCGCAGGCTACAAGGTGCGCCACGTGCCCGCGACCCTGCCGGATATCCTCAAGACCAAGAAGATGCTGGACTGGGAATACGATTACATTCAGGAACCGCGCCTGTCCGAGGCCTATAGCGCCATCCAAGATCAACTGGCGTGGCTCACCTCTGGCGTATCGGACTACGAAATCGCGCTGCCGATCCACGAAATTGACGCCTGTGCGGCGGGGACGGCCTATTACGAAGGCGTAGACCGGGACATCCGGCACGCGCAGTTGGACTTCATCGCCCAGCAATGCGACGAGATGTTTCCACGCCTGCGCGTCTTTCTGTTCAACGCACACCGGGTCTTCAGCTCTCCGGTCACGGTGTTCGGCCCCAACCTTGCGGTGATCTACGTCGGCCAGTGCTATCTGGCGTTCCGCGAGGTCGAACGCGTCCGCTCTCTTTCGGCGCATTTCGACTGGCTGGTCAAAGAGGCGGTCGTCGATGCGCGCAACGTGGCGGCCTATATCCGGTCGCGGATCGACGGGGAGGGGGGCTAGGTCACGACATGATCGTCCTGGTCGAGGCCCATTCGACGGCCACGGCTTCGACCCGGCGGACAAAGGGTGCTTTGCCGTCCTGATATTGCGCCCCGCCACCTTGGGCCAACTGCGCCTTGAGCGTCGAATAAGCGTCCGCCGCGTCAGAATGTGTAATCAGGTAGTCCCTGAACGCGATATGGCGCGTCACGTGAGCAGAGCCATTCACATACAGGTGCAGGTGGTGGGTGCGCGCCCCACTGGCGTCGGTTTTTCTGAAATATCGGCGGTCGTTGAGGCCGTAAGCCCCCATGGACTCGTAGCCAAGGCCTGCCAGCGCAGCCGCCTTGGCCTCCGCCGCCGATAGGTTTGGCACTTCGCCCAGAATGTCGATGATTGGCTTGCTGACGATGCCGGGGATCGCCGTGCTGCCGATGTGATGCAACTGGATCGGCGTGGCTCCGTAAGCGCGACGAATGGCGTCGGCTTCGTCCGCGAACGCCGCGGTCCATCGCGGATCATAAGGGCATAGGCGGATGGTCATGATGCAAGAGTGTGCCAGCCAACCGGGCTTGGCAATTCCCCAGAAACCGACCGGACCGCCGACCTAAACACCGACCAAATCACCCGCCATCCCCCTGCGACAAAACGGATCAAGCTGCATCTGCAGCATCCGCAAAAAAGCCAAAGGTTTCAGACGCTGCAGGTGCGAACACCGCCCAGTGTATACCGCGGTATCCCGCTAAGTCATTCAAATTGCTTGATTTTTAGAATCCGTCCGCGCATGGTCAGCGCCAAGGGGAGGATCATGACCGATGGATAAACTGAACGCTCAGGCCTGGACGGGCCGCGAAACCTGCACCCAAGGTTGCATCACGGACTATCAGGCGCGGCTGATCCACGCCACGATTGGAGAGGGCGCAGCCCCCGGCCAATTGGACCCTCTGCCGCTGCTCTGGCACTGGTGTGCTTTCCCGCCGACGGCCCCGATGGAAAACCTTGGCCGGGATGGGCATGAACGCGGATCGTCGCTGTTGCCGCCCGTCCGTCTGGATCGGCGCATGTGGGCGGGCGGGTCGCTGTCGTTCCACCAGTCGCTGCGTGTGGGCGAACCGATCGAACGCATGTCCCGCGTCAAATCCGTGGTCGAGAAAGAGGGCAAGACCGGGCCGATGGTGCTCGTTTCGGTCGAACATAGCATCTATGGCGCGCGTGGTCTGGCGATCCAGGAACAGCAGGACATCGTCTATCTCGATATCCCCGACACCTTCGCCCCGCCCGCGAAACGCGACATTCCCGCCGTCAGCGAACAGGTGCCGACGCCGGAAACGCTGCTCTTCCGCTACTCCGCGCTGACCTTCAATGCGCACCGCATTCACTATGACCTGCCTTATACGCAGCAGGTCGAGAAATATCCGGCGCTGGTGGTCCACGGGCCGCTACAGGCCAGCCTGCTGATGCGCGCCGCCGTGCGAGAAAAAGGCCGCAACCCGATCTACTTCAGCTTTCGCAGCGTGCACCCGATGTTCGCGGGTGGCACCTGTGACATCGCGACCGAGGCGACGGACGAAGGCCTGCGGCTTTGGACGGGCCAAGACGGGCATCAGTGCATGACCGCCACCGCCACCTGGGAGGAAACGCAATGAGCGTGCTGAAGGGGATGCGCGTCGTCGAAGGGTCGGCCTTTGTGGCGGTGCCTTTGGCGGGGATGACGCTAGCGCAGATGGGGGCCGAGGTGATCCGCTTTGACCGCATCGGTGGCGGCTTGGACGCGGGCCGCTGGCCGCTGGCCCCCACGAAGCAGAGCCTCTTTTGGGCGGGCATGAACAAGGGCAAGAAATCCATCGCCGTCGACATGAAATCCGACGAGGGGCGAGAGCTGATTTCCGAAATCATCACCGCCCGCGGTGACGATGCGGGCCTGTTCCTGACCAACCTGCGGGTGCGCGGGTGGATGGATTATGAAACGCTGTCGAAACGGCGCGAAGACCTGATCATGGTCACCCTCATGGGCGACCGCCACGGACGCCCTCAGGTCGATTACACCGTGAACCCCGCTTTGGGCATTCCCCATATCACCGGGCCCGAGGGGTCGGAGGATCCCGTCGCCAACGCCTTGCCCGCATGGGATCTGGTGGCGGGGCATATGTGCGTCTCGGCCCTTTTGGCGGCGGAACGGCATCGGTTGCGCGGCGGCGGCGGGCAGGAGGTCGAGCTGGCGTTGAAAGACGTCGCCGCCGCGACCCTTGGCCATCTGGGCATGATCGGGGACGCCACGCTGAACGGCGGCGACCGTGGCAAGGCGGGCAATGCTTTGTACGGCGCTTACGGTCAGGATTTCGTCTGTGCCGATGGCCGCCGCGTGATGGTGATCGGCCTGACCGACCGCCAGTGGCGCGGGCTGGTCAAGGCGACGGGCACGGGCGACGCAATGGCCGCGCTGGAACGCAGCCTTGGCGCGGACCTGTCGGACGAAGGCCAGCGCTGGCAGCACCGCGACCTTATCACCGGGGTGCTCAAGCCATGGTTTGCCGCCCGCAAGGTGTCGGACTTTGCCGCGATGTTTAACGACCGTGGCCTGACGTGGTCCGAATTCCGCACGGTGCGCGAGGCTATGGCCCAAGACCCCGATCTGTCGACGGACAACCCCATGTTTTCGAAGGTGATGTCTCCCGGCGTCGGCAGCTATCTGACGCCCGCGCACCCCGCGCTGTTCTCGGCCTCGGGCCGTCTGCCCGCTGTGCCTGCGCCCGTGCTGGGGGCGAATACCGAGGAGATCTTGTCCGACGTCGTCGGACTGACCGACGCCCAGATCGGCGGGCTGCTGGATCGCCGCGTTGTCGATGTGCCCGACGGGTGGGGCAGCGTGGCGGCGTAGACGGCACAATCCAGGCAGTACCACATCGATCATAAGTCCCGCCCCCTCGGGACAGTGCAGCGCTACCCAAGGAAGCGCCGACAGCACCGTTGATTGGCGGCCTCTTGCTCGGGACGCCTCAGCACCACAAATCACGCGGCCACCGACACCGCCCGCGTGAGGCGCGCGATAGGCTTGAGTTCCACGACAGCCTCCGCCACAGTCAGTATGCGCGCCATTACGCGTCACAAACCTTTTGCACATTTCTTCAAGTTCCTTACCGAGTACCGGTTTATGACCCACCAGATCACAGTCAACGGACGGTCCTTCAACGTGAACGCCGGACGGTTCGACGGCTTTTGGAAACGCGTGAACCGCGGCCTGTGGGAACCTGAGACGTTCAAATCCTTCGATACCTACGTCACCAAGGACACGCTGGTTTTGGACTTTGGCGCATGGATCGGGCCGACCGCCCTTTATGCCGTGCAAAGCGCCGGGGCCTGCGTCGCGATGGAGCCGGATCGCGTGGCCTATGACGAGCTTCAACGCAACGTCGCGCTGAACCAAGACGCCCCCTGGGCCGCGCGCCTGAGCTTGTCCGACAAAGGCATCCACCCCTCGGGCCAGCCGATCACCATCTCGGGCAGCATGGACGGCGGCGATTCAATGACGACCGCGCTGCTGCAAACGCCGGGCGCAAGCTGGACCATTGAAACCGAGAGGCTTCAGGACGTGATCGCCCGCCACCGCGGCGCGTTGAAACACGTGTTGGTCAAGATGGATATCGAGGGCGGAGAATACGATCTGATCCCCGATATCCCCGATCTGCTGGCCGATCCCGACATCATCTTCATGATCTCGGTCCACCCGCGCATCCTGAAGAAAGCGCTGCAACAGAAACACGATCAGGCCCCGACATGGGCCGGGGAGCATATCGAGGTGCTTGAGAGGTTCGTTGGCGCCCTGCCATGGACGCGCGAGATCGTGCAGCCCGACGGGGCCGCGTTGGTTGAGGCGCAGGTGCGGGAGGTGGCCGGGAAGGGCAAGTTTGGGTATCGGGAGATTGTGGTGAGGTGAGGGGCGGGGTGGGCGGGTAGCCGACATTCGCTGCGTCCGGACTGAACGGCAGCTCCACGAACGAGCTATGAAGGACTGTCAAAAACTCCAGCCGTAGTTTTTCAGGATGCAGCCATACCAACTGCCGAGATGTGACGGGCAGCCTTACCTCTGGTCTCGGTACGCACGATTGGGTTATGCATGAGTATCAATCCATTGAATGGATGTGACGTCAGGCAATGATTTTGGTGTGTAATGAAAAAAACATTTCAAGTGAACAATATTCTGATCGCGCTTTTAGGCCTCCCGACGATGGCCGTCTTTATTTATGAAGATAGTCTCGGATTGTTTGAGAAGCTCCCGCAGTGGGTTGCCAACCTCGCCTGGCTTCTGGTTGCGATTGCAATAATCCTAAGCGTTTGGCAATTGTGCACTCTTCTTATTGACAGAAGCGTGACGGTCTGCAAGGGCGAAATTAGTATCAATAAGAAGATGCTTTCGATTATAAATGAACCCGGAAATACGTGTATCGTTTCTCGAAACTTATCTTGGGCAAGCGGGAAAATTATTATGGAATCACTCAATAAGAAAGCCCAAAGCGGCGATTTGACGGTTCTGGTGAGTGAGGAAAATGGGACTTCCGAAACTCTAAAGGGGCGAGGGGCGAAAATCCTGGTCTATGGAGGGGTAATACCAAAGTGTAGGTTCACCATTAAAGGCCATAAGGGGGCAAACTCACGACTCTACATAGCCAAAGCGGATTCCGCTGATAGGCACGTCATCTTCAGGCACTCGGAAAAAGATGACGTGACGCTGCGTCTCGCCGAGGATCTGGTTCATATTCTTGAGGCTAAAGCGTGAACGGCACAAATTTTCAAAAAATCGAAGACGTTCAAATTTCAGATGTAGCAAAGATCTGGGATGACTTGGCACCAGTGCGGTATCAGGACATCGACAGTGGGAAGGACAGGTCTTATACAGAAGTGCTATTGCCACTTCTGGAAGAGTTTTCCGCCAAAACGAGCGGCTCAAAGCTTGTGGATGCTGGCTGTGGCGTCGGGTTCGGTTCTAAGGTTGCCGCTCGCCACTTCAAATCGGTCGATGCTGTCGATCCAAGCAAGGCCTCTATTGCCCTTGGCGAGTCCAAAAATTTCGCACCAAATATTCGGTATTTTCATTCCTCTGCGGAAGATTTCTCGAAAGGTCACAATGACTATGATGCGCTAATTTCCAGCATGGTCTTGATGGATTGCCCCAACTCCAAAGAGTTTTTGAAGGCTTGCCATCTCATGGTAAGGCCTGGTGGCAAAATGATTTTTACGCTTTGTCATCCATTTTTCTGGCCACGATATTGGGGATTCGAAAAATATGGATGGTTCAACTACGGATCAGAATTCGCGATACAATCAAACTTCAGAACGTCATCAACTGGATTGAGTAAATCAAAAACGATATACTTTCACCGGCCACTTTCAAACTACCTCTCGGACTTGACAAGTTTGGGAGTTGAGAGCCTTAATATTAGGGAAATTTCCGGAGTTGCGGTTAAGTCGCAAGTTCTGAACCGCTACCCGCGATACCTATCGATAGAGGTCGTGAAATGACATGGAGCCCAAAACCCTAATCGCGCCTATTTCTGCTAACAATAGTTCGTCTGGGGGTTGGCCGACTTCGCTGAGGCTTGATGAAAAGTCTCGGATGGTGGTGGCTTCAATATCCCACTTTCGTATTTGGTTCTTTTCAGATAGGCGCTGCCTTCCAAAGGCTGTTTTGAGTAGCTGAATGGCTTACTTCGAGGGCGCGGCCCAAGCGAAGGATATTGCTTCTTCGAAACGTTCTTTTGCTACGGTAACGAACGTTCTATCCTGCCCGTCCTATCGGCGCACCACGTCGCGCTGCGCCATGCACAAATGCCTGCAAATGCTGGTAGCGGCCTTCTGCTGCGCCTGGCTCGACTGTCCGCAATGGGCCGAAAGCGAGATCGCCGCAAACTGGTAGACCACCGCAAAATTGCGGCCTCCATCCGTATCGCCGCGTAATGCCCCCCCCACCGTACGCACCCCCACACCCCCATTTTTGACCCACCGCACGGTTTAACGTATAAGTAACCCTATGCTGGAACAGGCATGACCAAAGGCCCCGGGCACTCACGCCCTTGGGGCCTTTTTTCGTGCCTAAGCCCCTGAGGCACCAACAGGACGGGCCAACAAAAACAATAAGGGCAATCAAAAATGACTCTGATTACACATGAGCAAACCGACAGCGCACTCTCGGGTCACGTCGAAGAAATCGTCGAACAGTTAAAACTGCTGAAAACCGACCTGACGCGCGTGCAGGGATACGTCCAAAGCGAAGAACCCGGCCATGTGCGCGAAGCGCTCCGGGCGGCGGGGGACGTCCGCCAATTCATCAAACATGCCTATGACGTGGAGGCGAAATATCATGACGAACAACGCAAACACCTCGGGATCGCCGGGGACTTTGGATTCGACTTGGGCGAAGCGCGCGCTGCAATCGCAGGCAAGCTGGATCGCCTCAGAGAGTGCATTGGCACAACAGTTGTTTATGGATGAGTTGAGCGAGGGAGAGCTGATGGCTCTCCCTTATCTTTTCGATTTCTGGGCCATGCCGCACCAATTGCCGCCCGAGGGCGCGTGGCGCGCGTGGATCATCATGGGCGGGCGCGGCGCGGGGAAAACCCGCGCGGGCGCTGAATGGGTGCGCTCGATGGTCGAAGGGGACAGGCCGCTGGATGCGGGGTGCGCGAAACGGCTGGCGCTGGTGGGCGAAACCATCGATCAGGTGCGCGAGGTTATGATCTTTGGCGACAGCGGGATCATGGCCTGTTCGCCCCCCGACCGCAGGCCCACGTGGGAGGCGACGCGCAAACGGCTGGTCTGGCCCAACGGGGCGGTGGCCTATGCGTTCTCGGCCCAGGACCCGGACGGGCTGCGCGGGCCTCAGTTCGACGCGGCCTGGGTCGATGAGCTGGCGAAATGGCGCAAGGCCCGTGACACATGGGATATGCTGCAGTTTGCCCTGCGGCTGGGCGACGACCCCCGCGCCTGCATCACCACGACGCCCCGCAACGTCGGCGTGCTGAAGGAATTGCTGGAACTTCCCACCACCGTCACCACCCATGCCCCGACCGAAGCCAACCGCGCCAACCTTGCCGACAGTTTTCTGGCCGAGGTGCGGGATCGTTACGCGGGCACATGGCTGGGGCGGCAGGAATTGGACGGCGTGATGCTGGACGCGGCCGAAGGGGCGCTGTGGACGATGGCGATGCTGGAGGCCGCGCAGATCGCCGTGCCGCCCAAACTGGATCGCGTGGTCGTGGCCGTGGACCCGCCTGTCACGGGGCACAAGGGCTCGGACGCCTGCGGGATCATCGTGGCGGGCGTCGTCACGCCGCCGGACGGCCCGTCGCGCGGCTATGTGCTGGAGGACGCCACCGTCCACGCCGCCAGCCCTCGGGCATGGGCGGAAGCCGCCGTCGCCGCGTTCCATCGCCACAACGCCGACCGCATCGTGGCCGAGGTGAACCAGGGCGGTGATCTGGTCGAGGCCGTCGTGCGGCAAGTGGATGGGGATGTGCCCTTCACCAAGGTCCGCGCCTCGGTCGGCAAGGTCGCGCGGGCCGAACCTGTGGCGGCGCTTTACGAACAGGGCAGGGTGCAGCACCTGCGCGGGCTTGGTCCGCTTGAAGATCAGCTCTGTCTGATGACCACGCGCGGGTTCGAAGGCAAGGGAAGCCCGGACCGTGTCGATGCGCTCGTCTGGGCGCTGACCAACCTGATGCTGGAAAAACGCAGCAATTCCAAAGGGCCGAGGGTGCGTACGGTCTAGGAAGCCATCGTTAACCGTTTGGTGAGACATTCTTTCCCGTGACGCCAAACACGTCAGCCAGAACGGCGAAAGGAGAGGCCATGTCAGTCATAGACTACTTCCGCAAGGACACCGCGCAGACGCCCGAGGTCAAAGCCTCGGCCTCTGCGCCGGTGATCTCCTATCATTCGGCGGGCCGCGTGGTCTGGTCGCCGCGCGATGTGGCGTCGCTGACCCGCACGGGGTTTGCAGGCAACCCAGTGGTGCACCGCGCGGTCAAGCTGATCGCCGAAGCCGCCGCCGCCTTGCCGCTGGTCCTTCAGGACGGCGCGACGCGCTATGACACCCACCCGCTGATCGACCTGATGGCGCGCCCCAACGCGGCGCAGGGGCGGGCGGAATTGCTGGAATCCCTTTATGGTCAGTTGGTTCTGACCGGGAATGGCTATCTGGAGGCCGTCGCGCCGGAGGACGGTGCGCCGGTCGAACTCCACGTCCTGCGGTCTGACCGCATGTCGGTGGTGCCGGGCGCAGATGGCTGGCCGGTTGCTTATGAATACGCCGTTGGGGGCCGCAAACATCGCTATGCGGTGACGCCCCTGCGGTCGCCTGTGCTGCATCTCAAGTCGTTTCACCCGCAGGATGACCACTACGGCCTGTCCCCGCTGCAAGCCGCAGCGCAGGCGATTGACGTGCACAATTCCGCCTCTGGCTGGTCCAAGGCGCTTTTGGACAACGCGGCGCGGCCCTCTGGCGCGCTGGTCTATGGCGCGGCGGATGGCACGACCATGACCACTGAACAATTCGATCGTCTTTCCAATGAGTTGGAGGCGCATCATATGGGTGCGCGTAATGCGGGCCGCCCGATGCTGCTGGAAGGGGGCTTGGACTGGAAACCCATGGGCTTCTCGCCCTCGGACATGGAATTTCACCGCACCAAAGAAGCCGCCGCGCGAGACGTGGCGCTGGCCTTCGGTGTGCCGCCCATGCTGCTGGGCATCCCCGGAGAGGCGACCTACGCCAATTACGCCGAAGCCCACCGCGCGTTCTTCCGCCTGACGGTGCTCCCGCTGGCGACCCGCGTCACGGCGCAGATTTCTGCTTGGTTGCAGGGGTTTACCGACGATCCGGTGGTGTGGAGGCCCGACCTTGACCAAGTGCCCGCGCTCTCGACAGAACGCGATGCGCAATGGTCGCGCGTGGCCAACGCGGACTTCCTGACGCGGGCCGAAAAACGCCAAATGCTGGGCCTTCCGGCGGAAGACACGGGCGCAACAGATGTCTGATCAACGCCCCATACCGCCCCGCCAACGCTATGGGTTCGAGGCGTTCGACTGCGCGCCCGCCTTGCGGCTAGAGGCTCACGAACGCGTCTCAAGGTTGCAGATCGAAGGGTTGCAGGACCGTCTGCTGCGATTGGAAGCGGTGATCGAACGGCTGGAAAGGCGTCTTTGGTTAACCGTCTACGGCATCGTTGCCGTGATACTTGCGGAAGCCTTCCAAAGCTTCTTAGTCCAGCTACCGTAAAGCTGCGCTTCGCTCAGATAGGGACTCAGAAAAGGGATTCAACCTATGGAATTAGAACGAAAATTTTGTAACACAGAACTACCGGTGAAAATCACCGACGATCTGACGATCCAAGGCTACGCATCCCATTTTGGGGCGGAGGATCAGGGCGGCGACGTGGTTCAGAAAGGCGCATTTGCCGCGTCCTTGGCCACGCAGCGCAATGTGAAAATGCTGTGGCAACACGATCCAGCCCAGCCCATCGGGGTCTGGGAGGAGATCAAGGAAGACAATCAGGGGTTGTGGGTTAAGGGGCGTCTGCTCGACGGCGTCGCCAAGGCCCGCGAGGCGGCGGAACTGATCCGCGCAGGCGCGATCGACGGGCTGTCCGTCGGCTATCGCACCCGCCGCGCGACCAAGTCCGACACCGGCACCCGCACCCTGACCGAACTGGAGCTGTGGGAGGTGTCGCTGGTGACCTTCCCCATGCTGCCCAGTGCGCGCGTGGCGGCCAAGGGCGACGCCCTGACGACCACGATGCGCGATCTGGCGGCGGTCTTTGACGACGCGCGGCTGACACTGGCGGGGCGCACCCCCGGCTAAACGAAAGGGACAAGCTGATGAGCACACCCGAGAGCAATTCTCGGCACGGGGAAGATCTGTCCCCCGTGGCCGAGGTCAAGACCGCCGTGGCGGGATTCGTGACGGAGTTCAAACACTTCCGGGACGATTTAACGGAACGCATGAAACAACAGGAAGGCCGTATGACCATGTTGACCCAAAAGATGATGACCGGGCACCGCCCTGCGCTGGCAAGCGATGCAACCGCCGAAGCGCCCCACCAAAAGGCCTTTGGCGCCTACCTCCGGTCGGGCGACGACGACGGCCTGCGCGGGCTGGAACTGGAAGGCAAGGCGATGAACTCCTCTGTCGCCGCAGACGGCGGTTATCTCGTCGATCCGCAGACCTCCGAGGCCGTGAAAGGCGTGCTGCATTCCGCCGCCTCCCTGCGTCAGGTGGCCAACGTGGTGAGCGTTGAGGCGACGTCTTATGACGTGCTGGTCGATACGACCGACATCGGCTCTGGCTGGGTGACGGAAACGGGCACGGTGTCCGAGACGTCGACCGCCGCGATGGATCGCATCTCGATCCCCCTGTTCGAACTGGCCGCGCTGCCCAAGGCGTCGCAGCGCCTGTTGGACGACAGCGCCTTTGATATCGAGGCCTGGCTGGCCGAACGCATCGCCGACAAATTCGCGCGGAGCGAGGCGGCGGCCTTTATCTCGGGCGATGGCAACGACAAGCCCACAGGCTTCATGACCCACACAAAGATCGTCAACGACAGCTGGGCCTGGGACAACCTTGGGTATATCGCCACAGGCGCTGACGGCGCGTTTGACCTGAACGATCCGGTCGATGCGATTGTGGACCTCGTCTACGCCTTGGGCGCGCGCTACCGGGCCAACGGCACCTTCGTGATGAACTCCAAAACCGCCGGGGCCGTGCGCAAGCTGAAGGACGCGGAAGGGCGGTTCCTGTGGACCGACAGCCTTGCCGCTGGCGAACCTGCGCGCCTGATGGGCTATCCCGTCCTGCTGGCCGAAGACATGCCCGACATCACATCCGGCAGCTTTGCCATCGCGTTCGGCGATTTCCACGCGGGCTACACCATTGCAGAACGCCCGGACCTGCGTGTCCTGCGCGATCCCTTCAGCGCCAAACCGCACGTTCTGTTCTACGCGACCAAGCGTGTTGGTGGGGATGTGACCGACTTTGCCGCGATCAAGCTGCTGAAATTCGGGGCCTCCTGAGGCCCTGACCAAGACGCCGGGGGTCTCACCCCCCTCGGCGGCGCGTGCCTGTCAGTTTGCGCTGACCAGCTGCTCCCTCCGTCCGCATCAGCGATGGCGGGCACGCGTTACCCACGGGGGTCAAGCAAGACCGGGATCACGGCGAAAGGGGTCTGGATATGTTGATAGACGACAGTGATATTTTGCCGGAGGCGCTGCCGGTCGAGGATTTCAAAGCGCATCTGCGACTGGGCCGGGGCTTTACCGGCGATACGGTGCAGGACGCTGTTTTAGAAGGGTTTCTGCGCGCCGCCCTATCGGCCGTCGAAGGCCGCACGGGCAAGGTTCTGCTGACCCGCGACCTGACGTGGACGGTGCCCGACTGGACAGGGGACACGCGGCAGGTGCTGCCCGTGGGGCCGCTGGTCATGGTCAATGAACTGGCTCTGCTGGATGCCGACGGCGCGGTCACGGTGGTGGACCCGGCGCGGTTTCGGGTGGAACGCGATCTGCATTTCCCGGCGCTTTACGGACGGTCGGCAGGGTTGCCACAGCCGTCCGCCGACGGGTCGATCCGGGTGCGGTTCACCGCAGGGTTCGGGCCTGGGTGGTCCGACATTCCGGCCGATCTGGCGCAGGCTGTCATGCTGCTGGCCGCGCATTATTACGAAAACCGCGAAGCGACGGGCTTGGGTCAGGGGTGCATGCCCTTTGGCGTGACGTCGCTGATCGAACGCTATCGCCCGATGCGGCTGTTTTCCGGGGGGCGGGCATGACCTTTCGTTTGAACCGCCTTCTGACGCTGGAACAGCGCGACCGCACGCCGAATAATTCTGGCGGGTATTCAGAGGCTTGGATGTCTCTGGGTGATCTCTGGGCCGAGGTGCAGATGCGTTCTGGCCGCGGCACCGATTATGGCGATCTGGCCACTGGCCGGGTGTCCTATCGCATCATCGTACGCGGCGCGCCTGTGGGCGATCCGTCGCGGCCCGCAGCGGGGCAGAGGTTCCGCGAAGGCAACCGCCTCTACGGGATCGAGGCCGTATCGGAACGCGATGCGCAGGGTCGGTATCTGGTCTGTTTCGCAAGCGAAGAGGTGGCGGCATGAGTTACGCGCTGTCCCTTGCGCTGCAACAGGCGGTCTATGCCGCGCTGAGCAGTGACACGACGCTGCAAGCCCTTGTGGGCACGGCAATTTTCGACGCGCCCCCGGCAGGGTCGATCCCGTCGCTCTATGTCTCGCTTGGCCCCGAGGTCGCGCGGGATCGGTCCGACGCGGGCACTTCTGGCGCGCGGCATGACTTCACCCTGTCGGTCGTCACCGACGCGGGCGGGTTCGATCAGGCCAAACAGGTGGCCGCCGCGATTTCAGACCGTTTGGTCCAGTCCATCGGCCCGCTGACGCGGGGCCGCGTGGTGGCGCTGAATTTCCTCAAGGCGCGCGCACGCCGCGACGAGGCCGGGCAGCAACGGCGCATCGACATGGTCTTCCGCGCCCTGCTGGATGACGCATAACCCCTTAACAGGAGACGATAAAATGGCAGCTCAGAATGGCAAGGACCTGTTGATCAAGGTCGATATGTCCGACGACGGCACCTTTCAGACCATGGCCGGTCTGCGGGCCACACGGATTTCGTTTAACGCCGAAGCGGTGGATGTGACGTCGCTGGAAAGCCAGGGGGGATGGCGCGAACTCTTGGGCGGCGCGGGCGTCCGCTCAGCCTCGATTTCCGGCGCGGGGGTGTTCCGGGACGATAGCTCGGACGAACGCGCACGGCAGATTTTCTTTGACGGGCTGACGCCGGATTTTCAGGTCGTCATCCCCGATTTCGGCATAATCGAAGGCGCGTTCCAAGTGACGTCGATCGAATACGCGGGCACCCATGATGGCGAGGCGACGTATGAAATCGCCATGGCCTCGGCCGGGGCGCTTGGCTTTACGGCGCTGTGATGCAGGCGGGAAACCCATACGCGGGCGAGGTGGCGTTGGTCATCGACGGCCAGCGGCATGTGCTGCGCCTGACCCTTGGGGCCTTGGCTGAGCTAGAGGCCGGGATGCAGGCAGGATCGCTGATGGATTTGGTGCAGCGGTTTGAGAACGCTCGGTTTTCCACCCGCGACGTGCTGGCGTTGATTGTCGCTGGCTTGCGCGGTGGCGGCTGGCAGGGCCGCGCCGAGGACCTGATGCAGGCGGATATCGAGGGCGGTCCGATGGCAGCCTCTCGCGCCGCCGCGCGGTTGTTGACGCTGGCTTTTGCCCTGCCAGAGGGTGCGGAATGAGTGGTCTGGATTGGGCGTCCTTGCTGCGGGTCGGGGTGCAGGGCCTTGGGCTGAAGCCTTGCGAGTTCTGGCGCCTGACCCCTGCGGAATTGCGCCTGATGCTGGGCGATACCGCGCCCGCCGCCATGGGGCGCGCCCGGTTGGACGAGATGTTGGCGGCCTTTCCGGACGTCACAGCCCGAAAGTCACAGCCCGAAAGTCACAGGAGGTGACAGATGATCGAAGATTTTGACGGTATGGGCGATCTGCAGGCGCAGGTCGATGCCTTGGAAGTGTCTCTGGGCGGTGCGGCTGGCATGGCCGCAGGGTTCGATAGCGAATTACGCCGGATGCGGGTCGCTTTGGCCGAGACGGGCAAGGACGTCCAGACACTGGAGCGGGGCCTGTCGCGCGGGTTGAAACGCGCGCTGGACGGGGTCGTGATGGATGGTGCGAAACTGTCGGATGCCCTTGAGATCGTTGCGAATTCGGTGATCTCCTCGGCGTATAATGCCGCCGTGAAGCCGGTGACCAACCACTTTGGCGGGATGATCGCGCAGGGCGTCGGCGGGCTGTTTCAGAACGTTTTGCCTTTTGCGAAGGGCGGGGCGGTGTCTCAGGGCCGCGTGATGCCCTTTGCCGATGGTGGCGTGGTTCGCGGGCCGACCACGTTTCCCATGCGCGGCGCGACCGGGCTGATGGGCGAGGCGGGGCCAGAGGCGATCATGCCGCTGACGCGCGGCGCCGACGGCAAGCTGGGGGTGCGCACCTCTAGCGGCGGTGGCGTGAACGTCGTGATGAACATCCAAACGCCGGATGCCCAGAGTTTCGCGCGGTCCCGGTCCCAGATCGCCGCGCAGATGAGCCGCGCGCTGAGTTTGGGGCAGCGGAACAGGTGACGACCACGTCGATCAAAGGACCCGCCCGGCGTTTACGCCGGGCTGCGCCGACCCGCCCCGTCGCACCGAAGGTGCGCCACTGAATTGAAGGCACGCCTTTGGCGTGACGGGCGGCGCATATGCGCCACCCCTCGGGTCGGCGCAGCCCTAAGCGACTATGAATATGAGGAGAAACCCATGTCCTTCCACGACACCCGCTTTCCCGCTGCGCTCTCATTCGGCTCCTCCGGTGGACCTGAACGGCGCACGGAAATCGTGACCCTCGCCAACGGGTACGAAGAGCGTAACGCCCCTTGGTCCCAGTCCCGCCGCCGCTATGACGCGGGCGTCTCGATGCGCTCGCTCGACGATATCGAAACGCTGCTGGCCTTCTTCGAGGCGCGGCAGGGGCAGCTCTATGGGTTCCGCTGGAAGGATTGGTCTGATTACAAATCCTGCGCGCCGTCGGCCCAGATCGCCTTTACCGATCAATTGCTAGGCCGGGGCGACGGGCATCAGACGCAGTTCCATCTGACCAAGACCTATCGGTCTGGTCTGCAATTCTCGACCCGCACGATCACCAAACCTGTCGCCGGCACTGTGCGCATCGGCGTCAACGGGGCCGAGTTGCAGGAAGGTCCGGATTATTCCGTCGATCTGACGACGGGCCTCATCACGCTGGACGACGCGCCGGTGCACGAGGCCGAGGTGACCGCCGGGTTCGAATTTGACGTGCCCGTGCGGTTCGACACGGACCGGATCGCGACCTCCGTGGCGTCGTTCGAAGCGGGCGATATGCCGAACGTCCCGGTGGTGGAGATCCGGGTATGAGCGGGTTTCACGCAGACCTCGCCGCGCATCTGGCCAGCGGTGTGACGACGACCTGCCACGCCTGGGCGATCACGCGGCGCGACGGAGTGGTCATGGGGTTCACCGATCACGACCGGGCGCTGACCTTCGATGGCATCACCTTTCGCGCCGACAGTGGGTTGTCGGCCATGGCGTTGCAACAGGGCACCGGGCTGTCGGTCGACAATTCCGAAGCCATCGGTGCGCTGACCGATGCGGCCATCAATGAGGCCGACATCGACGCGGGCCGGTTCGACGGGGCCGAGGTGCGCGCCTGGCTGGTCAACTGGCAGGACGTGGCGCAGCGGCAGGTGATGTTCCGCGGCACGATCGGAGAGATCACGCGCGGTGGTGGGGCCTTTACCGCGGAGTTGCGCGGACTGTCAGAGGGGCTGAACCAGCCTCGGGGGCGGGTCTATCAGAAGACCTGTGCGGCGGTGCTGGGCGACGCGGCTTGCGGTGTCGATCTGGGTGCGCCGGGGTATTTTGTAGACACTTCAGTGGTTTCGGCAGAGGGCGCTTCGGTGCATATCGCGCCTCAGCCGGATTTTGAACCCGACTGGTTCACGCGTGGCAGATTGCTTGTTCTGGATGGGGCGGCTGAGGGTCTGACAGGCGTTATCAAACGGGACGGGACGGGCGATACCCGACGGATCGACCTGTGGCAGGCGTTACGCGCACCCCTGGCCCCCGGCGATACGATCCGGCTGACCGCAGGCTGTGACAAGCGGATGGAGACCTGCCGCTTCAAGTTCAATAACTTGCTGAATTACCAAGGTTTCCCGGACATCCCCGGCGAAGACTGGCTGGCCATCACCCCCGACCAATCGGGCAGCACCAACGGCGGCAGCCGCAGATGAGCCGGGTGGTGCATATCGCCCGGACGTGGATCGGCACGCCGTATCTGCATCAAGCCTCGGTCAAGGGCGCGGGCACCGACTGCCTCGGCCTGCTGCGCGGCATCTGGCGCGAACTTTACGGGGCAGAACCCGAGGCGGTGCCACCATACACGCTCGACTGGTCTGAACCGCAGGGGGACGAACGCCTGTGGCGCGCGGCGTTGCGGCATCTGACGCCTGCTCACAGCCCTGAACCGGGGCAGGTGCTGTTGCTCCGCATGCGCGACGGGGCGGTGGCGAAACATCTGGGCGTGTCGGCCACGCCAACAACTTTCATCCACGCCTATTCCGGCCACGGGGTCGTGGAAAGCGCGCTCAGCACCCCTTGGGCGCGGCGCATCGTGGCGCGGTTCACTTTTCCGGAGGTCTGACCCATGGCAACCTTACTTCTCTCTGCCGCCGGTGCGGCCATCGGCGGATCGCTTGGCGGGACGGTCTTTGGCCTATCCTCGGTCGTGGCGGGGCGCTTTGTGGGCGCGGTCATCGGGCGGGCCATCGACAACCGCGTCTTGGGGCAGGGATCTGACCCGGTGGAAACGGGCCGCGTGGACCGCCTGCGGATCATGAACGCGGGCGAAGGGGACGCGATTGCAAGGGTTTACGGCAGAATGAAAGTTCCGGGTCATGTGATCTGGGCGTCACGCTTCACCGAGGTCATGACCCAATCGGGCGGTGGCAAAGGCGCGCCGCGTCAGCCCGTGGTGCGGGATTATTCCTACCGCGTGTCTGTAGCGATTGCCCTGTGCGAAGGGGAGATCGCAGGCGTTGGCCGCATCTGGGCGGACGGGGTCGAGGTGCCGACCAACCAATTGAATATGCGTGTTTATCCGGGGTCAAAAGATCAATTGCCCGATGCGCTGATCGAAGCGTTCGAGGGCGCGGGCGCGGTGCCCGCCTATCGCGGCACGGCCTATGTGGTGATCGAAGATCTGTCCTTGGACCAATGGCACAACCGCGTGCCCCAATTCGCGTTCGAGGTCATCCGCCCCGCACCAAAGGAGATCGCGCCGGACGATCCGGCCCATGCGGTCCGCGCGGTGGCGATGATCCCGGGCAGCGGGGAATATGCTCTGGCGACCTCTCAGGTGGCGTTCCGCCATGGGGCCGGTCAGGTGCAGATGGTAAATGTGCACGCGCCCTCGGGCAAAGCGGATTTGCCGACGTCCCTAGACCAGATGGCCGTGGAATTGCCGGGGTGCGATCACGTGTCCTTGGTGGTGTCTTGGTTCGGGGACGATCTGCGCTGTGGCTCGTGTTCCATCCGGCCCTTGGTGGAACGCAAAGACCGCGACGGCGACGTGATGCCGTGGTCGGTGTCGGGGATGACGCGGGCGACGGCGGGGCTGGTGCCTCAGGATGGGGACCGGCCTGTTTATGGCGGGACGCCCTGTGATGCCTCCGTCATCGAGGCGATCCGGGAGATAAACGCGCGGGGCCAGAAGGTGACTTATTACCCGTTCATCCTGATGACGCAGATGGCGGGGAATGGGTTACCCGATCCCTATGGCGGGGACGAACAGGCGGCGCTGCCGTGGCGCGGGCGGATTACCTTGGATGGCGCGCCGGGGACGGATGCGTCGACCGACGGGACCGCGCAGGCGGGGTTCGACGTGGCGGGGTTCTTTGGGCAGGTCAGCGCGGGGGATTTTTCGATCGGCGATGGCACGGTCAGCTATTACGGCCCGAACGACTGGGGCTACAGACGGTTCATTCTGCATCAGGCGGCTTTGTGCAAGGCGGCGGGCGGGGTGGACGCCTTTTGCATCGGATCGGAAATGGTGAAGCTGACGCAGATCAGGGATGACCTAGGTTTTCCCGCCGTGCAGGCGATGATCCAACTGGCGGCACAGGTGCGGGCGATCCTAGGGCCAGAGGTCAAAATCGGATACGCGGCGGATTGGACAGAATACGCGGGCTTCACGCCCTATGGCACGGCGGACCGGCGGTTTCATCTGGATGCGCTTTGGGCCTCGGCCAATATCGATTTCATCGGGATCGACAACTACCTGCCCATCGCGGATTGGCGCGAGGGTGACGACCATCTGGATGCGGATTGGGGGTCGATCCACAACCTCGATTACCTGCGGTCCCAGATCGAGGGCGGGGAGCTTTTTGATTACTACTACCACTCCGATCAGGCGCGGGACGCGCAGATACGGACGCCGATCACGGATGGGGAAGGTGAGCCGTGGATTTGGCGGACAAAGGACATCCGGTCGTTCTGGACCCATGCGCATTACGAACGCATCAATGGTGTCCGGCAGGAGGAGCCGACCGCGTGGGAGCCTCAGTCCAAGCCGATCTGGTTCACCGAACTGGGCTGTGCGGCGGTCGATAAGGGGGCGAACCAGCCCAACAAGTTTGTCGATCCGAAGTCGTCGGAATCGGCCTTGCCGTATTATTCGACCGGCCAGCGTGATGACGTGATGGCGATGCAATATCTGCGGGCCATGCTGTCGTACTGGGGCGACACGGCGCGCAATCCGGTGTCGGCGGTTTACGGGGCGCCCATGGTGGATATGGACCGCGCGCATGTCTGGGCGTGGGACGCGCGGCCTTACCCTTGGTTTCCGAACAATCGGTCTGTCTGGTCGGACGGGGCGAATTATGCGCGGGGGCATTGGGTTAATGGGCGGGCGTCTGCGCGGTCCTTGGCCGGGGTTGTGGCTGAGATTTGCGAGGGGTGCGGCGTCGGTCCGGTGGATGTGTCGGACCTGCGCGGCGTGGTCTGGGGCTATGCAGACCAGACGGTCGGCACGGGGCGGCAGGCGTTGCAGCCCCTGATGCTGCGTTATGGGTTCGATGCGGTGGATCGCGACGGGGTCTTGCGGTTCGTCATGCGGGACGGGGCGGTGGATGCTGTCGTGTCCGAGGACGCGATGGCCGTGGTCAAAGGGCAGGACGCGGTGTTCCAAGAGGTCCGCGGGGCCGAGGCCGAGATGGCGGGCCGGGTCCGGGTGCAATTCGTCGAACAGGGCGCAGATTTTGGTGTGGCGTCGGAAGAGGCCGTGCGACCGGGGGACAACGCAGACATCGTGACTGGGCAAGAGATGAACCTGTCGATGCTGCGCGGGGAGGGGCGTCAGGTCGCCGAACGCTGGCTGGCCGAGGCCTTGGCCGCGCGGGATACGGTGCGGTTTGCTTTGCCTCCGTCCCGGATGGATCTGGGCGCGGGCGACGTGGTGCGTGTGGCGGGCGACGGTGGGTCGTACCGCATCGACTGGGTCGAGCGCGGGGCGTCGCAATTGGTCGAGGCCGTTCGCATCGACGCCGAAGCCTATGCGCCCGTGACGGTGGCCGAAGACACGCCCTCGCAGGCCGAATTCGTGCCGCCGGTGCCTGTCTTGCCGCTATTTCTGGACCTGCCGCTGATGCGCGGGGACGAGGCGCCGCATGCCCCCCATATCGCCGTGACCGCGCAACCTTGGCCGGGAACGGTGGCGGTTTACGGGTCGTCGTCGGACGACGATTACGCCTTGGACCGCGTTCTGGATCGCCGGTCGGTGATCGGCGTGACCGAGTCGCCGTTGTTGCGCGCCGCATCAGGCCGTGTGGACCGGGGAGAGGCGCTGGCGGTGCGGCTGACCTCGGGCGCATTGGCGTCGGTTGGGGATGAGGCGTTGTTGTCGGGCAAGAACCTGATGGCGATCGGCGATGGGACGCCCGAGGGGTGGGAGCTGTTCCAGTTCCGTGACGCCGTGCCGGGGGGCGATGGGCTGTTCCTGCTGTCGCATCGGCTGCGCGGGCAGTTGGGGACGGATGCGGATATGCCGGATGTCTGGCCTGTCGGCTCTTATGTGGTCGCCATTGACGGCGGGCCAGAGCAGATCGGCCTGACGCCCGCGCAGCGGCTGTTGTCGCGGCATTACCGGATCGGCCCTGCGCGGCGGGATTATACGGACGCGAGTTACGAGCATCAGGTGCATGCGTTCTCTGGCATCGGGCTGCGGCCCTACGCGCCTGTGCATCTGCGGGTGGCGGATCAGGGCGGCGATCTGGCCGTGACATGGGTGCGCCGGACACGGATCGGTGGCGACGGCTGGGAAGGGGCCGAAGTGCCCTTGGGCGAGGAGACCGAGGCCTATCGTGTGCGCGTCATGCAGGCGGGGCAGTTGGTACGAGAGGCGACGGTGTCGACGCCCGAATGGGTGTATTCGGCGGGGGATCAGCTGGCCGACGGGGGCGTTGCGGGGCGCCGGGTTGAGGTGGCGCAGGTGTCTGGGCTGTTTGGCGCGGGGGCTGTCGGGGTGGTGGCGTTTTAATTCAGTTGCCGGGCGCTAGGCTGATCAAATGTCCCGCCCGGCGGCTACGCCGGGCAGCGCCGACCCGCCCCATGGGCGGCGCTATCGCGCCACCCCGGGTCGGCGCTGCCCTTTGTTTTAACGGTAGACCGCGTGTCAGCCGGTTTGATTGACTGCGTTCGTTTTCCGACGCCCGTTGTCTCGGGCGACTAGCTCGAGACGCGCCCCGTTGCCCGATAGAAGTTTGCTTGCAAACACCGAAAGGGGGCCTCCCCCCGGGACGGCGCATTGGCGATGTCAGTCACCATTCAGGGCTCGCTTAATGCTTTGAGATTAAGCGCAGACCACAGGCGGAACGAAGCGCCATCCGAGAGTCGGGCGCGTCTCTCGCCGCCATTTTCACACCCGCAACCCCGCATTTAACCCCGTGATGAGCATGATCACACCATTGCGTTTTCGGATCATGCGGCTATCTGCTACACTCAGGACGGAAACGTGAAAGGACGAGCCATGGCAAAACGGCAGCCGAAAGTGGCAGCGGTCGATCCGGTCTGGGATCGGATGACCACAGAAGCCGAACAGGCGATCCGGGATGAGCCGTTGCTGGGCGGGCAGATCCATTCGGCGCTCTTGCACCATCCGTCGATCGAGAATGCTCTGGCCTATCGCATCGCGATGAAGCTGGCCAATTCCGAGATGTCGGAACAGCTGTTGCGCGAAATCTGTGATGAAGCCTATGCGGCTGATCCGGGCCTTGCGGCTGCGGCGCGCGCGGATATCGTGGCGACCTATGAGCGTGATCCGGCCTGCCACCGCTTTATCCAGCCGCTGTTGTATTTCAAAGGTTTTCAGGCCGTGCAGGCCTATCGCGTTGCGCATTGGCTGTGGACCGAAGGGCGGCGTGATCTGTCCTATTTCTTCCAGATGCGGTCGTCCGAGATTTTCGGGATCGACATTCACCCCGCTGCCCGGATCGGCAAGGGGATCATGATCGACCACGCGCATTCCATCGTCATCGGTGAAACCGCCGTGGTGGGTAACAACGTGTCGATGCTGCATTCTGTGACGCTGGGCGGGACCGGCAAGGAAGACGACGACCGTCACCCCAAGATCGGCGATGGCGTGCTGATCGGGGCGGGGGCCAAGGTGCTGGGCAACATCCGCATCGGCCATTGTTCCCGCATCGCGGCCGGGTCTGTCGTTCTGCATGACGTGGCGCCCTGCAAGACCGTGGCGGGCGTGCCCGCGCGGGTGGTCGGAGAGGCGGGCTGCGATCAGCCGTCGATGACCATGGACCACCTTTTCGGCGGTGAGGCGAGCACGACCTGAGCGTGCACAACAGCGCTCGCCCGCCCGGGCGGGCGTTTTGTCAGAGTTCGTAGCGGCAGATTTACGGACTTTTCTGGCCTTGGATTAACCTATGTAAATTTTAGCGCCGGATTAATCTGGTTGACGCAATGGATTGACGCCCAAGCCATTGCGCAGGATCATTCTGTCCATAGTTTTTCGCGTTATTCGACAACAGCGACTTTAAAGAGTGAACGATGAGTGCACGCCATGAAGGCCTGGCCCAGGCCATCGACGATCAGCGCGCAGCCGAGATTTTCTCGGCATCCAGCGTTGCTTTCGTCCTGACTGACCCGACTAAAGACGACAACCCGATCATCTACGTCAACCGCGCCTTCGAAAAGCTGACGGGCTATGCCGCCGAGGCTGCCGTGGGGCGCAATTGCCGGTTCCTGCAGCACGAGGGCACGACGCCCGTGCCGCTGAACAAGCTGCGCGATGCGATCGAGAGCCACAAGGATGCAGCCGTGGTGGTCAGCAATCAGCGGGCCGACGGATCGGTCTTTCTGAACGCGCTGGTGGTCACCCCGATCTTTGGCGAGGGCGACCCCGAGGGCGCGCCGCCGCGCTATTTCCTAGGCATGCAGCGCCAGGTCGAGGCGGACAAAGAGGCCGATCAGCTTGCCGCGTTTGAAACCAACATGGCCGAGGTGCAGCACCGGGTGAAGAACCACCTTGCGATGATCCTTGGGCTGATCCGCCTGAAGGCACGCCAATTGCAGGATACAGAGGCGCTGAACGATCTGTCGCGCCGCATCGAAAGCCTGCAGTTGCTGTACGAAGAGATGTCGTCGGCCAAGCGGTATGGCAACGAAGATACGATCCATCTGGGCGCGTATATCGGCCGTGTGGCCAATGCGATTTCGCATCTGGACGGGCGCGCGGGTGTGCGCATGAACATCGACGTGGCCGCCATGGAGGTCGCCACCGACAAGGCCGCGCGGATCGGGCTGGTGGTGTCCGAGATCCTGACCAACGCCATGCAGCATGCCTTTGTCGAACAGGAAACCGGGTTGGTCGAAATCCGGGTGGTGAAGACCAACAACGACAACCTGCGGATCACGATCTCGGACGACGGGATCGGGATCCCCGACGATGTGAACTGGCCCTTCGAAGGCGGTCTGGGATCGCGCATCGTGATGGGTCTGATCGACGGCTTGGGCGGGTCGATCAGCGTCACCCGCGCGGCGCATGGCACGGTCATCGTGTTCGATGTGACGCAGATTTAAAGCGCTTGGGTTTAGGTCTATGCGATTGGGAAAAGGGGGCGTTCAGCCTCCTTTTTTTCGTTGTTTCACAGGGGATTGAGGCATTGCCGGAGGCGCCAAGACGTGAGGCTTGCGGGTGTGGCGCATCGGGGTGATGGCCGACACTCTCCCTTGCGAACGGGTAATCTGTTAGGCTGTGGGCACGTCATATCAAGGAGAGATTACGTGATCATCCGTACTGCCCTGTGCTGCATTCTTTTGTCCGCGACCATCGTCCAAGCCGATGACGAGGCCATGCCCAAAGACCTGTCGCGGTCGTCGAACATCGATGAGGACATCAGTTTCTGGGAAGACTTCATCGTTGGTCTGAAGCGTGACCGGGATGGCGCGGGGAACGTATCGCTGGGGCAGTGTATTTCCCGTGTGCGTCAGGCCCGCATCGCCTGTCAGCGGCGCGTGACGGACGGTGGCGGCGACGGCGTCGGGTTCGAGCGGTGTTACATGATGGAGGACCGCGGCCGAGAATGGTGTTTCCGCGCGTGGGACCGCATTCAGGACTAAGCTGGGTGGTTGGTGTTAGTGGGCGCGGCTGACCCGGGTCAAATTGGACGACATAGGGGTTTATCCGGTGAAAAATACTGCGCGGGACCCAGAGTAATACGTAATAAAACAACAAAGGCGCGGGGTGGGCCCGCGCCTTTCAAAGGGTCAGTCGGTCACTGTGACCTTGACCATGCGGTCGGGGCGGCCAGCGACCGCGCCGCTTTGCCCACGGCCGCGTTTGATCTGATCGACCACATCCATGCCAGAGGTGACTTCACCCACGACCGTATATTGGCCGTTCAGGAAATAGCCTTCCTTGAACATGATGAAGAACTGGCTGTTGGCAGAATTGGGGTTCTGCGACCGGGCCATGCCCACGACGCCACGGTCGAAGGGCTTGTCCGAGAACTCGGCCGGGAGGTCGGGCAGGTTGGAGCCGCCGGTGCCAGCGCGACGGGCGTCGCCGCCGTCGCGGGCGTGTTCGACATCGCCGGTCTGGGCCATGAAGCCTTCGATCACGCGGTGGAACCAGACGCCGTCATAGGCGCCCGATTCCGCGATCGCGGTGATCTGTTCCACGTGCTTGGGCGCGACGTCTTCGAACAGGTCGATGTGGATCGTGCCGTTGGCCTCGCCTTCGATCTGGATGTCCAGACCGGTGGCCAGTGCAGGCGCACCGGCGAGGGTTGCGATTAGGGCCAGATATGACAGCGGCGTTTTACGCATCTGCTGCCACCTTGACACTGATCATGCGATCGGGGTTCGCAGGCGGTTCACCGCGGGTGATCGCATCCACATGTTCCATGCCCGAGGTCACGCGGCCATAGACTGTGTATTGACCGTTCAGGAAGTGGTTGTCGCTGAAGTTGATGAAGAATTGGCTGTTTGCAGAATTGGGGTTCTGCGACCGTGCCGCGCCCAGAGTGCCGCGGTCATGCGGCAGTTTGGAGAATTCAGCCGGCAGGTCGGGCAGGTCAGAGCTGCCGGTGCCCGCCATGCGGGGGTTGTAGTCCTTCTCCATGTTGGCGTGCTGGACGTCGCCGGTCTGCGCCATGAAGCCGTCGATCACGCGGTGGAAGGCGACGTTGTCGTAAGCTCCTGCGCGGGCCAGTTCCTTCATCCGGTTGGAGTGTTCGGGGGCGACGTCGGGCAGCAGCTCGATCGTGACGGTGCCGTCCTTCAGTTCGATCAGGATGGTGTTTTCGGGGTCTTTGATGTCAGCCATGTCGTGTCCTTTGGTCTTAAGGTTTGACGAAGGTGTATGCGGCATGCGGGGAAATGTGAAGCGGAGGATGGTAATAGGGGTGAACGGGAGGAGCTCGGGGGCGGTTGAGGTCTGTGCACAGAGACGCGCCCGATCCTGGGATGGCGCTTCGTCCGGTCTGTGGTCTGTGTTTTATCTCAAAATCATCTAGCGAGGCCTGTGCGGAGACTGACATCGCCATGCGCCCTCCCGGGGGGAGGGTCGGGCGCGTCTCGGGCTGGTCGCCCGAGACAGGGGTAAGCGGAGAGGTGGCTGTTACCGGGGGGAGGGTCCCCCGCTCTCGGGCGCTTGCTTTGCAAGCCCCTGCCGCGGCAGCGCCTCTCGGGCGATTGCTGTGCGATCCCCTGCCGGGGAAACGGGGCGCGCCTTTGGCTGGTCGCCCTAGATAGGGGCGAGCGGAGATGTAGCGTCAGATCCTCAACGCAGCATCGCCCTTTGTCCCACCATGCAATCAATCTGTCACATGTGGGCGCTACCAGTGTTGACGCCCCCGCCGCCCCATACGACAAGGCGCGCGAAACGCCCTTTCTGCCCGGGGACGTATAGTCAGGAGCCGCTGCCATGGCATGGAAAACCCTTGATGATATGAGCCTGAAGGGCAAACGCGTGCTGCTGCGGGTGGATATCAACGTGCCGGTCGAAAACGGGCGTGTCACCGATGCGACGCGGATCGAACGGATCGTGCCGACGGTGCAGGACATTCTGGCGCAGGGTGGCAAGCCGATTATTCTGGCGCACTTCGGGCGGCCCAAGGGCAAGGTGGTTCTGGATCTGTCCATGCGGCCTCTGGTGCCGGTGCTGGCGGAAAAGCTGGGCCACCGCGTCGCCTTTGTCGAAACGCTGGACGCGGCGGAACGGCATACCGAAGAACAGGACGCCGCGCCTGTCATGATGCTGGAGAACATCCGCTTTCACCCCGGCGAAGAAACCAACGATCCCGACTTTGCCCGCCGTCTGGCGTCCCTGGGCGATGTCTACTGCAACGACGCCTTCAGCGCGGCGCACCGGGCCCATGCCTCGACCGAGGGGGTGGCGCAGTACATGCCGTCCTGCGCAGGCCGCCTGATGCAGGCCGAGCTTGAGGCGCTGGAAGCCGCTTTGGGCAAACCGGCACGTCCCGTGCTGGCGGTTGTCGGCGGCGCCAAGGTGTCGACCAAGCTGGACCTGCTGGGCAATCTTGTCGAAAAGGTCGATATGCTGGTGATCGGTGGCGGCATGGCCAACACCTTCTTGGCGGCGCAGGGCGTGGATGTGGGCAAATCGCTGTGCGAACACGATCTGGCCGACACCGCGCGGGACATTCTGGCCAAGGCCAAGCGGACGGGCTGCGAGATCATCCTGCCCGTCGACGTGGTCGTCGCGCGGGAATTCAAAGCCGGGGCCGAGAATGAGACGGTCGCCGTCGATGCCTGCCCCGAGGATGCGATGATCCTTGATGCGGGGCCCGAAAGCGTCGCGCGGATCACGCAGGCGCTGGAAAAGGCCAAGACGCTGATCTGGAACGGCCCGCTGGGTGCGTTCGAGATCGAGCCGTTCAACATCGCCACCAACGCCGCCGCCGCACGCGCGGCCAAACTGACGCAGGCGGGCAAGATGATTTCCGTCGCGGGCGGGGGCGATACGGTCGCGGCGCTGAACGGGGCCAACGCGGCCGACAGCTTTACCTATATCTCGACCGCCGGGGGCGCGTTCCTTGAGTGGATGGAAGGCAAAGAGCTGCCCGGTGTTGCAGCGCTGACTGCCCGCGAGATGGCCTGACATCCTATTTGCCAGCCCGGATTGCGCCGGATCAGGCGCTTGGGGCTGGTCAGGCGACAGGCAGTCGCCTAAACCATTTGCGACGCCGGGCGGGGGACTGCCGCGGCCAAAAGACATCAGATTTATCAGGGACGGGGCCACGCCGATGACTAAGACCAGCCAGACAGACCAGATCGCCAGCGCCAAAGGGTTCATCGCCGCGCTGGACCAGTCGGGTGGGTCCACCCCGAAGGCGCTGAAGCTTTATGGCATCGAAGAAGACGCCTATTCCGGTGACGATGAAATGTTCGGCCTGATCCACGAGATGCGTGCCCGGATCATCAAATCGCCCGCCTTTACCGGCGACAAGGTTGTTGGCGCGATCCTGTTTGAACGCACCATGGACGGTGACATCGACGGCATGCCGACCGCCCAGTACCTGTGGGACAAGCGCGGCGTGGTGCCGTTTCTGAAGGTCGACAAGGGTCTGGCCGACGAAGAGGGCGGTGTTCAGGTCATGAAGCCCATGCCCGATCTGGATGCGCTGCTGGAAAAGGCCGTGTCCAAGGGGATTTTCGGCACCAAAATGCGGTCGGTGATTTCCAAGGCCGACAAAGCCGGGGTTGACCGCGTCGTGGCGCAGCAGTTCGAGGTGGGCAAGCAGATCCTCGGCCACGGGCTGGTGCCGATTATCGAGCCCGAGGTGACGATTTCCATTTCCGACAAGGCCGAGGCGGAAGAGATGTTGCGCGATGCGATCTTGGCCCAGCTGAATGCGCTGTCGGACGATCAGAACGTGATGCTGAAGCTGACGCTGCCGGAGGTGGACAACCTCTACAAGCCGCTGGTGGATCATCCGCGGGTGATCACGGTGGTGGCGCTGTCGGGCGGCTATTCTCGGGAAGAGGCGAATGATCGTCTGTCCCGTCAGACTGGCATGATCGCTTCGTTTTCGCGGGCGTTGACCGAAGGGCTGTCGGCGCAGCAGTCGGACGCGGAGTTCGACGCGACGCTGGCCGGGACGATCGACGAGATCTACCAGGCGTCTGTTTCGGGGTGAGGCCCGGTCCGCGCAGCGGCAAATGATCCGGGGGATCATTTGAGGGCCGAACGGGCGGAGCCCCGGGGGTAGGCGGCGTCTTGGAAACTCTCCGGGGGAGAGTTTCAGCCGCGAACGGGCGGAGCCCTGCCTGTCTAATATTAAGTGACTAGAGACGCGCCCGACCCTGGGTGGGCGCTTCGCTGCGCTTGTGGTCTGCGTTTTATCTCAAGAGCATTTTCGGTCGGCTGAGCGGCGACTGACATCGCCAATGCGCCCTCCCGGGGGGAGGGTCGGGCGCGTCTCGGGCTGGTCGCCCGAGACAAGAGCGAGCGGCGAGGTCGCGATCCGTTCGACACCCCGCTTTTGCGGTAGCTGGTGGAGGTTTTGCACCCCCACACCACCGCAGGAATATTTCCTGCCAGAGGATGATCAGGGGCGGGGTTTGAACTCTACGAGGTCCCAGAGGGTGCCGTAGAGGTCTTGGAAGACGGCGACCGTGCCGTAGTCGGCCTCTTTCGGGGGGCGGGTGAAGGTGACGCCTCGGGCGGTGTAGGCAGTGTAATCGCGCCAGAAATCATCGGTCTGCAGGAAAAGGAAGACGCGGCCCCCGGCCTGATCGCCGATATAGCGGGCCTGATGGTCGGTGCTGGCGCGGGCCAGAAGGATCGTGGTGCCGGACCCGCCGGGCGGGGCGATCAGCACCCAACGCTTGTCTTGGTCGGGTTGATAGGTATCCTCGACCAGATCGAAATCGAGCGTCCTTCTGTACCAGTCGATTGCTTCGTCATAGTCGCGCACGACCAAGGCGATATGGGCGATGGATTGCTGCATCGGGGCGGTCCTTGGGTGGCATGGACGCGGGATTGCGTTAGGTAGCCTACATAACATCCGGAAAGGAGGCCAATCCCATGAGCGCGCAGGTCCTTGCCGCCATAATCCTAACCCCCTTCGTCATCGCCTTTGTCTATGCGGGCTATCACGAGTTCCGACGCTACAAGGCGGACGGCAAAGCCAGCTACGGGCTGGTTTTTGACGAAGAGACGGGCACCACCCATGTCACCGGCATTCCCGAGGGGGAAGAGGCCTATGACGTGGAAACCTTCGATCCCAGCGACTACAACGACCCCGAGATCGCCAGTGCGTCTGATGAGCCATCAGAGCAGGACGGTGAGACGGAGACAGAGACTGAGCAAGAGCGCGACGAGGCGCGGACCTGAGTCTTCTGCACCACACAACGCAGAAGTGATTAACGCTGTAAATTGAGGGGATTCACACGGCGAATCACTTGTGGCATAGTGCTGACACCGCCCGAGAAGAGGCGGTCTGAAGGGGCATCATGAGCAATTCGGGCAATCCCGCGTTTTCGGGACTGATCTATTTCGCAATCGTTTTCTGCGTGGGGTTGTACTTCACCTTCTCGGCCGTGCAGGGCGAGATGGGGCTGTTTCGACGCGTTGAAATCATTGCCGACCGCGATGCCCTGACCGCGCAGTTGACCGAGCTGGAAGACCAGATCGCGCGGATGGAAAACCTGACGGGCCGTCTGTCGGACGATTATCTCGACCTTGATTTGCTGGATCAGCAGGCGCGCGACGTGCTGGGCCTGATGCGCGCCGACGAAATCGTCATCCGCTGATCTTCGACAATCTGACCGGGCTGCCGGGGGCGCGTTTCAGGATGCCTTTGGCCTCTAGGTCCAGTTGCACGCATTTCAGCCACCAGCCCGCCTTGTCCCCACCGGGAAACAGTGTCTGATCCAGATGCGGGTCTAGGCCCGCGCGGATTTCCTTGACCGTCATCGGCGTGTCGGGGGCCATGCCGGTCATCATCGCGTCGCGCATGGCAGTGTATTTGGCGGCGTCCACATTGGTGGTCTTGCCCGGCGAATTGACGTTTTCCACGGCGATCTTGTCAGACATTGTGCAAATTCCCCCTGATCTGCGTCGATTTCAGCGCCTTTCGCCTTAGCTGTCAAATTGACTCTCGCATGACGCGACGAAATGCTTTAAGAGATAGTTCAACGTTAAACTATCGGATCGGAGGAGGCCCATGGCGACCCGTAAATCCGCCGCTAAGAGCAATGTCTCAGCGGATGAGTTGAAATCCTATTATCGTGACATGCTGTTGATCCGCCGCTTCGAAGAGAAGGCCGGGCAGCTTTACGGCATGGGCCTGATCGGTGGCTTCTGTCACCTGTATATCGGGCAGGAAGCGGTGGTTGTCGGCCTTGAGGCCGCAGCAGAGGAAGGTGACAAGCGCGTCACATCCTACCGCGATCACGGGCATATGCTGGCGTGCGGCATGGACCCCGACGGCGTGATGGCCGAGTTGACCGGACGCGAGGGCGGCTATTCCAAGGGGAAGGGCGGCTCTATGCACATGTTCTCCAAGGAAAAGCATTTCTATGGCGGGCACGGCATCGTGGGCGCGCAGGTGCCGATTGGTGCAGGCCTCGCCTTTGCGGATCGGTATCTTGAGAATGGCCGCGTGACCTTTGCCTATTTCGGTGATGGCGCCGCGAACCAAGGTCAGGTCTATGAGACCTTCAACATGGCCGCGCTGTGGAAGCTGCCGGTGGTTTTCGTGATCGAGAACAACCAGTACGCCATGGGGACATCGCAGCAGCGCTCGACCTCCACCCCTGATATCTACACCCGCGGTGAGGCGTTCGGTATCCCCGGTCAGGTTGTCGACGGAATGGACGTTCTGGCCGTCAAGGAGGCGGGCGAAAAGGCCGTGGGGCACTGCCGCGCGGGCAAGGGGCCGTATATCCTTGAGATCAAGACCTATCGCTATCGTGGACACTCGATGTCGGACCCGGCCAAGTACCGGACCCGCGAAGAAGTGCAGAAGATGCGCGAAGAGAAGGACGCCATCGAACGCGTGCGCGTGATGCTGCTGGATGGTGGCCATGCGTCCGAGGATGATCTGAAGGCCATCGATAAAGAGATCAAGGACATCGTTAACAAGTCTGCCGAGTTCGCCAAGGACAGCCCGGAACCGGATGTCAGCGAGCTGTGGACCGACATCTATGCCGACGTGCTGCCACAGGGCGATGCCATCGAGACCGAGGACGCCTGACGTGCCGCATTTCGAGATACATGTGACGGACAGCGGCCGTGCGCAGAGCTTTTACAAAGGGCTGTTCGGCTGGTCGTTCAGCGCCATGCCCGGCGGAGAAGAGATGGAATATGCTCTGATCGAAGGGTCTGACATTGGCATGGATCACGGTGTCACCGGCGGCATGATGAAGCGGATGGGCCCGGTGCCCGACGCCGGATCGCCGGTACGTGGCGGGACCATGACCTTTGACGTCGCCGATTGCGATCAAAGCTATGCCTGGGCGCTGGCGAATGGCGGGGCCGAGGCGCTGCCGCCGATGGATTACCCCGGTGTGGGCCGCTGTGCCTATGTCGAGGATGGGGAAGGAAATATCGTGGGGATGATCTCTCCGCTGGAGGAGGCGCAACATGCCAACTGAAGTACTGATGCCCGCGCTGTCGCCGACGATGGAAGAAGGCACGCTGGCGAAATGGCTGGTGAAAGAAGGGGATACGGTCTCCTCGGGTGATATCATCGCCGAGATCGAAACCGACAAGGCCACCATGGAATTCGAAGCCGTGGATGAAGGCACCATCGGCAAGCTGCTGGTGGACGAGGGCACGGAAGGCGTGAAAGTGAACACGCCGATTGCCGTCATGCTGGAAGAGGGCGAGAGCGCCGACGACATCGACACATCCGCGCCCAAGGCCGAGGCCAAGGCGGATGAGGGCGAGGCCAAGAGCGATAAGGCCCCCGCTAAGCCCAAGTCCGGTGTTCAGGACAGCGCGCCTGCGCCGGAACCTGACCAGACGCCCGACTGGCCCGAAGGCACGGAGATGAAGAACCAGACCGTCCGCGAAGCCTTGCGCGACGCGATGGCCGAAGAGATGCGCGCCGATCCCAACGTCTTTGTCATGGGCGAAGAGGTCGCAGAATATCAGGGTGCCTATAAGGTGACCCAAGGTTTGCTGGACGAATTCGGCGGCAAGCGCGTGATCGACACGCCGATCACCGAACATGGGTTCGCGGGCATCGGTGTTGGCGCGGCCTTCGGCGGGCTGCGCCCGATTGTCGAGTTTATGACCTTCAACTTTGCCATGCAGGCGATTGACCAGATCATCAACTCGGCCGCGAAGACGCTGTATATGTCCGGCGGTCAGATGGGCGCGCCCATGGTGTTCCGTGGTCCGAACGGGGCTGCGGCCCGCGTGGCGGCGCAGCACTCTCAGGATTACGGCGCGTGGTATGCGCATATTCCGGGTCTGAAGGTGGTGCAGCCCTATTCGGCGGCGGATGCGAAGGGCTTGCTGAAGTCCGCGATCCGTGACCCGAACCCGGTGATCTTCCTTGAGAACGAAATCCTCTACGGCAAATCCTTCGAGGTGCCGGTGCTGGAGGATTTCACCATCCCCTTCGGCAAGGCCAAGGTTTGGCGCGAAGGCGAGGATGTGACCATCGTGTCTTGGGGCATCGGGATGACCTATGCGCTGGAAGCGGCAGAAAAGCTGGCCGAGGATGGCATCAGCGCCGAGGTGATCGACCTGCGGACCCTGCGGCCCATCGACTATGACACCGTGATCAAAAGCGTGATGAAGACCAATCGCTGCATCACCGTCGAAGAGGGCTTCCCCGTGGCGTCCATCGGCAACCACCTGTCGGCCTACATCATGACCAACGCCTTCGATTATCTGGACGCGCCGGTTCTGAACTGTGCCGGGAAGGACGTGCCGATGCCCTATGCGGCGAACCTTGAAAAGCTGGCGCTGGTGACCACCGACGAGGTGATCGAGGCTGTGCATAAGGTGACGTACCGATGATTGGCCCCGTTCTTCTTCTGGTTGAAAATACCGCGGGGAGCGCGAGGGGCTGGCCCCTCGTTCCCGCCCGTTCCACATGCGCTGACGACAGGAGCTGACCCAATGCCAACAGAAATCCTGATGCCCGCCCTGTCCCCCACGATGGAAGAGGGCACTTTGGCGAAATGGCTGGTGAAAGAAGGGGATACCGTTTCTTCGGGCGATTTGCTGGCCGAGATCGAAACCGACAAGGCCACGATGGAGTTCGAGGCCGTGGACGAAGGCGTGATCGGCAAGCTACTGGTCGAGGCCGGGACCGAGGGGGTGAAGGTGAACTCTCCGATCGCGGTGCTGCTGGAGGACGGCGAGTCGGCGGATGACATTGGTGAGGTGTCGGACGGGCCGCGCGATGTCGACAGCGATACTGGCACCGAACCGGCGGCCCCCGCTGACGGTCAGAAGCCCGCGGGCGGATACGCCGGTGAGGAACAGGTCAAGGATCAGGGCGGCACTGCGCCCGCCGCGCCCAAGGGCAAGGATGGGGAGCGTATCTTTGCCTCTCCTCTTGCCCGGCGGATTGCGGATCAGAAGGGACTGGACCTGTCGCAGATCGAAGGGTCTGGCCCACGGGGTCGGATCGTGAAGGCGGATGTGGAAAGCGCGAAGGCGTCCGACGCGCCTGCCGCAAGTGCCGCGAAATCGGCGGAAGAGGCGCCCAAGGCGGCCTCGACCGGGGGTGGGATGCCGCCTGCGGGTCCGTCGACCGACACCGTGCTGAAGATGTACGAGGGGCGCGACTTCGAAGAGATCAAGCTGGACGGGATGCGGAAAACCATCGCCGCCCGCCTGACCGAAGCCAAGCAGACCATCCCGCATTTCTACCTGCGCCGCGATATCAAGATTGACAACCTGATGGCCTTCCGCGGTCAGTTGAACAAGCAGTTGGAAAGCCGGGGCGTGAAGCTGTCGGTCAACGATTTCATCATTAAAGCCTGTGCTTTGGCCTTGCAGCAGGTGCCTGCGGCAAACGCCGTGTGGGCCGGTGACCGGGTGTTGCAGCTAAAGCCGTCGGACGTGGCGGTGGCCGTCGCGATTGAGGGCGGGTTGTTCACGCCGGTGCTGAAAGACGCGGACAGCAAGTCGCTGTCGTCCCTGTCGTCCGAGATGAAGGATCTGGCTGCGCGCGCCCGCGACAAGAAGCTGGCGCCGCATGAATATCAGGGCGGGTCCTTCGCGATCTCGAACCTTGGGATGTTCGGCATCGACAACTTCGACGCGGTCATCAACCCGCCACATGGGGCCATTCTGGCCGTGGGTGCGGGCGTGAAGAAGCCTGTGGTCGATGGTGACGGGCAGGTGAGCGTTGCGACGGTGATGTCGGTGACCCTGTCGGTGGATCACCGGGTGATCGACGGCGCGCTTGGGGCCGAGTTGCTGCAGGCGATTGTCGAGGGGCTGGAGAACCCGATGGCGATGCTGGCGTAAAACGCTGGTTATACGGAATGAAAAAGGCGCGTCCCTGAGGGGCGCGCCTTTTTCGTTTGGGGCTGGGGCTTATGACCAATCGCTGGGGGCGCTGCCCCCAGACCCCCGAGGGTATTTATGGACCAGAAGAACGAGGGGAGGCGTGCAAGCGGCTGCCTTAGTTGCTTTGCATTTCCTGCTGGCGCATGGGCATCTGGTCGATGGTGGCGAAAAGGTCTTCTGGCAGGATGATGTCGTCAGAGCGGAGTTTGACGCCGCCGTCCTTGCCGACCAGCAGCATGGTAAAGCCTTGGGCGTTCAGGTCTTGCCGCAATGCGCCGTTGGCGCTGGGATCGGTGTCTGTCAGCACGATGATGTCGCGGTCGGCCAGACCGGCCTGAGCCAGTTGCAGCGCGGCCATGGCCTGTTCGTATTGGTCGTCATTCTCGGACGGGGCGAAGATCATCACGGGGCGGTGCGACCAGCGATATTCCGACAGATCGGAAGTGTCAGGGGCGAGGTTTTGAAAATCCGCGCCGGTGGCCGGGGTGGTGGCGTTCGTGGGGCCGGAGCCTAGCAGCGCCGTCGTGCCAGCCAGGATCAAAGCTGCGAGAGCGGGAAGGGTACGTCTGGTCATGGAGCCTCCGTCTGTGGTCATGTAAGACCAACGACCCAAGCGGGCGTTTGGTTCATTGCGGGCGGCAGGGAGGTGCGTGTCATGCGACGGGGATTGGCCGGTTGGCTGGCGGTGATCTTGCTTTTGAGCAGGAGCGCGGCCCTGGCTGAGCCGCCGTTTTGGAAGACCGAATGGCCCAACACGGATTTCAGCATACGGGCGGTCGAGAGCTGGACTGAGATCCTTTCGGGCGGGCCGGGCAAGGATGGGATACCGGCGCTGAGCGATCCGGTCATGGTCCCTGTCGTACAGGCCGATCTGCCCGACACGGCGCCGGTGTTGACGGTTGCCTTGGACGGACAGCCCGCGCGGGCCTATCCGCTGCGCTACATGACATGGCATGAGATCGTGAATGACCGGATCGGCGGCGTGCCGGTCACGGTGACATTCTGTCCTTTGTGCAACTCGGCCATCGCTTTTGACGGGCGGTTGAACGGGCAGGAGCTGACCTTTGGCGTCACCGGCAAGCTGCGTCATTCCGATATGGTGATGTATGACCACCAGACAGAGAGCTGGTGGCAGCAGGCGCTGGGTCAGGGGATCGTGGGCGAGATGACCGGGCAGGCGCTGACGCAGCTGCCATCCTGGCTGGAAGGTTATTCGCAGTTTCGCAAAGCCCATCCCGATGGTCTGATCATGGCCGAGCCGACCCATGCGCGGCCCTATGGGCGCAACCCGTATGAGCGGTACGACAGTTCAGACCGACCGTTCCTGTATTCCGGCGAAATGCCGCCTGATGGGATTGCGCCGCTGTCACGGGTCGTGCGCGTGGGGGATCGGGCGTGGCCGCTGGCGCGTCTGGCACAGGCGGGGCGGATCGAAGAGGCGGGGGTGGTGCTGAGCTGGCAGGCGGGTCAGGCCTCGGCCCTAGACGCGGGCGAGATGGCGCAGGGACGTGATGTCGGGTCGGTGCGGGTGCGCGACGCGCAGGCCCGCGACGTGGTGCATGACGTGATGTTCGCCTTTGCATTTCACGCGTTCTGGCCCGAGGGGGAGTGGATGACAGGCGCGCGCTAAGGTCCGCGCGATCCCATCACATGTATTGCCGCAGCATATCGTCGACCTTGTCGCCGCTGACGGTCTTTTTCAGCATGGCAAAGCTGCCGTCTTCGATCATCTCGGCAAAAGCGTCCATGATCCGGCGTTGCGCGATGCGGGCCAAGCTGCCGCCAAGGGAAATACGGGCGACACCGATGCGGGCGAAATCGTCGTGCGTATAGGAGGCGAAGGGGCCAGAGGCCAGCGCGTTGACCGGTTTGGTCGTACTTTTGCAGATCGCCTCTAGGTCGTCGAAGCTGGGCGGGATGGGGGCGTAAAGGCAATCGGCCCCGGCCTCGTCAAAGGATTTCAGTCGGGCCAGCGCCTCTGCCATGTCGTAGTGGCCGTTCATCACCCCGTCGGCACGCGCCACCAGAACGAAGTCACGCGGCAGGGCGCGGGCAGCAGAGGCGGCGGCGCGGATGCGTTCGGCGGCCAGCTTGGCGTCATAGGGCGCGCCGGGAGGGGCCCGGTTGTCTTCGACCGAGATCCCGGCGAGGCCGATTTCAGCCGCCAGTTTCACCGTTTCCGCCACGGTGTCGGGATCGCTGCCAAAACCGTCTTCGAAATCGCCCGAGACGGGCAGGGGCGTTGCAGCGACAATGTCCTGCGCATGGGCCAGCGCCTGATCGCGGGTGATGTCACCATCGGGCACGCCAAGCGTAAAGGCAAAAGCGGCCGAAGAGGTCGCCAGAGCCTGTGCCCCCATCGCGGCCAGCATCCGGGCAGAGCCTTTATCCCAGCAGTTTGCCAGAATGAACGGATTGCCGGGCTGATGCAGGGCGCGGAAGGTTTCGCCGATGTCGGTCATGGGGGGCTCCTTGAACTTGTGGGGGAAGGATTGGCCAAGAGCCGGGGGGAGGCAACGGAAATTCGCGATGTTTCGGTCGGCGACGAAGGATGTGATCAATCCGCGCGCGGCGGCAGGGCGGCTTGCGCCTTTTTCGTCAGGCCCGCGCGGATGATGTCGTACGACACCAGCAGGCGGTCGCGCATCAGGCTTTCGTCCGTGCCCCAAGGCAGCAGCACCCAAGAGGCGTGGAAGTAGGGCGCACGCTGGGCGTCGCCTGCGCCGATCATCATGGCCGCGAATTCTGGGTCCGAGGTTTTGACTGCGACGCCCTGATCCTGTGAACCGATACAGGCGAACATTTTGCCGTTGATTTTCCAAGCGTCATGGCCGCCGCCCCAAGGATCGGAGACCTCGGCCCCCGGCAGGGGCGCGCAGACGGTTTGCACAAAAGCGCGGCTCATGCGGTGAGTTTGTTGATTGTCGGGATGGGGCGCAAGGTTTGCGCTTGTTATGCGGGTGGTCCGGGGCGGTAATGGTGACATGACCCTGACAGTTGATAAGCCTTTGGCGGTTATTGCCGATATCCACGGAAACGCCTTGGCGCTGCGGGCGGTGCTGGCAGATATCGAGGCATTGGGGATCAGCCAGGTGGTGAACCTTGGCGATGTCTTCAGCGGGCCGTTGGACCCTGCGGGGGTGTGGGAGATCTTGCGCGACCGGGACATTCCCTGCGTGCGGGGGAACCACGATCGGTATCTGGTCGAGATGACGCCAGCGGAGATGTGGGCCACCGACCGGGTGACCCATGAGGCGCTGGCGGATGAGGCTTTGGACTGGATCCGGGGACTGCCTGTGACGTTGGAGGGAGACGGGGTTTACGCCTGTCACGCAACGCCTGCGGACGACAACCTGTATTGGACCGAACGGGTGGTGGCGGGCGGCGTGTCTTTGGCCCCGGTTGAGATGATTGAGCGGATGGCTGAGGGCGTGACGGCCGGGTTGATCCTTTATGCGCACACGCATGTGCCGCGTGTGCTGCGATTGTCGGACGGGCGGGTCATGGTGAACCCCGGATCGGTGGGCTGCCCGGCCTATTCGGACGAGGCGCCCGCGCCGCATGTGGTGCAGGTGGGCGATCCTTCGGCGCGGTATGCTGTGGTGCGTCCCGGGGCGGATGGGCCGAGCGTGGAGCATCGCGCGGTGCGGTATGACTGGGATGCAGCGGCGGATCAGGCGCGCGGATATGGGCGTGAGGATTGGGCGCAGGCCGTTGGGACGGGGTGGTTGGATGGGTGAGGGTCGCCCATATTGGGGCTAATTCCATCTTTGAGAGAATTAGAGGTTCGATCTGGGGCAGAAAGGCCGCAACCCATACGCAGGGGAATAAGCGTTAAGAGACGCGCCCGACCCTGGGTGGGCGCTTAGGGACGATTGTGGTTTTCGTTTTTTCTCAAAAGCACATTGCTAGGTCTGCACGGTGCACGACATCGCCATGCGCCCTCCCGGGGGGGAGGGTCGGGCGCGTCTCGGGCTGCTCGCCCGAGACAGGGTGCGTGCGGTGAGATAGCCGCGGCGCCCATGAGGGCTTCCCAGACCGGCATTTCCGCGCTAAGCCTTCCCCCATGAACACCGCACGCATCATTATCTGCTGCATTATTGCCTGCTGAGACATCTCGCGGGCCGCTTCTTCGTTTCCAATTCCCAACGATCTTGCTAAGCCGCCTGCGGACCAACCGCGAGGGACCGCCATGGTCGAAATACGCCTGACCAATTCCAAGACCCGCCGTAAGGAGGTCTTTGAGCCTATCGATCCGTCGAATGTGCGCATGTATGTCTGTGGCCCCACGGTCTATGACCGCGCGCATCTGGGCAACGCGCGGCCCGTGGTGGTCTTTGACATGCTGAACCGTTTGCTGCGGCATGTGTATGGCGACGATCACGTCACATACGTGCGCAACTTCACCGATGTGGACGACAAGATCAACGCCACCGCGCTATCGCGCAAAGAGGCGGGGGCGACGGGCACTCTGGAAGATCTGATCGCCGAGCGGACCGAGGAAACCATCGGCTGGTATCATGCGGATATGGACGCGCTGGGCACGCTGCGGCCAAATCATGAACCGCGGGCCACGGGCTATATCGGGCAGATGGTGGCGATGATCGAAGGTCTGATCGCCAAGGGCCATGCCTATGAGGCCGAGGGGCATGTGCTGTTTTCGGTCGGGTCCTATCCGGAATATGGCGCGCTGTCCGGGCGGTCGGTCGAGGATATGATCGCCGGCGCGCGGGTCGAGGTGGCGCCTTACAAACGCGACCCGATGGATTTCGTTTTGTGGAAGCCGTCGTCGGATGACCTGCCCGGATGGGACAGTCCTTGGGGCCGGGGGCGTCCGGGGTGGCATATCGAATGTTCTGCCATGGCGGACGAACTGCTGGGGGCCGAGTTCGACATCCACGGCGGCGGCATCGACCTGCAGTTCCCGCACCACGAGAACGAGATCGCGCAATCCTGCTGCGCCCATCCCGAGGGCGGGTTTGCCCGTGTCTGGCTGCATAACGAGATGTTGCAGGTCGAGGGCAAGAAGATGTCCAAATCTTTGGGCAACTTCTTCACCGTGCGCGACCTGCTGGATCAGGGTGTGCCCGGAGAGGTGATCCGGTTCGTGTTTCTGGGCACGCATTACCGCAAGCCGATGGACTGGACCGAGAAGAAGCGGGCCGAGGCAGAGGCGACGCTGCGGAAGTGGTACGATCTGGCGGGTGGCGCACCCGAAGGTGAGGTCGGGGGCAGCGTCATCGCGGCGCTGGCGGATGACCTGAACACCTCTCAGGCGATTGCGGAGTGTCACAAGCTGGCGGCCAGCGATGGCTCTGGTCTGAAGGCGACGCTGCGGTTCCTTGGACTGATGGGCGATGATGTGCCCGATTGGGTGGATAGCGGAACGGTTGATCTGTCCGCTCAAGCGGAGGCATTGGCCGCCGCGCGGGAAGAGGCAATGGCGAGCAAGGATTTCTCTCGGGTCGATGCGATGAAGGCCGATCTGGTGGCCGCCGGGGTCGAGGTACGGATGTCCAAGGCCGGGGTCGAATTGGTCCCGGGGCCGGGGTTCGATCCGTCGAAGTTGCAGGGGCTGACGTGATGCTGGCGGTGTCGCGTGGCGGCGTGAGCCCCGTCTTACGCGGGGTGGTGGGTTACAAACCCACCCTACGAGACGGTGCGCATACAGAGGGCCGGGCCCGACCGCGGGGGGGCGCTCAACCGAATGAGGTCGCCACTTTATCTGCTCGTGGTAGCCGTCAGATCAATCGTCGCGCACACGTAAATTTAGCGCCCGCCCAGGGGGCGGTCGGGCGCTGCCCGGCGGCACTGCGTGCCTTGATTCCGGGCTGGGTGCGAAATGTTGACTTCGCTCGGTCGGCGATCCCCTATCTGGCGGCGGCGTTGCATTCCCCGGCCGGGGAAATGGGGCGCTGCCCGGGCCGCTTACGCGGCCGCATCGGGCTGGGCGATGACCTCCAGCGGATAGACGAGGGGCGCTGCCCCTCGCGCTCCCCGGGATATTTGCGGGACCAAAGAAGGGAGGGCCGGTTGTGACTAAAGAGCGGCTTTATCTGTACGATACCACCCTGCGGGACGGGCAGCAGACGCAGGGGGTTCAGTTCTCTACTCCGGAAAAGCACCAGATCTGCGCGATGCTGGATCGGCTGGGCGTTGATTATATCGAAGGCGGCTGGCCTGGGGCGAACCCGACCGACAGTGCGTTCTTTGCCGAAGCGCCTAAGACGCGGGCGACGATGGCGGCCTTTGGCATGACCAAGCGGGCCGGACGGTCGGCGGCGAATGATGATGTGCTGGCGGCAGTGGTGAATGCGGGGACGCCGTCGGTTTGTCTGGTGGGCAAGACGCATGATTTCCATGTGACCACCGCGCTTGGGATTGAGCTGGACGAGAACGTCGACAATATCCGCGCCTCGGTCGCGCATCTGGTGGCTGAGGGGCGCGAGGCGCTGTTCGATGCAGAGCATTTCTTTGACGGCTACAAGTCGAACCCTGCTTATGCGCTGGAGTGTCTGAAGGCCGCTTTGGAGGCGGGCGCGCGCTGGATTGTGCTGTGCGACACCAATGGCGGCACGCTGCCGGTGGAAATCCATCGCATCGTGACCGAGGTGATCGCGGCGGGGCTGCCCGGTGAGCGGTTGGGTATTCACACGCATAATGACACGGCCAATGCGGTGGCGGGGTCCTTGGCGGCAGTCGATGCGGGCGTGCGGCAGATACAGGGCACGCTGAACGGGCTGGGCGAACGCTGTGGCAATGCGAACCTGATCACGTTGATCCCGACGCTGCTGCTAAAGGAACCGTATCGCAGCCTGTATGAGACCGGTGTGAGCGAAGAGGCGCTGGCCGGGCTGACGCAGGTGTCGCGGCAGTTGGATGACATTCTGAACCGGGTGCCGGTGAAACAGGCGCCTTACGTCGGGGCCTCGGCCTTTGCGCATAAGGCGGGGCTGCATGCGAGCGCGATCCTGAAAGACCCGACGACCTATGAGCATATCGATCCCGGCGTGGTCGGGAACGCGCGGATCATCCCCATGTCCAATCAGGCGGGGCAGTCGAACCTGCGGCAGCGGCTGGCGGATGCGGGGCTGGAGGTGGCGCCGGGCGATCCGGCTTTGGCGCGTATTTTGGAAGAGGTGAAGGCGCGCGAGGATCGCGGCTATACCTACGACAGCGCGCAGGCGTCGTTCGAGATGCTGGCGCGCGAGGTATTGACCGGCAAGCCAGAGTTCTTTGAGGTCAAGCGCTACCGCGTGACTGTGGAGCGGCGGAAGAACAAGTACAACCAGATGGTCAGCCTGTCCGAGGCGGTGGTCGTCGTGAAGGTTGGCGGCGAAAAGCGCCTGTCGGTCAGTGAATCCATGGATGCCGAAGGCACGGATCGGGGGCCGGTGAACGCGCTGGCGACCGCTTTGGCCAAGGATTTGGGCCAATATCAGGACGCGATCGCGGATATGCGACTGGTCGATTTCAAGGTGCGGATCACCCAAGGCGGGACCGAGGCCGTGACCCGCGTCATCATCGACAGCGAAGACGGGGCCGGGCGGCGCTGGTCCACCGTGGGGGTCAGCCCGAACATCGTCGATGCCTCGTTCGAGGCGCTGTTGGATGCGATCAATTGGAAGCTGCTGCGGGAAACGCAGGGCGCGGGTCGGGACGCGGCCGAGTGATGCTGCGGGTTCTGACTTTTGTCGCGATCTCTGTCTGCATCACTTTCGGGATCGCCTTGGTTCTGATCGTCAGCGATCGGCCCGGCAAGGCGCTGGACAGAACGAAGGGTCTGGACTTCTCGACCACGATGGATCGGGAGGTGGCGCCTTTGCCCACCCAAGAGGCCGCGTTGCGGGATGGGACGACGACCTTGGTCCGGCATCTGGAGGGGCCGGATGGCGGGCCACTGGTCGTTCTGGTGCATGGCTCTGGCTGGGACGGGGGGCAGTTCGATCTGCTGGCCCGCGGTCTAAGCTGGCAGGCCGATGTGCTGGTGCCGGACCTGCGGGGCCATGGAGCCAGCCCGGCGCGGCGGGGCGACGTGGATTACGTGGGCCAGATGGAAGACGATCTGGCCGATCTGATAGCAGCCTACAAAAGGTTTCAGGATCAAGAGGTTGTGCTGCTGGGTCATTCCTCGGGCGGGGGCTTGGTTATCCGGTTTGCCGGGGGCGATCATGGCGCGCTGATGGATCGTGCGGTGCTGATGGCGCCCTTTGTGCAGTATGACGCGCCGATGACGCGCGAAAACTCGGGCGGTTGGGCGCAGGTTCTGACGCGGCGGGTCGTGGGGCTGTCGATGCTGAACATGGCCCGGATCACCGCGCTGGATCACCTGACGATGATCGAATTCGCTATGCCGCAAGCCGTGTTGGACGGGCCAGAAGGGCACCGCGCGACCACCGCCTATAGCTGGCGGTTGAACAAGGGCTTTGCGCCGCGCCGCGATTGGCAGGCCGATGTGGCCGCGCTGCCCGAGTTTCTGCTGATCGCCGGAGCCGAGGATGAGGCGTTCGTAGCGGAAGGGTATGAGCCCGCCTTTGCTGGTCTTACCGGGCAGGGCCGCTATGTGGTGGCGCCAGAGGTGGGGCATCTGGACGTGGTGGATGACCCCCGCAGCCTAACCGCGATCATGGAGTTTCTGTCGCGTGAGTGACGCATTGGATTTTACGGCCTGCGCGGCCTTGGTGGACCGGGGCGATCCGGTGCGCTTTCGGGCGGCTATGGCCGCGCCCGTTTCGGCGCGGCAGGTGCTGTTTCCGCTTTATGCGTTTAATCTGGAGGTCGCGCGCGCCCCTTGGGTCACGGCCGAGCCGATGATCGCGCGGATGCGGTTGCAATGGTGGCGCGATGCGCTGGCCGAGATTGCCGAGGGTGGAGTGATCCGGCGGCACGAGGTGGTGACGCCGCTGGCGCTGGCGATCCGGGCCGAGGACGTGCCGGTGCTGGAGCGTCTGATCGACGCGCGGGACCGGGATGTGGAGGGCGCGGCGTTCGAGGATGTCTCGGCCCTTTGGGCGTATCTGGAGGCAACGGCGGGCGGGTTGATCGCGGTGGCTGCACGGCGCTTGGGCGGCGGAGAGGCGCTGGCCCCGGCGGCCGGTCGGGCGCTTGGCATAGCGTCGTGGATGATGGCCGCGCCTGCCTTGCGCGCGGCGGGTCGGCCTGTGTTGCCTGCGGGCGCGGACTGGTCTGAGCTGCCGGCTGCGGGTTTGGCTGACTGGCGGGATGTGCGGCGCGGGTTGCGCGATGTGCCCGGCGCGGCGCGGGCGGCGTTCTATCCGTTGGCCGGGTTTGGTGCGGTTCTGGCGCGGGCTACGCGGGATCCGGAGTTGGTCGAGGCGGACGGGTTGGAGCCGGGGCCCTTTGCGATGCGCATGCGGTTGGCGCTGACGGCGGCGACGGGGCGGTTGTTTTAGCGCGGTTTGCTTCGAATGATGTTCCGCCCGGTGTGAAACACCGGGCAGCGCCCGACCCGCCCCCATGGGCGGGCGCTTTTGCGCCCACCCTCGGGTCGGGCGCTGCCCTTGGTAATGACCATTAGCGTCGGGACTGGACCGGCTCTCCACATCGCTCTAAACCCGCGCCATGCCCAGATATGCTCTTTTAGTCGAATACCATGGCGCGCCCTTCGCGGGGTGGCAGCGGCAGGCGGACCAGCCCTCGGTTCAGGGGGCGATCGAGGACGCCTTGGCCAAGCTGGAGCCGGGGCCGCATACGATCGCCGCCGCGGGCCGCACCGACGCGGGTGTGCATGCGACGGGGCAGGTGGCGCATTGTGATCTGACGAAGGACTGGGACCCGTTCCGCCTGTCCGAGGCGCTGAATTTCCATCTGAAGCCGCAGCCCGTCGCCATCCGCGCCTGTGCGCGGGTCGAGGAGGATTGGCACGCCCGGTTTTCGGCGGTGGAGCGGCGGTATCTGTTCCGACTGCTGATGCGCCGCGCGCCTGCGACGCATGATGCGGGACTGGTGTGGCAGGTGCCGCATCAGCTGGATGTGGATCTTGTGCGCGACGGGGCCAAGCATTTGATTGGCTTGCACGATTTCACGACGTTTCGGTCGGTGATCTGTCAGGCGAAATCCCCGGTGAAGACGCTGGACGAAATCCGGGTCGAGGCGGTCGAGGGGTTTTCGGGGCCCGAGTTGCGGTTTCATCTGCGCGCGCGCTCGTTTCTGCACAATCAGGTGCGGTCCATCGTGGGCACGCTGGAGCGGGTCGGCGCGGGGTCTTGGCCGCCCGAGCGGGTGCGCGAGGCGCTGGAGGCCCGCGACCGCGCGGCCTGTGGGCCGGTCTGTCCGGGGCATGGGCTGTATCTGGTGGGCGTGGGCTATCCTGACGATCCTTTTGCCGGTTGAGAGGTGTGGGCCGCGAGGGGCGCTGCCCCTCACACTCCCCGGGATATTTGTCTGACCAAAGAAGAGGCTGGCGTCCGTTTTGACCGCTGAGGTGTCGGGCGCGGGCTTTTCTTGGGGGGGCGGAGGTTGCATATAGGGCCTATGAGCGAATCCCTTTCCCTTCCTGCAGGCCCCATGGGGGGCTGGCCCGAGATGCAGCCCGGCTGGGTCTGGCTGTGTGGCGCGGGCCCCGGTGATCCGGGGCTGCTGACGTTGCATGCGGTCAATGCTTTGCGGCAGGCGGATGTGGTGATCTATGACGCCTTGGTGCAGGCCGATATTCTGCAATGGGCCCCGCAGGCCGAGCATATCTATGCCGGTAAGCGCGGCGGCAAGCCGTCGGCCAAGCAGCGCGATATTTCCCTGAGGCTGGTCGATCTGGCGCAAGCTGGCAAACGCGTGTTGCGGCTGAAGGGCGGCGATCCGTTCGTGTTCGGGCGTGGCGGGGAAGAGGCGCAGACGCTGATCCAGCATGGTGTGCCTGTGCGCATCATTCCTGGTATTTCGGCGGGGATCGGCGGGCTGGCCTATGCGGGTATCCCGGTGACCCACCGCGACGTGAACCAGTCGGTGACCTTTGTCACCGGACACGACCAGTCGGGCGCGACGCCCGGGTCTCTGAACTGGAAGGCGATTGCCGAAGGTGCGCAGGTGCTGGTGATCTACATGGGCATGAAGCATGTGGGCCAGATCGCGGGGGCCTTGCTGGACGCGGGGCGTCCGGCGGATGAACCCGTCGCCGTTGTGTCGAACGCCACGACGCCGGACCAGCAGGTGCTGGAGAGCACCCTTGGCAACATGGTCGCGGACATTGAAGCGGCCGGGATGGAGCCGCCGGCCATCCTGTGCATCGGGCGGTCTGTTCTGATGCGGCAGGTGCTGGACTGGCAGGGTCTGGCCGCTGGCGAAGCGCCGCGCAACCTCGACCCGCTTGGCCGGGGGCGTCCGGCGGAAGCGTCCTGATCGGATGAGGTCTGGCACAGGGGTAATTCTTGCTGCGCCGTCTTCGGGGGCGGGTAAGACCACCGTGACCCTTGCACTGTTGCGGTTGTTGTCGCGGGCGGGTGTAGCAGTGCGCGGGGCCAAGTCGGGCCCGGATTACATTGATCCCAGATTTCACGAAGCGGCCTGCGGGCAGGTCTGTGTCAACCTTGACGCCTGGGCCATGTCGCCTGCGCGGCTTTCATCCTTGGCGGCCGGAGAGGGCAGGCTGATCGTCGAAGGGGCGATGGGCCTGTTCGATGGCGCGCCGCCAGACGGGCGGGGCGCGGTGGCGGATGTGGCGAAGGCCTTGCGCCTTCCTGTGGTGCTGGTCGTGGATGCGGGCCGGATGGCGCAATCGGTGGCGCCTTTGGTCGCCGGGTTCGCGGGGTTTGACGCGGGTGTGCGTGTCGCGGGGGTGATCCTGAACAACGTCGGATCGGCGCGCCATGCAGGGATGCTCCGCCGCGCGCTGGCGCCCTTGGGGGTGCCGGTCGTGGGCGTGATGCCGCGCCGCGCCGACCTTGCCATGCCGTCGCGCCATCTGGGGCTGGTGCAGGCGGGGGAACGCGCCGATCTGGACGCGTTTCTGGACCTTGCCGCAGATGCGCTGGCCGAGGGCGTGCCCGGAGATCAGCCCTTTGATACAGAGGCCTTTCTGGCGCTGACGGAAGAGATGCCCCCAGCCCAGTCCGCGCGGCGTATCGACCCGCCGGCCCAACGGATTGCCGTGGCGCAGGATCAGGCCTTTGCCTTTGCCTACCCACATCTTCTGGCCGATTGGCGCGCCGTCGGGGCCGAGATCCTGCCGTTTTCACCGCTGGAGGACGATCCCGTTCCGCAGGCGGATTTCGTCTATCTGCCCGGTGGTTATCCCGAGTTACACGCCGGACGGATCAGCGCGGCTGCCAAGTTCATCTATTCGCTGAAAGCTCATGCGCGCATGGGGCCCGTCTACGGCGAATGCGGCGGCTACATGGTGCTGGGCGAAGGTCTGGTGGATGCCGAGGGCAATCGCCACGAAATGGCGGGGCTTTTGGGGTTGGAGACGTCGTTCTTCATGCGGCAGTTGCATCTGGGCTATCGGCAGTTGCAGGCGCTTGGCGGGCCTATGCAGGGGACATGGGCGGGGCATGAGTTCCACTATGCCCGCACGATGAAAGCCGAAGGTGATCCGCTGTTTGCCGCCTGGGACGCGGAAGGCACCCGTCTGGACGACATGGGGTTGCGACGTGGACATGTGGCCGGGTCGTTCGCGCATCTGATCGACCGGGCCTGACGCCGCGCCCGGACCGCGCCAAAGCTGCGACTGTGCAGCGCTGCACATCACGAGATCTTGCGCAGGGGTGTGGTGCGGGCTACGGATTTCGCATGAGCAGTTCTGAATATATCCCCGACGATTCCCGCGCCAAGCGCAACGTAATGGTTCTGGTTCTGGCGCAGGCCATTCTGGGATCGCAAATGCCGATGATCTTTACCATTGGCGGGCTGGCGGGGCAGTCGCTGGCGTCGAATGTCTGTTTCGCGACGCTGCCGATTTCGATGATCGTCTTGGGATCGATGATTGCGGCGACGCCTGTATCGGCAATCATGCAGAAATACGGCCGCCGCGCCGGGTTCTTTCTGGGGGCTTTGGGCGGTGCGGTCGGCGGTGTGATCGGGGCGATTGGCCTGTATTACGCGTCGTTTCCGCTGTTCCTGCTGGGGTCGTTCTTTACCGGTATCTATATGTCGGCGCAGGGGTTTTACCGTTTTGCCGCCGCTGATACCGCCTCGGACGAGTTCCGCCCCAAAGCGATTTCCTATGTCATGGCCGGTGGTCTGGCGGCGGCTTTGATCGGGCCGCAGCTGGTCAAGGTGACGGCGGATGCGATGGTGGTGCCTTTCCTAGGCACTTATATCGCGGTGCTGGTGCTGAACGTGGTGGGATCGCTGCTGTTCATGCTGATCGACATCCCCAAGCCGCCTGTGCCGTCCGAAGATGCGCCCAAGGGGCGGTCGCGGTTGGAGCTGTTGAAAACCCCGCGGATCGCCGTGGCAGTGATTTGCGCGATGGTATCTTACGCGCTGATGAACCTTGTGATGACCTCGACCCCGCTGGCGGTCGTGGGTTGCGGGTTCGACAAGGGCAATGCGGCGGATGTGGTCAGTATGCACGTGTTGGCGATGTATATTCCGTCGTTCTTCACCGGCCATCTGATCGCGCGCTTTGGGGTCGAAAAGATCGTGGCGGCGGGTCTGGTGATCCTTGCGGGCGCGGGCGCGGTGGCGCTGAACGGTGTGGACCTTGAGAACTTTTTTATCGCGCTGGTCTTGTTGGGGATCGGCTGGAACTTTGGCTTCATCGGCGCGACCACGATGCTAGCCGGCGCGCATGAGCCGCACGAGCGGGGCCGGATGCAGGGTCTGAACGACCTGATCGTCTTTGGCGGCGTGACCGTGGCGTCCATGGCGTCGGGCGGGTTGATGAACTGTTCGGGCGGGTCTGCACAGGCGGGCTGGACGGCGGTGAACCTTGCCATGGCCCCCTTCCTTATGCTGGCGGGCGGCGCGCTGATCTGGCTGGTGATGCGGCCGAAAGAGCAGGCGGTTTAGGCTGTATCTTCGTATCTATTCCTGAGGGCAGCGACCGACCCGGGGTGGCGCGATAGCGCCGCCCATGGGGGCGGGTCGGCGCTGCCCGGCGTTTCCGCCGGGCGGAACCTATGTTCGATGTGTTAAGAAAAAGGGCGGCCACATCGGGCCGCCCTTTCTTATTGCCTATCTCCTCGCGCCTTAGTCCAGCGCCGCATCACAGCGCCCGCAGACGCCGCTGTGCTCATGCGTGCCGACGTCCGGTAGGATCTTCCAGCAGCGCTGGCACTTTTCCCCGTCAGCCTCGGCAAAGACGACAGCCACGCCGTCCACCTCGGGCAGGCGGAAGGCATCCGCAGGCGCGGGCGCATCCGTCAGTTCCACACCGGAGGTGATGCAGAGATCGGCGAAGGTTTCGGGGTTGGTGATCAGAGCGGCCAGGTCCGCGCTAAGGTGCACGATCGGTGCGGCCTCCAGCGACGAGCCGATGACCTTGTCACGGCGTTTCTGTTCCAACGCGCCCGTCACGACCCGACGCACCGCGCGGACCTGCTTGGACCGGGCGGCCAGTTCGTCGTCGCGCCATGCGGCGTTGACCTGAGGCATGTCCGTCAGGTGGACCGAGGATCCGTCGCCGGGGTTCCGTTCCAGCCAGACCTCTTCCGAGGTGAAGGTCAGGATAGGGGCCAGCCAGTGCACCATGTGATCGTAGAGCACGCCCAGCACGGCTTCGCAGGCCACGCGGCGCGGGCTGTCCTCGGCGTCGCAATAGAGCGTGTCCTTGCGCACGTCGAAGTAGAAGGCCGACAGGTCCGTCGTCGCGAAGTCAAAGACCGCGCGCCATGCCTTTTGGAAATCGAAGGTCTGGTAGCCTGTGCGCACGGCCTCATCGACCTCGACCACGCGGTGCAGGATCAGGCGTTCCAGTTCCGGCAGATCGTCGGGCAGGGCGGGGACGTCTTCGGGCAGCGAGCCGAGGATGAACCGCAGCGTGTTGCGCAGACGGCGATAGCTGTCGGCCACGCCTTTCAGGATCTCTGGCCCGATCCGCTGGTCGGCGGAATAGTCGACCTGAGCCACCCACAGACGCAGGATATCCGCGCCGTATTGCTTGACGACCTCTTCGGGCACGATGGTGTTGCCAAGCGATTTGGACATCTTCATGCCCTTTTCGTCCAGCGTGAACCCATGCGTCACCACGTTGCGATAAGGCGCGCGGCCAAGCGTGCCACAGGCCTGCAGCATCGAGGAATGGAACCACCCGCGGTGCTGGTCGGTGCCTTCCAGATAGACGTCAGCGATCCCGTCGGGGCTGCCGTCTTCGCGGTCGCGCAGGACAAACGCGTGGGTGGAGCCCGAGTCGAACCACACGTCGAGCACGTCGAACACCTGCTCATAGGCCTCGGGGTCAGCGTCTGTGCCCAGGAAGCGTTCCTTCGCGCCGTCCATGTACCAGCAATCCGCGCCTTCGGCCTCGAACGCCTCGGCGATGCGGGCGTTCACGGCTTCATTCCGCAGCAGGTAGTCAGGATCGGTCGGCAGCGCGCCTTTCTTGACGAAGCAGGTCAGCGGCACACCCCATGCCCGCTGACGGGACAGAACCCAGTCAGGGCGGGATTCGATCATCGAATATAGGCGGTTACGGCCCGACTGCGGATGCCATTTCACCAGCTGGTCGATGCTGGCCAAGGCGCGTTCGCGGATCGTTTTGCCATAAGTGTCATTGCCGCCGACGGGCTTGTCGATGGCGGCGAACCACTGCGGCGTGTTGCGATAGATGACCGGAGCTTTTGAGCGCCACGAATGCGGGTAAGAGTGCTTGATCTTGCCGCGCGCCAGCAGGCCGCCAACCTCGACCAGCTTGTCGATGACGGCTTTGTTGGCATCGCCTTCGCCGCCCTTGCGACTAAGGATGTACTTGCCGCCAAAGAACGGCAGGTCGGGCCGGAACGACCCGTCGTCCATCACGTTGTAGGTGATGACCTGTTCCAACATGCCAAGGTCACGGTATAGCTCGTATTCCTCCATCCCGTGGGACGGGGCGCAATGGACAAAGCCGGTGCCTTCGGTGTCGGTGACAAAATCCGCCGCGCGGAAATCACGGATGTCGTCCCATTCGCCGTTGCCGCCCTCGGCGCCCTTCAGCGGATGCTCAAGGCTGATCTTCGCCAGCTCATCCTGGGTCACGTCGCCCACGCGGGTCCACATGCCATCCTCAAGCCGGGCGCGGGCAAAAACGTCAGCCGCGCGCGCATCGGCCAGAATGAACCGGTCGCCGACATTGGCCCAGCATTCGTCCGGAGTGCCGGTCACTTCGTACAGACCGTAAGCAAAATCAGCGCCATAAACGACGGCTTTGTTCGACGGCATGGTCCAGGGCGTCGTGGTCCAGATCACCACGTTTGCCCCGTCCAGTCGGTCGTCGCCCGTGCCCACGACCTTGAACTTTACCCAGATCGTGAAGCTTTCCTTGTCGTGGTATTCCACCTCGGCCTCGGCCAGCGCGGTCTTCTCAACGGGCGACCACATCACGGGCTTGGAGCCTTGATAGAGCGAACCGTTCATCAGGAACTTCATGAATTCCTCTGCGATGACACGCTCCGCATGGTAATCCATCGTCAGGTAGGGGTTGGCCCAGTTGCCGGTGATGCCCAGACGTTTGAACTCGGTGCGCTGCACGTCGATCCAGCTGTCGGCAAAGGCGCGGCATTCCTGGCGGAAATCGACCACCGGAACCTCGTCCTTATTCTTGCCCTTCTTGCGGTATTGTTCTTCGATCTTCCATTCGATGGGCAGACCGTGGCAATCCCAGCCGGGGACATAGCGCGCGTCGCGGCCCATCATCTGATGCGACCGGACGATCATGTCCTTGAGGATCTTATTCAGCCCGTGGCCGATGTGAAGGTTCCCGTTCGCATAGGGCGGGCCATCGTGCAGGATGAACGGCTCGCGCCCTTCCTTTTCCCGCAGGCGGTCGTAGACCCCGATTTTTTCCCACCGCTCCAACCAGTTGGGTTCGCGGTTGGGCAGACCGGCCCGCATCGGGAAATCGGTCTGAGGCAGGTTCAGCGTGTCTTTGTAATCAACGTCGTTCGTCGGCGTATCGGCGCACATATCCAGTGATCCGTTCGTAGTTTTCAGGTTTTGGGAAGGGGCGGCGCGGTATCCCATACGCCTTGTCCCGGCGGCTCAGATCTCAGAGCGCCGGGCATGTAATTCGAATGATGATCGCATTCAGGTACATCTTGAGCGCCTTATAGGCGTGGGGCAGGGCAGGGTAAAGCCCGGAGAGGCTTTGTGACCAAGCGCCCCTACTTCTTCTGGTTGGCAAATACCTCGGGGGACCGGGGGCAGAGCCCCCGCGACGGGTAGGGTTCGCGACAAAGCGGTCTGCTATCCGTTCACACCTTGTCTCGGGCGTCTAGCCCGAGACGCGCTCGACCCTCCCCCCGGGAGGGCGCATTGGCGATGTCGGTCGTCGTTCAGGATTAGCTCGATGCTTTTGAGATAAATCGATGACCACAAGCGGAGTGATGCGCCATCCCAGGGTCGGGCGCGTCTCTCTGCTTCGAACTCATGGCTCATAGGAGCTAAGACCGAAACTTCTCCCGCTGCGCTTTCGCCAGAGCCTTCTGCACCGACAGCTGCGCCACTTTGCGCATCTTCTCGGGCTTCTCCTCGTCCGGGGCGGCGTCGTAGTCGGCCTTTGCCACCTCCAGCGCGCGGGCGATTAGGGCGTCGTCGACCGTGTCGCCTTCCTCTGCCAGCACCTTCAGGGCCAGCGCGACAGCCGGGTCTTCACGATCAACTGGGTGGTCTGGCACCTCAGGCGCGGTGGCCTCTCCCGGCCCGCGCCGTCGGGTCAGACGCCGCCACCAGCTCATGCCTCTTTGCCTTCGCCAAACAGTCCGGTCAAAGCGCTTTGCAACACGCGTGTGACCTTGGGGCGGCGGCCTTCGCCAAAGGGCATCGGGCGGCACACTTCCATCGCGGCGACGCCGACGCGGGCCGTCAGCGCGCCATTCACCACGCCTTCGCCAAAGCGGCGGGACAGGCGGGCCAGAACGTTGCCGCCCAGAACCGATCCGATCATGTCATCGCCCACAGCCACCGCGCCCGTGGCCACCAGATGCGTCATGACCGCCCGCGTCAGGCGCAGCGATCCCAAGGTGCCGGATCGCCCGCCGTAAACCTCGGCCACGCGGCGGATCATGCGGATGTTGCTGGTCATGGCCGCGATCACATCGGCAAAAGCCAAAGGCACCAGCGCGGTCACCGTAGCGACCTGTCGGGCGGCGGCTTCGACCTCTTTCAAGGCGGCGGCGTCTAGGGGGGCGATCAGCTCTGCCTCGGCCAGCGCCATCAGGCTGTCGGCATCGAATTGCTCTTCTCGCCGTTCGGCAAAGCGGTCGCGGTGCCAGCTTAGGTCTGATCGTGCACGATAGAGCGTTTCCAGCCGGGTCACGAAATCACGTGCTTTGGACAGGTCTTTTTCGACCCGCGCCTCATCCGCGAGATGGTGCATCCGGTCCATGCGCGCCAGTCGAGAGAAGGCGGCCACTTCTTTGACCACGATCGCCAGACAGACCAGCGCGAACAGCACCAGCAGCGCGGTCACGGCCCATCCCAGCCAGGGCGTCTGCGCAATCAGCCCGGTGACGAAGTTCCACGCCGCGACCGACACCACCGTTCCCAGCACCGTCATCAGCAGGCCCCAGAACCACCGCGCCAGTCGCGAGGGGCGGCGCGCGGCCAGAGTGGCGGCGATCTGCATGGCCTGACCCTTGGGCGCGACCATGTCGGGAACGGGGGGCGCGGTGTCGGGGCGAACCTCGGCCTCAGCCTTCGGCGTGTCGTCCAGGTCGATCATCACCGGGCCACGGCGTTTCTGCTCGGTCATCGTGCGTCCTCCAGATGCGGCGCGGACAGGTTTGGTGCGGGCCAGATCAGGCGGACATCGGGCAGGCCTTCGTCGTTGCTGTCCCCGTCCGAGGTCTCAAGCTCCTTGAACCCCAGTTTTGCATAGAACCGCCGCGCCCCAGCATTGGCCAGAAAGGTGTGCAATTCGATCTGCCCACAGGTCCGTCGCGCGTCTTCGATCAATTGCCGCCCGATGCCTGCGCCGCGCGATCCGCGGGCGACGTAAATCGCGTGCACATAATTGTCTTCGCGCGCCAGAAACCCCCGGATCACCCCGTCTTCGGCGACGCGCACCCAGCCAAGGTCGATCATCCGGCCTGCATGGGCGATGTCTTCGGCCCCCGAATGAAGCTGCGGCATCCAGCGGTGGTCGCGGATTGCTTGGCCAAGGATCGCCCCACAGGCGCCGGCGTCCAAGGGGCGGGCATCGCGGATCACAAGACTCATATCCGGTCCCCGATCAGAAATTGCGCGGCGCGGTCCAGCCGGATGTGGGGTGGACCTTCGCCGGGTTTCAGGCGCAGCGCGGCGGGGGCAAAGGCCATCAGATCGTATTCGCCGTCCAGCCATGTGTCCTGCCCCTGACGGGCGGGGTTCAGCAGGCGCGCCGGGTCTTCTGGCAGTTCGCCGGGATACATGGCCGCCATCCGGCCCCGCGTGCCGTCGGGGTTCAGCAGGGTGCCGCGCACGCAATCCAGCGGCGCGCCGTCATGCGTCAGCGTTTCCTCGACCGTGGCGCGCAGGGCGGCGATGGCCATGGCGTCGGTCTGGGCCCCTGCGAATTGGGCGCGGTCCACGGCGTCGCGCACCAGCGCCTGCATAATGCCCGACAGCGCGCCATGCTGCGTGTGGTGCAGGTGGTCGGCCTTGGTTGCGGCAAAAAGAATCTTTTCCACCCGCTGCCCGATCAGAATGCGCGACAGGAAAGAATTGCGCCCGGGGCGGAAGGCGCCAAGGATGTCGGTCATCGTCTGGCGCAGGTCTTCGACCGCGCGGGGGCCTTTGTGGATCGCGCCAAGGGCATCGACCAGCACCACCTGACGGTCGATCCGGGCAAAGTGGTCGCGGAAAAACGGCTTGGCGACCTGAGATTTATAGGCCTCGAACCGCCGCTCCATTTCGCGCCACAGGCCTTTGCGGGGCGCGCTGTCTTCGGGCGGCAGGGGCGCGAAGGTCAGGGCAGGCGATCCTGCCATTTCGCCGGGCAACAGAAAGCGGCCCGGGGTCAGGTCGGAATAGCCCGCTGCGCGCGCGGCCTCCAGATAGCTGGTGTAGGCGCGGGCTATGGCCTGTGCGTCAGGCTCTTCCCATGTGTCGCGGTTGGCGAAGGCGCGGGTCGCGTAAAGGAAATCATGCGCCTCTTCCCGGTCGGCAAGGCGGGCCAGCATTTCTGATGACCAATCGGCATAGCTGCGATCCAGCAGGCCAAGGTCCAGCAGCCATTCGCCCGGGTAATCGACGATATCAAGATGCACCACGCGCGGCCCCTGAAACCCTGACAGCAGGCCCGAGGGCCGGACCTTCAGCGACAGGCGCAATTCGCTGACCGCGCGGGTGCTGTCGGGCCAATGCGGCGCGGCGGCGGTCAGAGCCGACAGGTGGTTTTCATACTCAAACCGGGGGATGGTGTCGTCGGGCTGGGGTTGCAGATAGGCGCTGACAATGCGGCCTTCGGACTGGGCCAGAAGGCCGGGCATACGGCCCCGGTCCAGCAGGTTCGCAACCAAAGAGGTGATGAACACCGTTTTGCCCGCGCGCGCCAGCCCGGTGACGCCCAGACGGATGACCGGCTCAAAAAACGCTTCCGAGACGGTGTCGCCCACCGCCTCGACCTGCCGCGCCATGCTGTCGGCAATATCGCCAAGTATCACGTGGTCTGCCCCTTACTGCCCATAGGGCCAAGATAGGGTGCCCACGCGCGGCATTAAAGGCAAAAGGCATTGCTTCTTCTGGTTGGCAAATACCTCGGGGGTCCGGGGGCAGCGCCCCCGATTGTGTCGGGCGAGACTTTAAGATGAGTTCGATCATAGGTCCCGCCCGGCGGTAACGCCGGGCAGCGCCGACCCGCCCCCATGGGCGGCGCTATCGCGCCACCCCGGGCCGGCGCTGCCCTCAGCGCCTAAAATCAACGACTACAATTCCCGCGATGTCTCCACGAACCGCAAGATTTCCGTCGCCAAGTCCAGCATCGGGCAGGGCACCCCTTTGGCATGACCCACAGCGGCGGCGGCGGCAAAGATCGGCTCGATCTCCATCGGGCGACCCTTTTCAAGATCCTGCAGGGTCGAGGGCTTGAAACCGCCGTTCCGCATCGCCAGCGACAGGCGCTTTTCGGTGGTCATGGCGATTTCCGCGTCTTCCGCGGCGGCGATGGCGCGGACCTCTTCCATGATCGCACCGGTGAAATCGTAGATCGGTTGAGAGTTCAGGTTTACCCCGCTCGAGGTCCGCGTGATGGCCGCCACGGCGTTCAGCGAACAATTCGACATCATCTTGGCCCACAGCGCGTTCTGGAACGGCTGCGTCTGGCGGATCATCCAGCCCGCGCCTTCCAGCAGCGCCGCGATCCGTTCCACATCCGTGCGGTCCTCTCCCGGCAGGCGGCCAAGGTCCAGATAGCCTTCGATGTCATAGGAAATCAGCCCCGGCTCCGGCGACGACGCGCCGAGGTAGGCGATGGACCCGATCGCGCGCTCTGGCCCGATGGCAGACCATAGGACACCGCCGGGATCGACCTCTTCCGCTCCCTTGGTGCCGCCCTTGCCATCGGGGATCGGGTACCACCACGGCACGCCGTTCACGACTGGCAGGATGCGGCCATGCGGGGCCATGAGCGCGGCCAGCGTGTCAGCCAGGGGCGGGATCTGGTGGCCTTTCAACGCGGTGATGACCACGTCCTGCGGCGGCAGGCTGGCGGGATCGTCGGTGGCTGTGACGGGGATCACCTCGATTTCCCCGTCGGGGCGGCGCAGGCGCAGGCCGTCCGCTTTCATTGCAGCCAGATGGGCGCCCCGGGCGATCAGCGTGACCTCTCCGATATCGCCGGTGCCTGCGGATTTCGTCAAAAGCGCGCCGATCAAGCCACCGATGGCGCCCGCGCCATAGACGGTGATGTTCAAGGGACGGTCGGGCAGAGGGGGCAGGGACATCGGCTGGGCCTTTTTGTGTGAATAGTCGCGCTGACGCTACCCTTAGCTTCGCGGCGGGCCAAGGGGCGTGGTCGCATCACCGGCCAACCCGTATTTTGACGTCCGCACATATTTACATCCCCAAAAGCAATTGGTACCGATTTGGCGTTTGGACAAGAAGGGCAATGCCATGACCGGCATCCTGTGGCAGGGCAATCAGATCGAAGGGCGATGGCGCGGCGTAATTGTCTGCTAATCCCGATTGCTTTTGCGGCGACCGTTTGGTCCGCCCTTTCTAGACGAGAGTTTCATGACTGATCTGACTTACCGGACCCAAGGCGGTCTGACCGTGACCCGGCGCGAAATCCCGGCCGACTATTCCCGCGACAGCGATGCGCTGGCGGAACAATTGGACAGCCATCGCGGGGCGTTGTTTTCTTCGAATTACGAATATCCCGGTCGCTACACCCGGTGGGAGTTCGGTTTTGCCGAACCGCCCGTCGTAGTGGAAAGCCGCGGCCGCAACATGCGGATCGCCGCGCTGAATGCGCGGGGGCGGATCATTCTGGCGATGATGCGCGACGCGGTGGCCAACTTGGCCGAAGTGGCGGAGTTTACGGCGAGTGAGGACCAATTCGATCTGATCATTCGCACGCCGGACCGCGTTTATAACGAAGAAGAACGGTCCCGCGCGCCGTCGGTGTTTTCGGTTCTGCGCGCGATCGTGGCCTATTTCAAATCCGACGAAGACCACCATCTTGGTCTGTATGGTGCGTTTGGCTACGATCTGGCGTTCCAATTCGAACCGATCGATTTCCATCTGGAGCGGCCCGAGGATCAGCGCGATCTGGTTCTGTTTCTGGCCGACGATCTTCTGGTGGCGGACCATTATTCCGCCTCGGCATCGCGGTACCAATACGAATTCACTCTGGGTGATCTGTCGACCGAAGGTATTCATGGCGGCGGAGAGGCCGAGCCATTTCAGATCGGTTCGCAGGACATTCCGCGCGGTGATCATAATCCCGGCGAATACGCAGAACTGGTCCGCGAGGCCAAGAAAAGCTTTGTCCGGGGCGATCTGTTCGAAGTGGTTCCAGGGCAGGTTTTTTACGAGCCCTGCAAAGACAGCCCTTCGGCCATTTTCAAACGGCTGAAAAAGATAAACCCGGCGCCGTTCGGGTTCATCATGAACCTTGGCGACCGCGAATACCTTGTCGGGGCCAGCCCCGAGATGTTCGTGCGTGTCACTGGTCGCCGGGTCGAAACCTGCCCGATTTCCGGCACCATTAAACGTGGGGCCGATGCGATCGAGGACAGCGAACAAATCCTCAAGCTGCTGCAATCCAAAAAGGACGAGAGCGAGCTGACGATGTGTTCCGACGTGGATCGCAACGACAAATCCCGCGTCTGTGAGCCGGGGTCTGTCCGGGTGATCGGGCGGCGTCAGATCGAGATGTATTCGCGCCTGATCCACACGGTCGATCATATCGAAGGTCGCCTGCGTCAGGGCATGGACGCCTTTGACGCCTTCCTAAGCCACGCCTGGGCCGTGACGGTAACGGGCGCGCCCAAACTGTGGGCGATGCGGTTTATCGAAAAGCACGAAAAATCAACGCGCTACTGGTATGGTGGCGCGGTTGGGGCCATCGGTTTTGACGGTGACATGAACACCGGCCTGACCCTGCGCACCATCCGGATCAAAGACGGCGTGGCCGAGGTGCGGGCCGGTGCGACGCTGCTGTTCGACAGTGACCCGGACGAAGAAGAGGCCGAAACCGAACTGAAGGCCAGCGCCATGCGCGCGGCCATTCGCGGCGACGTTCGCGTGAATGACGGCGGCGGTGACGATTGGCGTGTTCAGCGCGGGCAGGGGCGGCGCATCCTGCTGGTCGATCACGAAGACAGTTTCGTGCACACGCTGGCCAATTATTTCCGCCAGACCGGGGCCGAGGTGCTGACGACCCGTTCCCCCGTGGCCGACAAGGTATTCGAGGATTTCAAACCTGATCTGGTTGTGCTGTCGCCGGGGCCGGGTAATCCCAGGGATTTCGATTGCAGCGGCACGATTTCCAAAGCTCTGGACCGGGGCCTGCCCCTATTCGGGGTGTGTCTTGGGTTGCAGGCGATTGCTGAACATTTCGGCGCGACCTTGGGGCAATTGGAAATCCCGATGCACGGAAAACCTTCGCGTATTCAAGTGACTGACCCGGGTGTCGTTTTTGATGGATTGCCCGAAACGGTTGCAATTGGGCGGTATCATTCGCTTCATGCGATTGCGGCGACCGTGCCCGATCAATTCCGTATCTCGGCTCAGACAGACGATGGGATCGTCATGGGGCTGGAACATAAGGACCTGCCGATTGCAGCCGTCCAATTCCACCCCGAATCCATTATGTCCTTGGGTCAGAATGCGGGGCTGCACATGATCGAAAACGTTGTGGGCAGCCTTGTCGCCAGCAAGGAAACGATCAAGGCGTAAAGCGCTTAAATGTATTGCAGAATGGTCGGGATTGCAGGGAAGCGATCCCGGCCTTTTTAGTTCTGACACAAAATTGAACTTGATTAGATTTTTATTAATGAATAGCGAATATAAATTGTTGTTGAAACGGTTTGACGGTTCAAACAAGCAAGAACAGAAAAGAGTGTCACATGACTGCAATTGACCTGGGCAATATGTCTTTGGATGAGCTGAAGAAGCTTCGCAAGGACGTGGATGTTGCAATCAAGTCCTTTGAAGATCGCAAGAAGAAGGCCGCGCTGGCTGAATTGGAAGCCAAGGCTGCTGAAATGGGCTTTTCCCTTGCCGACCTGACCGGCGGCAAAACCAAAAAGTCCAATCCGCCGAAATATCGCCACCCCGAAAACCCCGAACTGACGTGGAGCGGGCGTGGCCGTCAGCCGGAATGGTTCAAGGACCTGACCGGCAAGGGCACGAACCCTGACGATCTGCTGATCGTTAAATAAGGACGGGCGATCCGCTGATCTTATGGTCGCTGCTTCGGTTGCCCCAGGCGGACATTGATAATGCATCACAGGCCTCGGCACAGCGCCGGGGCCTTTTGCGTTCCAACACGCTTCGCCCCCCACCAAACCGCTTTGCACGGTTTTTCATCGCTGCCTTTGCGGAAGGCCCCGGATCCGCAGATTCCGAAAATTTACCATTTGGTAAAAACTGAACCCTGTGTCAGGCTCATCCCAAGGCAAAGCGGAGAGACCCATGACGCAATCCCCCAGGACCCACACCAATGGCATCACGGCCGGACGGCTGGATCAGGCCACATTGGCCGAGAATTTCAGCGATCTGCACCCGCCGATGGACCGGCACGAGGCGCAGGTGGCTGCGGACCGCTGCTATTTCTGCCATGACGCGCCCTGCGTGACGGCCTGTCCGACGTCGATCGATATTCCCTTGTTCATCCGTCAGATCGCGACGGAAACGCCCGAAGCGGCGGCCAAGACGATTTTCGATCAGAACATTCTGGGCGGCATGTGCGCCCGCGTCTGCCCGACGGAAACGCTGTGCGAAGAGGCCTGCGTGCGCGAGGCGGCCGAAGGCAAGCCGGTCAAAATCGGTGAGCTGCAGCGCTATGCCACCGATACGCTGATGGAAAAGAACGTCCACCCCTTCGACCGGGCAGAGCCGACCGGCAAACGTGTCGCCGTTGTCGGTGCGGGGCCTGCGGGCCTGTCCTGCGCGCATCGTCTGGCGATGAAAGGCCATGACGTGGTGATCTATGACGCCAAGGCCAAGCCGGGCGGTCTGAACGAATATGGGATCGCGGCTTACAAAAGCACCCACAACTTCGCCCAGGCCGAGGTCGATTGGCTGATGCGCATCGGCGGTATCTCTTTGGAGACGGGCAAGGGTCTGGGGCAGGGGCTGACGCTTCCCGGTCTGCAAGAAGAGTTCGACGCGGTCTTTCTGGGTGTCGGTCTGGGCGGTGTGAATGCGCTGCAGGCCGAAGGAACGGATCGTGACGGCGTGGCGGACGCCATTTCCTTTATCGCGGACCTGCGGCAGGCGGATGACCTGACCAAATTGCCCGTGGGCCGCAACGTCGTGGTGATCGGCGGCGGGATGACGGCCGTGGATGCGGCGGTGCAATCCAAGCTGCTGGGGGCCGAGACGGTGACCATCGCCTATCGCCGCGGCACCGACCGCATGGGCGCGTCCAAGTTCGAACAGGATCTGGCGACCAGCAACGGCGTGCGCATCCTGACCAACGTCATGCCCGTCGCCGTACACGGCAATGGTGCCGCGACCGAGCTCGAGCTGGAGTACACTGCCGATCAGGGCGGTAAGCTGGTGGGCACGGGCGAGACGTTCCGCATCGCTGCCGATCAGGTGTTCCGCGCCATCGGCCAGACCTTGGGCGAAGTGCCCAGCATCCTTGATCTGGATGGCGGCAAGATCGCCGTGACGGGCGCGGGGCGGACCTCGATCATGGGCGTCTGGGCCGGGGGCGATTGTGCCACGGGCGGCGACGATCTGACCGTGACCGCCGTGGCCGAAGGGCGCGATGCGGCGGAAGACATGCATGAGATTTTGATGGGATGATTGTGGGTTGCATCCCCACCCAACGGATCATCGCAAGATTACAGGAGTAGCAAAATGGCCAACCTGACAACGACTTTCCTGGGCATCACGTCCCCCAATCCCTTCTGGCTGGCCTCGGCCCCGCCGACCGACAAGGAATACAACGTCCGCCGCGCCTTCGACGCAGGCTGGGGCGGTGTGGTTTGGAAAACGCTCGGCTCCGAAGGGCCGCCGGTGGTCAACGTGAACGGCCCGCGCTACGGCGCGATCTGGGGGGCGGACCGCCGCCTGCTGGGGCTGAACAATATCGAGTTGATCACCGACCGCGACCTTTACACCAACCTGGAAGAGATCAAGCGCGTCAAAGCCGACTACCCTGATCGGGCGATCATCGTGTCGATCATGGTGCCCTGCGAAGAAGAGGCGTGGAAAGCCATCCTGCCACTGGTCGAAGACACCGGCGCCGACGGGATCGAGCTGAACTTTGGCTGCCCCCACGGCATGGCCGAACGCGGCATGGGATCGGCCGTGGGGCAGGTGCCCGAATACATCACAATGGTGACGGAGTGGTGCAAGAAGTACTACTCCAAGCCCGTGATCGTGAAGCTGACGCCCAACATCACCGATATCCGCCAGCCCGCCCGCGCGGCGAAGGCCGGCAATTGTGACGCGGTGAGCCTGATCAACACGATCAACTCGATCACCTCGGTCAACCTTGACCTGATGGCGCCAGAGCCGACGATCGACGGAAAAGGCACGCATGGCGGTTATTGCGGCCCCGCGGTGAAACCCATCGCGCTGAACATGGTGGCCGAGATTGCGCGCGATCCCGAAACCCACGGCCTGCCCATCAGTGCCATCGGTGGCGTCACCACATGGCGCGATGCGGCTGAATTCATGGTGATGGGGGCTGGCAACGTGCAGGTCTGTACCGCCGCCATGACCTATGGCTTTAAGATCGTTCAGGAAATGATCTCTGGCCTGAGCCAGTGGATGGACGAAAAGGGCTATACCTCGACCGAAGATTTCATCGGCGCGGGCGTACCCAACGTGACGGACTGGCAGTACCTGAACCTGAACTACGTCACCAAGGCGCGGATCGATCAGGATGCCTGTATCAAGTGCGGACGCTGCTACGCGGCCTGCGAAGACACCTCGCATCAGGCGATTTCCATGTCCGAAGATCGGGTGTTCGAAGTGATGGACGACGAATGTGTTGCCTGTAACCTCTGCGTCAACGTCTGCCCGGTCGATGATTGCATCACCATGGTTGAAATGGACAAGGGTGCGGTCGATCCCCGCACGGGCGAGACGGTGGGTGACTACGCCAACTGGACCACCCATCCGAACAATCCGAGCGCCGTTAAAGCGGCAGAGTGATCGGAGGGGCTTTGCCCCACATAAAAACGGCCGTAGGGACTTTGCCCCAGTTTATTGAAGATCTGAGGGGCTTTGCCCCTCGGGTCTGCGACCCTCACCCCAGAGTATTTCTGGAAAGATGAAGGTCTTCTTCTGGTTCCAAATACCCTCGGGGGTTTGGGGCAGAGCCCCCATCATTCCAGCCCTGACCGCCGCGCATCCCATAGGGTCACCGCATAAAGCGCGAAGCCCGCGGCAGCCAGACCAGCCCCCACATAGCCAGACGCCGGAAAGCCATAGCCCGCCGCCACGACCCGGGCCGCAAGGAAGGGGCCAAGCGCGTTTGCCATATTGAAGGCCGCATGATGCAGCGCCGCGGCCAATTGCTGGGCATCGCCCGCGACGTTCATCAGCCGTGTCTGCAACACGGTCGATACGCCGCCCAGCACCGCCACCATCAGAACCGCGATGCCCATGGTCCATAGCCCCCCGGTCACGGCGGTGGGGTAGATCAGCAGCACGACGGCCCCGCCGCCAAAGGCCAGATAGGCCGTGGCATTTATCGCGCGGTCGGCCAGTGCGGCCATGGCGAGGTTGAAGATCGTCATGCCTGCGCCCGCGACCATCAGCATGATGGCCACCTGTGTTTCCGTCCCGCCAAGCGTCGTCTGCACGGTCGAGGCGATGTAGGTGTAGACCGCGAAAAAGCCGCCAAAGCCGATCGCGCCGGTCAGAAGCGTCAGCAGCACCTGCCGGTTTTTCAACGCGCCCAGTTCTTTCAGCGGGTTGGCATTGGGATCGGCGGGGGTGCGCGGGGCAAGGCGCGCGACGGCCAGCGCGGTGATCAGGGCCATGGCCCCGACGGCGACAAAACTGGACCGCCAGCCCAAGTATTGCGCTATGACGCTTGCGGCGGGCACGCCGATCGTGGTGGCCAGGGTCAGCCCCAGAAAGACACGCGCCACGGCAGAGGTGCGTTTGTTGCGCGGCACGACCGAAGCCGCGACCAAGGCCGCGACGCCAAGGTAACCGCCGTGCGGCAGGCCCGAGAAGAATCGCGACGCGGTGAAAAGCCCGAAGGTCGGCGCGATGGCCGACAGCAGGTTGAACACGGCAAACCCCAGCATCAGCCAGATCAGCAGCCGTCGTTTGCGCCAGCGCGCGGCGGCCACGGCGAGGATCGGCGCACCGACGACGACGCCGAGGGCATAGGCGCTGATCGCATCGGCGGCGCGGGCCTCATCCACGCCCAGATCGGCCGCGAAATCCGGCAACAGCGCCATGGAGGCGAACTCTGTCAGGCCAATCGCGAACCCGCCAAGCGCCAAGGCAAAGAGCACGGCGCGCGCGTTGATGGGGGTGTCGGCTGACGGGGCCGCGGTGGGATGCGTTTGGACTTGGGTCATGATGGTCTTTCGCCTGTCGCCTCCCCTTTTTGCGCATCTACGCTGCGGCATCTGGCGCAGCAAGGGGCGCGTGCGGTGGGGCGGGTGTGCGAAAGTGCAAAGCCTTACGGGGCGAGCATCCGGGTAAAGAGCGTGACGAGGTAGTCCTCGGCCTCGGGGAAGGGGTCTTTCCCGCGTTCGCCGAGAACGGTGCGGACCTGCACGTCGAAATCGGCGTAATGCTGTGTCAGCGACCAGATCGAGAAAATCAGGTGGTGAGGGTCGGCGGGTTTCAGGCGGCCATCGTCCATCCAGCCCTGAATGACATGGGCCTGATCGTCGACCAGAGGTTTCAGCACCGTCTCGAGCCCCGGACCCATGTGTTTCGCGCCCTGAATGACCTCGTTCGCGAAGAGGCGGCTTTCGCGGGGCATGTCGCGGCTCATCGCGAGTTTGCGGCGGACGTAGGTCAGGATTTCTTCCAGTGGGTCGCCGTCGGCCTTCATCTGGCGCAGCGGGTCCAGCCAGATATCCATAAGGTTTTCCAGCAGATAGGTGTGGATCGCTTCTTTGCTGGGGAAGTAATACAGAAGGTTGGGTTTCGACAGTTTCGCCGCGCGCGCGATCTGATCCACGGTCGATCCGCGAAAGCCATGGGTCGAAAAGACATCCAGTGCCGCGTCGGAAATGGCCGCGATCTTGTCTCGCTGAATCCGTGTCTGCCCGCCGGGATTGTCTTTCACCTGTAAGCCTCGTTCAGAAAAATGCTTTTGCCATCAATGTTTCCCAGAATGGAGGGCAAGTCCACCCTGACCAATTTTTGGTCAGTTAGGGGGGGATCTGTCATCCCTTTTTTGGTGATTTTCTTGACTAGGGGTGGGCCTCTGTTAGCGTTGGTTTGACCGATTGGTCAAAACCTAGGCAGACGCGAGGCATATCATGGCGGCACCCGGCGAAAATCTTCGAATCAATGGCGACCGGCTGTGGGACAGCCTGATGGAAATGGCCAAGATCGGCCCCGGCGTGGCGGGTGGCAACAACCGCCAGACGCTGACTGATGAAGACGCCGAGGGTCGCGAGCTATTCAAGACGTGGTGCGAAGCCGCGGGGTGCGAGATGGGTCTGGACACCATGGGCAACATGTTTGCCATGCGGCCCGGCACGGACCCCGAGGCACTGCCGGTTTACGTGGGCTCTCACCTCGATACGCAGCCGACGGGCGGCAAGTATGATGGAGTTTTGGGCGTGCTTGGCGGGCTGGAGGTCGTGCGATCGTTGAACGACCTTGGCATCAAGACCAAGCATCCGATCGTCGTGACCAACTGGACCAACGAAGAGGGCACGCGCTATGCGCCCGCGATGCTGTCGTCTGGCGTGTTCGCTGGTGTGCATACGGAAGATTGGGCCAAGGATCGCGAAGATGCCAAGGGGCTGAAATTCGGCGATGAATTGAAGCGGATCGGCTGGGAGGGCGAGGAGCCCGTGGGCAGCCGCAAGATGCATGCCTTCTTTGAGTTGCATATCGAACAGGGCCCCATTCTGGAGGCCGAGGGCAAGGATATCGGCATCGTCACGCACGGGCAGGGGCTGTCCTGGACGCAGGTGACGATCACGGGCAAGGACAGCCACACCGGGTCCACGCCGATGCCGATGCGGAAGAACGCCGGGCTGGGCATGGCCAAGGTTCTGCAACTGGTGGACGACATCGCGTGGAGCCATGCGCCCCATGCTGTTGGTGCAGCGGGACATATCGACGTCTATCCCAATTCGCGCAACGTGATCCCCGGTAAGGTCGTCTTTACGGTGGATTTCCGGTCGCCCGAACTGTCGGTGATCGAGGATATGGAGGCGCGGCTTCGCAAAGAGGGGCAGGCGATCTGTAACGATATGGGCCTGAGCGTCGAATTCGAAAAGGTCGGCGGCTTTGATCCGGTCGAGTTTGACAAGGGCTGTGTCACCGCGCTTCGCGACGCGGCAGAGCGGCTGGGCTATTCGCATCAGGACATCATTTCCGGCGCGGGGCATGATGCCTGCTGGATCAATCAGGTTGCGCCGACGGCGATGGTCATGTGTCCTTGTGTGGACGGGCTAAGCCATAACGAAGCCGAAGAGATTTCCAAGGATTGGGCGACGGCGGGGGCGGATGTGCTGTTCCATGCCGTGGTCGAGACGGCGGAGATCGTGGAGTGAAGACCCGAGGCTGGGGGCGCTGCCCCCAGACCCCCGAGGGTATTTGAAACCAGAAGAAGACAAGGCCGGGAGAGAATTCATGAGCAAGGTTATCAAAGGCGGCACGGTCGTCACGGCAGATCGTCAGTTCAAGGCGGATGTGCTGATTGAAGGCGACAAGATCGCAGAGATTGGCGAGAACCTGAAAGGCGACGAGGTTATTGACGCGTCCGAGGCTTACGTCATTCCCGGCGGGATCGACCCCCATACGCACCTTGAGATGCCGTTCATGGGAACCACGGCGGCCGAGACGTTCGAGACCGGCACTTGGGCGGCGGCCTGTGGTGGCACGACGATGTTGATCGATTTTTGCCTGCCGGGCGAGGATGGATCGATCAAGAACGCCATTCAGGAATGGCACCGCAAATCTGCGCCGCAGATCTGTTCCGACATCGGCTATCACATGGCGATCACCGGCTGGAACGAAAACGTCTTTGACGAGATGAAGGACGCGGTCGATGCGGGTGTGAACAGCTTCAAGCATTTCATGGCCTACAAGGGCGCGCTGATGGTCGAGGATGACGAGATGTTCGCCAGCTTCTCGCGCTGTCGGGAGCTGGGCGCGCTGCCGATGGTGCATGCGGAAAACGGCGATCTGGTCGATCTGATGCAGAAGAAGTTTCTGGCCGAGGGCAAGACCGGGCCAGAGTGGCACGCGCGCTCTCGCCCGCCAGAGTTCGAAGGGGAGGCCGCGAACCGGGCGATCACGATTGCGGATGCGGCTGGTACGCCTTTGTATATCGTGCACGTCTCCTGCGAGCAGGCGCATGAGGCGATCCGCCGTGCGCGTCAGAAGGGGATGCGCGTCTATGGGGAGCCTTTGGCACAGTTCCTGACGCTGGATGACGATGAGTATCTGAGCGAGGACTGGCTGCACTCCGCCCGCCGCGTGATGTCGCCGCCCTTCCGCGGAAAGGAACATCAGGATGGGCTTTGGGCCGGGTTGCAGGCCGGATCGCTGCAGGTGGTCGCGACGGACCACGCGGCGTTCTCGTCGGAACAGAAGAAAATGGGCGTTGGCGATTTCACCAAGATTCCCAACGGAACGAACGGTCTGGAAGAACGTCTGGGCGTGCTCTGGACTCGTGGGGTGGAGACAGGGCGTCTTACGCCGGAAGAGTTTGTCGCCGTCACCTCGACCAATATCGCGAAGATCCTGAACATGTATCCGCAGAAGGGCGCGCTGGTGCCCGGGGCTGATGCGGATGTGGTGGTCTGGGACCCGTCGATCACCAAGACGATCAGCGCGTCGAACCACCACTCGATCCTCGATTACAACGTCTTCGAGGGCTACGAGGTCACCGCGCAGCCGCGTTATACTCTGAGCCGGGGCGAGGTGATCTGGGCTTGGGGGCAGAACTCTCAACCCCAGCCGGGGCGTGGGCGTTTCGTGCCGCGCAAACCGTTCTCCTCGGCGGCCAAGGCGCTGTCGAAGTGGAAAGAACTGAACTCTCCGCGGTCCGTGCAGCGTGACCCGATGAACATTCCGGCGGGGATCTAAGTGACTGCCACACCAGTAATTTCCGCCAAGGGTCTGGACCTGACGTTCCAGACAAACGACGGCCCGGTCCATGCTTTGAAGGGCGTGGATCTGGATATCAACAAGGGCGAATTCGTCAGTTTCATCGGCCCCTCGGGCTGTGGCAAGACGACGTTTTTGCGGTGCATCGCGGCGTTGGAACAGCCGACTGGCGGTGATCTGACCGTGAACGGCATGACGCCAGAGGACGCGCGGCTGGCGCGGGCCTATGGTTATGTCTTTCAGGCGGCGGGTCTGTATCCGTGGCGGACCATCGCCGGGAATATCAAGCTGCCGCTAGAGATCATGGGCTTTCCCAAGTCCGAGCAGGCCAAGCGCGTGGAAAAGGTGTTGGAGCTGGTCGATCTGGCGGGCTTTGGCGGCAAGTTCCCATGGCAGTTGTCAGGCGGCATGCAGCAACGGGCATCGATCGCGCGGGCGCTGTCGTTTGACGCCGACATCCTGCTGATGGACGAACCCTTTGGCGCGCTGGACGAAATCGTGCGCGACCACCTGAACGAAGAACTGCTGAAGCTTTGGGCGCGGACGGGTAAGACGATTGGCTTCGTCACCCATTCGATCCCCGAGGCGGTCTATCTGTCGACCAAGATCGTGGTCATGTCGCCCCGGCCCGGACGGATCACGGATGTGATCGACAGCCCTCTGCCCAAGGATCGGTCCTTGGATATTCGCGACACGCCGGAGTTTCTGGAAATCGCGCACCGGGTGCGTGAAGGGCTGCGGGCGGGGCATGCGTATGACTGATATCAGCTTCATCTTTCCAGAAATACTCATCGCGCGCGGGCGGTCTGCGGCGGGCCGAGAGTATTTGAAGAAAGATGAAGTCAGGGGGCGCGGATGAGCGATCTGTTCCGCCTTTGGCTGAAACGTTGGGCGCCAGCCTTCGGACTGATTGCCGTGGCCATGGTTGCGGCGTTGGCGATCTTTGGAACTGGTGATGGTGAGCCATCTGACCTGACGCGCAAGGCGGTGCCGTGGCAGGCGTCGGTGCCTTTGATCTTTGGGATTTTTGGCGTCATGGCCTGGATCGATTGGGGCAGCATGAAGCGTCACCCTGAGGACCCGAAGAAATGGTTTGCCAATAGGGGGCGCGGATGAGGACGCTTGGACCTGTCGTGATCGTCGTCGCAGTGATCGTGGCGCTTTGGTATGCGGCCTGCGTGCCGATGAATATCCATACCGCGCTGACCCAAGCAGAACGCGCGGGCGTCGAGGTGACGCCAGAGGGTGCGGCAGTGCGGCGGGATATGGGCGCGGTGCGTCTGGCACTGGCCAATACCCATGTCTGGGGCGACACCTATGTGCAGGACAAACCGCGGCTGCCTGCGCCGCATCAGGTGGCGGTAGAGCTGTGGGAGACCACGGTCGAGAAGAAGGTGACCTCAAAACGGTCGCTGATCTTCCATGGGTGGATCACCCTGTCGGCGACCTTGCTGGGCTTTGCCATCGGGTCGGTGGCGGGCGTGTTGCTGGCCGTGGGGATCGTGCATAGCCGCGCGATGGATATGAGCGTGATGCCCTGGGCGATCGCGTCCCAGACCATTCCGATCCTCGCCATCGCGCCGATGATTATCGTGGTGCTGAATTCCGTGGGTCTTCAGGGGCTTGTGCCAAAATCGATCATCAGCGCGTATCTGTCGTTCTTCCCGGTTGTCGTGGGCATGGTGAAAGGGTTGCGGTCGCCGTCGGCCATGCAGTTGGACCAGATGCGCACGTGGAATGCGTCGCGAAACCAGACGTTCTGGAAACTGCGGATGCCGGCGTCCGTGCCGTATCTCTTTGCCTCTCTCAAGATCGGGATCGCGGCGTCTTTGGTGGGGGCCATCGTTGGCGAACTGCCGACGGGCGCGGTGCGTGGGCTGGGTGCGCGGCTGCTGACGGGCAGCTATTACGGCCAGACGATCCAGATTTGGTCGGCCTTGTTCGCGACGGCCATTCTGGCGGCGGCTTTGGTGGCGATCATCGCTGGGATGGAGCGGGTGACGTTGAAACGGATGGGGGTGGGGCGGTGACTTCGAATACATTCTGCAATCAATTATTCGTTTCTTTGCGACAAACCTTTGATGTTCAGCCCGGCGTTTACGCCGGGCAGCGCCGACCCGCCCCCATGGGCGGCGCTATTGCGCCCCCCTCGGGTCGGCGCTGCCCTACACATTGTCGTGCGACGGAAGGAGAATTGCGGTGAGCCTGTTCATGGTGATCTTCGCCTTCCTCCTCTGGGCCGCTGCGTGGTGGCTGAACGTGCGCATCGCCAATGGGCCTGCGTCGCACACACGGGCCGCCCAGTTAGGCGTTCCGGCGATCTTTGGCCTGACCCTGCTGGTGATGTGGGAACTGATCGTGCGCGGGCTGGGGATACCCTTGGTCATTCTGCCTCCGCCGACGATGATTGCGGAAAGGTTCGCGGACAGTATCCCGATCCTTTGGGCCGACTTCGTGCAGACGGTCGTGAAAGGGGCGCTGTCGGGCTATGTCATCGGCTGTCTGGCGGCTTTCGGAACGGCCATTCTGGTGGATCGCAGCGATTTCCTGAAACGCGGGTTGATGCCTGTTGGGTCCTTCGTCGCTGCGCTGCCGATCGTGGGCACGGCGCCGATTCTGGTGATGTGGTACGGATTCGACTGGCAATCCAAGGCCGCCGTGGTCGTCGTTATGGTCTTTTTCCCGATGCTGGTGAACATCACCGCGGGCTTGCAGGAAACGACCGCCATGCAGCGCGACCAGATGAAGACATGGGCGGCAAGCTATTGGCAGGGGTTCTGGAAACTTCGCCTGCCGGCCGCCATGCCTTTCATCTTCAACGGGCTTAAAATTTCATCAACGCTGGCCCTGATCGGGGCAATCGTGGCCGAATTCTTCGGCTCTCCGATTGTCGGGATGGGCTTTCGCATATCAACATCCGTGGGACAGCTGGCGCTGGATATGGTCTGGGCGGAAATCGTCGTAGCCGCCATCGCCGGGTCTGCCTTTTACGGTGTCGTGGCCTTCATCGAACGCAAGGTCACGTTCTGGCACCCCTCGCAACGAGGGTAAAAGCACCCCTCGCACTGAGGGTAAAAACAGGGAGCTAAACAATGAAAACATTTCTGACCGGAGCCGCCACCGCGCTTGCGCTGGCGCTGTCCACCCCGGCCATGGCCGCAAGCCATGCCGACAATTCCGTCAAGCTGCAGCTGCAATGGGTCACGCAGGCCCAGTTCGCGGGCTATTACGTGGCGCTTGAAAAAGGGTTCTACGAGGAAGAAGGGCTGGACGTCGAAGTTCTGCCCGGCGGCCCCGACATCGCACCGCCGCAGGTTCTCGCCGGTGGTGGCGCGGATGCCATGCTGAACTGGATGCCGTCGGCGCTGGCCGCACGCGAAAAGGGTCTGCCGGTGGTGAACATCGCGCAGCCGTTCAAATCCTCCGGCCTGATGCTGACCTGCTGGAAGGACACCGGCATCGAGGGTCCGCAGGACTTTAAGGGCAAGACCATCGGCGTCTGGTTCTTCGGCAACGAATACCCGTTCCTGTCGTGGATGTCCCAAGAAGGCATTTCCACCGATGGGGGTGAGGATGGCGTGACGGTTCTGAAGCAGGGCTTTAACGTCGATCCGCTGATCCAGCGTCAGGCGGATTGCATCAGCACCATGACCTATAACGAATACGGTCAGGTTCTGGATGCGGGTGTCAGCGAAGACGAGCTGGTGACCTTCAAGTACGAAGACATGGGCGTGGCCACGCTGGAAGACGGTATCTATGTTCTGGAAGAGAACCTGGAAGACCCGGCCTTCAAAGAGAAGATGGTCAAGTTCGTTCGTGCCTCCATGAAGGGCTGGAAATACGCCGAGGAAAACCCGGAAGAAGCCGCCGAGATCGTTCTGGAATATGACGAAACCGGTGCCCAGACCGAAGCCCACCAGAAGCGTATGATGGGTGAGATCGCCAAGCTGACCGCGGGTTCGAACGGTGCGCTGGACGAGGCGGATTTCCAGCGAACGGTGGATACCCTGCTGGCCGGTGGCTCTGACCCGGTGATCACCCAGCAGCCGGAAGGTGCATGGACGTCCGAGATCACGGACGAAGCGCTGAAGTAATCGTGAGCCTGGGGAAGGCCGCTGGCGCGGCCTGCCTGCGGCGCGAGTATTTTTGGAAAGATGAAGGGGCGGGGCGCGTGATGCGGTCCGCCCCTTTTCTTTGGGGGAGTTTGGGTGGCGGGCCTATCCTTTCGGAGTGCGCGCTGCTTAACCATCCACAGAATTGTGCACTGTTTTCGCTAAAACCACACGATATCGGCCTTGGCTTCACGTAAACGCGCGGGCAGACTGACTAGGAGTGGTTGAATCCGAGAACAGGCACCCCAGATTCAGCATACGTTAACGGAAAGCCCGCGCGCTGCCATCATGGGGCCGGGGGTTTTGCCCAAGATAAGGAATGAGCATGCAAGAGCCTCTCAACCCGTCCTATCCAGTGCTGCCGCTGCGCGACATTGTCGTGTTCCCTCATATGGTTGTGCCGCTGTTTGTCGGACGTGAGAAATCCATCAAGGCGCTCGAAGAGGTCATGGCCGAAGACAAGCAGATCCTGCTGTCGAGCCAGATCGACCCCGCCGAAGATGATCCCCAGACCGACGGCATCTTTGATGCGGGCGTGCTGGCGAATGTACTGCAACTGCTGAAACTGCCCGACGGCACGGTCAAAGTGCTGGTTGAAGGCACGAACCGCGTGCAGATTCTGGAATTCATCGACAACCCGAATTTTTTTGAAGCCAAGGCCGAGTATCTGAACGAGGTCATGGGCGACGAAGAAACGATCGAGGCGCTGCTGCGGTCGGTTTCGGAAGAGTTCGAGCGCTACGCCAAGGTCAAGAAGAACATCCCCGAAGAAGCGTTGGCCGCCGTGTCCCAGACGATGGAACCGGCCAAGCTGACCGACCTTGTGGCCGGGCATCTGGGGATCGAAGTGGACCAGAAGCAGGAGCTTCTGGAGACGCTGAGCGTGAGCGAGCGGCTTGAGAAGGTCTATGGCCTGATGCAGGGCGAATTGTCCGTGCTGCAGGTCGAGAAGAAGATCAAGACGCGCGTGAAATCCCAGATGGAGCGGACGCAGCGCGAGTACTATCTGAATGAGCAGATGAAGGCCATTCAGAAGGAGCTGGGCGATGGCGAGGACGGCGAAGGCGAGATTGCCGAGCTGGAACAGCGGATCGCTGAGACCAAGCTGTCCAAAGAGGCCAAGGAAAAGGCCGAGGGCGAGCTGAAGAAGCTGAAGAACATGAGCCCGATGTCGGCCGAAGCCACGGTGGTGCGCAACTACCTGGACTGGATGCTGTCGATCCCGTGGGGCGTGAAATCCCGCGTGAAAAAGAACCTGCACGGCGCCGAAGAGGTGCTGGATGCGGATCACTATGGGCTGGAAAAGGTCAAGGAACGGATCGTCGAATATCTGGCGGTACAGCAGCGTTCGAAGAAGCTGAAAGGCCCGATCATGTGCCTTGTTGGCCCTCCGGGTGTTGGTAAGACCTCTCTGGGTAAATCCGTGGCCAAGGCGACGGGGCGTGAGTTCATCCGGATCTCTCTGGGTGGGGTGCGTGACGAGAGCGAAATCCGTGGTCACCGCCGGACCTATATCGGGTCCATGCCGGGTAAGATCATTCAGGCGCTGAAAAAGGCCAAGACGACCAACCCGCTGATCCTGCTGGATGAAATCGACAAGATGGGGCAGGACTTCCGGGGTGATCCGGCGTCGGCCATGCTGGAGGTGCTTGATCCGGAACAGAACGGCACGTTCGTCGATCACTACCTTGAGGTCGAATACGATCTGTCCAACGTGATGTTCCTGACCACAGCGAACTCTTACAACATGCCGGGGCCGCTTTTGGACCGGATGGAGATCATTCCGCTGGCGGGGTACACCGAAGAGGAAAAGGTCGAAATCGCACGGCGTCACCTGCTGCCCAAGCAGATCAAGAACCATGGGCTGCGCAAGGGGGAGTTCGAGATCGACGACGAGGCCATGACCGAGATGGTGCGCCGCTATACCCGCGAAGCCGGGGTGCGGAACCTTGAGCGCGAGCTGGGCAAAATCGCCCGTAAAGCCGTGACCAAGATCATCAAAGGCGAGGTCGAGGCCGTGTCGGTGACCGCAGACAACCTTGACGATTACCTCGGCGTGAAGAAATTCCGCTATGGGCTGGCCGAAAAAGAGGATCAGATCGGTGTCGTCACCGGGCTGGCCTATACGTCAGTCGGGGGAGACCTGCTTCAGATCGAGGCGCTGCGCCTGCCCGGTAAGGGCCGGATGAAGACGACGGGTAAGCTGGGCGATGTGATGAAAGAATCCATCGACGCGGCAAGCTCTTACGTCCGATCCATCGCGCCTGAAATCGGGGTGAAGCCACCGCGGTTCGACACGATGGACATCCACGTCCACGTGCCCGATGGGGCGACGCCCAAGGATGGTCCGTCGGCTGGTCTGGCCATGGTGACGGCGATCGTGTCTGTGCTGACCCAAATCCCCGTGCGCAAGGATATTGCCATGACGGGTGAGGTGACGCTGCGCGGGAACGCATCGGCCATCGGCGGCTTGAAAGAAAAGCTGCTGGCGGCGCTGCGGGGCGGTATCAAAACCGTTCTGATCCCCGAGGAGAATGAAAAAGACCTCGCGGATATCCCGGACAACGTGAAAGAGGGGCTGGAGATTATCCCGGTCACCCACGTGCGTGATGTGCTGAAGCTGGCCCTGACAGGCACGCCAGAGGCCGTGGAGTGGGACGAAGAGGCCGCAGCAGATGCCGCCATCGCCCGCGCCACGCAGATGCCCGGCGGGTCCGAGACGAGCTCTACCGCGCACTGATTACGCGCTGACTGAACAAAAAACGCCCCGGCCTGATGGTTCGGGGCGTTTTATTATGTGGGGGTGTCTCGGCGGGCTTATTGCATCGCCGCGATCACGACCAAAGAGGCGAGGTACAGCACCAGCAATTCGCCGCTGGAGGACGAGGTGGTGTCTTCGACGATAACGGGCGCTTCGATCACCGGATCGGCGTAGGATCCGGCCTGGGCCGAGGTCGTCATCAGGGCGGCGGCAAATAGGGCGAGGGTCAGTTTCTTCATCACGGTTCTCCTGGTTACTGGGCAGGACGTTCTGTCCTGCCGGGACTGGCAGCTGTGCAACCGGAACCGATCATTAAGGGAATAGCGCTTATGGTCAATGATTTAGGGTCTGTTGCTGCAGCAAAGCTTCAGACTGGTTCGTCCTGAATATCAGGTTTGGGCTGCTGTCAGATTGGACGTGGCACCGCCCGAGGTGTATGGTTCGAGTGAGGAAAGAGAGCATGTGATGACGAAAAAGACATCGATTCCCAAGCCGGGGGCACCTGCCTCTGGCGCGAAGATCGCGGCCAAAAACGCCGCACGCACCGCCGCCGCTCTGTCCCCTGTAATCGCGCCTACGACGGCAGATGATGGGGGGGCGCAGGGCAATGACCTCAAGATGCGGGATTTGCTGGGGCAGGTGGCCGACAAAAGCGGTCTGCGCCGGTCCGAGGTCCGCGAGGTGCTGGAACTGGCCCTGCGCGATATCGGAGAGGCGCTGGCCGAGGAACGCGGCGTGACGCTTCCGGGGCTGGGTAAGCTGAAGGTCAAGCAGGTCAAACCCAAGGATGGCCGCCGCGTGATCGAGGTGCGTGTGCGACAGGATGCCCGACCCACGACAAGCGGCCCGGCAGAAGAGACATCGCCAGCGATTCCCCGCACGGTCGGGGTTGCGAAGGACAAAAATCAGGGCTAAAGAGCGTGCCTGAGGGTGATTAGCTCAGTGGTAGAGCGCTTCGTTCACATCGAAGATGTCAGGAGTTCAAATCTCTTATCACCCACCATTCCCCCGGTTTTCGGTGATTTGCACGCTTGGAAATATCCGCTGTGATGCCTGATACCGTTGGTATGTGGGGGCAGCGCACAGTGCGATCCTTCAGCCGTAAGGTGCTGAAACGGAAGATTAATCCCTGAACGCGCGATCTTTTACCCGGACCACGGGGCGGGTCAGGTAGCTTAGCACCGTCTTCTTTTCCGACAGAATATCCACCTCGGCCACCATGCCGGGGATGACGTCCAGCGGTTCGCCATCGGCGTCGGTCAGTTCGCCTTCGTATTCGATGGCGACGACGAAAACCCGCGACTCTCCGTCAGGGGCGGTGACGGCGTCGGCCCCGATGCGGGTGATGTGGCCATCCAGCGCCCCATAGCGCGACGCGTCATAGGCCGTCAGGCGGACCTTGACGGGCTGGTCGGGACGCAGAAAGGCGATGTCCTGCGGGGCAACGTAGGCTTCGACCCGCTTGGTTGACCCGACGGGTACGATTTCCACAAGTGTCTGACCTTGCTGCACGACTCCGCCCAAGGTGGCGACCAGAACTTGGTTTACCACGCCGCCGACGGGGGCCTTCAGTTCGGCCCGGCCGGCGCGGGCTTCAAGCGCGGGCAGGCGTTGTTCCAGCGCCGACAGTTCGGTCACCGCTTGTGACAGCTGTTCCAACGCGTCGGCCCGGAATCGAGAGCGGAGGGCAGCTTCTTGTTCCACCAGATCCGCCTCTTGGCTGTCGATGCGGCCTTTGTCGGCCAGTGCGATGGCCAGTTGACCGTCCAGCCGCGCGGCTTCGCGGCGCAGGGCGATCAGGGTTGTTTCGGGTTCGATCTTGCGCTCGACCAGTGGCGCGATCAGGGCGACTTCTTCCCCGACAAGACCCCGGCTGGTCTGGGCCAATTCGGCCTCTCGATCTGCGCGGTCGCGTTCCTTGGACAGGATGCGGCGCTGGCTTTCGATCAGGGCCAATTCGTCATTCAGACGCGCGACGTTACCCAGATGCACGGCACGTTCGACAGCCACCATGCGCGGCGCGGCCTCGGCCAGATCGGCGTCGTATTCCGGCGTCTCGCCCTCCAGCTCTGCCTCCAGCCGGGTGATCCGGATGCGCAGGGCCTGTGCCTGTTCGCGCGCCTCGTCGAACTGCGCGCGCAGCAGGGTGGGGTCCAGCCGCAGCAAAGGATCGCCTGCGGTGACGGTTTCGCCTTCGGTGACAAGGATTTCAACGACTTGGCCGGTTTCCGCCGCTTGGACGACCTGCAGTTCTTCTGAGGGTACCACGCGGGCCTGCGCGCGGGTCACGTCATCGATTTCGGTGACCGAGGCCCAGGCCAGCAGCGTGCCCAGCAGGATCATGATCACCACCAGCAACAAAGAGGCCGAGATCGGCGGTTTGCCGTTCAGCTCTCTCGATATGGCTTTGAAATCCGGTCCGCTCATGCCTTGGCCTGTTGTTCTTTCAGCTTTCGCAACAGGTCTGCCTTGGGCCCGTCAAAGCTGACCTTGCCCTGTTCCACCACGATCACCCGGTCCACCAGAGCCAGAAGAGATGTGCGGTGTGTCACCACCATCAGCGTGCGGTCCGCGACCTCGCGTTTTAGCGCCTTGATCACGCGGTCTTCGGTCTGCACGTCCATGTTGGCGGTGGGTTCGTCCAGCACCAGAATGGGCGGATCGCCAATCAGCGCGCGCGCCAGAGAGATACATTGCCGCTGCCCGCCCGAGAGGCCCTGACCCCGTTCGCCCATGCGCATATCATAGCCATGCGGGTGCAGTCGGACGAAATCATCCACGGCGGCGATCCGGGCCTTTTGCAGCAGGTGTTCGTCGCTTAGGGCGATGGCCCCCGCGGCGATGTTTTCCTTGACCGTGCCAGAAAACAGCCACGTGTCCTGCAGTTGCGCACCCATGTTGCGGCGCAGGTCGCCGGGGTCGATGGCGCGTAGGTCCACGCCGTCGATCAGCACGCGGCCTTCGTCGGGCGAATACAGCCCAAGCGCCAGCTGCGCCAAGGTGCTTTTGCCGGACCCGACAGGGCCCAGAACGGCGACCTTTTCGCCCGCCTGTATCTGAAAGCTGGCCCCGTTCAGCACCGGACCGGCAGGGCCGTCGTAGCCAAAGACCACGTTGTCAAAGGTGATGTCGCCGCGGACCTGATTGCGCGACAGCCAGCGGCGGTCGGTTGGGCGGTCGATTTCCGCGCTCATCAGCGTGTCGATGGTGCGATAGGCGGTGGCGGCCTGATTGATCCGGGTCAGCACCTGCGCGATCTGCGCCAAGGGGCCAAGGGTCCGGCCCGTCAGGATCACACAGGCGATCAGCGCCCCCATGGACGTGACGCCTTCGCGGATCAGGAAGACACCGAAAAACACGATCAGCACCTGCGCGGATTGCTGGACAAAAGAGGTGACGTTCAGCGCCACCTGACTGACATCGCGGGATCTTCCGGCGTGATCGGCCTGCAGCCCCACGGCTTCGTCCCAGCGGGCGCGCAGCCATGGTGCGGCGCCTGTGACCTTGATCGTAGACAGCCCGCCGATGGATTCCACCAGCACGGATTGTTTGGATTGGCCGTCTTCCTTGGCCGCATCCGCCATGCGTTTCAGGATCGGCTGCACGGCCAGAGAGATCAGGATCACAATCGGCACGGCCGCGCCCGCAACCAAGGCCAAAGGCCCGCCGATCAGCCAGATCACGAAGATATAGAGGAAGATGAACGGCAGATCGACCATGGCGATCACGGTGGCCGAGGTGAAGAAATCCCGCAGCGTCTCGAATTCGCGCAGAGATGACGAAAGCGCGCCAGTGCTGACGCCCGCCTTTTGCCGCAGCCCGAGGATCTGATCGAAGATCCGCTGTGCCATCTTGCGGTCCGCCGTCTGCCCGGCAGAGTTGATGAAGCGCGCGCGCAGGGTGCGGATCATCAGGTCGAACCCAAGCGCGATGGCGACGCCGATGGTCAGGGCGATCAGGCTTTCGATGGCTTCGTTCGGCAGGACGCGATCATAGACGACCATGGTGAACAGCGATGTGCCAAGGCCAAGGATGTTGGACACGGCAGCGGCCACAAGCACCTGAATATAGGACCATTTGTGTTCTGCCAGCGTGCCCCAGAACCAGTGACGGCGCGCGGCGGGCTGCTCTTGCGTGCCGTGTTCGATGGACAGGCGCAGCACATGCCCGGACCATAGTGGGGCCAGTTCGGCCTGCGTCAGGGTGCGGGTGGATTGGGTGGCGGGGTCGAAAACCTCGTACCCCTTGGCATCCTTGCCGATGATGTTCAGGGCCGATCCGCTTTCGGTGATCGCCATCAGCGGCAGCAGGGGTTCTGACAGATCACCCAGCTTCAGCGCGCCGAACTGGGCGGTAAAGCCCGCGTGTTCCGCCGCGCGCACTGCATCCGTGACCTCGTAAGCCCGATTAGAGCCTGAGAAGACCGCATAAAGCCCGACGCGGTTGATTGGGCGGCCCAGACGGTCGCTTAGGTCCATCAGGGCCGTTTCTAGGCCCTGAGCCGCGCTGGTCGTCTGGCCGCTAAGGTCGTTCACCGGGCCACGTCCGGCAGGATGATCGACGTGCGCGGGTTGGGAATGCCGAAGGCGTCAAGGATGTCCCCGGTCAGCCCCAGAAGGGCATATCCGTCCAGCTTGGTCGCGGCCTCGATCTCAGCCAGGTTGCGTTGGGCTTCGGCCACGTCGCGCTGACTGTCCAAGAGGGTGGTGACCGTGGCCCGCCCGATCGAGAACTGATCCTGCGCCGAGGCCAGCGCCTGATCCGCGGTGTTCACGGCGCGGCGGGCATTGGCCAGACGGGTGCGACGGCTGGAGATTTCGTTCTGTGCTTCGCTCAGACCACGCACCAAGGCGCGGCGCAGGCGTTCCTGATCGGCCTCAAGTGCCACAGCGCGTTCCTGGGCCGAGGCGATGCGCGCCTTGCGCTGACCGCCGGTGGCAATCGGGACGGTGACGTTCAGACCGGCCTGCAGATCGCGCTGATTGCCGGGCCGCTGGCCCAGACCGCTGGCTGCGCGCACCGACAGGCGGGGAAAACCATCGGCCGTCAGCGCGGCGATTTCGTGATCCACCTTTTCCCGCGCCAGCCGCAGCGATGTCATCCGGGGCGAGGCCGCGATGATCGTCTGGATATCGGTGGATTTCAGGGCAGGGGCGTCGGGCACGTCCGGCGTGCTGGCGGGCGGCTTGCCGAAGACCTCGGTATAATTCCCGATGGCCTGTTTCAGCGCGGCGTCTGCCTCTAGCGTGTCGGATTGCGCGCGGGTCAGGCGGCTTTCGGCGGCCAACAGGTCCGCGGTGGAGCCTGCGCCCGCATCCACACGGTCGCGCACGATGGACCGCAGACGCGACAGTTGTGCTTCATTCGACCGCGCGACAGAGGCGAAGCGGCGCGCGCGTTCCAGCGTGATCGCGGCCTCGACAGCGCGCAGGGTTTCCGACGCCAACGCGGCGACCTGATCTTCGCGGTTCTGATAGGCTTGGACGGTGGCGGCCTTGACCCGCGCCTTGGTCGCGCCGCCGTCATAGACAAGCTGCGTCAGGGCCAGTTCCGGCGTGGTACCCGAGGTCGTCACATCCGTTTCAAAGACGACCTGAGGCATATACGCCCCGCGTTCCGCATCCACCAACGCCCGCGCGCTGCGCACGGTCGCCGCGTTGGACAGCGTGACCGGAGAGGCGAGCATGGCCGCACGTACTTCGGACCCGAAGCTTGTGGAGGAGATGTTGCCGGACAGACGGGCCGAGGCGGGGGCGGGCACCGGGGTGCGGATCGCCGGGCCAGAGGTCGCCGTGGTGTCGGCCGCCAAGGGTGTCGCGGGCGCGGTTTTCGCGCCAAAGGAGGGCATGTCGGTGCAGCCCGCAAGGGCCAGCGCAGACAGCAGGGGCAGGCGGAAAGCGGCGCGGCTGATTGAACGGTGGGGGCTAGAGGTCATCGAAACCATCCTCCACCAAATCCTGCGCAAGCACGGCGAGGAACCCCTCCATCTCAGCATCCTCCCCACTGGATTGCGATGTGGCCGGCGTGGCAGGCTGACCAGCCTTTCCGATACCCCCGGTCATTACCACCCGCAAGGCTTCAAGAGAGGTTAGCTGCGAATAGGCCAGTGCCAAAGCCCCCTTGTGATGCAAATCGGCCAGCTTTTCGGCGGGCAGAGCGTCAAGGGTCGGGCGGTGGATGGACCAGAAGGCTGCGGTGCGCATTGGCTGGTCTTCGGCCCGGACGGGGATCAGGCACCCGGCAGAGTCCAGCGCCTTGGCGGCGATACGGGCCAGCGCCAGCAGTTGCTGCGTCTGGACCATCGATTTGGCAATCTTTTCGACCAAGGGGTCCAGCCCGCCTGTGGGCGTGAAAAAGGCCTGCGCATCATTTTCCCATTCGGGGATCATCAGTCCGCTTTCGGCATCGAACCCAAGGCGCAGGCTATCTGCGTTGGGTCCCGGCATGGCGACGAATGGATAGACGACAGACGCCAGCGGTCGCGCGCTGCGGATCAGGCGATTGTCCGGTCCTAGGAACGAATGGCTTTGCGATTTGAACAATCTGAATACCGCCATCGGCTCGACCCGGTCGCGCGTCTTGCGGAACAGGATCGGGACGTGGGCCGCCAACCGGGTGCATTCCTGCACGGTGATTGGACAGACGCCGATTTCGTTCAGAAACCCCAAGTCAGGCGGACGGCGCCAGCCCTTGCCATGGGTGGTTTCCGGATCAACTGGAATGACGCGCTGCGGCGGTCTTCGCGGCGCGTTGCGGGGCCCGGTTGTGAAACCGGACCCCGTTTTGGTGTCATTTAGAACTTCGTCAGTCATGAGGCGTAAGCAACCGGCTTAGCCAAACAACGGCGGCACAACCCAAGTGTGATCTTCTGCGGTGAAATCGAGGGCAGAGCCAGCGTAGTTTACGAAGACCGCTTCAACGTCAAAGTCTCGCTCGTTCTCACCGAACGAATAGAGGTATGCGACGTCGTTGGCGGAGCCTGTCTCTTCAACAGTCAGCCAGAGCTTGATGTCGCCCTCCGCTGCGTTCGCCGCAAGAGAGTTATACGCGTCCAGAACCTCCTGCGGGGTGAAGTTGGAAATATCTGCAGGCTGGGTCACAAGGATTTCCACACCGATTTCCATGTCGCTGTGAACGACCAAGAAATCGCCGGTTGCGGTGTCTGAGAAATCAAAGCCCGAGATGCCAAGGACGTTGGCATCGTCGCCAGACCCGTTGTCCTCAAACGTATCATCCAGTTGTAGGACGATCCCGGTTGAGCCATCTTCCAGCGTTACCGAGCCTTCTTCAGTTGTGAATGTCCCGCCGATCGCGATGGTGTTCATCCCGGGACCTGCGTCGATATAGGCATCGCCACCTAGCAAGCCAATGATGTCATCGCCGGGACCGCTGTAGATCAAGCCCAACCCACCGGGCATTTCCAGACCGGCGTCACCATCCGCAAAACCTATTATGACGTCGTTACCCTCGGACCCAAGGTAGCTGACAGAGCGTGGATCGCCAAAGTCATCGGTCGCAAGAATGCGCGCCTGCTCTAACTCGTCATCCCCGGCTGCGGTAATTGCAGACGCCAGCGAAGTGAAGGACATCTGAAAGTTCTCGATGGTCCCGATGACGTTGTCCTGCTCGTCGAAGACCCACACATGGCTGATGTAGCCAGAGGGGCCCAGTCCGGTATCGTAGGCCAGGTTTTGACCGTCCAAACCGACCGAGAAGGACGTTCCGTCGACCATCGCGGTAAAGTACATGTAGGTCCCATCAGGGTTCACATCGACCCCAGTTGCGGCCAGTTGCAATAGCCCGTTCAGCGACACTGCCGCGACGTAGTCCACCGCGACCGCGTCGGTGTCGAAGATCACCGTTGTTTCCTGCGACAGCGTGAAGGCGTTGAACAATTGATATTTGCTTACGCCAACCAGCGTTAGGCTGTTGTCTGCGTCGAAATCAACCCGAACGGCGTTTTCACCGTCATAGGTTTGGTCTGTTGCTCCAAGTAGTGCTGTGTAGACGACCCCGTCATTAAATCCTTCGGGGAGTTCCAGATAATCTTCCATGAGGTCCATGCCGACGAAGACATCGTGCCCACCAGAGTAGATGAGGTCATCTGCGCCAGCTCCGCCCTCTAGTGTGTCATCACCAAGACCACCGTCCAGCGTGTCGTCGCCCGACCCGCCAATCAGGCGGTTGTTGAAGTCGCTGCCGGTGATGTCGTCACCGTACTTCGTGCCCCAGACATGTTCGAAGCCCGCCAGGCTGTCAGTGTCGCCAAACCCGTCACGCTGCGCATAGCCAACGCCGTTCGAGCCCAGATCGACGATCACGCCAAGGTTGCCGCCGTAACGGTCATCCCGGTCGTACCGCACCTGATCATTTTCGCCAGAGCCACCCTCCAGCGTGTCATTGCCCGCCAGGCCGCGCACGAAACCGCCGTCATCGCCAAGCTTGATGCTGTCGTCGTTCATCGACCCGCGCACCGCGCGGACGTTGGGCAGGTAGTCCATGCCGCCCCAACCATCGTCGCTTGCGGTGTCATTGCCCAGATCGACCGTGACGCCGCCGGGGGATTGGACATAGCTGACCTGGTCATAGCTGCCTTCTTCGACACCGCCGTCGAAGGTGTCGTTGCCCGGACCGCCGTTAAAGTAATCGTGGCCCAGCCCGCCAAAGACCGCGTCATCGCCGCTTCCCGCGTTGAACTCGTCGTCTCCCGAGCCGCCGAAAAGCGAATCGTCGCCGGCGCCAGACCGAATGATATCCAGACCTGCGCCACCTTCGATCGTGTCATTGCCGCCGCCAGTTTCGATCTCGTCCGGCTGATCGCTGCCGGTGACATCGAAGTGGTAGCTGCCAAGGAAATCACGGAACGGCTGCGGGTCGCCTTCGGAACCGTTTTCGCTGCGTTCGAACAGAAGTGCCTGTCCCAATGCATTGAACAGCGTGTCGGCGAATTCGTTCAGTCCCGTCAGTTCGACGACCGGGTCGCCGCCATCGACGTACAACTCAAGAGCCGTGACGGTGCCTGTTACGTTGCCTTCGGCATCTTCGACTAGGTTAGAGCCAGTGGCGATGATTTCATACAACACACCGTCGACCGTCGTGCTGGCCGCCCAAGTCGTACCGCCAGAGCCGGTACCGCTTGTGTCCGCATCGAGGGTGGGACCGACAAAGATTTTGTCGAGTATGTCGAGAGGCGCCATCGAAGAGGACAGCGCAAGGACTGCCGTGCCTTCAGGCACCACGGGATCATCGCCCGATCCGCCACCAACGCTGTCGTCGCCAGATCCGGAATTCGCAACTGCCGCCTGGAACTCGGCCAGGGTATAGCCTTGGAAGATCAGGGTCATGTCGCCAATGACGGCCTGAACCGCCGTGGCGCCTTCGAAGGTGATCTCGGTCGCGTTGTCGGGGGCCGCGTCTTTCTGTTCTTGCGTTACCGTGTCGGGGAAGGCGATCTCATCCTCGCCAAATACGAAGTCGGTAAAGACAGACGTGCCCGCGCTGACGACAAAGGTGTCGGCACCGTCGCCGCCCGTGTAGGTGTCGTTGCCGCCAAGGCCAAAGAACCAGTTATCGCCCTCGTCGCCGATGAAGGTATCGTCGAACTCGGTTCCGCGTGCCGCTTCGATGCTGACGAGCGTATCGGTATCGCCGAACCCGTCGCGAGCGGTGTCGTCGGCCAAGTTGACCTCGACCCCGTTGGCGCCACCGGTGAACCGCGCGTCACGGTCGTAGCGGGCCGTGTCGAACCCTTCGCCGCCGTCGATCGTGTCGTTGCCTTCCAGACCGCGGAAGTTGTTATTGCCCGAGTCGCCGGTCAAATCGTCGCCAAACAGCGACCCGCGAACCCGGTCGACGTTGGTGAGCGTGTCTGTCCCGCCCATGCCGTCGTCGGCTGTGCCTGCGCCCAGATCGACCGTCACGCCAGAGGTCGAGCTGACATACACAGCCTCGGTCGCATCGTTTTCGCCATTGCCGCCGACGATCTGGTCATCTCCAGAGCCGCCCTGCAGGTAACTGTAGCCGCTGCCGCCATAAAGCGTGTCGTCACCGCCGCCGCCGTACAGGTCGTCGTCACCGGACATGCCGCGCAGCACGTTGCCGCCCGCGTCGCCGGTGATCTGGTCGTAGAACTTCGTGCCGCGCACGTTCTGAATGTTCGACAGTGTGTCGGTATCGCCGAAGCCGTCGGTCGCAGTCCCTGCTTCCAAGTTTACTTCGACGCCAGCGCCGCCTGTCACCTCTTCGCCGCTGCGGGAATAGGTCCGGTAATCGCGGTCGTAACGAATTTCGTTCGTCCCGCCGCCGCCATCGACGTCGTCATTGCCTGCCAACGGGCGGAAGACGTTGTCAGAGTCGTTGCCGACGATTGTGTCGTCAAACAGCGATCCACGCACGCGTTCGACGTTATTCAGCGTGTCGGTGGTACCGAACCCGTCGGCTGCCGTCCCTGCGCCAAGATCGACATTGATCCCGCTGGGGCTGTCGACATAAGCCGCTTCGTTGCCGTTGTTGCCGGTTGGGGTCACACCTTCGAACTGGTCGTTGCCCTCGCCGCCGACAAAGTAGTTGTAGCCGGTGCCGCCGTACAGAACGTCGTCACCGCTGCCGCCGAACATGTCATCGCCTGACCCGGTGCCGCCGTACAGTTCGTCGTCGCCAGCCAGACCATGCAGTTCATCATAGCCGCCTTCGCCCCGCAGGGTGTCGTCGTTTGCGCCGCCTTCAAGGAAGTCGCTTCCAGACGAGCCGGTCAGATCAAAGGCATAGTCCGCCAGCAAAGCATTGAGGGGGCCGTAATCGTATTCGGCACCGCCCGTGCCCGAAGCAGCGACATCGCCCAGCGCGGTGAGCAGCGTCTGAATGTCGATGTCTAGGCCGCTGAGTTTGGTTTCTACAGCGTTCTGAGCGATCCAGATTTCTTCGACGTTACCCGAAGCGGTCTGCAAATCGTTGTAGTCCGTCGCTGTGATGTCTGTCCCACGGAAATAGATCGTGAGGAAGGCCAGGTCGCCAGCACTTGCGGGAAGGAAAATCGACATGACGCCAGGGATAGTGCCATTGCCGGGCGCACCGTTCACGACCACCCCAGATCCAGCTTGCGAAGCGAATTCGAAAGCACGTGTCAATGTTTCGGTCGCGTCGACGGGCGCACCATAAAGCGCCGTAAGAACGGGCGTTTCCTCACCGCCGGTATCGGCAGTAACATTCACAGTAAATTCTTGCGTGCCAGCGGTAGAACTGTTCCCTGCCGCATCCGTCGCGATAGCCTGAAGCGTGTAGGTGCCATTCGCCGGTGCAGCATCGCCTTCGGTCGGAAGGTCGATCTGGGCCGAGAAGGTGCCAGAGCCATCGGCGACTACGGTCGCTTCCAGTCCGTCAACGGGGCCGTCGTTGTCCAGTACGCGCAGCAGGACGCTGGAACCGGCTTCGGCGTTGCCTTGTACGAACACCGATCCGGCCGTCACGTCGTCGTTGTCCACGATGTTGTCGGCGGAAATCGTAAGCTGCGTCGGTGCGTCGGGCGCGGTGACGTCGGGCGCGGGTTCGACCGTCAGGGAGACGGTGAAGGTCTGGAAAACATTGGACGATTTGTTCCCCGCGTCGTCAATGGCGGTAATCCGCACGCTGTAGTCGCCATTCGGCAGAAGCGGAAGAGCGCCGGCGAAGTCACCGTTGGCATCGGCCGTGGCGGTACCGCTGGCGCCGGGCACCTCGCCCAAGGTGTTGAAGATCGTAAATTCAACCGTCGCACCGGGTTCGGTCGTACCGGTGACCTGGAAGGTCGTCCCGTCGTCATCATCCACGACATTGTCGCCCGACACGGCGACATTCGTCGCTTCAACGGGGCCGAATTTATCGACACTGATGACCTGCGTTGCGGTGCCGCTGTTGCCTGCGACGTCTTCGAAATTCAACGTCAGGGACGTGTCGCCGTTGGGCAGGTCCGGGATCTCGACCGTGAAGCTGAGATCGGAATTGACCGTCGCAACCGCCGGGGAGGCGCCGCCGTAGTCCACCGTCAGTTCCGAGACCGCTTCGCTGACCGTACCGGTCAAGGTCACGGGGAAATCCGAGATGCCGTAGACATCATCGACGGTCAGGGTCGCGATCGGCGTCGTCGTGTCCACGGTGATGTCTGAAGTCGCCGGGGCAGAGGGGTTGCCTGCGCCATCCGTCGCTATCGCGGTGACGGTGTAATCGCCGTCAGCGGGGATCGGGAAGGTTGCACTGAATGCGCCGGTTTCGTCAGTGCCATAGTTGACGGTGCGCTCGCCGAAGGTGATGCGGACGCTGCTGAACGGCTCTGCCGTGCCCGAAACCTCGACCCCAGTGCCGGTAGAAGCGTTGAAGACCGGGACCACGGTCAGAGCCGGAGCTGCCGGAGCCGTCACATCAACCGCGACATCCCGAAGGTCAGAGGTGGGACCTGAGTTTCCAAAGGCATCGACCGCAGTCGCATAGGCGGAATAGGCGCCGTCCGCATCAGGCACATCGAACGTGGCCGAGAAGATGCCGTTGCCATCTGCCGTCACTGTCTGTGGAGCTGCAGAGTAGTCGGGGCCCGAGAAGTAGACCGTAACCTCGGCACCTGCTTCGGTCGCGCCGGTTACATCGAAGGTGTCACCGCTGGCGCTATTCAGACCGGGGATCGGGTTCAGTGCAGCGATCGGTCCGGTTGTATCGACGCTGAAGTCAAAAGTTGACGGGGTGCCCGGGTTGCCGTTCGCGTCCGTCGGTTCAAAACGGGCCACATAGGAGCCGTCCTGCAAAGAGTTCAGAATGGCGGCGGAAAACGACCCATCGCCGGCGACGGCGGCCTCAAACGCGCTGACCTGCACGCCTTCGGCGGTGCTGAGAATGACATTCAGCGTCGCGCCCGGTTCGGTCTGGCCGGAGATAAGGAAACTGCCCAGTTCATCGCCACTGACGACGGTGTCTTCGCCAATGCTGACATCGGTCGGGGCGTCAGGGCCGTCCACATCGAAGGAGACCGCCACAGTGCGCGCGGTGGAGAACGGCGTGTCAGCCGTTGCCGCGGCATCTTTTGCACGGGCGCTCATGGTGAAATCGCCGGTGACGATTTCAGAGGCCTCGAACGTCAGCGTCCAGCGGTTTTCCGCATCGACGACCGTGGTTTTCGTAACGGTGCCCAGTGTAACCTCGACCGTCGAGCCGGCGCGGCCAGAGCCATTGACGACATAGCCGTCTTCCACACTGAATGCGTTCCGCAGGCCAGAGTAGTCGCCGTCGAATGTCGGGCGCAGGGGCACAATGTCTTTCACCGCCTGTTCGACATCCACCGTGCTGACGTCGCCGCCAGAGCTGACTGTTTCGGCCAGCTCGCCCTGCACGACTTCCTGAACGGCCGCAATGTCATCGGTGGTCCCAGCCGCGTCGACACTGTCGTTGGCGGTCTTGGTGGCGGTGGCCTTTTGCGTCGCCTTGGCTTCAACGGCTTCGTCGTCCGCGTCGGGATCGTCGGCCTTGGCGGCGGCGCTGAAGGCCTCTTTGATGGTGTCTTGGTTGGTCAGCGGGTCCGGGTCGCCATCGTCAGATGCCTCAAGCGCGTCCGCCAGCGCCTTGGAGGCGGCTTCAGAGGCGGCCTCTTTGTCGTCCGCATCTGCAGCGGCAAGGTTGATCACGTTGGCGATCTTTGCGGCGGCTTTCAGGGCTGCTGTGTCGCCCGCGTCGGCCTTGGCCACCGGGTCGATGTTCAAAAGCGTTTCGCCTTCGCCAAGCGTCAGGCCCAGTTTCGTCGCGATGGTGGCCGAGGCGTCTTCGGCCGTTTGACCTTTGTCCACCAGCGACTGGACCAGCGTGGTCAGCGGGGTGATGACGGTGGAGCCGGCCGGTGCGGTCATGACGCCGGTGAAGGCCTTACCGGTCGAGCTGTCGATACCGCCGACAGCGACGATCTTGGCCGTGCCGTCCAGCAGGCCCGAGAAGCCGCCGGTTTCATTGGTAAAGACGTCTGCGCCGCCGACGCCCGAGATATCGACACCAGCGTCGTATTTCAGGTTGTTGTTCACATCGCGGAAAACGCGGGCACCGACGATATAGCCGTCGACAACAGAACCGCCGGTCGTGACCGGGGCAGGTGCTTCGCCGCCACCCGTGCTACCGCCGCCACCGCCGCCTGCTGCGCCTGCCAGCAAGACACCGCCCAGGCCCGCCGCTGCGCCGCCCATCCCTGCGCCAGCCAGACCGCCGCCGGTCGCGCCACCAAGGCCTGCCGCTTCGGCCACGGCCTCTGCGGTGGCTTGGGATACCAGAACCGTGCCGTCGGGGGTGATCGTCACGTTTTGCGCCTGCAGAACCATCTGCTGGCCGTCCGCCATGGTCAGGGTGACGGTGCCGTCCGCGTTCACCGCGACGTTGGTGACGCCTTCGATAGAAGACGCGCTGACCGGTCCGGACTGTGCCATTGCGGTGGGTGCCGATAGAAGGACCAGAATGCTCGCCACGCCGCCAGCGGCGAGAACCGCGCGGTTGCGGGCCGCGAAGGCCTTGAGCGCTGCGCGCCGATCCATCGGATCGCGGGGCAGGGTGATCGGCTCCACATCGTTACGGCAGATTAATTGTTCATCTGCTTTAATTTCGGTGGACTGGACCACCCCGGCGAAGCTGGTCGCTGAATCGATATAGCTGGTGAAAGGCGCGGTAATTTTCGGCTGCTGATCAAACATTTAAGTAAATCCCCCAAGGCAGTCGCCAGCCCGCCGCGAAATATCGGCAGGCATTTGCCGGTTAAAGTGGGCGGATTCTTGCCGCCGAGTCAACTTGTTTACCCCTTCGGATGGGGTGTTCGGTCCACATTGCACAGCACGTGACGGTACAGGTGGAAACGCTGCTTTTTGGGGCTGGACTGGGTGGTCCGGTGGACCATCGGACAGCATGTGCCGAACGAATGATGTATTTCACCCTCAGATTTCAAAGCCGCGTCGGTGGCCCCAACGCATGAATTCCATGCAGGGGGCGCGGGAAGGCGGGGTCTGGCCCGCGCTGGTCCGTGCTTCCTCTTGCGCCTCGGGGCGTGATCTGGAAAGTGAAGGGAAAGCTTTTGGGACAGCATGCAAGATTTCGACGCTACGTTCCACGCCCGGTTGCACACGCTGATCGGGCAAATTTACCCTGACCAGTCCCCCGAAACACTGGCGCAGCAAATCGTCGATGCCTTTTGGCCCGAAGGCACGGGCCACCGCAAACGTGGTCGCGTGCCCGGCAATCGGCAATGGTCGGAACGCGATGCGCTGGTCATCACCTACGGCAACTCTATCGTTGACGGTCAGCACAAGCCATTGGATTTGCTGCGAGACTTTCTGCACCGCGAAATGGCGGGCGTGGTCAACGGCGTGCATATCCTGCCGTTCTTCCCCTATACCTCGGACGACGGTTTTGCGGTTACCGACTACCGCGCGGTGAACCCGACGCTGGGCGACTGGCAGGATATTCAACGGATCGGGTCGGAATTCCTGCTGATGTCCGATCTGGTGCTGAACCACGTGTCGTCGCAGTCGAACTGGTTCAACGGCTACCTTCAGGGGCACGAGCCCTATGACCGGTTCTTCTTTGAAGCCTCGCCCGACGATGACCTGAGCGAGGTCGTCCGCCCCAGAACCCAGCCCCTGCTGCGCGAGGTCGAAACATCCCGCGGGCCGCGCCATGTCTGGTGTACCTTCAGCCATGACCAGATTGATCTGGATTTTTCGAACCCCGAAGTTCTGCTGGAATTTCTGCGGGTTATGCGGCTGCACATCGACAATGGCGTGCGTATCCTGCGGTTGGATGCGGTGGCCTTCATCTGGAAAGAGGTGGGCACCAAATCGATCCATATGCCGCAGACCCATGCCATCGTACGGCTGATGCGGCTGCTGGCGGATTTCGCGATGGAGCCGCTGATCCTGCTGACCGAAACCAACGTGCCCAATGCTGAAAACCTGTCCTATTTCGGCAACCGGAACGAGGCGCACGCGGTCTACAACTTCTCTCTCCCGCCGCTGGTGCTGCACGCGATGATGTCGGGCCGCGCGGATCGTCTGATCCGCTGGCAGGGTGCGATGCCGCCGGCGCAATTGGGCTGCGCCTACCTGAACTTTACCGCCAGCCACGACGGTATCGGCATGCGCCCCGCCGAAGGCATCCTGACGCCCGAGGATACGGCCAAAGTGATCGAGACGATCCGCAGCTTTGGGGGCCGTGTCTCCATGCGCGCGCTGCCGGGAGGCGGAGAGTCGCCCTACGAGCTGAACATCACATGGTTCGAGGCGATGAAAGGCACGTTCGATGGTGAAGACGACCACCAGATCGCGCGCTTCCTGACCTCTCAGACGTTGGTCATGGCGCTGGAAGGCATCCCGGCCTTCTACATCCATTCCCTGCTGGCGACGCCCAACGATCACGACGGGGTAGAGAAGTCCGGCCATAACCGGGCGATCAATCGGCATCGCTGGGATTACAGCCAGTTACAGTCACTTCTGGCCGACCCCGGCACGAACCAGCATATCGTGCTGGAAGAGATGAAGCGCCGCATCGACATCCGCCGTCGTCAGCGCGCCTTCCACCCCAATGCGACGCAGTTCACGCTGCAATTGGACCAGCGGATATTCGGTCTGTGGCGTCAGAGCCTTGATCGCGACCAGTCGATCTTTGCACTGCACAATGTCTCGGCTGACGCGCTGGAAATCGATCCCTTTGCCATCAACCTGATTGAGGGCGAAGACTGGGTCGATCTGATCTCGGGCGAGGCGATTGATCCGGCGGAGCGGCATATTGCCTTTGCGCCTTATCAATGTCGCTGGATTACCAACCGCGCGTAAGGTGGATGGTTCGGACTGGGGCTTTGCCCCAGACCCCAGGAATATTTATTGGACCAAAGAAGGTACAGGCGCGGCCCATGTGTTCTTTGGTCTTTTAAATATTCCCGGGGGAATTGAGCCGCAGGCTCAAGGGGGCAGAGCCCCGTCAGGCGTAATCCTTCAGATCTGCAGCCACGGCTTTGAGCATATCCGTCATTAAGGAATTGTCGGCCGCGTGGACGCGGTTCCACGTTGGAATGAAGGGCGTTTCAGAGGGGTTTTCCAAAAAGGTGCGGCCGGCTTCCATGATGTTGTTGGCGAAAAGCTCGGCGGTTTTTTCTTCGGTGTGTCGGTCCACCGTCAGGCCGTTCATCATGGCGTCGTTGTAATAGGCTTCCAGCAGGTCGAGGGCCGAACGGTAGTAGGTCGCTTTGAGCGTGCGGAAAACCTCTTCGTTGAAGACGGTGCCATCGGCGGCCAATTTGCGGAAGACCGCCTTGCAGATGTCGATGGACATGCGGCTGAGGCCTTTGGATTTGTCGTCTTCGGACAGATCCTGATGTTTGTGATCGTAGTGATCCGCGATTTCGACCTGACAGACGGATTTCGGGGCAAGGTTGCGCCAAGCCTCTGACAGCACGCCGATTTCCAGCCCCCAGTCGGAGGGGATACGCAAGTCGGGCAGGATGGCGGTGCGCATGGCGAATTCGCCGGACAGCGAATAGCGGAAGGCGCGCAGGAAATCGATGTAGTCGCGGTCTCCGATGACCTTTTTCATTGCGATCAGCAGGGGCGACACCAGCATGCGGGCGACGCGGCCGTTGATCTTGCCGTTGCCGACGCGGGCGTAATAGCCCTTGGCCACCTGATAGGGAAAATTCGGGTTCACCACCGGATAGACCAACCGTGCCAGCATGTCCTTTTCGTAGGTCACGATGTCACAATCGTGGATCGCGACCACGTCGCTGTCGGCGCAGGCCAGCAGGAAGCCAAGGCAGCCCCAGACGTTTTTGCCCTTGCCGGGTTCGGTGGGCGCAAGGCCCAGTGCTTCCAGCCGCGCTTCGATCTGTTTCATGCGGGGGCTGTCGTTCCAGATCACCACGTGGTTCTGCGGCAGGACCGAGAAAAACTCGCGGGCGTGGCGATATTGCGCCTCGTCCGCGCGGTCGAGGCCGATGACGATGCGGTGGAGGTAGGGAACCTCTGACAGCTCTTTCAGGATGTTGGGCAGCGCGTCGCCCTCAAGCTCGGAATAGAGCGAGGGCAGGATCAGAGAAATTTTTCTGTTTGCCGAATAGCTTAGCAGTTCCTGCGTGATCTGATCGGTGGTGCGGGTGCGCAGGTTGTGGAGTGTGGCGATATTGCCGTTTTGATGAAAATCCGCCACGGGGTCTGTCCTTTAAATGGTCGTTAAGTTTGACAGTAGCGCGATGACTTCGGCGTTCCAACCTGCTGGTCCCGGTTTTGTGCTGCGGCGGATGCAGCCTGCGGATTCTCCGGGCAGTTGCGGCAGCGGCTTGCCATCGGGATTGGTAATGATCACGCCGTGATCGGCTTTTTCCAGCATTTCCACATCGTTGGGCGCGTCGCCAAGCGCGATGCTGGTGGGGTGGCCGTAGGTTTTCAGGATGTCGTCCATGCGGTCGGCCTTTGTGCCGCCCCAGGACAGGGTCAGGAAGCGTCCGCCGCGTCGCGCGTGCAGGCCCAGGTCACTCAGCGCGGCGACGAAGGCGTCTTCTTCGGCCTCGGTCCCGTCAAAGAGGCCCGGATCGGAAAAGGCGCGCTGGCGGGCAAGTGTGGCTTGGGGCAGGGGAAGGCCGGTGATCTGCGCGACCTCTGCGTCACTCATGTCGCCGAAGCCTTTGAATTTCTGGCGTAACTGGTCGGGGAGGCTGTCCAGCGCCGCACGCAGGCGGGTATAGGCGTCGGCGCTGTTGTCGGGGGACGCACCGGCGGGCAGGATGCCTGCGCCGTTTTCGACGATGGCGGGGCAGTGATCAAACCCGACCTCGGCCCGAAGGGGCGCGATTTCGGCGGCGGTTTTGGACGACGCAAGGATGACCGGCCAGCCCTTGTCCCGCATCATTTGCAGCGCCGGATCGGCTGCCTGCCAGCTGTAATCACGGTGGTCCAGTAGGGTGCCGTCGAGGTCGGTAAAGACGATAATGTCAGGATTGGTCATATTGGGCTTGCGAGGGGGGCTGTTCTTTTGCTAATCGGCGCTTCACGGGTGATTAGCTCAGTTGGTAGAGCGCTTCGTTTACACCGAAGATGTCGGGAGTTCGAGTCTCTCATCACCCACCATTCCCCTTCTGATTAATTGGAAATCGCCCGCACCAGTGCAGGTGTGGGAAAACATGTGGCGGCTTGGCCCGTGGCCTCTTGCCAGCGACCGATGGACCGACGGGTTCGGAAACCGGGCAAGCCATCGGCGCCGCCGACATCATGGCCCATTCGTTCCAAGGCGCGCTGCAGCTTTGCAACATCGGATCGGTACATGCGGCCCACGTCGCCCCAACGGCCTGTGAAGTCGCCCGATCCGTATTGAATCCGGTCGCCGATGTGCCCGACGAAAAGCGCGTAAAGGTCGCTCATGTTATAATCCTTCAGCACGTAGAAATTGGGCGTGACGATGAAGGCGGGGCCGTGGCGGCCTGCGGGCATCAGCAGAAAGCCTTTAGCGCGGGCTTCGTGATCCGGGAAAGGGCGGCCAGAGACGCGTTTGATCCCCATGGCGGTCCAGTCGCTGATCCGGCGGCCCTGATCCGGACCTTCCAAAGAGCAGGAGACCGACGCAGGCACTGTGACCTCGAACCCCCAGTCGCGGCCCGGCACCCAGCCGTGCTGTGCCAGATAGTTGGCGATCGAGGCGATGGTATCAGCCTCGGATCGCCAGATATCGGCGTGGCCGTCGCCATTGCCGTCAGTGGCGTATTTCAGAAAGCTTGTGGGCATGAACTGCGGCTGACCCAAGGCCCCAGCAAAGCTGCTTTTCATCGCGGCCGAGGGCGCGTGCCCGGCCTGTGCAATCTGAAGCGCGGCGATCAATTCGTCGCGGAAATAGTCTGCCCGGCGGCCCATGAAGCCAAGCGTGCCAAGCGTGCGGAAGGCGTTTTCGGGGATCGCTGCGCGGCCATAGCCGCTTTCACGGCCCCAGATGCCAAGAATGATGCGCCCGGGGACGCCGGTTTTCTGTTCAGCGCGGGCCAACGCCTGTGCGTGCTGGCGCGCCATTTGACGCCCGGTCGATGTTGCCGCGTTCACCGAACCGGCGCTGAAGTATCTGGCGGGGCTTGAGAATTCGGACTGGCGCTGTTTCTGCGGCACGCCCGACGATCCGGGCGGGGCCAGATCGGGCAGGGACCAGTTCAGCGTGACGCCCTGAAACGCCCGATCAAAGGTTGCGCGGCTGACCCGTGCGGATTTGGCACGCGGCCAGACGGTCTGGTCCAGCCATTGGCGGAACTGTGCCTCGGTCGCGGCGCGGGTCTGGGCGGCAACTGGGGTGGCGAAAAGAAGCGCTAGGATCACGAAAAGACGAAGGGGCAAGGGGGCCTCGGGCATTTTAGCTTGTTAAAGACACCATAGAGGCGCAGCGGCGCGGATGGCTACCGTTAAGCAGGGGGATCGGTGGTTGCCCGCGCATGGCTGTTAAACTGGCGCAAGTTGCGGTGGGGGGCGGTACGCGGGGGGCGGTTGGTTCTGGGATTTCGGTGCCCGGCCAAAAGGGGGAAACTTTTCCCCCTTTAACGCCAGTTTCCCGCTTGACGCCCAACCCGGCCCCGCCTAATACACCCGCCACGGCAGCTGCGCGGTTGTAGCTCAGTTGGTTAGAGTACCGGCCTGTCACGCCGGGGGTCGCGGGTTCGAGCCCCGTCAACCGCGCCACTGCCGTCATACCAAGGCGTCCCATCGGGGCGCCTTTGGTCGTTTATGGGCCTCTGGTTTCAGGGCGTCGCACAGCGTTCCGACACCACACACAAAAGCTGCCGCATTTTCCCTTGACGGGTCGGGGGGCATGGCCTATCCCGCCCCTCACGCGCGGTTGTAGCTCAGTTGGTTAGAGTACCGGCCTGTCACGCCGGGGGTCGCGGGTTCGAGCCCCGTCAACCGCGC
>NZ_JBJGSF010000004.1:0-246238 GCF_045763785.1 Pseudooceanicola aestuariicola | reverse complement strand
ACCGCCGGAGGTATCTCCGCCGCCCGTGTTGTCGCCACCGCCGGAGGTATCTCCGCCACCCGTGTTGTCGCCACCGCTGGAGGTATCTCCACCACCCGCGTTGTCACCGCCGCCGGACGTATCTCCACCACCCGTGTTGTCACCACCGCCGGACGTATCTCCACCGCCCGCGTTGTCGCCACCGCCGGACGTATCTCCACCACCCGTGTTGTCGCCACCGCCGGAGGTATCCCCACCACCCGTGTTATCGCCACCGCCGGACGTATCTCCGCCACCCGTGTTGTCGCCACCGCCGGAGGTATCCCCACCGCCCGTGTTGCCGCCGCCACCGGACGTATCCCCACCGCCCGTGTTGTCGCCGCCGCCGGACGTATCCCCGCCACCCGTGTTGTCACCGCCGCCGGAGGTATCTCCTCCGCCCGTGTTGTCGCCGCCACCGGACGTATCTCCGCCGCCCGTGTTGTCGCCACCGCCGGACGTATCTCCGCCGCCCGTGTTGTCGCCCCCGCCGGACGTATCTCCACCGCCAGTGTTGTCACCACCGGACGTATCTCCGCCACTCGTGTCACCACCATCACCGGATCCGTCGCCACCCGAGCCACCGCCGGACGAATTGCCTGCATCCTCTCCGGCCACAGTGAAGACCGGGTAGGTGGACAGCGATTGCACATCCGGGGTCGTGGTGGGCGCAGTATTGAGCGGGGTATCAGAGCCCCAAGCCGTCAAATCGACCGACAGGGCATCCAAGGAAGGATCCGTCTGCGCTCCGGCCAGCGCGATCTGAAGCGTGTCTTCGGCGGTGATCTCCAGAACGCCTTCCTGCGTCACCGCGTAGCCCATCGTCAGATCACCGCCCGCGACCATGCGGATATCGCCATAGGCCGCCGCATCTACGGTGCCGTTGGCAGCGCGCAGGGCAAAGGCCTGTTCCGAACCGATGGTACCCGCAAAGGCGGTCAGGGTCAGATCACCGCCGACCTGCATCGTCAGACCCTTGGCCGTGTCGACATTACCCGAGCGCGAAGTCAGGATCGTCCGGGTGCCCTGCCCGCGGGTGATCGCATCCGTCAGCAACAGGTCTTTTTCGGCGTAGATGTCCACCAGTTGCGCGCTGCCGCTGATCCGACCCATGGTGCCGGTCTGACCGGTCAGACGCAGATGCGCGGGCAGGTCATTGGCGGTGAGGTCGATGGCCCCAGTGTCCAGGACCATCGGGCGCAGGTTGCTGCCAATGCCGCTGGCCTTGATCGAAACGCGGGCGTTCGGGGCCGTGACCTGCGTGCCTGCCAAGATACCGATCTGGCCCGCGGTCAGCGCCACACCCAGCTGGTTCACCACGCCAGAGGTCACATTGCCCAAGGACAGCTGGCCAAAGGCGGTCAGATTGACGAGGCCCTGATCGGCGATCAATGCACCATCGGCCTGTTGCGACAGGTGACCTGCGGTTGCGTGCAGTTCAATGTCACCGGACGTCGCGCGGAAGGTCTTGCCGATATCCATCTGCGCCGCGGTCACCTCGATGCCACTGGCAAGCGTCGCCTCACTGGTAAAGCTCAGCTCGCTTGCGTCTGCGGTCAGGGTCAGGCCCAGCCCGCCAGTGTTCGTCAGGTTGGTGATGTTGACGTTGCTGGTGCCGTCGATGGTCATCTCACCCCCGCCGGCCAGTTGCAGCGACAGGGTCGGTTTCGACGTCGTCGGGGTCAGGCGCAGAGGCGCGGACTGACCGACGGTGCCGGTTTGAATGACAAAATGCTCGGCCGTGATATGACCCGTCAGATCAGTGGACGGCTGCCCGCCCAGATCAACGCTTGCCGCCTGCACCTGACCCAAGGCCAGCGCATCGCCACCCGCATCGGCGCTCAGCGCGCCGTTCACGTCGATCTGCGTGGTGCGGACGTCGCCCGACGCCGTAAGCTCAAGATCGCCAGAGGCGTGGAACGTCGCAGTGCTGCCCTCGGCCCCCATGATATGGCCGACCATGGTGCCGCCCGCCGAAACCTGCGCCGGACCCCGGAGCTCCAGTTCGGAATTGTCGAAGAACAGCACGTGACGGGACGAGGCCAAAGTAACCGGAACGCCTGCGACAAAGCTCGCGCTGTTAAGGATCAGGATGTCAGCCTCACGACCCTGCGGCGCGCGGGTGACAAGGCTGAGAGAGGTGACATCGCTGCCCGACACATCCAGCTTCAGCCGGGCCGAAGACAAGATATCGACCACGCCGCCGGTCAGCAGCTTGCTGACGCGCATGTCGTCAATCGCGGTCAGATAGGTATCAAGGCTGGACCCGCCCGCCCGGAGGCGCAGCGCCAGATCAGCGGCCGAAATTTCAAGCGGCGCGCCCGCGGCCCCGATCTGACCCTTGGCGATGATGTCCACCACCCCGTCAGAGGCAAAGGTCAGGCCGCCAGCCGACGCCGATTGAATGCCACCGTCGATGTCCAGGTCCAGACGGGTCAGACCTTCAAGTTGGGGCAGCGCGCCGGGCGTCCGGTCCAGCCCGCGTTCCGGCACCAGCGTCAGGCCGCTGCCAGTTGTGCGGAGCATCGCCTCTCCGTTGGTCGAGGCGATGCGCCCCGCTTGGATGTTCTGGCCGTCGATGTTCAGGCGGACATGACCGCTGGCCGAGGCCGCCACCGTGCCGCCCGGTGCGGTCAGCGCGATATCGAAGGTGTCGGTGCCCTGACCGTGGATGCCGCTGCCCAGCAGGGTCACGGATCCGGCAAGAACCTCTAGGTTGTCGCGGCCATCCGCGTCGCCGATCAGGCTGTTGGGCGCGGCGATGGACAGCAGGCCGGGGGTGTAGATTTCGCTGATCAGCAGATCGTTTTTACCGGCACTCAGGTAGATTTCCCCTGCCGAGCGCGCGGCCAGAGACCCGCCTGCCAGAACTTCAACCGGCATCGGGTTGAACGACAGGCCGATACCATTGCCCGCCGCTTCGAGGTTGATGTTCACACCCGTGACACCCTGCGCCCCGCTGGCAGCCCGCATCGCGCCAGAGCCTTTGATCTGAACGTCCAGACCTGCGGTGGCTTCGCGGATGGTGATGTCGGATTCCGTACCGATGTAGATATTGTCGGTCGCCTGGGCCACCAGCTCTCCGGTCGCCTCGATGTCCAGATCGTCGTTCTGTTCGATGACCACGCGGTCCGACAGGATCTTCACATCCGCGCGGCTGGCCGAGAAGAGTGCGATGCGGTCTTCGGTCGTCAGCGTCGATCCGGCCAGCTTGATGATCGGCGTCAGACGTTCACCAATGCTACGACCCGTGATCAGGGTGATGTTGTGACCGATGACGTTCGGTTCTTCGATATTGGTCTGGGTGTCAGTCACCGGCAGGATCAGGTCGCGACGGAAGGCGGCCTCGAGTTCCGTGGTGGTGAAGAACGCCTTTTCTTTCAGTTCGGCGATCTCGGTCGGGGACATGACATATTCGAAATTCGCATCAAACTCACCCGCGCCATAGACACTGGCGTTTTCGTGGAACCAGTCGTTGCGCTGCGCCTCAAGCGCGTTGATCTCGGCCACGGTCAGACCATCGGCCTGCATCGCGCTGCGCTGGTCGGCGGAATAGGCGAAGACCTGTTTGCCTGCCTCGTATTTTTCGTGCCCGCCGTCAGCCAGCCCGGTGTCTTCGTCCACGGTTGCCAGCATCGACCACCAGTCAAAGTATTCCGAGGTTTTCACGTTGCTTTCCAACTGGACGATCGGGTTCGAGCCGGATTTTTCCTGCTGCAACTGGGCCTCAAGTGAAGCAACCTCCTGCGCGCCAAGCTGGAATTTGAAATCGGCGTCAAAGCCTTCGTCGGCGTAATCTGCCGCCGCCTCATGGAAGGCCTGCGTGCGCTCTTGAACGATGGCGTCCATCTTCTGGTCGTCATAGCCCTTGGTCTGCAGGTCGCGTTTTTCGGCGTCCGTCAGCTCCAGCACAAGGTCTGGGTCATAATCGCGGACATCCAGGATTTCGCCCTTGGCGTCACGCTCGATCAGGTTTTCCCAGAACTCAAAGTAGGCCGCAGTTTCTTCGCGTTCGATGTCCAGAACCGCGTCGTTGAGATCTGCACGCGTCACGCGGTCCAGCGTGCCATCGTCGATCAGCTGAAGCTCTTCCCACAGCGCGGCGAGGATCGATGCCTGCGCGCGGCGGTCTGCGGTTTCGCGCAGGTCCTTGTCGGTGATCGAAAGCAGATCGGCGGTCAGGGTCACGTCCCCGGTCTTCGAATGCACGTTTTCGATGTTCATTGGCCCGATGGCGGCGTGAATGTCGATGTCGTCATAAGCCTCGGCGCGCAGTTTCTCGGCGGCCCAGACGTCCAGTTTGCCCAGACCTGCGCGGTTATCCGGATCCAGCCCGATCGCACCCGTTTCGGCCAGCAGGCTAACCGTGCGGCCTTTGATAAACCCAGAGTTCGCGCCAGTAGTATATTCGGGGATGATGCTGCCCTGCGCCTCTAGCTGCACATCGCCGACGAAATTGGTGTCGATATCGCGGATCTTTAGATCCCCGATCGCATTGCGGACGCGGATGTCGCCGTGGGCGTCGATGTTCAGCAGCGTCAGATCACTGAAAATCAGCGCAACGTCGTCGCCCACCACGGGGGTTGCCACGCCAATCAGCTCGTTCCGGTAGACCTCACCCCCGGCTTGCAGATCGGCACCCGTCACGCGGCCAAAGATGTCGCGCGCCTGCACCGGTCCGGTGATGCGATTGCCAAGCGGCGCGAAGGCCGAGGGCGACGCGCCCCCCACCATGCCGCCCGCATCAATCGTGAGGCGTGCGGTGTTGATCGTGACATCCGGCCCAAGCGTCAGAACATCGCCACCCGCATCAATAATCGTAGACCCACCGCCCACGCGCACCGTGTTGCCGAAATAGACCGACCCGTTGGTATCCACCTCGAACCGGGAAACCGGGCGCCCGCTGATGGTGATGTCGATCGGGTAATCCGCCTTCAGACGGTGGGTATAGGTGCGGCGTTCAACAAAGGTTTCCTCTGCCTGATATTCGCGCGACCGGCTGCCCTGCAGCTGCCACAGGAGCCCATCACGATCCCATTCCGGTTCCTGATCGCCGATCGGAGTGATGGAATAGTCATAGATGTCGTAATCCGGGATGAAGGCGTAGTAATTGTTCGGCTGATCCTGGTCCTCATCGGCCCGCAGAACATAGCCCACCTGCGGCTTATTCTCGAGGAAGACGGTGGTGATATCGCTCTCGGCCACCGACCCGACGGTGTAGAAAACGGATTCCTCGGCGTTGGCCTCGCTCTCATACCACGCCTGCTCTTCGACCACGGTCCGGATGCGGGTGATCTGCGTATCGATCGCGCGGGTGTAGTACCATGCCAGATCGTCGGTAGGCGAATAGGTGTCGGGATCGTCATTAAAGGGAACAACGACAATCCCGCCCTGCGGAGCCCGGACGCTCTTGACCATTTCGTTGTCGGCGTTGCGGGTGAAGGTCGTCACGACATAGCCGCCAAACCCACCGCCCAGACGGGTGGTTTCCTTAAAGCGGTCGATGATCTTCACGGTCCCCGACACGCCTTCGGCAGGGCCCAGATCGACCTTGGCGAATTCAATGTCGCGGCTGGAATTATTGTCGACGACCAGACGGCCATAGCCGTTCGCCGCGCGAATTTCACCATTCCCGGTCGAGGCGATCTGACCGCTGATTTCCACATAGCCGCCGCGGGTTTCGATGTTGCGGAATTCAATCCGGTCGGTATCCGCGTTGTAATAGACAGACACGTTCCCCGCGATGTGATCCGCCCCATCCAGATCCGACAACGGATTGTTGGGCACGATTTCCACCTGAGTATCCGGATCGCTGCCCTGCGCCTGACCCCGCATCGGCAGGTACAGCGCCTCGGTCCCGGTGGTGTAGCTGTCTAGCAGGCTATCGATGCTGGCGTCGATGGTGACGTTCCAATCGGTGATGCCCGACTGGATCAGACCGTCGATGTTCAGCGTCTCGGCGTAGATAAAGATCGACCCGATGGCAGTGACCGATCCGCTTGGATCAGCCAGCTCATAGGGTTCAGTCGGATAGCGATATCCAAACATATCGCGGTAGAAATTCTCTGTCTGCTGTTCCGTCCATTCCGGTTGGCGACGCATGAAGTTGTAGATGACCGTCTGATAGTCTTCGTAGACCTGGAACAGATCCGCATAAGCCGAGACCGGGCTTTGCGGCAGGTGGGTCAGCGGATCAGACGGCGCAAGGAAGAAGTCGCCGCCCGAGTCCACGTTGATCGCATAGGCGTTGATGTTGCCGCCAAAGACATAGACCGATCCATCCTCGGTCCGGATGTTCACATTGCCCATCAGGTTGTCGATGTCGCCGCGCACATAGATGTCGGCGGGGGGCACGTTGTTGGCCGGCTGGTTGTTCCGCAGGTTGATATTTGGCGGCACGCTGCTGGTGGGCGACGGCAGCACGCTGGCGAAGGCCGGCAGCGACTGACCGCCAGTCGTCGCATCGCGGTTCGCACCCAAAGAGATCATGTCGCTGTTATCGAAGACCGACACACCGTTGTACTGGATCTCACCCGCGGTGACGAAGGGGATCTCCATGTCGTTGATATCAAGGCTAAGCGTGGTGTTATTGATCACCTCAATCAGGGCATCACCGATGGCCTGAATGTTGCCGGTGCCGACCAGATAATCGCCGGTGAAGAGCACGTTGCCGCCCTGTGCAAAGACGTTGTTGAGCACAGCGAAATCGGTTTCAGCCAGACCCGTTCCGGTGTCGGTCACGTAAGCCAGCCGCGCTTGCAGCCCGTCGATCTGGGTTTGCAGCGTCTGGTAGGTCGTGCTGTCGGAATCGTATTCATTCCGTAGCGCAGTCAGGTCGGCGATGTACTGCTGGATGCGCTGGCCGATGTTGCGGTCAAAGTCGAATTCGACCTCGATATCGCCAACCACGGTCAGCTCCAGATCGTCCTCATCCTCGACCTGACCTTCGCCAATGCCGGGCGCGTAGTCGATGGTCAGTCGCTGTTCGGCGAAGGCACCCGCCGTCACATTCCCGTTCATGACGACACCGGCGGTGGCCCAGTTCTGCACCGTGCCCCCTTCGGAAGCCAGCGACACCTCTTCCGCGCCGACCAGACCGCCAAAGAAGTTGACGACCTCTTCGGTCGCTTCGGCGTAGGCGTTGATGGCATAGCTATAGGCGTAAAGGTCTTTGTCGCCCTCGTTCGCCAGCAGGCGCGCGTCGCCCGCGGCCTTCAGCTCCATCCCCGTGCCGATGGTGATCTGGTTGCCGGACAGGATGGTGGCGACGGCTTCGGGGTCAGAGTTCAGCGGCACGGCGGTCCGGTTGTGCACCCGCGCTTCGGCGTGCTGCTGGATCGACTGTGCGTCGTTCAGGTTCTGACCCGACATCACCGACACGCGGCCCCGGCGGCTTTCGATATAGCCCGAGGCCAAGTCGATATCGTTGTTATGGCGGAAGGTGGTTTCCGCATCCGCCTGACCATGACCGGCCAGACCGTAGGTGCGGATGTAGGCCTCGGACACCATCAGCGCGTCGGACCGGTTGGTCACGTTCACATCGCCATTGGCCATGATCGTCGTGCCCGCCATCCGGATTTCGCCCGACGACCGGTCATCGCTGTTCAGATCCCCCACGATCAAGCGGCTGGTCAGCTTGGGGATCGTGACCAAACCACCCATGTTGCCGGTCAGACGGTCGGTCATGTCGTAGTCGTTCAACATGCCAATGTTCACAAAGCCCGCGTCCAGCGTCGGATCTTGCGTGGTCGGCGTCTGGGTGATCGTCACGCCCGGGCGGATATCGATCAGCGCGTCGTTCATCACGGCGGTGCGCGACGCAAGCGCCGCTACGTTCAGCCCGCCAAAGCTGCCGGTCGTGCCGTTGAAATCGATGGCGCGCTTGAACACGCTGGTGTCGCTGCCGATCGTGATCTTTTGCGCGGTCAGGTCGGACGACAGCTGCAGCAGGCTGGTCGAATTCACCAGGTTCCGCTGATCCGTTGCACCCGCATCTGCCACCGCGACCGAGATCGAATCCGAGTTGCTTTCAAACTCGATATCCCGATCGGTTTTCAGAATAATTTCATCGGCTTCAATCGACGCGCCACGCACCACCAACTCGGTCACGCTGTCGATGTTCAACCGGAGCAGAGAGCCAAAGACCGTGACGATCCCGCCCTTGCCCGACACCGCGTTGCCGAACAGGTACGCGTCACCGCCCGAAACCGCCTTGAACTGGCCGCCGATGGTGGCGTCGGTGTTCAGGACCAGTTCCATCTTCGCCTCGGCTGTGTCATCTGCGCGGGCCACGTTGCCGCCAAAGCCGACGCCGCCAGCGAACAGACCCTTCGACAGGTATTCCAGCGTGCTGCCGTTCAACGTTTCCAGCGTTGCGTTGCCCGATGTGTCCAGCTTTTGGAACGTCATCAGCGTACGAACGGAGGAATCGTTCAGCGCCACGGCGTTCGACCCGCTCAGCGCGCCAGCGGCGACGGTGGTCGACCGGGTGGTGGCGTAGATCTTGGGCCGGTCTGGCAGGGTCGGATCGCTGTCGCTGTTGAACACCGACAGGGTCTGACCCGCGTAATCCAGCGCGACCGAGGTGATCAGCGTGTCGCTGAACCGCTTGGCGGTGGCGTTGTTGATACCGGACGTGCCGCCGCCGCCCACGTTGCCCTTGGCATCCGCCCAGACATCGCCCGCGTTCATCGCATTCACCGACAGATCGCCGCCACGCACCCGGGCGGACCCAAGGTTCACCCAAACATTCGACCGATCCCGCGCCGTAGCGCTGGTCGCGCCGATGCCGATGGCCCCGGCCACCAGCAGATCGACGTCAGACCGGGTCTGACCATAGCGGCGGGCGCTGATGTCGATGGTGTCGCCGATCAGGTTCGGCGTGCCCGACAGGATCACGTTAATGGTGGAGTCGCGGAAGGCATTAGCCACCGACACGCCCACGCCGATCCCGGCCACGGCGACAGCCGTCACCTTGGCGCGGGTTTCACTGTTTTCCTCAGCCAGAATGGACAGGTCCCCACCCGCGTTCAGCGTCGTGCCGCTGCCCACCTGAACGGTCAGCGCGCGACCGATCCGAATGTCGGACACGCCCGCCCCGGACGAGATCAGGCCACCCGACCCGGCAATCGCCTCGGGCGTGCCGTCATCAACGGTGGCGGTGGCGCCCAAGCCCAGATTGTTGATCGCCTGCAGGGTGGAATTCGTGCCAACCAGCGTTTCGATCTTGGTGCCGCGACGAACCAACGCCACGCCGTGGGTCGCGGCAATCGCACCCGCCGACACGCCGCCCGCGAGGATATCCAGCGTGCCGCCTTCATCCGCGTTCAGCACCATGTTGGTGGCATCGATCCGGACGTTGTTGCCGATCTTGGACCGGATCGTATCGTCGCCCGGACCGTTGAAATCGTCCTCAAGGCTCAGCGCCTGCTGTTCGCTGACCAGATCACCCATCAGCGTGTCGATCAGCCCATCGCCGAAGGTCACGGAATAGGTCGGTTCTTCATCCTCGGTATTGGGGTTGTCAGAGCTTTCAAACGGGTTGTCCTGCAGCGCGTTGTCCGCGTCATCGATAGCCGCCTGCGCGTCTTCGACGTTTTCGGTGTCTTCGGTCACGCGGATCGGTTTGCCGTAGGTCAGCAGGATGCCCGAGCCCTGGAACGACAGCGCCCCGCCACCGCCCGATACGACACCACCCTTGAACGACCGTTCGCCATAGGCGTCGACGGTCAGGTCTCCGGTCAGATCGATTTCGGCGTAATCGGCGATTTCCGACTCGACCTGATTGCGCATGGACGTGATCGCCGCCGCCGCGCCCACGGCCACCGCCGCGCCCGACTGCGCCATGATGAACACGTCCTGCCCATAGGTCTGGCGCGCCAGAACCGACAGGTGCCGGGTACTGCCGTTAGCGACCCGGGTGTATTCACCCAGACGCGCCACAACCTTTTGTTTCGAAACGGTATATAGCCCCGCGCCCGCCACGCCGACCAGACCGGCCCCGGACCCGACGACCGCCTGATTGACGGGGATCAGACCATTGGCGCTTGGCGCCTGAACGCGGTCTTCGCGATCCTCAAAGTCCAGCATCTCGGCCTCGGCCAGAATTTCGACGTCCCGTGCGGCATTGATCTGCACCGCATCTGCATAAGACGTGCCATCCGCCGTGCCCGCATCGACCCGGTCGGTCGAATTCAGGATCACCACCGACGATCCGGTCCCCACCAGACCCACCCCGACAGAGCCGGAGTTCTGCTGCAATTTGCGCGGCGCACGCGCCCGCATGGTGACGTCATCGCCCGAGGTCAGGGTGGCATTCGCGGCCCAGGCGGTGGTGTGGGATTTCGTGATGCCCACCTGCCACGTCCCGGCGATCCCGGCATAGACCCCGGCACCAAGGGCGGCGCTGGCGGTGATTATCTTTTCGGGCGTAACTGCTTCGATATCCACGTTTTTCCCGGCGGTGACAGTCGCGTTGTCGATATGCGCGTCGGTCAGCTTCTGGATCAGCAGCAATTCGTGCAGCGCGCCGACGCCCGCCGTCAGACCCCCGCCTAGAACAAGGTTCACGGTCCGCAGCTTGGTGGCGTTCCCGGCAAAGACATCGACGTAACCGCTGTTGGAATGTACCACCGGATCACCGCCGCCCGTGCCGGTAATCTTGGCCGTGACCTGATCCTGAACCATCATGATCGGTAGTTGCAGACCCATGCCGAAGCCTTGGGAAATCCCCCCGACAAAGGCCAGCGTGTTCAACTGCGTCTGGGTGTCCGCCACCACGGCGACGCCTTTGCGGGTGATGTTCTTACGGTCGAGGTAATGGTTGTTGTCCTGATCGCCGACCGGCGCGGTGTTGCGCCCGGCGGTCACCACGCCGTCGCCCAAGCCGCGGCCCGACACGACGCTATTGCCACGGATCACTGCGGTCACCGTCGACAACGACCGGACCGCACCGATCGACACGCCGATGCCCGCCGACCCGCCATAGGTGATGCCGCCGGTCACCTGATCAAAGTTGCCAAAGAAGCTTTCGTTGCCCCCGCCGACAGTATCCATCGTACCGCCGTTCAGCGCCTGAACCAGCACGCTGTCGTCAGCATCGACCTGCGCGTCGGCGATTTCGGCCAGAACCTCGTCTTCTTTCAGCGTCACCGCGACCGACCCGACAAAGCCGAAGGACAGCCCCACCGCCGCCCCGATCGAAGAGGTCACGACCTTGGTGTTGTTCGCCGCCGCGACCACTGCATCATTGCCGGCGTTGATCTGCGCATCGGTCACCTGCGCGGTGGTGATGCCTTTATCTAGCGCGAGGGCAAAGCCCGCACCAACGCCCGCGCTGTCGGCTACGGCCAGCGAATAGGCCAGACCGGCCAGTTCTTGCGACCGCGTTGCGCGGACGGACGTGGTGCTGACCGACCCGATGCGCGCCTCTTGGTGAACCCGCGTTTCAACGGCCGAGCGTGAGAACATCAACCCGTTCGCCGCCGCCACAGCCGTGCCGCCCGTCGCACCCCCGGCCGAGGCCGAAACAGACAGCGCCCGCGTATCATCCCGCGAGGTCAGAGAGACAGAGCCCGACGCCTCGATCCGCGCGCGGTCTTCGACCAGTGTCGAGGTGCGGGCGTGCAGTTCCGACAGGCCGATGGTCGCGCCAAGGGCAAAGTCTTCGCCGATGGCCAGCGCGCCGCCGATGGCCCACATGCGGTTATCGGACAGGGTGTCGGCATTCAGATCGCCGGTCTTCAGGGTGCCATCGCCGTGCACGCGGCTGCGGACCCATTGCGCCTGACGCGTCACCGCGCCGCCCGCGCCCACGGCCTTGCCAAGGAAGGCCGCGCCTGCCGAGCCGGTCATCGCTTTGGTCTGAGATTTAGCGTTCAGGCTGGTTTCGCCCGCGACATCGATCCGATCATTGCCGGACAGGTCCAGATCAGCTTCGACCAGACCGCCGACGCGGACCCAGCTAAGACCGATACCCAGAGAGATCTCGGGCCCGTCACCGCTATCGCTGTCACCACCGCCGCCCGAATTTTCAGACCCCTGCGGATCGCCCGCGCTTTCGGCCGCATCGGCCCCGGCGCTATTGTCGGGCGTGTCGACCTCGTCTTCGTTTTCCGGGTTTTCATCTTCGGGTTCTGGCCCCGGCAGGATGTCGCGTTTGACGATCTTGAACTTGCCCGTCTCTTCGTTGCGGCTGACGGTCCACTTGTCCATCAGGCGGGAGGCAAAGCCGATGTCGAGCCCAAGCGCCAGCGACCCGGTGATCACATCCGCCTTGCGGGCGTCCTTCGCGCTCAGGCTCAGATCGCCACCGATCTCCTGCACCGCCACGCTGGTCGCGACCCGCGCGATGATCGAGGTTTCGCGCGTCAGGTCCAGTTCGGGCAGACCGATCCGTGTGGTGTCGTCGACAAAGTCACGCACCTGCGCGTAACCCTGTTCGATCACGTCGCGCAGAAGGGTACCCCGTTCGTCCCCGTCGACCTGCGGCATGTCATCCGGGCGCTGGCCGTAATCCACGTAGGCAAAGGACCCGACCCCGGCAAAGCTGCCGCCGACGGTCACACCGATGCCGATGGTCAGAACCTTGGTGGAATTCCGCGCGCTTAGGCTGACATCACCGGCCGCGTTGATCTGGGACGACCCGACGATGGTCGCAGCCGTGGTGCCGTGGAACTTGAAGATGCCCGCGCCGATGCCCACCCCGGTCGAGGCCCGGGTATCGCTGGCCTGCACCGCAAAGAACTGATCTTCGCGCACGGCGGTCAACGACAGGCTGCCACTGGCCCCGGCGGTGTTGAAATTGCTGTCGACCAGCGTCGCGATCACGTCACGCGCATCCGTCGTCCAGCCGATATTCCCTTGGAAGCCCTGCGCCGACGATCCGCCGTTGCGCCCGATGACGACATTCGATGCCTTCGTCGCCGACAGCGCCCCAAGGCTGGTGGTCCCCGACCCGCCCAGATCGCTGTTGAACGCCCGCGCGATCACGTCGCGTTTGTACAGATCCAGCACGATGCCGCCCGACACGCCCAGCCCTTCGTTGATGGCCAGCCCGTTGGTCAGCAAATCCCGCTGCGTGCGGTCTGTGGCGCCCACGTCCAGCGCGCCGCGAATATCCGTGTGACGCAGCTGCGCGGTGGTGGCGCCCACGGAATCGATCAGCGTGAACATGACGTTCAGGCTGTCTTCGGCCTCACCATCGCGGATCGCAATCGCGTGGTGTTCGGTCGAGCTTTGCGCGGACATTTCCGTGGCACTGGCCCAGACCTGACCGCCCTCGATCAGCGCATCGACCGAAGAGTTGTGCCGCGTGATCGCGGTGCCCACGGTGCCCGCCGCATCGGCAAAGGTCTTGGCATCCTGACGGTTGTCGACCAGCGCGGTTTCAACCGCTGCCATGCTTAGCATTTCGATCCCGCGCAGGTAGGTCTCCTCGACCACCGCCGAGGTGTTCCAGGTGTTCGCAATGACACCCACAGGGACGTTGACGCCGATATCCGAAGCCCGCTGCCCCGCCACGATCAGCGATTTGACGTTGCCGCCCTGCCGCGCCGTGACGGTGATATCGCCCCGGGTCGCGCCGTGACGTTCCATTGCGTTGTCGACCATCCACGCTTTGGTGGTTCGGCGGTCAACCTGCGCGATCACGGAAATGCCCAGACCAAAGTCACCCGCCGTCGTGCCCATGAACCCGATCTGGGCAAGGTTCTGCGTCGTATTGCGCGCATCGACCGTGACGTTGTCGATCAGGAAGTCGTCGTCCTCGACATCAGCCACCCGCGCCTGCGTCGTCTGGTTCAGCACGTTCACCACGACCGAAGCGTTCAGCTGCACATCGAACTCTCCGCCCGTGGCGGCGGCAACGGACATGATGTTGCGATTGGTTTCGGCCTTCACCGTGATCCCATCGCCCGACAGCGCACCGCCGGAATGGATCGCCGTAACCTCTTCACGCCGGACCGAGGAGGCATAAGAGATCCCGAATCCGATGGCCGAGCTGTCGCCCTGAACCCCGCCGGGCCCGTCGCCCGAAGGCGCATCATCCGCAGGTGGCGTTTCAGGCTCATCCGGGATCGGCTCATCACTCAGTTCGACAGCGTCGTACAGATCGCTTGCGGTGTCTTGGGTGTCGTCGCCGGTGACCTCTTCTTTTTTCGCCTCTGCGGTCTCAACCGCCAGCGATCCGGCCACGGCGACGGTCGCGCCCTCCAACCGGGCCTCGACGTCACCGTCACCCAGATTCGCCATGTCGGATGTTTGGCGCGCCTCAACCTCGGAATAGCCCAGATGCAGCGCGGCGGCCCCGACGATGGAAAACGCGTTGCCCGATCCGCCGCGCCCTGCGGCGGTGGCGATCAGGTCGCCTTCGTCCACTGCGGTGATGGTCGCATCGCCATCGTTCAAGTCCAGCGTGCCGCCGTGGTTCAGCGTCGTGACCTTGGTTTTCACCAAGGAGATCGAGGCCGACCCCGCCAAGCCAAAGCTGCCACCCGACCCGACCGTCGCACCCGTGGCCAGTATCGCGCTAGCCGAATTGCGGGCGGTCAGGGTCAATGCGTCCAGCGTGATCGCCGCGTCGGTGGCCAGCGCTGCGACGCTGCGGTTGGTGCCGAACACACCGGCAAAATCTGCGGCAAAGGCAAAGCCAAAGGATTTGTCCTGAACTTGCGTCTTATCCGTTTCATCCGAGGTTTTCTGCTCCCCCAAGCCTTCGGCATTTTCGTCCTGACGATCCGCGGTCAGCTTATCCGGCAGGTCGATCTTTTCAGGCGCCTCATCAGGGTCGGCATCAGGGTCATCGGGGTTGGCGTCGGGATCACGCTTCTTCTTGCGCTCTTCGCTCTCGGCCTCCAGACCAGCGGCCCCGGCCGAGGCTGCGGCAACACTCCACCCGGCGGTGTCGGAGGTGACGGTCAGGCTGCCAAGCTCCAGCCCCACGCCGACGGACGCACTTGGCGTATCGATCAGCGCGTCGGCGGAATTATCTGACACGGTCGCGCCCGCGAACCGGTCGGCAAAGACCAAGCCGGTGCCAAGCCCGATGCCGATCTTACCCGACTGCGACCCGGCAGCGCCAAGCGCGAACAGCCGCGCGCCGTCCTTGGCGTTCAGCGTCGTGACACCGGAAATCCGATAGGGCGTGTCGTCGTCCAGCCGCACAATCGCGGTACTTTTGTGGTCGATGATCGCCACGCCCGCGTTAAAGGCAAAGTTATCCGCACCGCCAAAGGATTTGGCCGTCGCGATGGCAAGGAAATCGTTTTCAGCTTCGACCGACAGGCTTTGCAGGTTCAGCGCGGTAACGTCCATCTGGTTGACTTCGGCCTTGGTGTCGACGCGGCTGCGCACGTATTGCAGCGCACCGCCCAGGCCAAAGACGCCGATCTCGCGCTCTTTTTCATCGCGCTTTTGTTCTTGGGTCTTGGCGACCGGCTCACCCGTGATCGGCTCTGTCGGGGTGGCGTCCGGATCGGGCGTGTCCCCCGGAACATCGGGATCGCCCTCTAGCGGAGTGTCCTCCGGGGTGTCTTCGGGTGTATCCTCTGGTGTATCCTCGGGCGTCTCATCCTCCGGGGCCTTGGCCGCCTCTTTCGGGATGTCGCGCAGGGTGATCACCCCGCCCGAGGTCTTGGCCGACAGCGACAGGTCGGAATGCGACTGGGTCTGCGCGTCCTCGGCCACGGTCGCATTGGTGTCCAGAACATAGGACTGGACGTTGACGTCAAAGACAAAGCCGACGTTCGCTTCCCCTTCCGTCATGGTTACCACGGACCATGCATCGCGATCCAGCGCGACCGACGGGTCGAGCATCAGGTCATCCTGCAACAGGCCAGCCGCATCGACATTCGCCACGATGTTGGATTGCGCCTGCGTCATCGCATCGACCAGCGGGTCGATGGCGGGCGTCGGCAGCAGGGTTTTCGCCTCGATCGTTAGCGATTGCGCATCACCCGGCGCTTTGGTCAGACCCTGAACCGCCTGCGTATCGATCTTGGCAAAACCCAAGGCGACCGAGGCGACAAAGCCAAAGGGCGTATCCCCGATGGTGCCGGATTTCGTCGCCGCCAGTTTGCGGTAATTGGCGATCTGGTTCACCGCGCTCAGCGTCACCAAGGACGACGGGCCATCCAGACGCGCGTTGGTCAGATCGTAATCCCGGCCCGTCGCCTCATCCGTGCCGATGCCGCCCAGCAGGGCGCGGACGGTGCTGTCGTGCCGGTCTATGTTGACGGCGATGGCAAAGATCGGCGCAGTCTTGGCCTTTTTCTTGTCGTCGTCAGGATCCGGCTGTGTTTCGCCCTCGCCCGCCGTATCTACGGGCGCGTCAACGACGTCTTCCTGCGCGCTATCGGCCACATCGGCCAGCGCGTTCACCAGACCGGCGTTGTCATTGCCGGTGTCCTCATCCGGGTCCGGCGTGCCGACCTTCTTGCCAAAGCGTCCCTTGCCCTGACCGCCCTCTTCTTCGCTTGGCTCACCTTCTTCGGCCTCATCCTCTTTGATGGCCTCGTCGAGCGCGTCTGTGGTGAAGGGGCCGGTGGTGGTCACGGTGGTGGCTTCGAAACTGGTAAAGACGTCAGACGCACCGATGAACACCGTACCTTCGGACGACGACCCCGTTTCGCCGCCAAACAGAACGGCGGTGTCGGATTGGGCCAGCGATACGATGCCCGCACCCGCAAGGATCAGCGACGTGCTGTCGGATGCGATGGCGGTCAGCTTGACCTCGTGCGTGGTTTCAGCCGCGATCTTGGTCGATGCGCCGCCGGTGATGACGCTGGCGAACGTATCGTCCTGCACGTCAACCTCGACCCGGTTCAGCGCATCGCGCAGCGACAGGATGCCCGCGACCTTGAAGCGGCTTTCATTGCCCACCCGTGCGGCAACGTCCTGCACCTCTTGAACCTTAGAGGTGATGTCGACCGTCCCGTTCCCCGCCGCCGAGATATCGGTGCGGGTCAGACGGATCAGCGATTCAGTCCGGCTTTGCGCATAGCTCAGCCCGATGGTGCCCGACGACGCGTCGACCACCGCATTGGTGCGCGCCAGCGACCCGATGATGATGGACCCGGCGGTATATTCTTCGTCCACGCCCAAGGCTTTGCTGGACCGATCCGCAACCAGCAGGGAATCCGTGATGATCGTGCGGCTGTCGGCATTCACGACCGTGGGCGCGACCGCGATGGTGACCCCGCCGAAGCCTTTGCCCTTTTCCTTTTCGTCCGGGGCTGGGGTGCCACCATCGCCCGCGTCCCCACCGTCACCCGCATCGGGGGTGCCGGGCACCTCGGGCGCATTGGGCGTTTCGGGGTCCTTGGCCTGATCCGCGGCGTCAGCAAACTGGTCCGACACCTTGTCCATCTGCTGTCCGCCGCTGCTTTCCGCGCCAACGACGTCCCGCGCGGCCAGAACCGTAACGGAGGAGGTCGCGTTCGCCTCGGACGTGATGATGATGTCGCGGCCCACGGTGTTGTCGGAACAGATGCCGTCGATGCAGAAACCATCACCGTCTTCGACCCACTCGTCGTCGATCCATTCCCCGTCACCTTCGCCTTCACCCCCTCCACCGGGAAGGCCGGGAATTAGCTCGAATCCACCGTCGCCGCCGTCGGCATCGGGGCCCAGATCGCCCGAGAATCGACCATTGGTGATCGCGCTGTCCTCCACGGTCTTTTCCGCGCTGATCGTCATCTTGTTAAAGCTGGCGCTGACCGCGATGCCCCAGCCGTCTTCGGCATGGCCGCTGCGCCCAGTGACCAGAACGTCAAAGACGCTGCTGTCTTTCGAGGAGAAGCGCGTCGCCGCCTTTTCCAGCTCTGCCATGTCGGCCGGATCGTCTTCGTAGAAGTAGATGCGGGTGTCAGCCATGTTGGCGCGGGTCTGGTGCGTCACGAACGACAGACCAAAGCTGCCGGTGATCCCCACGCCATCCATCGCCACCGCGTTCACCGCGCTGGCCTGTCCGTATTCCACGTTCGTCAGCGCATCAAAGCTGACAGCCTTGTCGAATTCGGTCGCGATATCGGCGTTGTCCAGCAGCAGCGTCGTGGTGGTCTTGCCGAACGTGCCCGCGAAGTCACCCGAGAAGGCGAAGGTCCGTTTGTCTTTGCCGTCCCCACTGTCGCCGCCGCCATCGCCCGCGCCGCCATCCGTCGGGGCCGTGCCGTCGTCGCCATTGCCGATGGCATTCGCCACGTCATCCGCCTGATCGCCCAGAACGCTGGCCGCGATGGTGGCGGTTTCGGCCTCTTCCTCGTTCGGGGCTTCTTCGGGGTCCGCAGCCTCCGGGTCGGCCGGGTCTGCGGCGGGCTCTTCTTCAGGCTCTTCACGATCTTGGGCCGACGCCGTCCCTGCCGCGAGGACCGAGCCGGAGGTTTCCGCCAGTACCTCGACATCACCGTCCAGATTGACCCGGTCACTGGTCAGCGTGACGGAGGTCTTGCGATCCGTCAGGTTGATGGCCACGCCGATGGCGATATTGGTGCGCGCGCTTTCCGTGCCCGACCCGGCCAGCGTCACGACCGACGATCCGTCCAAGGCCTTCAGACGGAAGGCCCCGTCGACATAGGCAATCTCATCCGCCGCGTTATGGGCCTGCGTCACCGCCTTGTAGCTGGAAATCGCGATGCCCGCGTTAAAGCCAAAGCCGCCATCGTCATTGGCGGAATAGGCGCGGGCGGTGTTGACCATCAGCAGGTCCTGCACCGATTCCTGCGTGACGTTGTGCATCCACAGATCAACCGTATCCGCCACATCCGTCACGGCCCGCGCGTTCACGTAGGACAGACCGACCGCCGCGCCAAAGCCCGCTTTCTCTCCGCCAGTCGACACGCCCGGCGCACCGGCGCCAAGGATGATGTCACCGCTGTTCGCCGCGCGGATCAGGATTTGCGCGTCGCTGTCCAGATCAGTCGTCGATCCTTCAGGGCGGTAATAGCCCTCCTGCTCCAACGTGACCGAGGCGACGCTTGCCTCTGCGTCCAGATCCATCCGGACGAGGAAGCCGTTGACGCCAACGCCAACCTCTTTGCCCGAGCCGATGGTTTCAGACACGAACATGCGCGAATCCACCGGGGTGCGCTTGGGATCTTCGTCTTCGCTTTCCTCGGTCTCGCCGTCGCCTGCATCTCCGGTGTCCGTATCGCCGGCCCCGGTCTCGCCCGTTCCCGTGTCACCGGTACCCGTATCCTCAGGCGCTTCGTCCTTTACGACCGCGCTAGTCAGCGACGCGCGATCCCCATCGGCCACGCCGCCGATCCGGCCACCGCGACGCCCTTTGCCCAGACCGCCGCCACCAGTGCCATCCCCGGCTTCCTCATCTCCGGCCTCTTCGTCTCCGCCAGTCTCACCGCCATCACCGGAGTCGCCCCCGTCGCCCCCCTCGGCCGGGGTCTCTTCGGTGCCATCCTCGGCGTCATCCCCTTCGACCTCGATCAGCGCGTTGCGGTATTCATCCCACCACGTGCCCACATCCTCACGGCCCGCAGTCTTGGCAAAGATGTTCTCGGCCACGATCTCGATATCCGACACCGAATAGACGCGGCCAACGTACTGATCGTTGCCGCCCTTGTCGGTCAGCACCGTGGCGTCGTTGTTCCAATCCGCGATACCAAGCGCGATCAGGATCGCGGTGTCACCGCTTTGCGCCAGGTCTTCTTCGGTCTCGCCCGTCAGATCGCCGGGTTCCGACGGGTCCGTTTCAGGCACAGACCCAAGCTGAGTGATCGTCTCAACCCGCACATCGTCATAGACATTGCGCGCCGCGACCAAAATCGTCGGGTCGCTGTCCAGATCGACGTCCGTATGATCGGCATAGAAGTTGCCGCCAGACCGACCGTAAGACCCGTTCGGGTTCACCTCGGCCAGCGGATCATACAGCGCATGGCCCGTGCCGCCCGGCGTGTCATAGGTAAAGTCCTGCCCGCCAAAATGCGTCTCGGATTCTATCCAGTGGCCCGACAGGTTCAGCGCCACGCCCAACCGCCCGTCGTTGGCGTCGTCGTTCGATCCGCCACCACCGCCGCCGCCGCTCATCAAATTCAGAACGGCATTGCCCGCATCCGCCGCACCCGCCGTGCCAAGCGCAATGTCCAGCAGCGCGTCTCTCTGCGCCTCTTGCTGTTCGGGCGTGATCTCTTGGTTCGCGGCGTCGGGCGACACTTCCGGCACGGCATAACGCCCGCCGCTGACCCGCGACCGGCTCAGGAAGCTCTCAAACGTATTGCCCGAGGTGATGGCGATATCGCCATTGTTTGCTGCGACGACGCCGCCGAAATATGTCTTGGCCTCGCTGTCGTCGATCGACAGGTTCAGCGCGATGGCGCGGGTCTGGTCGTTGGTCACCGCGTCGGATTTCAGAACGATGTTCTTGACGGTCTCGGACGCGATCTCCAACCCGTTCTGTGCCACCAACTGAGTGTATTCGGATTGGTCGTAGCCCGACGACCATGTCATGTAGATGTTCTTGTCCGGGTCGCGGCTGGCATTCTCATCAAAGCCCAAAACGGGCCGCAGCCCGTTCACGATCACCGTGGCCCGCGACCGCCTGATGGACGCGGCGACCGCTAGGTTCATCGCCGCAACTTCGGGTGAATCGTCATCCCCCTGCAGCCCCGACTTGGCGACCATCCTGTGATCTTCGGTCACGACCGCCTTGACCTTGATCGTGTCCGCATCGATCGCGCTGTCATGGAATATCGTCGTGGCCACCCCGTTCGACGCACCGATGGCCAAAGCGAGGTTGGAATTCGTCGGCTCTATATGGATCTGCGTTGTGGCCGACGAAATCACCTCGGCATCGCCGGTCGCGCGGATATAGCTGCCCTCAATGATGACCTCGGCCTTGGCGTGCTGAAACGACGGCAGGACGGAAAAGTCGATGTTCTTGATCAGATCGGTCAGACCGGTGGCAATCCCGCCCGCCAGATCATGCAGGGTCTCATCCCCGATAATACCGTCATCGGGCGAAAACAGACCATCGACATAAGTGTTCAGCGATGCCTCTGCATCGACAAGGTTGTCCTTGAAGGTCGTCGCCAGCAGCTGGACGTTCTCACCCTTGATCAGCGCTCCAGTGGCCGACAGCTTGGTCGTCCCGAACGGAGAGGCATTGCCCGCCACGTCGCCCGGACCTTCGACATCGTCCGTGATCCGATCATCACGACGCGCATGGATCAGGATATCCCCGCCCATGCTTTCATCCGCGCTTAGCGCGATCAGCTGCGCGCCTTCGCCGATCTCGATCTCGGGCGCGATAAAGATGATCTGCCCCACGGACCCGGTGCCCACGGTGCTGATGGTCGCGCCCTCTTCGACCGTGATCTTTTCCGTGGCGCGCACGATGTAATCGCCGCCGTTGCTGTCCCAGTCCCCGACCAAGAAGGTCAGCGGATCGATCAGAACCGTGCCGCCCTGCCCCGTGCCGGACCAGACGTTCAGCTCTCCGAGCGCCTCAACATGGTTACGGGCGCTGAATTCGATGAAGCCGCCTTTGCCGTCGCCCGCAGCCGTGGCCGAGATGACGGCATCACGCCGCAGAAAGGCCGAGTCCTCGGCGAAGATGGTGATGACACCGCCGCGCCCGCCGCCGATCCCTTCGGCGGCGATCCGGGCGCCCGGCTGCAAATCGATCACCGACGAATTGCGCACTGCAACCACACCGCCGGAATTCCCCTGCCGCGACACGACCCGCGACGACGGGCCAAAGGTCACGCCATTGCGGCCCTCGATACTGATGCGCCCCTGACCACCATTGATGATCTCTCCGGCCGACAGCGACCCATTGATCCGTACCGTTCCGCCCGCGCGCAGACCGATGGCATCGCCCGCCTCGATCCGACCATCGACGCGGATGTTGCCGGGGCCAAGCGCGCCTGTGCCGTTGATGATCGACTGGATTGCATTGCCATTGGGCCGACCCTGCCCGTCAAAGAACCCGTCCATTGCCGCTTGGCTTGGCGTCGACAAAGACACCGACCCGCCGCGGATCACACCCTGCGGGCCGACGACAAACCCCTGCGGGTTCGCCATATACATATTGCCGCCGACCTGCCCGCCCTGCATCGACTGGACCACGCCGTTGATCTGGCTTTGCGATCCGTTGATGATGTTGACCGTCCCGGCCGTGCCAGTGGGCGCGTGCATGTTGACGGTCTGCCCCGCACCCACGTTGAACCCGGAAAACGAGTTTACCCCGTGGCCCTGGCTGATGGTCTGCGTGGTGACATTGGTGGTGGCGCCCGTAACCGATACGCCCGTCTGGGTCCGGCCATCGGCCACGACCTGCGCGTAACCGGGATGAATGTTCAAAGGTAAAAGGGCGAGCGAGGCCAACACACCCGATACTGGGCGTGTCCAAGATTTTGCCTTTCTCAATGAAAGACGAAATGGCCGTCGCTGCCGTGTCATTTGGTAATCGAAAAATCCCGAACAATGTCCTGAATGTGGCGGGATCGCCGCAATTCGGTCAATCTTGGCAGGTGCTTAGGAGAGGAAAAATAGATTAACCTGCTGGAAAGAACTTGAGTTCTGAGGGGGACGTACCAAAAATAGGGTATGGCCCAAAACGATGATCATCCCGAAATTCCGGAACAACGCAGCCAGTTGATCGAATCGATCTACCGAATCGCGCTCGACCCGCAAAGCTATGACGCCTTTATGGAAAATTGGGATGGCTTCGTCGCGCAGCGCGCGGGGCGCAGCGCCGACCAGCCCCCCATCTCGTCCGAGCTTGAGACCCACTTTGCGCTGGCCAACAAGCTGCTGGAAGAAACCATGCCGCCGCCCACCTCGGACGGAGAGGCGCAGATCGTCCCCGGCGAAAACCGATCGGCCCCGCGGTTCCTGATCGACGCACGCGGCCGGATCGTCTGGTTCAACGCTGCGGCCGAACGCATGTTCGGCTTCAGGCGCAACGACACCGCCGACCGCCTGCCCCTCAGCGACGACCGGATGGACCGCCTGACCGATATGATCGCTGCGATCGGCCAGCCCGGCGGCGGGCGCACCCTTCGACCTCAGGTCTTCTCACTGGGGCCCGACACGGCGGAACGGCCCATGCACTTTCAGGCGCGGGTCATCACCGAAGCCTCTGGCGCCGATCTGATCCTGATCAGCAAACTCGCGGCCTCTTGGCCGCCCGGGGCTGCGCGGCTGCTGCGGGACGACTTTGCGCTGACGCCCTCGGAAATCGACATCTGCGAATGGATCGCCGACGGCAGTTCAGCCGCACAGGTCGCCGATATGCGGGGCGCATCCCTCGCCACCGTGCGGACCCAGATGAAAAAGATCATGGCCAAGACGAAAACCGCGTCGCAGCCCGAACTGGTCCGCCTACTGCACCTGCTGATCCGCATCGCCGAAGATAACCCCGATCAGGCCCCGCTGATGTCAGACGGCGCGGGTCTGAAACGGATCAAACTGGCCACGGGCCGGGTGATGCCGGTGGAAATCCACGGCCCCGAAGGCGGCACGCCGGTGATCTTTTTCCACGGGATGCTGGACGGCAACGCCATTACCAACCACGCCCGCGATCTGCTGTTCGACAACAACCTGTGTTTCTACTGCCCCGTCCGCCCGTGGTTCGGCGCCGCCGACCCGGACGAGGGCAATATCGACACCGCCCCGCAACGCTTTGCCGCCGATGTCCACCAGATGATCGGCGAACTAGGGCTGGAACGCCCGATCCTTCTGGGTCACATGGGCGGCGCGCTCTACGCTCATGCCGTGGCCGCCGCCGCGCCCGAAGGCCAGATCGCCGGGATCGTCTGCGTGTCGGGCGGGGTGCCGATCGTGTCGCCGGATCAATTCGCCACCATGTCCGGGCGTCAAAGGGTCGTGGCCTATACCGCCCGCTACACGCCCCGCATCCTGCCGTTCATCGTGCGGGCCGGGATCCGCCAGATGCGCAGCGGCGGCGAACGCAAATTTCTGATGTCGCTGTACGAAAACTCACCCGACGACCTGCCCGTCGTTGCCGATCCCGAGGTGCAGGGCATCGTGCTGAACGGCTACCGCTTTTCCGTGGCGCAGGGCCACCGCGCGTTTGAAATCGACAGCCGCCATGTGGTCGATGACTGGACCGATATGGTCAACGCCTCCACCGCGCCGATCCGCATCGTGCACGGGGAATCCGATCCCGTCGTTTCTTGCACCTCGGTCAAGGATTTCGCCGATCGGCACAGCGACCGCTCCCAGATCACCACGCTGCCCGATATCGGCCAATTGCTGTTTTATCGCCGCCCGGATGCCGTGATCGATGCGATCCGGTCGCTGCGCAATCAGCCGCAGGCCTGAACCGCGTCCCAGGCTCGGGTAAAGCCCAGCAGCGACACCGGGACCACCAGCATCCGCGCGCCCGGCAGAGGGCGAAAGCCCAGATAGACCCGGGTGCCTTTTTGCAGCCGCGTGATCTCTGCCCCGTTCAACGCGCCGCTGGCCAAACAGGTCGCGTCATCGCAATATTGCCACGCCAAACCGACCGCATCTTCGCGCCCCGGATGGGTGTAGGCGATCCCCCCCGTCAGATCGACGCCAAGCGGCACGCGCACCGTAACGATTGCAGGCGTTTCAGTCTCTAATCGGCGGTATAGAGACACAGTTGCCAACCCCGAGTCCGCAGTCTTCAGCCCCACCGACAGGCTGGCCAGACACCCTTGGTCCGACCGAAGAACAGACCAGTCGCGATAAGCTTCAGCCTCCTGCGCCGGGGCGGCGCTGGCGGTGAGGACAAGAAGGGCGATCAGGCGCAGGAACATAGGCCGCAGCATCCGGTGCGCGGGCTTTATGTCAAGGGTCCACAGCCCCCACACTGGCCGCTCAGCCGCGCCAAAACCAAGGGTAAACCACTTAACCCAAAAACCCGTCCCCCCGCGAAAACGCATGATTTCTCCTTGCACCGCACCGAATCCCCCTATCTTCTCACTCAGATTGCTGCCGAGTACCCGAATCCACCCCATGCGCGACCTTGCATCTCTTATCGCATGTCCCAAATGCGACGCCGTTTACCACGTCGAAGATCCCGACGCGGGTGAACGGGCTGTCTGTGCGCGCTGCCACACGGTGCTGATCGCGCCGCGCAAACGGGCGGGGAAACAGATCATCGCCATCGCGCTGGCTGTGGTGGTTCTGGTCATCTCGGCCACGATTTTCCCGTTCCTCAGCGTGCAGGTGGCGGGCGTGTCGCATAAATCCTCGATCATCGACGCGGCGCTGGCGTTCTCTGGCTCTCCGCTTCTGGTGGTGCTCAGCCTTGCTGTTGCGGCGCTGATCGTGTTCTTCCCGGTGCTGCGCGCATTGCTGGCGATCTATGTGCTGACGCCGCTGGTACTGGACCGCCCCGCCTTTCCCGGCGCCATCCGCGCCTTTCGCGTGTCCGAGGCGCTGCGCCCATGGTCCATGGCGGAAATCTTCGCCATCGGCTGCGCCGTCGCGCTGGTGAAAGTGGCGGACCTCGCTCAAGTGGAATTCGGCCCCGCCTTCTGGATGTTCTCAGCGCTGGTGGTGCTGATGATCCTACAAGACAGCTTCATGTGCAGGTATTCGGTGTGGAAATCTCTGGAAACATAAGATCCGCCCGCGCCATGGGGCTTGTGGCCTGTGAACGCTGCACCCGGCTGTGGCCGATCGATACGCAGACTTGCGGGCGCTGCGGCCATCACATGCAATCGCGCGACACCCATTCGCTGCAAAAGGTCTGGGCGTGGATGGCCGTGGGGCTGATCTGCTATATCCCCGCGAACCTTTACCCGATGCTGGCCACCCGCACCCTTGTGTCCAAGAACGAAGACACGATCATCGGCGGCGCAATCGAACTGGCGCATCACGGCAGCTATGGCATCGCGTTTATCATCATCTTCGCCTCGGTCGTGATCCCGATTGGCAAGTTTCTGGCCATCGGCACGCTGGCGCTTGGCGTACAGAACCGCAGCCGCCTTAGCCGTATCCGCCGCCACCAACTGTACGAGGTGGTCGAATACATTGGCCGCTGGTCGATGATTGACGTCTTTGTGGTGGCGATCCTGTCGTCACTGGTCCAACTGGGCGCGCTGGCCTCGATCCAACCGGGCAAAGCCAGCCTGTTTTTTGCCCTTTCAGTGATTTTTACCATGCTGTCGGCGCAAAGCTTTGACAGCCGCATGATCTGGGATCAGGAAGAGCGTTCAGGCGCCCCTGCCCCGCAACCCACGAAAGCCACAGCGTGACCGATACGCCCCCCAATGTCCCGATCCAGCCCGCCCGCCGCAGCCTGATGGACCGCCTGTCCATCGTCTGGCTGATCCCGCTGGCCGCGTTGGTCATCGCCCTTGGCGTCGCTTGGCAAAGCTATACGGACCGTGGCCCGCTGGTTGAAATCGCCTTCGACAACGCATCGGGCGTGGTCGCAGGACAGACCGAGGTGCGCTATCGCGACGTGGCCGTGGGGCTGGTGGAAACCATCGGGTTCACGGAAAACCTGTCTCAGGTGCTCGTCTCTGTCCGGTTGGACAATGCGGTGGCCGATTACGTCGATGAAAGCGCCGAATTCTACGTTGTCCGGCCCGAAATTTCGGCGCGAGGCATCAGCGGTTTGGAAACCGTCCTGTCGGGCGTCTACATCAACGCCATCTGGGATGACGAAGCCAACGGTCTGCAATCGCGCCACGAAGGCAGCGCCAACGCCCCCATTTTCGCGGGCCACCCCGATGGGCTGCAAATTTCGCTGAAAGCCACGCCAGAGGCCGGGCTGACCGAAAACGCCCCCATCGTCTATCAGGGCATCGAAGTGGGCCGCATTGGCCGCGCCACGATCACGCCCGACGGCCTCACGGTCGAGGCAGAGGCAATCGTCTACGCCCCGCACCGCCATCTGGTCACCACGTCGACCCGGTTCTGGGACGCCTCGGGGTTCAGCTTTTCGCTTGGGCCCTCGGGCGCCAGCCTCGATTTCTCCTCTGTCGCGTCGCTGGTGTCTGGCGGCGTGACTTTCCGCACGGTCGTGTCGGGTGGTGAACCGGCGCAGAACGGGCAAGAATTCCTTGTCTACGTTGACGAAGGCGCCGCGCGGTCGTCGGTGTTCGCCGAAGAAGAGGGCGTGACGCTCGACCTGACGGCGATCTTTGACGACAACGTCTCGGGCCTTGCCGTGGACGCGCCGATTGACCTTGGCGGCGTGCGTATTGGCCGCGTGACCGCGCTGAACGGCATGGTCGATCCGCTGCGATTCGGCGACAACCGCGTGCGTCTGGCCGCGACGCTGTCGATCAACCCCTCCCGACTTGGTCTGGACGGCGATCCCACCCCTGAAACCGCGCTGAATTTCCTGAGCGACCGGGTCGACGAAGGGATGCGCGCCCGCCTTGTTACCGCGTCGATCCTGTCGGGCGGGCTCAAGATCGAACTGATCACCGAAGACGACCCGATCGACCCCTTCGCGACGCTGGATTACTCCGCCGAACCGAACCCCCGCTTCCCCACCACGGAAAGCGATATCGCAGACGTCTCGGCCACCGCGGAAGGCGTCTTTGAACGTATCAACAACCTGCCGATCGAAGAGCTGTTGGACAGTGCGATCAACATGCTCGACAACATCAGCCGCGTCGCCGCCAACCCCGATCTGCGCGCCCTGCCCGGCGATCTGCGCGGAGCTGTCGGCGACGTGCGCGGCGTCATCGGGTCCGAGGCGATCCAAGGCCTGCCCGACCGTATCACTCAGGTCGCAGATCAGATCGAAACGCTCTTTGGGAACTTGAACGAACAGGACGTCTCGGGCCGCATCATTTCGCTGATTGAAACGACCGAAGAGGCCGCTCAGGGCGTCACCGACAGCGTCGCCGGCGTGCCCGATCTGGTCGAACGTCTGAACGCCATCGCCGCCAAGGCCGAAACCGTTCCGCTGGACCAGCTTTCGGTCGATCTGTCCGAATTGATGCAGGCCGCGACCGCCGTTCTGGACACCCCCGGCGCGCGGGAATTGCCCGAAGATCTGGGCAATGCGCTGACCGAACTGACCGCCGTTCTGACCGAATTCCGCGAAGGCGGCGTGGTCGCCAATGTGAACGCTACCTTCTCCTCCGCGCGCGAAGCGGCGGACACCCTGCGCGACGTGGCCAGCCAGCTGCCCGCTCTGCTGTCCCAAGCCCGCGCCACCATGTTCCGCGCCTCCGAGACCATCGAAGGATATGACGCCGAACGCGGGGTTGGCCGTGACCTGACCACAGCCTTGCGTGAGGTCGAGCGCGCCGCCGCCGCCGTCAATTCCTTGGCCCGTGCGCTGGAACGTAACCCCAATTCGCTGCTATTCGGACGTTGATATGAAACGCATTCTGATTCTGACCGCCTGCCTCGCCGCTCTTACCGCCTGCGGAGGAAGCGTTGAGCGTTTCGCAACCGCAGCCCCCACGGTGACGCCGGATTTGCCCCGGATTTCATCGCGTTACAACTCGGTCGAGGTGCGGCAAATCTCTCTGCCGACCTATGCCGCCTCGGATGAAATCGCCACGCGATCCGAGACTGGCGCGATCACCTCCGACAAATCGGTCCTCTGGGCGGATGAACCCGCCCGCGCCATGACGCTGGAACTGTCGCGCTATCTGGGTCAGATCACCGGCGCTCAGGTCGCGGCAGAGCCGTGGCCCTTCCTTGATCGCGCCGCCGCCATCGTGGACGTGCGGGTCGAAGAAATGGTGGCAGACGCCAACGGCACCTTCGTGATCACCGGCCAGTACTACGTCGCGCCTGACATCGGCTCTGGTGGCCGCTCCGGCCTGTTCGACATCAGCGAAGTGGTCGTGGGCGAAGGCGCGTCTGCGATTGCCGCCGCGCGGGCCTTGGCCACGCGCAAGCTGGCCGAACAGATCACGCGGCAGGGGCTGCGCTAAGCGTTTAGGGCCGCGCCCGACCTGGAGGGCGCTTGCGGCTTTTTGGCAAAGGTCCGCCCTCAAAAGCATTTAAGACGCCAGAGGCAATCCGACATCGCCAAAGCGCCCTCCGGGGGGAGGTCGGGCGCTGCCCGGTGTTACCACCGGGCGTGCGCTATTTTCTTGGATCAGAGCCTAAATCAGCCCATCCGCTCCGACGTGAAGTCACCCGGGGACGCCGGGAACACCACCGTCTTATCGCCGTTCTGGAACACGCGGTTCTGCGCATGGGCGTGCACCGCCCGCGCCAGCACCTGCGCCTCCACATCACGCCCCAAAGTCACGTAATCCGTAGACGACTGAGCATGGGTCACGCGGATCGTGTCCTGTTCGATGATCGGACCTTCGTCTAGATCGGCGGTCACGTAATGCGCCGTGGCCCCGATCAGCTTCACGCCCCGCTGGAACGCCTGTTTGTAAGGGTTTGCACCCTTGAACGACGGCAGGAAGGAATGGTGGATGTTGATGATCCGGCCCGACATCTTCTGGCACAGCGCATCCGACAGAATCTGCATATAGCGCGCCAGAACCACCAGATCGGCACCCGACTGATCGACGATCTCCAGCAGGCGCGCTTCGGCTTCGGGCTTGTTCTCTTTGGTGACGTTCACATGGTGGAACGGCAGATCATGGTTCACCACGACCTTCTGATAGGTCATGTGGTTCGACACCACGCCAACGATATCGATGGGCAGCGCGCCGACACGCCAGCGGTACAGCAGGTCGTTCAGGCAGTGACCAAAGTTCGACACCATCAGCAGCACCTTGATCCGCTGATCCGCGTCGTGAATGCCCCATTCCATCTCGAACTCATCCGCGACCTTGCCGAATGCTTCGGTCAGCTCGTCCTGCGACTTGCCGGTTTCGGGCACGAAACGGATCCGGGTGAAAAAGTTGCCAGTCTGCGCATCGTCATACTGGGCCGAGTCGGTGATGTTGCAGCCGTTGTCGGCCAGAAAGTTCGCAATCGCCGCAACGATACCGCGACGAGAGGGGCATTGAACGGTCAGAATAAGGGCCATCGGCGCTGTCCTTGCTATCTTGGCCTAAGGGTTGGGCCTGTGATGGGGAGACATCCCCTAACTGCGCCTGTTTTGACGGTTTTTCCGGGGGCAGCAACCTCTGCCAGCGGCGTGATGAGGTGATTTTCCGACCTGCCGTGTCGCCAAGCCTGCATCACGGCCCTGATGTGTGTCCCCGACCCTTAGGCAACCAAAGGTCGGATATCCGACACATCGACGGTTTTACGCGCGGCGGCCATATCATAGTTGGCCTGCAGATTGATCCAGAACTCCGCACTGGTCCCAAGCGCTTTGGACAGGCGCAACGCGGTGTCAGGCGTTACGGCCGTCTGTTCCTTCACAAGGCGTTCGATCCGTGTTCGTGGCACTCCGATCGCGCGGGCAAGCCCGATGGCAGACACGCCAAGCGGCTCAAGAAACTCGTGCTTCAGGATTTCGCCGGGATGGCTCGGGTCGGTCATCAGTCCCATGGGCACGTCCTTTCAATGATAATCCGTAAACTCAACGTCTTCAGGCCCGTTATCCGTCCAAACAAAGCAAAACCGCCGCTGGTCGTTCACCCGGATCGAATACTGTCCTTTCCGGTCCCCCTTCAGCGCTTCCAGCCGATTGGCGGGCGGCACCCTCAAATCGTCCAGCGTTGTGGCGGCGTCCAACATCGACAGCTTGCGGCGCGCGACCTTCATGACCCCTGCGGGAAAGCCCTGTCCGGCGCTATTGGCCAGAATGTCGTGGATGAGCTTGCCTTTAGTGCTCTGGATCATCGTGAATGTGAATCATGTAAAGATACATGTGTCAAGGCGTGATACATGACCCGCACCGCTAGGCGCGTCCCTCACCGCTCCAGATCACATCGATATCCCTGATTGCCGGATCGGCGCTGACCACCGCCGTCAGCAGCCGCATGTAATAGTGCGTGCGCAGGTAATCCGCCACGAACCGCGACGGGGCCATCAGCGTCAGGATGCCGTTGTCGCCTTCGACCGGGATCAGACCCGCGAACCACGCGTTGAACACCGCCGGATCCTGCGCCGCCAGTTTCTCCGCCGCCAAAGCCCACGCCGGGTAATCGCCCCCCTGCCCTGCCGCCACGGGGCGCAGCGGCACCACGTTGTCCGGAACGGTGTCTGCTTCGGGCGCGTTCACGCCCGCCATTCGTGCGGCGAAATCGGGGCCGACCGCCTCCCAGAAAGGCATGGTTTCTCTAAGAACAGTGTCGAATCTGATTGCGTATTGCGCCACCCGGCCGCGAGCTGCCGGGATCGTGACGTCGATCCAGCCCTTGGCGCGCATCGCCGCCATGTCGCGTTTCGCCGTGCGTTCGGTGACGCCCCACATCCGCGCGATCTCTCGCAGACCGATGGCGAAACTCTCGGTCCGCCAATTGAACCGCGCCGTGATCAGCAGCGACAACCGTGTCGCCAGCCGCGCCTGATCGGGGGTGCCCCGTGCCGCGCTGACCAATAATGCCGTGAGGATATCGTACTTGAGCGCCGCGGCCCCCGGACCAGTTAACTTGGTCCCCGTACTTTGTTTGCGCGCCCCAAAGGGATCGCCTGCGCCCGCCTGCATCCTGTCCGCTCCATGCGTCGTCACTGCTCTGCCTGTCGGGTATCCTGTCTGTGCAGGTGGCTTTAAACGCTTTTCCCGATCTTGGGGTGATTAGCGTTGAATTACCCGGAGTTGTCAAGGATTCGAGTCATTTACGCCCTGACCCTAAACCATTTTGAAATGAAAATGGGTATGGTCTTGGTATTAGGGGACATGCAGGACGTCCCCCTATTGGGCCTTGATGTCCCCTCAATCTGCTGTGGGTCACCCGATGATGTCCCCCTATTCGTGGTAGGCCTTTCCCGCATTTGACCTCGAATCGCAGGCAGTCGATTCGGGCGGGTCAGGGGCCTTATCCGCGGATAAGTTTAAGGTTTCGCACGGGTTAATGCGGACATGTCTCTACTATAATTGACTCTCGACAAAAAACGCAAATTGGGCGTAAATCAGGGAAAGAGAATAATTAACGTTTGAAACGTGAGAGAGGACATCGTGCTAACCCATACCGACCTTCGGGACATACAGGCCCGCTCGCTCAAGATGCAAAGCTGGATCCGTCAGCAGACGTTCTCTCCTGAGAACCGCAAGACGCTGCGCCGCTTCTCCTCGTGGGAGGTGTCGGAACTGATCCTCGGCCTGAACCAGAACACCTTCCGCGGCAAGATGGCCGCCGACCCGACCTTACCCGCGGGTATGGTCGAACCCGACGGTCGGCAGCGGTGGTTCACCTTGGAAGAGGTCAACACGCTGCGCCGCAAACTGCGCCCCCGTGGCAAAACGCTGATGCCGAAGCGCCCCAAGGGTCGCGCTTTCCGCACCGCCATCGCGAACTTCAAAGGCGGCGCTGGCAAGTCCACCGTCGCCCAGCATTTCGCCCATGCCGCGGCATTGGATGGGTACCGTGTTCTGTGCGTGGATTTCGACCCTCAGGCGACGCTTAGTCACTCAATGGGCCTCACGGATGTCAGTGAAGAACGCACCGTCTGGGGCATCATGGCGCGGGACCTGATTCAGGAAACCACTGCCCAGAATGCGGCCCCGCGGGGTGCCGCATCCGGCGCCGCCCTGCCCCAACGCAACCTGCCGTCGTCGATCACCGGACTTGGCATTCAGGACCTGCGGGTCAGCGACTTTATCCAGCCGACCAACTGGCCGACGATCGACCTGATCCCGTCCTGCGCCAACGCGGCCTTCGTCGAATTCGCCAGCGCCCAGTACAGGCACCTGAACCCTGAATGGTCGTTCTTTGCGGCGGTGAACCGCTTCCTCGACCAGCTGCCCGAAGATCAGTGGGACCTGATCTTTTTCGACTGCCCGCCGGCCATCGGCTATCAGTCAATGAACGCGGTCTTTGCGGCGGACATGCTCTATATCCCCTCGGGCCCCGGCTATTGGGAATACGACTCGACCACCAGCTTCATCGGCCAGCTGTCCGAGGCGCTTGAGGACCTCGCCTATGGGTTCGAAGGCACCTTATCCGCGGATAAGGTCACGCTGCCCAAGGCCTTCCACGACATCCGCTTCTTGCTGACCCGGTACGAACCGGGCAACGATCTGCACCGCGCGATGTTCGAAGCCTTTGGTAAGGTTTTTGGCGACAAACTTGCCGAACAGCCGATCGAAATGACCCGTGCCGTCGAACAGTCCGGGCGCTTCCTGTCGTCGATCTACGAAATGGATTACCGCGACATGACTCGCGAAACATGGCGACGGGCGCGGGCATCCTTCGATCGGGCGTATGAAGAGTTCAAAGTGACCATGACCCCGCATTGGGAAGCCATGGGCAACGGCACCTTATCCGCGGATAAGGTCGAGCTGGAAGGGAGTGACGCATGACCCGCAAGCGCCGCGTATTCGACATCTCTGTCCCCGACGACGGACCCGATCTGGGCCCCGAACTGACCCCTGTCCCCTCTGCCGAAGCGCCCGCGCGACGTGGCCCCATGGCCAGTGCGATCAGCGAAAATGCCGAGGCGCTTCAGGCCCGGAAGAGCGCGTTAGAGACGATCCGGGAGGAGAACGACAACCTCGCGCATGAGTTCGTGTCCCTTCGGGAGGCGGGCCATGTCGTCCAGCTGATCCCGTTGGAGGACGTCCACACCTACATGCTGGTCCGCGACCGCATCCCCGGTGACGATCTGGAACTGGCCGAACTGGTCACCTCGATCAAGGACGTCGGCCTGTCGAACCCGATCCGCGTTATGCCCCGCCCCGATGGCACGGGCTATGAACTGGTCCAGGGATTCCGCCGCCTGTCTGCCTATCGTGAGCTGTCCGAAGGCGACGCGTCCTACGCCACGATCCCTGCCCTCATCATGCCCGGAGAGCCGGACATCGCGGGCCTGTATCGGCGCATGGTGGATGAGAACGTGATCCGCAAGGACTTGTCCTTTGCCGAGATGGCCTATGCCGCCCAGAACTATGCCGCCGACCCCAGCACCGACGCCACCGATCTGTCGGATGCCGTCGCCGCGCTGTTCCAGTCGGCCCCCTATTCCAAGCGCAGCTACATCAAGAATTTCGCCTACCTGCTAGAGATGCTGGGCAAGACGCTGTTGTATCCCACCGCGATCCCCCGTGCCTTGGGCGTGACCCTTGCGCGTGAGATCAAGGAGCGGCCCGAGATCATCGGCCAGATCAAGGCTGACCTGAAGGATTGGGATGGCCGGTCGATCCAGCAAGAGATCGAGGTGCTGCGCAAATACACCGGGCAGGACGCGCCCGAGCAGGAGGTGGCCGGCACGCCCAAGGCCAAGGCCAAACCTGCGGATGGTCGGACCAAGACGACGTTCCACATTCAAAGCCGCGCGGGGCAGGTCAAATGCACCGCCGGGCCGGGACGGTTAGAGATCAAGGTGAACCGCGATTTCTCTTCGATCGAACGGGCGCGACTGGAGCGGGCGATTGCGTCGCTGATCGACGGGCTGGCCTGAGGGATTGGCTTGAAGGTTTGGCATATCGCTGACGGGCAGGGGTCTTATCCGCGGATAAGGCCCCTTTGTTTTTGGTTCGGGATGATGCTTATCCGCGGGTAAGTTTTGGGTGCTGGCAGGGGTCCGGTGGCACCTTATCCGCGGATAAGGTGTGCCGAATGGTCTTTGGCTATGGTCCGGAGCCAAGGCGAAGCCGCCGGACCAGCGGCGGCCCGTCCCGGCGGGCTGGCGCTTTGGTGCGGTCATTGCGGCGGTCAAGGTCGTCCCGAGCTGCCCAGTATAAAGCGCAGACCTTCGGCGGTGTTGCGCCACCCCACGGGCCGCCTCTGGTCCTTTCTCGAGTGCGGCTGGGTTGAGGTGGGGCGACCCTTATCCGCGGATAAGGTTGACTCAGCATCACCGCGCCTCGTACCGTCTGTATCCAAATGTATCCAGCCGAATCCCGAACCATGACAAAGCCCTTTCCAGACCCGCTCTCGCGCCCTCTACAGGGTCAGGACGCCTATGCCCGGCTGCGCGATGACATCCGTCAGGGCGTGCTGAAACCCGGCGCAAGATTGACCGAGACCGAGTTGGCCGAGCGGCTTAGCATCAGTCGCACGCCCGTCCGCGAAGCGATCCGGCGGTTGGAGGCGGATGGTCTGGTCGATCACCAGCCGCGCACCGGGGCGGTGGTCCGGCAGTTGAGTTACGCCGAGATCATGGAGCTTTACGAGATGCGCACGGTGCTGGAAGGTACGGCGGCGCGGCTGGCGGCGCGGGCGGCATCGGATATGGAGTTGCAGGAGCTAGCAGAGATCACGACAGAGATGGCGGGCGCGACCTTTGACGCCGGTCGAATTGCGACCCTAAACCGGCAGTTTCATAGTCGATTGCTCGACGCTTCGCGGAACCGGTTCTTGGCCCGGTCGATGGACGCGATCGAAAACGCCATGCTGATCATCGGCCCTACCTCGATGGCCGCTGAAGGGCGCGCGCAGGAGGCGGTGGAAGAGCATAAAGCCCTTATTCAGTGTCTGTTTGACCGGGATGGAGAGCAGGCCGAGGCCGTGATGCGCGCGCATATGGAACGGGCGCAACTGGCGCGGTTGCGGATTCTGCGGGCCGAAGGGGCAGGGGAGGCGGATCATGGACGGTAAAGCGGCATCGGAAACCCAATGGGATGTGGTGATTGTCGGGGGCGGGAATGCGGCCCTATGTGCCGCAATAGAGTCTGCTGAAGCGGGCGCCACGGTCCTGATGCTGGAAGGCGCGCCCAAGGCCTATCGCGGGGGAAATTCGCGCCATACGCGGAACTTTCGCTGCATGCATCATGGCGATCTTGGCCCGCTGGTCGAGACCTATGACGAGGACGAGTTTTTCGATGACCTGCTGCGTGTGACCAAGGGCGAAACGGATGAGGCTTTGGCGCGGATGGTGATCCGCACGTCCGAAGAATGCCTGCCGTGGATGCAGGACCATGGCGTGCGGTTTCAGCCGTCGTTGGCGGGCACGCTGTCGCTGGACCGGACCAATGCGTTCTTTCTTGGCGGGGGCAAGGCGCTGGTGAATGCCTATTACCTGACAGCCGCCGATCTTGGGGTTCAGGTGATCTATGACGCGCAGGTCAAACATGTGGCGTTGGACGGCCAGACCGCGACGCATGTTGAGGTCGACATCGGGGGAGAGGTGCATGTGATCCGGGGGCGGGCGTTCGTTCTGGCCTCGGGCGGGTTTCAATCGGACATCGACTGGCTGGCCCGCGCCTGGGGAGAGGCAGCGCGCAACTTCCTGATCCGGGGCACGCCTTATAACCGGGGCGTTGTTCTGAAGGATATGATCGATCAAGGGGCGGCAACCGTGGGCGACCCGACGCAATGTCACGCGGTGGCCATCGACGGGCGCGCGCCCAAGTTCGACGGCGGGATTGCGACGCGGCTGGATTGTGTGCCGTTTTCCGTCGTGGTGAACCGAGAGGGCGAGCGGTTCTATGACGAGGGCGAAGACGTATGGCCCAAGCGCTATGCTATCTGGGGGCGGCTGGTGGCCGCGCAGCCGGATCAGGTGGCTTATTCGATCATCGATGCGCGGTCGATCGACCTGTTCATGCCCTCCGTCTATCCACCAGAGGTCGCGGACACGATCCCTGAGTTGGCGGCAAAGCTGGGCTTATCCGCGGATAAGGTTTCGGCGACGATTGAGGCCTTCAACGCGGGCTGCGGGGAGGGGGCGTTTACGCCTCAGGCCTTGGACGGGTTGGCGACGACGGGCGTGGAGCCTGCGAAAACCAACTGGGCGCGGCCGATAGCAGAACCACCGTTCTACGCCTATGCCCTGAGGCCGGGGGTGACGTTCACTTACCTCGGGCTGAAGGTCGACGGGCGGGCGCGCGCGACCGGGGTCGGCGGCCAATACGATAACATCTGGAGCGCCGGGGAAATGATGGCCGGATCGATCCTGGGGCAGGGGTATCTGGCCGGGTTCGGGATGACGATTGGCACGGTCATGGGCCGCATTGCCGGGCAGGAGGCCGCGAAACATGTCGCTTGATGTCACGCTACAGACTGACCCGGATGTGGTGTTGGACGACCCAATCGCAGAGGCGCGGCGGCAGGTCGAGATCTGTAACGCCTGCCGGTACTGCGAAGGCTTTTGTTCGGTCTTTCCGGCGATCACCCGGCAGAAGGTGTTTGCCGATGGCGATATCACCCAGCTGGCGAATCTGTGCCACAACTGCCGGGGCTGCTATTACGCCTGCCAATATACCGAGCCGCACGACTGGGCGCTGAACCTGCCCCGCGCCTTGGGGGAGGCACGGGTGGACAGCTGGGAGCGACTGGCCTGGCCCGGGGGGCTGGCAACGGTGTTTCAGCGCCAAGCGAGGGCGGTGGCTGCGGCGCTGGTCGTCGGATTTGCAGTGATGTTCGCGCTGATTGCAATGCTGCCGGGGGACGGCGAGGGGTTCTATGCCTACCTGAGCCATGGCGCGACGGTAGCGATTTTCCTGCCTGCGTTCCTGTTCCCGTTGGTGTCGTTATCAGTCTCTATCCGGCGGTATTGGGTCGAAGTCGGCGGCAGCCGCGTGACTTGGGCTGCCCTGTCCGGGGCTGTGAAAGACGCGGCCACAATGCGCAACCTTGGGGGCGGTCAGGGTCAGGGCTGCAATTTCGAGAAGGAAGAGCGGTATTCGAACGGACGCCGCCATGTGCATCAGGCGGTGATGTACGGGTTTTTGCTGTGCTTTGCCTCGACCTCCTCTGCCACGGTGCTGCATTACGTGTTCGACAGCCCCGCGCCCTATGGCTTCTGGTCCTTGCCGAAACTGCTGGGCGTGTCGGGCGGGCTGCTTCTGGTCGCGGGCTGCTTGGGGCTCGTGATGCTGAAGCGCAAGGCCGATCCAAATCTGGGCGTCGCAGGGCAGGGGGGCGCGGCCTTTGTCTGGCTGTTGGGCCTTGTCGGGCTGTCGGGGCTGCTGCTGTATGCCGTGCGCGGGACGGGCCTGACGGGGCCGCTGCTGGCGCTGCATCTGGGCGCTGTGCTGACGTTTTTCCTGCTGACGCCCTATTCCAAGATGGCGCATGGGTTTTACCGCTTCACCGCCTTGGTCAAGGATCGGGTGGGGCGGTAGAGGGGGCTGTCTGCCCCCTTTTGGCCTGCGGCCAATTCACCCCCGAGAGGTATTTCTGGAAAGATGAAGCCTAGCTGGCCAGAAGGGCGGCGTTGCCCCCGGCGGCGGTGGTGTCGACGCAGAGGTGGCGTTCGTGCAGCACGTAGGCCTTGTCGGGCTGGGCCGTGATGAGCGGCAGGATCGGCCCGTCGCGGTCGGCCAGCGCCTTGGCATAGATGCGGGCATGGTCGGGATCGCCCCACCAGATCGCGGCCGAGACGTCTGTCAGCGTGGCGAGGGTGACGGCTGTCAGCTCTCCGGTCACCTCGATCGCGTGGCCGCCAAGGGCGGTGACCGCGTCGGCCTGTGCGCGGGCGGTGGCCTCTCCGGGCCCTAGGCACAGCACCGGGGGCCGGGTGTGGGTGGAGAGGCGGTTCAACTCTCCGGTCGGACCGGGGAGGAGCGCGTCGGTCAGGTGCAATTCGCGGGTGGTGGCGATCTTGGCGTGCAGGGTCGCAAGGTCGGCGGGGCCGTCCCATGTGGTGCCCGTGTCGCCGGGATCGGGTGCGAAGAAGCGGTTGAGGTAGAGCGGTCCGCCCGCCTTGGGGCCGGTGCCCGACAGGCCTTCGCCGCCGAAGGGTTGGGAGCCGACGATGGCGCCGATCTGGTTGCGGTTGACGTAGGTGTTGCCGACGTGGATCGCCTGAGAGACGGATTGCACGCGGTCATCGATGCGGGTGTGCAGCCCGAAGGTCAGGCCATAGCCGCGCGCGTTGATGTCCTGGACCACGCGGGGCAGGTCGCGCGCCTTGAAGGTGGCCACATGCAGGACGGGGCCAAAGACCTCTCGTTCCAGATCGTTGATGCCGCTGACGCGCAGCAGGGTCGGGGGGACGAAGGTGCCGGTGGTGGGGACGTCACGCTGATGCAGGATCGAAGCTTTATGGTCGTCGAGGTAGCCCATGATCTGGTCGCGGGCGGCGGCGTCGATCACGGGGCCCACGTCGGTGGACAGGTGCCACGGGTCGCCGATGCCCAGCTGATCCATCGCGCCTTTGATCATTTCGATCACCTGAGGCGCGGTGTCTTCTTGCAGGTAGAGGCAGCGCAGGGCCGAGCAGCGCTGACCGGCGGATTGGAAGGACGAGATGACGATGTCGCGCACGGCCTGTTCGGGCAGGGCAGTGCTGTCGACGATCATGGCGTTCAACCCGCCGGTTTCCGCGATCAGCGGGGTGCCGGGGCTAAGGTGTTCGGCCATGGTGCGATTGATGCGCTGTGCGGTGGCGGTCGAGCCGGTAAAGACCACACCCTTGATGCGCGGGTCGCTGGTGATCGCCGCGCCGACCTGTGCGCCGGGGCCGGTGAGCAGTTGTAGGGCGGGGCGGGGGACGCCCGCGCGGTGCAGCAATTGGGTGGCGTAATGGGCGATGATCGGGCTTTGTTCGGCGGGTTTGGCCAGCACGGCGTTCCCGGCCATCAGCGCGGCGCTGATCTGGCCGGTGAAGATGGCGAGAGGGAAGTTCCACGGGCTGATGGCGCTGATGATGCCGCGGGGCGCGCGGGTGTCAGCTTCGCCCATGGCGGCGTAGTAGCGCAGGAAATCCACCGCTTCGCGGATCTCGCCCACGGCGTCGGGAAGGGATTTCCCCGCTTCGCGCGCAAGGATCGCCATGATGGGGCCGAAGTGCTCCTCGTAGAGGTCAGCGGCGCGGCGCAGGGTGTCGGCGCGGGTTTTGGGGGAGGCGTCCCATAGCGCGGCGTCGTCGATGGCGCGGGCGGTGGTCTGTTCGTCGGCGTCGGTGACTTGGGCGACGGTGTCGCCGGTGGCCGGGTTGGTGACACTGCGCGTGGGGCCCGTGGGGTCGGAGACGGTGATCGGACCCGCGTCGGGGATCGTGATGTCGCGGGCTATGTCGATCTGCGCCAGCGTGGCGTCGTCGAATAGGTCCCAGCCGCGGGAATTGACCCTATCCTTGCCGAAAATGTCCTTTGGCTGGACAAGGCCCGAGGGCGGCGGCGTGGTTTTCACGGCCTCGAACGGGTCGGAGGCGATGTCTTCGGGGCGGACGTCTTCGTCGACGATCTGGTGAACGAAAGAGGAGTTCGCGCCGTTTTCCAGCAGACGCCGGACGAGGTAGGCCAGCAGGTCCCGATGCGCGCCGACGGGGGCGTAGATGCGGCAGTGTCCGTCGGTTTCTTTCAGCACGATGTCATGCAGCCGTTCGCCCATCCCGTGCAGGCGCTGGAATTCGTAGGGCCGACCGTCCGCCAATTCCTGCACGGCGGCGACGGTGTGGGCGTTATGGGTGGCGAATTGCGGGAAGAGCCGGTCGGTCATGCCGAAGAGTTTCTGCGCAAGGCAGATATAGGCGACGTCGGTGGCGGGTTTGGTGGTGAAGAGCGGGAAATCGGGCATGCCAGCGACTTGGGCCAGCTTCATCTCCGTGTCCCAATAGGCGCCTTTGACCAGACGGATGTTCATCTTGCGATCATAGCGCTGCGCCATGTCGTAAAGCGCGTCCAGCGCGGCCCCGGCGCGTTTGCCATAGGCTTGGACCACAACGCCGAAGCCGTCCCAGCCAGCAAGCTGCGGGTCGGAGAGCACCTTGTCGATGACCTTGAGCGACAGGACCAGCCGGTCCTGTTCTTCGGCGTCGATATGCAGGGCGATTCCTGCGTCCTTGGCCTGCCGGGCCAGACGGATAACGATGGGGGTCAGCTCTTTCAGCACGCGGGGTTCCTGGAACACCTCGTAGCGGGGATGCAGGGCGGATAGCTTGATCGAGATGCCGGGGTTGTCGACGATATTGTCGTGCTTCGCATGGGCGGCGATGGCGCGGATCGCCTCGGCGTAATCCTTGGCGTAGCGGTCGGCGTCTTCTTGGGTGCGGGCGGCTTCGCCCAGCATGTCGAAGGAATAGGTGTATCCCTTGGCTTCTTGCGCCTCACCGCGTTTCAAGGCGGCCTGAATGGTTTCGCCCAGCACGAACTGTCGGCCCATTTCCTTCATCGCGCGGGTGACGGCGGTGCGGATCACAGGCTCCCCCAGCCGTTTGACCGCGCCGCGCAGCACGCCTGCGACGCCCGGCTGATCGTCGTCCAGCACGCGGCCCGTCAGCATCAGCGCCCAGGTGGAGGCGTTGACCAGGGATGACGCAGCGGTGCCGAGGTGTTTGTTCCATTCAGACGGCGCGATCTTGTCTTCGATCAGCGCGTCGATGGTAAAGCTGTCGGGGACGCGCAGCATCGCCTCGGCCAGACACATCAGGGCGACGCCTTCGCGGGTGGACAGCCCGTATTCCGCCAGGAAGTGTTCCATCAGGGTTGGCCGCGCTTCGGTCCGGATGCGGTTGACCAGTTTGACGGCGCGGTCGGTGATCGCGCGGCGGGTGGCGCGGGTGATCCCGGCGCTGGATTTCAACGCGGCCAGAACGTCGTCCTGATCCGCGTATTTCGCGTCAAATCCTAGGGTGGGGAATTCTTGGTGTGCCATGAGAGCCTCGGTCCGGTGCATGTGCGGCATGGTACGGTGGTTTTGCTGGTCTGATTGACCAACTATGGTAACTTCGGTGGGCAATCCGACCAATTTTCACGTCACGGAGGGGCGTATGGACGAATTAGACCCGATCAACCGGCGAATCCTGCAACATCTGGTGGCGGATGCGCGGACGCCTGTGACTGAACTGGCGCGCGCGGTGGGTTTGTCAAAAACCCCCGTCGCCGCGCGGATCAAACAGATGGAAGAGGCGGGGCTGATCACCGGGTACCGCGCGATCCTGTCACCGCTGAAACTAGGGCTGACCAACGTGACCTACGTCGAGATCAGCGTCAGCGACACGCGCCAGAAGGCGCTGGAGGAGTTCAACGCCGCGATCCGCCTGATCCCCGAGATCGAAGAATGCTACATGATCGCGGGCGGATACGATTATCAGGTGAAGGTCCGGTCGCGCGATATGGCGCATTTCCGGTGGGTGTTGGGAGAGAAGATCTCGACCCTGCCGTATGTCACCTCCACCACCAGTTACGTGGCGATGGAGGCGGTGGTCGAACAGAACTGGGTCGATATCTGAGGGGCTAGCGTTGCTGCCGCCGCGCCAGCCAGGCGTCCCAGGCGGCGTAGGGTCCGGCAAAGGCGTTCAGGTCGACCTTGCCACCGATGCCGCGGACGATGCCGGTGCCGGTGTACTGCCAGAAGGTCCAACGCTCATCCGGGTAGCGTTCTGACGGGTGGGCGATGACCGAGCGCAGCCAGAATTCAGCCGTGGAGATTGAGCCGAGGTCGTTTTCTTCGTAGAAGTCCGGGGTCGTGTAGATCACTGGGGGCGTGCCGTAGTGACGCGTGACGATATCGGTGAAGATGCGGATTTCCGACCGGACGGTCGCCGGATCGGGGCGCAGTTTGCAGGTCTTGGACTGGTGGTTCCATTCCATGTCCAGCACGGGCGGCAGATCACCGGGCACGCGCGGGACATTCTGGATGAACCACTGCGCCTGTTCGCGGGCCGTGCGGCAGAAATAGTAGAAATGGTAGGCGCCCACGGGCACGCCCGCCGCCCGCGCGGCGACGGAATTGATCGGCCAGCCGGGATCCTTGTGATCGCCCCCTTCGGTTGCCTTAAGCCACGTAAAGGAGATGCCCGACCGGCGCACCGCGTTCCAGTCGATCACCCCCTGATACCGCGAGGCGTCGATGCCATGCACCTGATAGCTGTCGGGCGTGCGGCCTTCCCATTCATGCGGGTCATTGTCGCCAAAGCGGGCCGGTATGCCGGGGGCGCGATAATCGGCGGGGTCCAGCGCGCGGGGCGTGTAAAGGGCGGGTTCTGACGGGGTGCGCGGGCCGCTGCCGCAGCTGGCCACGATCAGGCCTATGGCGATCAGGGCGAAAACGCGGGTTGCGACTTTGTGGGCGCGGGAGGGGCGGGTCATGGCTGCTCTGCTTTTGTTTTATTTGCCCGGAGGGGTCGCGGCGAAGATAGCGCGGAATTACGGCTGATAACATGTAAAATAGATGTGCGTTTTCCGTCGGCTGCTTGTTGCTTGTGCTGCGGGGCGGGAAATGGCGGCGGGTCCGCTGGAGGCATAGGTCGCGGCTTGCATTGGCGGGGGTGGGGCCTAATCTGCCCCCAATATTCGCCACCACAACTGACAGTCAGGAAGGCCCGCCCATGGTTGATCTACTTCTGAAAAACGCGGCGCTGCCCGACGGGCGTACTGGTATCGATATCGCGGTGACGGGTGGCAAGATCACTGGCGTGGAGGCCGGGATTGATGCCGAGGCCGGAGAGGTGATTGATGCGGGTGGTCTGCTGGTCAGCCCGCCGTTCGTCGATCCGCATTTCCATATGGACGCGACCCTGTCGCTTGGCCTGCCGCGGATGAACGTGTCGGGCACGCTGCTGGAAGGCATCGCACTGTGGGGAGAGCTGCGGCCCACCCTGACCAAAGAGGCGTTGATTGAACGCGCCGTGCGCTACTGCGATCTGGCGGTGTCCAAGGGGTTGATGGCGGTGCGCAGCCATGTCGACGTGTCGGACCCCCGGCTGGTCACGGCCGAGGCGCTGCTGGAGGTGCGGGAGATCGTGAAGCCCTACCTTGACCTGCAGCTCGTCGCGTTTCCGCAGGATGGCTATTATCGCGAGCCGGGGATAGTCGAGGCGCTGGAACGGGCTTTGGATATGGGGGTCGAGGTGGTGGGCGGTATTCCGCATTTCGAACGCACGATGGAAGACGGCGCCCGGTCAGTCGAGGCGCTGTGCCGGATCGCGGCGGATCGGGGTCTGATGGTCGATATGCATTGTGACGAAACCGATGATCCCCTGTCGCGGCATGTGGAGAGCCTGGCGGCGCAGACGGTGCGCTTTGGCTTGCAGGGGCGCGTGGCGGGGTCGCATCTGACCTCGATGCATTCGATGGACAATTATTACGTCTCCAAACTGCTGCCCCTGATGGCAGAGGCGCAGATGGCCGCGATCCCGAACCCGCTGATCAACATGATGCTGCAGGGGCGACATGACACATATCCTAAGCGGCGCGGGCTGACGCGCATTCCACAGATGATGGAGATGGGGATCCCCGTGGGTCTGGGGCAGGATTGCGTGATGGACCCGTGGTATTCGATGGGGACGGGCGATTTGCTGGACGTGGCGCATATGGCGGTGCACGCGACGCAGATGGGGTCGATCGTCGATAAACAGGCGCTGTTCGATGCGGTCACGGTGAATTCGGCGCGGATCATGGGGCTTGAGGGCTATGGGCTGGAGGTCGGCTGTCACGCCGACATGGTCCTGTTGCAGGCGCGGGATGTGACCGAGGCGATCCGCCTGCGACCCAATCGGTTGAAGGTGATCCGGCGGGGGCAGATCGTGGCCGAGACCGCGCCAGAGGTGACGACCCTGCGGTTGGAGGGTCGGCCTGATAGTGTTGATCCAGCGGATTATGCGCCGAAGGGTGTTTCCTGATGTTGGTCTAAAACTGACGCTGATCATGCGTACCGCCCGGCGGCAACGCCGGGCAGCGCCGACCCGCCCCCCAGGGCGGCGCTTTCGCGCCACCCTCGGGTCGGTCGCTGCCCTCTTCTCTGAATTTCCATAACTCATTTGACCAATTGGTCAGAAATTGCCCAATATCGAGGCACTGATGTGTATACAGGTGCTATCGGGATCGGGCGAACGCTTGACATAACGTCATGCGCGAACGCTCAATCAGATCACCAACGCAAAGCGGTCCGGCATTTGAACGGGCCCGCAGGGACAAGGACGATTGCCATGAAATTCCAGATCACTCGCCGCCATTTGCTGCGCACCTCGGCCGCTGCCGGGGCCACCACACTGTTCGCGCCGTCGCTGCTGCGCGCGCAGACCAAGGTGAAGGTCGCGGGGATCCACGCCTCTCCGGTCGAGAACACGTGGAACTCGGTCCTGCATGCGGCGCTTGCGGGGGCCGCGGCGGATGGGGCCATTGAATACACCTTCTCGGAAGGCGTGTCCGGCACGGACTATCCCCGCGTGATGCGCGAATACGCCGAAGCGGGCAACGCGCTGATCGTTGGCGAATCCTACGCGGTCGAGCGTGAAGCGCGCACCGTCGCGGGCGATTATCCCGACACGGCCTTCCTGATGGGGTCGTCGGGCGAGGCTGCGGGCGACAACTTTGGCGTCTTTGGCACGTGGAACTGGGAAGCGGCGTACCTGTGCGGCATGCTGGCCGGGGCGATGACCGAAACCGGCACGGTCGGGTCCGTCGGCGCGATCCCGATCCCCGAGGTCAACATGCTGATCAACGGCTTTGCCGATGGTGTGCACGCGGTGAACCCGGACGTGAAACATCTGGTCGGCTTTATCGGCACCTTCTTTGATCCGCCCAAGGCGCGCGAGGCCGGTCTGGCCCAGATCGACGGCGGCGCGGACATCCTGTTCGGCGAACGCATCGGCACGGCGGATGCGGCGAAGGAACGTGGGATCAAGGCGGTCGGGTCGATGATCGACTACACCCCGCGTTACCCTGACACTGTTTTTGCCAATGCGCTGTGGTCGTTCCGTCCGCTGCTGGACGCGGCGGTTGCAGACGTCGCGGCGGGCAATCCGGCGGGCAAGAACTACACGCCGCTGAGCCTGATGAAAGACGGCGGCAACGATATCTCTTACGTTGAAGGCGCGGCCCCGGCAGATGCGGTTGCCAAGATGGAAGAGGTCCGCGCAGCGATCAAAGCGGGCGAGTTCGAAGTGCCACGTAATTTCGACGAGCCGAAGTAAGCACTTGTCGATGACGACGAAGACTGAGGATGACGTGGCTTGCGGGCCGCGTCATTTATGTGCGCTGTGGTCTGTGCAAAGGGTCGCGCCCGACACTGGGTGGGCGCATGCACGGATGTATCAAGAAGGCACGCAAAAGCATTCAGGTGGGTTGAGATGCGAATGACATCGCGAATGCGCCCTCCCGGGGGGAGGGTCGGGCGCGGCCCGGGCTTACAGCCCGCGCTGACAATGATCCTAGGTGTCGCGTTATGACCCGCGTCCTCGAACTCACCAACATCACCAAGCGGTTCGGCAAGCTGGCGGCGAACGAGGACGTCTCTCTCCATCTCGACCGAGGAGAGATCGTGGCCCTGTTGGGCGAAAACGGCGCGGGAAAGACGACGCTGATGTCGATCCTCTTTGGCCATTACACCGCGGATGAGGGCACCGTGAAGGTCGAAGGCGCAGAACTGCCCCCCGGCAAATCCCGGGCCGCCATTCAGGCGGGCGTCGGCATGGTGCACCAGCATTTTGCATTGGCCCCGAACCTGACCGTGCTGGACAATGTGATGACCGGGACCGAACGGCTGTGGTCGCTGAAATCGCAGCGGGCCCGGGGCAAGGCCAAGCTGGTCGCGCTGTCGGAAAAGTTCGGGCTGAAGGTCGATCCGGATGCGCGCGTGTCTGACCTGTCGGTGGGCGAATGTCAGCGGGTCGAGATCCTCAAGGCGCTTTACAACGACGCGCGGATCCTGATCCTTGATGAGCCGACCGCCGTTCTGACCGCGCAAGAGGCCGACAGCCTGTTCCAGACGCTGCGGCAGATGACGGCGCAGGGGCTGTCGCTGATTTTCATCAGCCACAAATTGCACGAGGTCATGTCGGCCTCGGACCGCGTCGTCGTGCTGCGCCGGGGCAAGGTCGTGGCGGAACGCAAGACACGCGACACCAGCCGCGAAGAACTGGCCGAACTGATGGTGGGTCACAAGGTTGAACGCCCCGCGCGCCCGCCTGCGACGCCGGGGAAAGTGCTGCTGGAAGGGGTGGACCTGAACCTGTCAGGCCACGGTGGCGCGTCGCTGCACGGGATCAGTTTCCGGCTGCGGGCGAATGAAACGCTTGGGATCATCGGGGTTTCGGGCAATGGGCAGACGACGCTGGCGGGGCTCGTCTCGGGCCTTTATCCGCCGGACAGCGGGCAGTTGCTGATCGACGGGCGGCAGGTCGGCACGCATGACGTGCCCCATGCCATCGCCGCCGGGATCGGGCGCATCCCCGAGGATCGCAATGCCGAAGGCACGATCGGCGATATGAGCACATGGGAAAACGCAGTGCTGGAGCGGATCTGGTCGCCGGATTTCTCAAGCCGCGGGATGGTCAAACGCGGGGCGGCGCGGGCCGCGACGCAGGACATCATCGATACCTATGACGTGCGCGGGGCGTCCGTCGACGGGCGTATCCGGCTGCTGTCTGGCGGCAATATGCAAAAGCTGATCTTGGGCCGTGTGCTGAATGCCGGCCCGAACATCTTGGTCGCCGCGCAGCCCAGCCGGGGTCTGGACGAAGGGGCCATCGCCGGGGTCCACCAACGCCTGCTAGAGGCGCGCGGACGCGGGGCAGGGGTGCTGTTGATTTCGGAGGATCTGGACGAGGTCATCGGCCTGTCGGATCGCATCTGCGCCATCGTCGGCGGTCGGCTGTCGCCGCCCATCCCCGCCGAGAGGGCGGATGCACGGATGCTGGGCCTGATGATGGCCGGGGATTGGAGCGCGGCCGAGGCCGTTGGGATCGGAGGCGCGGATGCGGTTTGAACGACGCGATCACCCGTCACGGGCGCTGACCGTGCTGGCGCCGATTGGCGCGGTTCTGGCGGCGCTTTTGGTGGCGGGGCTGCTGATCGCCATCGCCGGGGCGAACCCGCTGCGCGCCTATGGTTTGATCCTAAAAGGCGCTTTCGGGTCTAAACTAGGTTTTTCCGAAACCCTGACCCGCGCGACACCGCTGATCCTGACGGGCCTTGCCGCCGCCGTCGCGTTTCGCGCGCGGCTGTGGAATATCGGTGGCGAAGGACAGTTCTATCTGGGCGCGCTTGGCGTCACCGCCTTTGGCATGATCCCGGCGGTCGCGGGTCTGCCCGCAGTGGTCACGATCGTTTTGTGCCTGATCGCCGGGGCCGTGGCGGGGATGGTGCTGTTGCTGGTGCCGCTTGGGCTGCGGTTGAAGTTCGGGGTGGATGAGGTCGTGACCACGCTGTTGTTGAACTTTGTCGCCGTACTGTTCGTGTCGCTGATGATTGAAGGTGCCATGAAGGACCCGCTGGCTTTTGGCTGGCCGCAATCGGTTCCGGTGCCGGATAGCGCGGTGCTGCCCAAGCTGATGGACCGCACCCGGTTGCACATCGGGTTGATCATCGCGCTGGCGATGGCGGTGGCGGTCTGGTGGTTGCAGGCGCGTACGGTCTTTGGGATGCGGGCGCGTGCGGCGGGGCTGAACCCGCGCGCCGCGGCCTTTGCCGGGGTGCCCTTGGGGCGGACGCTTGTCATGGTCGCCTGCCTGTCGGGTGGCCTTGCCGGACTGGCGGGCGCGATCGAGGTGATGGGCGTCAAAGGTTACGTCACCACGGACCTGTCCCCGAACTATGGCTATTCCGGTATCGTCATCGCGATGCTGGCCAATCTGAACCCCATCGGGGTGATTGCCGCCGCGCTATTTTCGGCCATCATGTTCGTGGGCGCGGACAGCATGTCGCGCGCCCTGTCGATCCCGTCTTATATCGCGGACGTCACGGTGGCGCTGTCGCTGCTGACGATGCTGGTCGCGATCTTCCTTGCCCAATACAGGATCCGCCGATGAGCATTTTGTTCGATATCCTCGGCTCTGCCGGGTTGTGGGAAGCGGTGCTGCGGATCGGCACGCCGCTGATCCTTGGAACGCTTGGGGTGTTGCTGTGCGAACGCGTGGGTGTTCTGAACCTCGGGATCGAAGGCATCATGACCTTCGGTGCGATGCTGGGCTGGCTGACGGTTTATTCCGGCGCCGATCTGTGGACAGGCATGTTGGTGGCGGCCTTGGGCGGCGCGGCCTTTGGGTTTCTGCATGCGCTGCTGACGGTGCCCTTGGGGCTTAGCCAGCATGTGACCGGGCTGGGCATCACGCTTTTTGCATCTAGCTTTTCCTACTATGTCTTCCGGCTGGCTGTTCCGACATCGTCGCAGCCCCCGACGGTCGAGCCGTTTCAGCCTGTCGAAATCCCCGTCCTGTCGGACATTCCCTTTGTTGGGCAGGTGCTGTTTTCCCAGACCGGCCCCACCTACATGGCGCTATTGCTGGTCGTGGTTCTGGCATGGGGGCTGTACCGCACGCCCGCCGGACTGGCCGTGCGCATGGCCGGAGAGAACCCGCACGCCTTGGACGCGCAGGGTGTGGACCCGATCCGGTTGCGCATCCTGACGATCATGGCCGGGTCGGCCTTGATGGGGATGGCCGGGGCCTTCCTGACCCTGGCGGCGTTCAATTCGTTCTTTCCGACCATGGTGCAGGGGCGCGGCTGGATTTGCGTGGCGCTGGTGGTCTTTGCCATGTGGGATCCGGCGCGGGCGCTGTTGGGCGCGTTGCTGTTCGCGTTCTTCGATGCGTTCCAGCTGCGCCTGCAAACGGCGGTCGAAGGCGTGCCCTATCAGTTGTTCCTGATGTTGCCGTATGTGCTGTCGATCGTGGCGCTTGTCGTGATGGCGCGGCGGGCGCGGGTGCCGCAGGCGCTTATGCAACCTTACCGGCGGGGCGAACGTTAGGGTCCAACAGGATCTGCATGTCAACCGCATCTTCTGCGAAAGCAGTCTGCCGTCTTGGCGCGGCACGTTAATTTCGCGGGTTAATCTGTATACACGAATTGGAGCCAAACTGAGGTATGTCGCAGGTTCCGTTCGCTGTTGCGCCACGTCATACTGTCTGCCGGAGGATGAGACGATCGGGCGAGCGCCGGATCGAGGAGGAGACAGCGATGATCAGATCACGACGGGGCGCGGCATGAACCCGGCCGAATGGCTGCACCGCGCAGCCACCCGGTGGAGCGACCGCCCGGCGCTGTTCACCGGAGAGGATTTGGTGGCGCGCTATGCCGACTTTGACCGTGCGGCTGCGTCCATCGGCGCGGCCCTGCTGGCGCAAGGCGTGGCCCCCGGTGATCGCGTGGCGGTGTTCATGGCGAACCGCGTCGAATACCTGATCGCGCTTTACGGCATCTGGTACGCAGGCGCGGTAGCCGTGCCGATCAATGCCAAGCTGCACCCGAAAGAAGCGGCTTGGATCATCGACCATTCCGGCGCCACGCGGGTCATCACGGACGATAGCTTGGGCGCAGAGCTTTCGCCGCTGTTGCCAGACGGGGTTGCGACCGTATCCGTCGATGGGCCGACCTTTGCGCGGATGCGGCAGGCCGCACCAATGGCCCGGCCCGCGCAGATGGACGCAGAGGATCTGCTGTGGCTGTTCTATACCTCGGGCACCACGGGCAAACCGAAGGGCGTGGCGCTAAGTTGCGGCAATATCTCGGCGATGATGTACACCTACCTTGCGGATGTGGACGAGGTGCGGGCCGAGGATGCGATCCTCTATGCCGCGCCGATGTCGCATGGCGCGGGGCTTTACAACTTTATGCACGTTCTGCGCGGCAGTCGTCACATCGTGCCCGACAGCGGCGGCTTCGACGCGGCCGAGATTTTGCAGTTGGGCAAGGCGATGGGTCCGATCTCCATGTTCGCCGCGCCGACCATGGTGCGCCGTCTGGTCGATGCCGCCCGCGCCGGGAATGAAACTGGCGAAGGGCTGCGATCCATCGTCTATGCGGGCGGACCGATGTACGAGGCCGATATTCTGGACGCGACCGAGGTGATGGGTACGCGGTTCATCCAAATCTACGGGCAGGGCGAATGTCCGATGGGGATCACTGTTCTGCCGCGCGAGGATGTCAGCGACCGCGCCCACCCGCGCTGGCGCGACAGGCTGAATTCCGTGGGCTTCGCCCAAAGCGCCGTGTCGGTTCGGATTCTGGGCGAAGACGGTCACGAATTGCCCCCCGGCGAGATCGGAGAAATCGCTGTGCGCGGCGCGACCGTCATGTCGGGCTATTGGCAGAACCCGGAGGCCACGGCCAAGACGATCCGCGATGGCTGGTTGTGGACGGGCGATATGGGGCGGATGGATCAGGACGGCTATGTCACGCTGCAGGACAGGTCCAAGGATATGATCATCTCGGGCGGGTCAAACATCTACCCGCGTGAGGTCGAAGAAGTGTTGCTGAGCCATCCATCGGTGCACGAGGTTGCAGTGGTCGGCCAGCCGCACGAGGAATGGGGCGAAGTGGTCATCGCCTTTGTCGTCGTCGTGCCGGGTGCGGAGGTCGCGTCCGCCGATCTGGACGCCCTGTGTTTGGACCGGATCGCCCGCTTTAAACGGCCCAAGGCTTATCGGTTCGTAGAGTCGCTGCCAAAAAACAACTACGGCAAGGTTCTGAAAACAGAGTTGCGAGAGAGGCTGGCGGTGGAGGCTGATCGCTAATCGGTTAGGTCTGTGGCTGGGCGCCGCGCTGCACCGCAGAGCCTCGGATCATCGCTGATTTCTTTTCTTACGGCATCAAGAAATCAGATATCCCGCCGGTTACGCAGTGGGTTCAGGTGCTGAGGTCCTCTGAAGCCGGGCACAGACAAAGATGTGGCAGGCAAATGCCGAATGGTCCTTTTCCAAGATTGGGATCGCCGCAGTAATGCGGCGACCTTTGGTATGTTCGATCTTGGTTCAGGCCGCCGCCGGGCTCATGATACGGTGTTTTCTTCGACCACTTCTTGGAAGGTCTTGAAGAACTTGTCCGCCAGTTTCTTGGCGGTGCCTTGGATCAAACGGCTGCCCAGCTGGGCAAGCTTGCCGCCGATCTCGGCCTTGGCTTCGTACCGCAGAATAGTCTCGTTGCCATCCTCGGTCAGCGTGACATCCGCACCACCCTTGGCGTGCCCCGCGGCACCACCGTTGCCCTGTCCGGTCAGCGAAAACGCGTCTGGGGCACCGGCCGTGTCCAGAGTGACATCGCCGCTGAATTTCGCCTTTACTGGGCCGACCTTGAGGACGACTTTTGCCTCCAGTTCATTGTCGGACTTCTTGATCAGCTCTTCGCAGCCGGGAATGCATTGCCTCAGCACCTCTGGGTCCTGCAGGGCCTCGTAGACCACGCGTTTGGGGGCAGAGATGCGAATTTCGTCAGACAATTCCATTAGTTTTTCCTTTTCTTTAGCAACAGGGGAACTTGACCCGTGCAAGCGTCTCGGCCTGCTCGGGCGTCAGGGAAAGTTTCTTGCGCAACCGCTCTAGCCAAGAGGAGCGCAGAGATGGCCGGGCTGTGGTGGTATGATCACACAGGCCCGAGCTTTGGGTGGTCTGCCACGATGTGTCCGGATCAGGCGGCAGTAGTAGGTCGAGGTCATGCATCAGAGGCGCTCCCGATGGATCGGCGGCGTAACTGCGTCAGTTCGGCCAAGATCGATAGGGCGATCTCTTCGGGTGTGACGGCACCGATATTCAGCCCCGCGGGGGCCGAGACTGCCTCGACCTGTGCCGGGTCCGCCCCGGCCGCGATCAGTTTTTCTGCCAGATTGGCGAACTTCTTTTGGCTTCCCACAAAGGCCACATGGTCCGCCCCGACCGCCAGCGCTGCAGTCAACGCATCAAGATCGCCCTGTCCCTGCGTGGCCACGACGATGGCGCGCAATCCGTTGATATTGGTCGCTGTCGCTCCTCGCGTGACCGACCAGTGGAAATGCGGGGCCAGTGTGACCAGCGCCTCGGCGACCGGAGAACTGCCTGCGACCACCATTTCCGGCATCGGCAGGCAGGGTTCGATGAAGACGTCGATCGTCCCCCGCGACGGGCAGCCGTTGCGCGCGTAGATCACACCGTCGACCTCGGCTCCGGGCGCAAGTCCGCGTTCGCTTAGCTGGTCTTCCGGCGTGACCGAGATCAGCCGCGGAGCGCCGGTTTTCAGGGCCTCCAGCACCGCCTTTTTTACCGCCCCACGGGTGCACCCGCCTCCGAGAAAGCCCCGAAGGATAGTGCCGTCCTCTCCGACGATCGCCTTGGCGCCGGGCTTGGCGGCCGTCGTCCCCGCCGTGCGAACGATCGTGGCAAACGCGAAGGGTTCTTGCCGTGCGCGCAGGGACTGCGCCATATCGGCCATATCTGTGGCAAGGATCTCGGCAGGGGTCATAGTCGGACAAGCTCCGGTTCCAGCGCGGCCATGTCGGCCAGCGTGTTGGCTGCAGTGAAGAGATCGATGTGCGGCAGGGCGGCGGTCATGCCCGCGGCAACGGGCTGGTAATCCTTCCAGCCCTTGAGAGGGTTCAGCCAGATGATCCGGCACCCCCGTTTGCGAAGACGGGCCAGCGCGCGGTCCAGATGCTCGGGCGGGTCGGTGTCATAGCCGTCCGACAGGATCATCACCACGCTGCGGCCATCGACAAAGCGTCGGGCGTAGGTTTCGGCGAACAGCCCAAGGCTTTCCCCGATCTTCGATCCGCCGCCGAACCCGTCGGCCATTAGCGACATCCGCCCGATCGCCCGCATGGCATCGCGATCGCGCAGCGCCTCGGTGATACGGACGAGACGCGTGTGAAACAGATAGGCATCGGCTGTTGCGTCGCCCCGCATAAGCCCTGCCAGAAAGGCGAGAAAAACTTGCGCATAGACCCCCATGGAGCCAGAGACATCGCAAAGCGCGACGATTTTGCGGGCCCGGTCCGGTCGCTGTCTGCGGAATAGACGCAGAGGCTCGCCTCCGGTCGACAGGCTTCGCCGGATTGTCTTGCGAAAATGCAGCCGGTCGCCTTTGCGCGCCGCAATCCGCCGGCGCGAGCGTCGATCGCGCAAGGCCATACCCAGGCGTCGGGCAACTGCCTCGGCTTCGGCGATCTCTTCGGGTCGCACAAGGTTGCGTAGGTCCCGGCGTGACAAGTTGCGCATCCGGGTGGCGATCAGCTTGCCTTCGCCGTCCCGCTCGGCCTCGCCATCGCCGCCATCGGGCGCGGTGGACTGGCCTGCGCCGCCGCTATCCTCTCCGGTTGCGTCGCGGGACGAATGTACGGAGTCATCGCCCTTCTGCGCCTTTGGGGTCGCAACCACCTTTTGCCGGACGCGCCCCATGTCCATCCAGTAGGATGCGAACAGGTCGTCAAACCGCTCTGCCTCGTCCTTCGTTCCGGTGCACACGGCGCGCAGCGCCGCGCGGGCGAGCATCGGGCGGGCGGCCTCAACATGCATTAGCGCCGCCAGCGCAGTCTCGGTTTCCTGTGCGCCAAGCCTCAGGCCATTCTCGCGCAGATGGGCCATGAACCCCGCCATCCGTGCCGCTGCACCGGGGTCGCGGGCGGCAAAGCGCGTAACGCGGGTCATGCGGCTTTCCCCGCGATGCGCTGCGCGACCTCTGTCGGGATCGCTGCGCGATCTGCCTGCGTTTTCAAAAGCGTTGTCAGTGTCGTCTGCAAAACTGCCGGGTCATCGGTCAGGTCCGCGATGCCCAGCCCCATCAAGGCCGCAGCAAAATCCAGCGTCTCCGCAATGCCCGGAACTTTCTCCAGATCCTCTTTCCGAAGCGTCTGGACGAAACCGATGATCTGCCCGGCCAGCCGCGCCTCGATCCCCGCGCATCGGGCCTGAAGGATCGCGAGTTCGGTCTCCCGGTCCGGGTAGTCGACATAGGAATAAAGACACCGTCGCCGCAGCGCGTCCGACAGATCGCGCGTGCCATTAGAGGTCAGGATGACCATCGGTCGGGAGGTTGCCTCGATCGTCCCCAACTCGGGCACGGTGATCTGATAATCGGCCAGCACTTCAAGGAGGAAGGCTTCGAATTCTTCGTCAGCCCGGTCGATTTCGTCGATTAGCAGGACCGGAGGCACGTCCTGCGTGATGGACTGCAATAACGGCCGTTCCAGAAGGTAGTCGCGGGAAAAGATGCGGTCCTCGACCTCCTTCCCGGTCTCCCCGTTCTCCGCCGCCGCGCGGATCGCCAGCAGCTGCCGCTGATAATTCCATTCATAGATGGCCTGCGCCGCATCCAGCCCCTCGTAGCATTGCAGCCGGATCAGCCGCGTGTCCCGGGCTGCGGCCAAAACACGGGCGACCTCTGTCTTGCCGACACCCGCCGCGCCTTCCAACAGCAGCGGTCGCTGCAAAGAAAGCGACAGGTGTAGGGCCACTGCCAGATCGTCCGAGGCAACATAGCCTTGACCCGCCAAAGCGGTTTGTAGATCGGTCCAGGTCATTTCAGTCTCCGGATCGGGCGGGTCACCTACGCGACCCGCCCAGGTTGCCTTAGTCGTGCAGACCAAGGCTGTTCGCGGTTTTCCAGATGCGCCAGTGGTCGTGGGGCATATGCGTATGCCGCAGACCGAAGGCCCGGAACGCATCGTTCACCGCGTTCGAGAAACACGGCACGCCGCCCACATGGGGGCTTTCGCCCACGCCTTTCGCCCCGATCGGGTGATGCGGCGACGGCGTGACGGTGTGGTCGGTTTCATAGTTCGGAACCTCCCACGCCGTCGGCAGGAAGAAGTCCATCAGCGTGCCGGTCTTCACGTTGCCCATGTCGTCATAGGCAATTTCCTGCCCCAAGGCGACGGCCAGTGCTTCGGTCAGACCGCCATGGACCTGTCCTTCGATGATCATCGGGTTGATCCGGGTGCCACAATCGTCCAGCGCATAGAAGCGGCGGATATCCGTGACGCCGGTGTCGACATCGATGTCCATGACGCAGATATAGGCGCCAAAGGGGTAGGTCATATTCGGCGGGTCGTAATAGCTGACCGCCTCCAGCCCCGGTTCAATCCCCGGAATGGCCTGGTTATAGGCGGCGAAGGCGATCTCCTTCATCGTCTTGAACTTTTCCGGCGCGCCCTTGACCACGAACCGGTCAACGTCGAATTCGACGTCGTCGTCGTGCACTTCCAGCAGGTAGGCCGCGATCATCTGCGCCTTGGCGCGGATTTTGCGCCCCGCCATGGCCGTCGCCGCCCCTGCAACCGGGGTAGACCGGGACCCGTAGGTGCCCAGACCATACGGAGCCGTATCCGTATCACCTTCTTCGATTGTGATACTGTCCGCAGGCAACCCGATCTCGGTCGCCAAGATCTGCGCGAACGTCGTCGCGTGACCCTGACCCTGAGAAATCGTCCCCAGCCGTGCAATCGCGGACCCGGTGGGATGGATGCGTATCTCGCAAGAGTCGAACATGCCAAGTCCAAGGATATCGCAGTTCTTGACCGGGCCTGCGCCCACGATCTCTGTAAAGAATGACAGCCCGACGCCCATCAGCTTGCGCGTTTTGCCGGCTTTGAAGTCCTCGACGCGCTGTGCCTGTTCGGCACGCAGGCCGTTGTAATCCACAGCAGTCAGCGCCTTGTCCCAAGCGGTGTGATAGTCGCCGCTGTCATATTCCCATCCCAAAGCCGACTGGTAGGGGAACTGGTCCTTCTTGATGAAGTTGATGGCGCGCAGCTCTGCCGCGTCCATGTTCAACTCGATTGCCAGAACCTCGATCATCCGTTCGATGAAATACACCGCCTCGGTCACGCGGAAGGAACAGCGATAGCTGACCCCGCCCGGTGCCTTGTTGGTGTAGACCCCGTCCACCGCCAGATAGGCCGTCGGGATGTCATAGGACCCGGTGCAGATGTTCATGAACCCGGCCGGGAACTTGGTCGGATCGGCGCAGGCATCAAACCCGCCGTGATCCGCCGTCACGTGGCAGTGCAGCCCGGTGATCTTGCCGTCTTTGGTGGCGCTGATCTTACCGGTCATCCAGTAGTCGCGAGCGAAGGCGGTGGTCATCAGATTTTCCATCCGGTCCTCGATCCACTTCACCGGAACGCCGGTGACAATGGATGCGACGACGGAACAGACGTAGCCCGGATAGGCGCCCACCTTGTTGCCGAACCCGCCGCCGATATCGGGCGAGATCACGCGGATGTTGTGTTCTTCGATGCCCGAGATCAGCGAGACCACGGTCCGGATCGCATGTGGCGCCTGGAACGTTCCCCAGAGCGTCAGCTTGCCATTCACCTTGTCCATCGACGCCACGCAGCCGCAAGTTTCCAGCGGGCAGGGGTGGGTGCGGTGGTAGTACATGGTTTCTTCGGCCACGACCTCTGCGCTGTCGATGACCTGATTTGTGGCCTCCTTTTCACCCACTTCCCACGTGAAGATATGGTTGTGGTGCTTGCGCGGCCCATGCGCGCCATCGGGGAGGGAGCCGTCCTCGGCCACCAGATCCTCGCGCAGGACCGTGTCGGATTTCAGCGCCTCGAATGGGTCAACGACGACCGGAAGTTCTTCGTACTCTACCTCGACCAGTTCAACCGCATCTGCGGCGATATAGCGGTCCTTGGCCACGACATAGGCGACCTCCTGGCCCTGGAACAGCACCTTGCCATCCGCCAGCACCATCTGTTTGTCGCCTGCGAGCGTCGGCATCCAGTGCAGCCCAAGCGGGCGAAGGTCGTCCGCCGTCAGAACCGCCACCACACCGTCGACAGCCATGGCCGCCGACGTGTCGATCGATTTGATACGGGCGTGCGCATAAGGGGAGCGGACGAAATCGCCGAACAGCATCCCCGCCAGCTTGATGTCGTCGACATAGTTGCCCTTGCCCTGCGTGAACCGGGCGTCTTCGACCCGCTTGCGCTTGCAGCCCATGCCGCCAAGGGCATCGACCCGTTCTTCGCGTGTAACTTCGTCCTTCATTCCGCGGCCTCCTTTGCAGCATTCAGCTCGCTGGCCGCAGCGAGAATGGATTTCACGATGTTCTGGTACCCGGTGCAGCGGCAGATGTTACCAGCCATGCCAAAGCGGACCTCTTCCTCGGTCGGGGTCGGGTTTTCTTCCAACAGTTTGGAGGCGCGGGTGATCATGCCGGGCGTGCAAAAACCGCACTGGAGCCCGTGGTGTTCTTTGAACGACTCTTGCAGCACGTGAAGGCTGTCGGGGGATCCCAGACCTTCGATGGTGGTGACGTCCTTGCCGTTGGCTTGCGCCACGAACATGGTGCAGGACTTCACTGATTTTCCATCGATCGTCACGGTGCAGGCGCCGCAATGCGAGGTTTCGCAACCGATATGCGGGCCGGTGATATTCAGCCGCTCGCGCAGCGTGTGGATCAGCAGTTCGCGCGGTTCGGCCAGAAATTCCTGCGCCTCACCATTCACGGTCAGCTGGATATGCATCTTCTTGCTCATTGGGTCCTCCCTCTCACGCCCGCGACCAGGCGCGCGCGATGGCGCGGCGCAGGATCACGGCAGCTGCGTGTTTTTTGAATTCGACAGGGCCGCGGTTGTCCTGCATCGGGTCAATGTCGCCCAGCATGGCTGCGACGGCGGTGTCGATGTCGGCCTCACCCAGGCTGGTTCCGGTCAGGGCAGCGCTGGCGGCTTCGGAATAAATCGGCGTGTCGCTAAGGTTGGTCATCGCGATGGATGCGGCAGTGCAATTGCCCCCGTCCTTCGTCAGCAAAACGGCAGCGGCGGCGGTGGCGTAATCACCGATCTTCCGCTTCTGCTTTTCATAGGCATAGCCGCCCGAAGGTGCGGCGAACGACACGGCTGTCAAAACCTCGTCGTCTGCGCGGTCCGTCATATAAGCCGCCTCGTAGAACTCACGTGCTGCGACGGTGCGTTCGCCATCCGGCCCGACAAGCGTGAAGCTCGCATCAAGGCACTGCATCAGCCCTGGCATGTCGTTACCCGGATCGCCATTGGCAACGTTGCCGCCGACGGTACCCATATAGCGCACCTGAGGGTCCGCGATCTGGAGCGAGGCCTCGCGCATGATTGGGGCGACTTTAAACAGTTCCTCATTGGCGATGATCTCAGCTTGGGTGACCATGGCACCGATGCGGACCGTGTCACCATCGACCGTGATACCGCCCAGACCGTCCACGTCCTGAAGATCGATCAGGTGCGGTACATCGGCCATACGGAGTTTCATCATAGGGATCAGACTGTGACCCCCAGCAAGTACGCGCGCTTCATCGCCGTGCTGTGTCAGCACCGCGAAAACGCCCTCCATGTCCTTTGGACGATGGTATTCAAAAGCCGCTGGAATCATCGGCTCCTCCTCCCTGAGCTAGTGATCTGGCTTGGGAGAGGCTGACCGGGCAGCGGGCATAAGGCTTCTCAAAACGCTTTAATATCGCGCTTTTTGCACGAAATGCGCCGTTCTCTGCACGAGTTGCGCCGAGTTACGCGAAGGCGCTCTGCGCATCCTTGAGATGGGACCGGCTGACCGGCACCTTGGGCAGGTCAGCCGGTTCGAACGAGCAGCGGCCCTTGTCCTTGTCGCGTTCAAACAGAACAACTTTCGACGGGTTCACGATGTAGCTGCGGTGCACTTTGATGAAACCGTCAGGCAGCAATCGCTTCGACGCCTCTGTGATGGGCCAGACGCAGAAGTAGCGGCCCTTGGATGTGTAGACCTGAGTGTAATGACCGTCGGCCCGAACGAACGCTATCTCGCTGGCGGGGACGCGAACTTTGCTGCCTTCCCTTTCGCAGGGCAGCCAAGAGCCGGACATTAGCCCGTCACTGGCGGAGGGCTTTGTGGTCGAAAGTGTTTCGGGGGGTGATGCTGCCTGACGCTCAGCCGGTTGGTTTTCTGCTGGCATCAGAAGGGTAGAGCCGACCCACAGGAAGATACCGAAGATTGCGAAGCTGCTTAGAATCACGCCGATGGCCATCGTTTCATTGCTGATGAGCGGACCGATTTCGTGAGTGCCTGACAATTCGATGAAATTGGTTCCTGCCATTGCGAGGAAATGAACCGCCGTGACCGCCACGCCGAAGCAGACTGTTCCGATCACAATATTTCGGTTTGATCGGGTCCCGTAAGCGATCCCGAATGCAAGGATGCATAGCCCAATTGCCAGGATGGACGAACTGATCACGCCAACGGCACTGTAGACGGGTTGGCACAACTGCATTCCGGCCATCCCGACGTAATGCATCGCCAGAACACCCGCCCCGACCAGCGTCCCCGCAGCGACAATTGTCGTGGGGGTGCGGCGCGTGAAATGCAGCAGGATCAGTGCCAGTGTTACGATCAGTATGGCGATCAGCGCTGAGACCAGCGTAATTGCCGCGTCATAGTAGAACAGGATTGGCATGCGTAAGCCCAGCATTGCCACGAAGTGCATCGACCAGATGCCTGTACCCAGAGTGACCGCAGCCAAAGCGACTGACAGCTTCTTCTGAAGTACCGACTTTCTGGATAATTCCCGCGTCAGGAAAAGCCCTGTCGCCCCCGCGACGAGTGCCACGACGAAGGAAACAGCTATGAGCCAAGGATTATGTCCGACGTCTACGTATGCCATGGTGCGCACAATGCATCACCAAACGATGCGAGGCAAACTCGGTTTGCACGGCTTTTCACTGACGTAACGCCTGCATGCAATTTGATGCGACCTAAAGCTGATCTACTGAAACGCCGAGAGAATGGCCGCCGCACGGCGCCGGTGATCGCACTTGGGTCAACAAATATAATGTCCGGACTGCGTGGCTGGGAACAGATCCATTGATGTCTTCAAACACCTGTCACGCCAGCGGCATACCCTTTGTGCGGCCCAGTCGCTTTTGCGCGGCGATGCGGAACGGGGCATTCGGGGCGCCGTAGCCTTTGTATCCGCTGCGCTGCACGATTTCGAAGAAAAGTCCTTTGGAGGTTGGACGGCTGTAGAGCTGATAGAACTCCCCATCCTCGTCGGCATCGTACAACACCTGAAGCTGTTTCATCCGCTGCAGTCTGTTGGGATCGATGTCGAACCGACTGGCAAGATCGTCGTAGTAGTTGTCAGGGATTGGCAGCACTTCGAACCCGCGCTCGGACAGCGCGGCGGCCGTGGCAAAGATGTCCGACGTGGTCATGGCAACGTGCTGCACGGGTGCACCAAAGCTGTCCGCTAGGAACGAACCGGCGAGGGTTCGGTGCGTTTCGGCGCCATTCAGGGTGATCCGAAAGGCTTCTGTGTCTGCAGCCAGAGCCTGTGAGCGGACGAGGCCGTCAGGATCGACCACATCAACCATCGGCGCCTTCTCCATCTTGAAGAGAGAGGTGTAGAATAGCGACCAGCTTAGCATCTGATCGTAGGTCATTGTCTGCGCGATGTGATCGATGGACTTCAGGCCGACGCCCTCAGAACCAGCGGTGGTTGCTCCGAATTCGGTTTTCCAGACGTCGGCGTGGCTGTCGTCGAGAAAGTGGAGGACGCTGCCCCCCAACCCCCGGATTGCAGGAATATCGAGCTGCCCGCCCGCGGGTGCCTGCGCAAAGGAGCGGGAGCCCAGAGCCGCCGCCCGTGCCATAGTGTCGGTGGACGAAGATACCGCCAGCCCGATGTCACAGATCGAAGTGCCGTGCATATTGTAGGCAGAGCCAGCGAAATCGCCCTGTTCCTCGTTCACGACGATCCGAATGTCGCCCTGCTGCCAGAGTGTGATGGCTTTGGCCATGTGTTGCCCAGTCTCGCTGAAACCGAGCGCCATGAGCTGCGCCTTCAGCCGATCGCCTTCAGCCCCACGGGTGGCGAATTCGATGAAAGCCGTCCCCGCCATGCTCTGGCGGGCCGGAATTGCGGGCAGTTGAACGTCGATCTCCGGCTCGGCTCGGCGCACGTCGTCGAGAAGCGTAATGAGCGAGCGGTAGCCGTCTTTGGCGATGGTCTTGGCCGATCCCCCGCGGAACTGGTCGTTGAATATCTCAAGACTGACTGGGCCCGTGTAGCCCGCCGCCAGAACGGCACGCATGAAGTCGGTGACCGGCAGATCGCCTTCTCCTGGCATGTTGCGGAAGTGGCGGGACCAATAGAGCAGGTCCATGTCGATCTTCGGCGCATCTGCCATCTGAACGAAGAATATCTTGTCGCCGGGAATGCGCCGGATCGTTTCAGGATCGAGGCCGCGACCAAGGGTGTGGAAACTGTCGAGGATCACACCGACGTTGGGATGATCGGCACGGCGCACGATCTCCCACGCGTCGCGGTGATCGTTGACATACCGGCCCCACGCCAAAGCTTCATAGCCGATGCGCAGCCCGCGTTTGGCAGCCCGCTCGCCCAATTCGCGCAGGTCTGCGGCGGCGCGATCGATGCCGCCAAGCGCCTTGGGATGGACCGTGGAGCAGACGAGGATCAGATCAGCGCCGAGGTCCTGCATCAGGTCGAACTTGCGTTCAGCCCGGTCAAATGCCTTGGCGCGGACAGGTTCGGGCAGGCCCTCGAAATCGCGAAACGGCTGAAAAAGGCTGATCTCCAGTCCTTTGTCGCGGATGCGCTGACCGACGTCTTTCGCGCTGCCGGTATCCGTAATGAAATCCTGCTCGAAGATCTCGATCCCGTCGAAACCAGCCTCTGCGATGGCGTCAAGCTTTTCGGTCAGGGTGCCAGAGATTGAAACGGTCGCGATAGCGGTTTTCATGCGGCTTCTCCCAGGCTGAGGAGGCTGGACCGAAGGTTTTCTTCGTCAAGCCCGAGACCAGAGAACAGCGACCACGCGTGGACCCCCTGAAAGAAGAAGAGCTCCCACCCCGAGATGATGGACAGGCCAGCAGCTTCGGCGTCTGTCAGGAACTGCGTGTCGGTCGGGGTATAGACCGCATCGAAAGCCCATTCCGCGCCCGGCATTGCAGCGGCATCAAGCGGCGTGCCGCCGTAGCCGACCATGCCGACGGGTGTGCAGTTGATAAGACCCGTCGCGCCCTGTGCGGCCTTTTCCGCACTGATCCAAATGGAAACGTCCATGTCCGGAACGACCGTCTGCAAGGCGGCTGCCAGCGCTTCGGCCTTTGCCGGGTCGCGGTCGACAAGGCGCAGTTCGCGTGTGCCGAGACCGGCCAGACCAAAGGCCACGGCACGACCGACGCCGCCTGTGCCGATCATCAGAACAGGTCCGGTTGGCCGTTCGCCCCGCACGTTGCGGTAGGCGGCCATGAAACCGGAATAATCCGTATTGAACCCTTTGGGACCGTCCTCACCGAAAATCACCGTGTTGACGGCGCCAACGGCGCGGACCAGCGGATCGTCGACCTGTACTTTGGCAGCGGCAATCTCTTTGTAGGGATAGGTCACATTGATCCCGCGGAACTCACCTGCCGTGCAATCCGCGAAAACCTCGTCGAAGCTATGCCCAAGGTCTTTTGGCACAAGACGATCATATGTCACCTCGATGCCATTCTGTTGTCCGGCGATGCGATGGAGCATCGGAGAACGGGAACGGGCGATGTTATCGCCGATGAGGCCCAATTTCAGCTTGGTCATTGTTTTGCCTCCCGGCCGGAGCGTCCGAATACTTTTGCCTTAGCCTTGGTCCAAAGTGGGGTCTGCGACACGAAGATCAGGATCACTGCGACGAACAGAACCGTCGACAGCGGGCTTGTGAACACCCCATGGAAGAACCGTCCAAGGTCCTCACGTTCCGAGATGATCGCACGGCGCCAGTTATCATCCAGCAAACGCGACAGGATCACGCCAAGGATCACCGGCCCAAGCGGATATCCGTAGTGCCGCATGAAGTAACCGAAGAATCCAAAGCCCAGCATCCAGTAGACGTCCGTAAGCGAGTTGTTCACCGCATAGGCGCCCACAATCGACAAGAGCATGATCAAAGGGATCAGAACCGCTCGCGGCATTTCCACAATCTTGGTGAAAATCTTGATGCCGGTCAGACCAAAGATCAGCATGAAGACATTGGCCATGACCAATGCGCCGACGATGAACCAGAACATGTCCGGTTGGTCAATCATCAGCATCGGGCCAGGGTTCAGCCCGTGAATGAAAAGGGCGCCGATCATGATCGCGGTAACTGCGTCGCCCGGAATGCCGAGGGTCATCATGGGAATGAACGCGCCACCCACGGCGGCGTTATTGGCGGTTTCCGGGGCCACAAGGCCCTCCATCGCGCCATCTCCGAAGGGGCGTTCCGGCTCTTTGGTCACCCGCTTTGCGTGGTCATAGGCCATCAAGGCAGCAATGTCCCCGCCCGTGCCCGGCAGCGCACCGATCACAACGCCGATTGTCGAGGTTTGGACCGACAGCGGCAGGTGTTTCTTCACTGTCGAGAGCGAGGGGACAATGCGGCTGATCTTTTGCCGCACGGCGTCTTTGTTGACGTGATGCAGTTGCATCAGCGCCTCGGATACACCGAACATGCCGATCATGACCGCGATGAACGAGATTCCGCCCTGCATCAGCGGGATGTCGAAGGTGAATCGTTCGGTAAAGGTCAGCGGGTCGCGACCGACCGCGCCGATGGCGATGCCAAGCGCGCCGGCGAAGATGCCTTTGACCAAGCTGCCTGACGAGAGCGAGCCAACAAGAAGGATGCCCAGAACCGCCAGCAACATGTAGTCGCGCGGCTGGAATTTCAGCGCAAAGTCGGACACCAGCGGTGCGGCCACGGCCAACACGCCGATCCCGATAAAGCCACCGATGAACGACATCACGGTCGTCACGCCGATGGCGGTCCCGGCTTCGCCCCGCTTGGCCATGGGATAGCCGTCCAAAGCCGTGGCAATCGCCGACGGTGCGCCGGGGATGTTCAGCAGGATTGCGGTGCGTGACCCGCCGTATACTCCGCCCATGTAGATGCCGATCATCAGCGAGATCGCCGGATACACATCCCAAGAGAAGGTGAAAGAAATCAGGATCGAAACCGCCATCGTCACCGACAGCCCCGGGATCGCGCCGACATAAACACCGGCAAAAGTGCCAAGGCCCACCAGCAGCAGCAGTTGCGGCTGTGTGAAAACAGTCAGGAAAGCAAAAAGGGTATCCATCAGTTTGCTCCTGCCATGAGATTACGAATAGCCTGAATGAATTCCGCTTCGGGTACGATCCCGGCGGGGATCAGGACGGTGAAGACGATGCGGAAGATCAGCCAGATCACCAGCAGGCTTGCCAGCGCGATGCCGATCGTCCAGCCCCAGCTTCGCTTTCCGAGGAGCTTGATGGTGATGATCAGGAAGAGAGCCGATGTCGGCAGAAAGCCGAGCGGCACCAGAAGAAACCCGTAGGCGACCAGCAGCAGCGCAACCACCACGACCGTGCCGGGCAGGATGTCCTTGGCGACCGTCTCGCCAGCGACCCGCGGAAGACGCAGATCCCTGAGCAGGATAATCGCCGCGGAAATGACCATGACCAGCGTTGTCGCCAATGGGATCGAACGCGGCGAAGACAGCCCGTTCGGACCGAAGGAGTTCTCGATCCCCCAAGCGTTCCAAACAAGGATCAGACTGCCCGCAAGCATCAGCGCACCAAAGATCAGCTCTCCGGGTCTGCGCTGGCCTTCATATCCGCCGGGCGTTGCGTCGGATGTGCCGTCATGATGTTCGGTTTCAATCTGCATGAGGGTTCCCCTCTTATTCGCGCCAATGGCGCACCCTGAAACGTCAGGCGCCGCACCTCGGGTGGAAGTGCGGCGCCGACTTTTGGTCTTGGGCGTCAGGCGCCGGACTGCTCGGTATTACGGACGGGCGATGCCGAACTCTTCGGGCGATGCTTTGGTCAGACCAGCATCCTGCAGAAGCCAAGTCGTGCCCTGCTGCCATTTGGTCAGGAACGCTTCGGCTTCGGCACCGGAAATCGACATCATCGAGAAGCCGCGGTTGTCCATCAGCTCTTTGAAGTCAGCCGCTTCTGCACCCGTGGCGTAAGCTTCGGTCAGCTTGGCAACAACGTCATCCGGCGTGCCTTTTTTGACGAAGACACCGAAGAACGGGCCCCAAGGCAGGTAGGTGTTGTAGGCTTCGTTATAGTCGGTGACCGGTTTGACGTCGGGCAGACGCTCGTTGGCTGCCACGTCGACGATAGCCAGCGGCTTCATGTTGCCGGCGCGGATACCTTCGATGGCGGCACCCAGAACGGCGGGCATGACATCGATTGCGCCACCCTGAAGGGCGGTCAGCGCGGGGCCGTCACCGTCGTAGGGAACGGCGATCACATCAAGCTCACCCTCGACCGTGTTCATCATTGCAGTCACGACCGACGGCAGACCACCGGGGCCAGTTGCGCCGAACCGGACTTCACCGGGGTTCGCCCTGACGTATTCCATCATGCTGGCATAATCGTCAAATGGCGCATCGGGGCGGGCCACCAGGATCGGGGTGCCGCGGGCCAGAATGTTGATGGGGGTGAAATCGGTGTAGTCTTTGTCGCCCAGACCCATGACTTTGTAGAGCAGCGGGTTTTCCGCACCCATCAATAGGGTATATCCGTCGGCGTCCTGACCTGCGACATGGTTCAGCGCGATCGCGCCAACGCCGCCGGTCATGTTCTGCATGACCACGGTGCCACCCAGTGCTTCTTCGGCATGCGGAGTGACGGAACGCATCACAGTGTCGGTAGAGCCGCCGGCCCCCCACTGGATGATGCCCTGAATTTCCTTGGACGGATAATCGGCCGCGACTGCGGTCGAGGCCACGACAAGCGCCGATACGGCGCCGAGTACGAAACGCTTCATAAGGTTCCTCCCGTTAAAGCTTATGGACGCAGACCTCCCCCGCATCCGGTATCGGCGGTATGCGTCGAACGCAGCCATAACGTCAAATATGAATTTTGCGCTATCATTAACATCAAGTTATTTTCCTACGACCAGTTCGCTCCGGCCTCCGCCAGCTCCTTGCGGAACTGCTGAATGCTGAACTCGGCAAAGTTGGACAGCACGCGATCTTTTTTGGTCACGGCATAGATGTCGATGAACGTCTCCTCGACGATCGGTTTCCGGACAACGCCCGGCATGTAAACCTCGGCCACGGAAAATTCGTCGATCAACGCCACGCCCAGGCCATGTCGGACAAGACTGACGATGGTCTGTGCAAAGCGTCCGCGCATGGTGTGCCGCACATCGATACCTGCTTCGCGGAAGGGGCGCGACACGATACGGCCATAGGGATCGGAGGGATCAATTCCGACCAGCGGTTCTTTGGCCAGGTCATGCACCGATACCGAACTTTGTTCTGAAAGCGGATGATGTTCAGGCAAGATCGCGACGACGCGACCATGCGCCAGCTTTTCGCTTTGAATGCCGGGGTTGTGAATGGCCGAACTCATGATCACGAATTCGCCGCGCTCTAGCAGGAGGTAGTCTGCCGTCTCTTCGATCTTCAGGATGTTCAGATCGATATAGAGGTCCGGGTATCGGGCCCGGATCGTCCGCAGCGCGCGTGCCGCAATGAATTGCGCAACCGACGGGGCAGAGGCGAAGGACAGCTGAACCTCTTCTCCCTTCTGGAGTGAATCGAGCGCGGCCTGAAGGTTCTCGACGCCTTTGTAGACCTCCCGGATCTGATCAAAGACCTTACCCGCTTCGACGGATGGCACGAACAGTCCCGCGCGCCTTTCGAACAGGCGCAGGCCCAGTGTTTCTTCGGTGTGCTTCACAAGTCGTGAAATGCCGGGGGCCGAGACGCCAAGATGTTCTGCTGCTCCGCTGATCGTCCCGCGCAACATGACCGCGCGGATCACTTCGACCTGTCGTAATGTGATTTCCCGCATCTCAACCTCCTCACCGATGCGGCCAGTTAACCTAATGTTACGCAATTCAGCAAACAAGCATTTGACGTTATCGCATTCTGGCGGAAAAACCGGGTTGGCGTTGGAGAGGGGCGATATGGTTAAGCGCGGCGAGGAATGGGACGAAACCTGCGATCTGCTGGTCGCGGGGTCCGGGGCCGCGGGCCTATCGGCTGCATTGGCCGCCGCCCGCCGAGGGCTGTCGGTCATCGTCGCTGAGAAGGCGGATGTCATCGGTGGCACGACTGCATGGTCCGGCGGCTGGATTTGGGCCCCTTGCAATCCCGTCGCACGTCGCCATGGGTTCGACGAAGATACCAGCGGCCCGCGCGCATACCTTGAAGCGGTGCAGGGGAATAACTTCAACCCGGATTTGGTCGACGCCTTTCTTGAAACAGCACCCGAGGCGATTGGTTTTCTTGAGGGTGCAGGTCTGGAATTTGAATGTGGCGCGCGCATTCCGGATACCTACGGACACCTCCCCGGTGCCGGGACGGGCGGCCGATCGGTGATCGCCGCGCCCTACGACGGGCGGAAGCTTGGCACCGATATTCGCCTGCTCCGTCGGCCCCTGCGCGAAACCTCTTTCATCGGTATGACAATCCAGGCCGGTGCCGACCTTCGGGCTTTTATGACGGCGACGCGCTCGGTTTCCTCTGCACTCCATGTTACGCGACGGCTGGGCTGGCACCTGTGGTCGCTGGCGCGGCACGGGCGGGGGATGGAGCTGCGGAACGGCAACGCGCTGGTCGCCCGGCTTATGCAGGCCTGTCTGGACGCGGGGGTGATCTTTCGCACCGGAGCTTCCGTCGCGAGCCTTGAAACAGAAGGTGCCAGAGTGATCGGAGCCATCCTTGAAGGCCAGACCGGGACGCGCCGGGTTCAGGCGCTTCGCGGCGTGGTGCTCGCCTGTGGGGGCTATCCGCATGACCTGACCAGACGTGCGGCGACCTTTCCCTGCGCAGATCAGCACAGCACCCTCGCCGTGCCGACCGCGACAGGTGACGGGTTGCGCCTAGGAGAAGACGTCGGCGGACATCAGGCCATGGACCTTGCCGCTGCGGGTGCGTGGTGTCCGGTGTCAGAGGTCAGCTGGCCAGATGGATCGAAGGGCGTCTTTCCGCACATCATTGAACGTGGAAAACCGGGCGTGATCGGTGTGCTGGCGTCTGGCCGACGGTTCTGCAACGAGGGGCTTGGTTATTACGACTACGTGAAGGCGATGTTCGATGCGGTGCCCGAAGACGCGCCGGTCGAGTCCTGGCTGATCTGCGATCATCGTTTTATCCGGCGCTACGGTCTGGGGATTGTACGCCCCGCGCCAGTGCCGCTGCGGCCTTGGCTGCGTTCGGGATACCTGATCCGTGGTGCGACGCTTGAAGATCTGGCCCGCAACTGCGGGATCGACCCAAGCGGATTGGCCGACACCGTCGCGCGTTTCAACATCGGCGCGGCCAGAGGCGAGGACCCTGAGTTCCACCGTGGCACCTCGAACTACATGCGCCTTCAGGGGGACCCGGACGTGACGCCCAACCCCTGCCTCGCCCCGATCAAGTCCGGACCGTACTATGCGGTACGCGTCATCCCGGGCAGTTTCGGCACGTTTGCAGGCCTACAAACGGACGGTGCGGCGCGTGTTCTGGACGACGCAGGTGGTCCGATCCCCGGCCTTTACGCAGCAGGCACTGACATGGCGAGTGTCATGGGTGGACACTATCCCGCAGGCGGCATCAACCTTGGCCCGGCGCTGACCTTCGGCTATATCGCAGGCCGCCATGCTGCGGAGAGCGTAAATTGACCCGTCGCTTATCCTTGGCTCATCTGACGGCCATCGACCTCCCGCCGCCGGACCTTATCCGCGCAGCCGCTGATGCTGGTTTTGACGATGTGGGCTTGCGGCTTATCCGTGTAACGGAAACCAGCCCCGGCTATCCCCTGATGGACGACCCGGCGATGATGTGTGCCACCCGAGGCGCCCTGCGGGAGACAGGGATTGGCGCCCATGACATCGAGTTCGTCAAAATTGAGCCCGATACGGATATCGCCGCCTTGGACCGGTTTCTTGACGCGGGTGCAGAACTCGGCGCGAAAGAGGTCATCACGGCCCCCTACGATGCCGACCTCTCTCGCCTTGCCGACCGTCTGGCAGAATTGGAAGAACGCGCGGTCGGTCGTGGCCTTGGCGTCGTGCTGGAATTTTTTCCATGGACGGTTGTCCCGTCGCTTGAAGCGGCCATAAAGGTCGTGACGGCAGCTGGGCCAAAGATCGGTATCCTTCCTGACAGCCTTCATTTCGACAGATCGGACAGCCAGCTTGAAACGCTCGCTGCGCTGCAGCCAGAACGCCTACGCTTCGCTCATCTCTGCGATGCGCCTGTTCATCCGCCTTATTCGACCGAAGATCTTTTGTTTGCCGGACGGGCTGAGCGTCTGCCTCCGGGAGAGGGAGGGATCAATCTGACAGCCTTCCTAGATGCGATGCCGCCAGATCTACCTCTCGCGGTCGAGGTTCCTATGACGCAGAGAGCTTCAGAGCGCGGACCTGCAAGTGTCATCGCGGATGTGATGACTGGGACGCGCAGGTTGCTGGGCCTGTCATAAAGCAAGCTGAGGCGATATTTGCCGACTGTGGTTGTCGGCCAACCTTTGAGACGGAATAAGTCAGGTAGTTTCAACTTGTCATCGCGCGACAACGGCGAGTGGCTTCGACAACCTGACAGTGTCACCGATCGTTTTCGTGCATTTTGTTATGACAAAAGGCGTATTGGATATTTGGTTTCGATACCTGATTTGGTATACGCAGCCATGGAAATTCGCCGCCTCAAATACTTCCTCGCTGTCGCAGAAGAGCTTCATTTCGGCCGCGCCGCATCGAGGCTTGAAATAGCGCAGCCACCCCTCAGCCGTCAGATCGCTGCGCTTGAGGCGGATATAGGCGCGCAGCTTTTCGATCGTAGCCGCAGCCAAATCCGGCTGACGCAGGCGGGCGAGGTGTTCGAAGGACATGCCCGCGCGTTGATAGACCGGATGGAGAATGCCTATCGCGAAACTCGTCTGGTCGGAGAGGGCGGGTTGGGACGCCTGCGGATCGCCTTTGTCGGGTCGGCGTCTCACGGGGTTTTGCCGACGCTGATAAAATCCTACCGATCGCATTACCCCAAAGTAGAGCTTGCGTTATCGGCCATGAACAATGCCGGGTTACATTCGGCAATCATCCAGCGGGAGATCGACATCGCCGTTGCCCGGCCTGATCTGCATGACGACGAGCTGCGATCGGTGCCCTTGGCGCATGAAGACCTGGTTCTTGCCATTCCGGACAATTCCGAACTGGTCGACCGAAAGGAGATCCTGTTTTCCGACCTTAAGGATCAGACTTTTATCTTGTATCCGCGCCGTCCACGGCCCAGTTTCGCCGATCACATCCTGTCGATTTGCCACGACGAAGGGTTTGAGCCGTCTTCACTGGAATTGGCGCAGGACTTTCAGACGGCGATCAGCCTTGTTTCGGTTGGCGTTGGAATTTCCGTCGTTCCGGAAAGCGTCGCCCGGACGTCTCGGCCGGGAGTGTTTTACAGACCCTACGTTGGGAAAAATCCGGGTACTGCGCTGACCATTCACGCCCGTCGCGACAACCAGTCACCGCAGGTCATGAAGTTTCTGGACGTCGCGCGGAAATTCGTCCGGTCCAAGTGACCTCAGGTTAGCGGCGGGTCGCGTCGCGCAGGGCGTCTTGATCCACGGTAAAGCCAAGCCCGGGCGCTTGGGAAAGCTCGACGTGGAAATCCCGGAACGTCAGACCGGAGGTTATAAGGTCCTGTTTGAGGATGCGCGGGCCAAAGTGTTCGCAGCCCCATTCTAACTGTGGCAGGGTCGAGAAAACGGCCAGATGCGCCGATGCGCCAATGCCGCTTTCCAATAGGCAGCCGCCGTAAAGTTCCATTCCGAAGGCCTGCGCGACCCCGGCGGCGCGTTTCATCTCCAATAGCCCACCGGATTTGACCAGCTTCAGCGAATAGACGCTGCCCGCCGCCGATTGGGCGTTATGAACAAGCTCCTGCGTCGAAAACGCGGCCTCATCCGTCATTATGGGGATCGCGGACCGGCGCGCGACGCGGGCTGTGGCGTCGATCAGGCCGGGACGCAGGGGCTGTTCGATCAGGACTATACCCATTTCTGCCAGTTCCGGGATGTAACGGATCGCGGTTGCTTCGGACCAGGCTTGGTTGACGTCGACAACCACCTCTGTTCCTTGGGGCATGGCGCTGACAAGCTTGCGCAGGCGGATCATGTCTTGGGCGGGCTCGAAGAACCCTAGTTTGATCTTAAACCGACGGTGTTCCCGCGCGGCCAGCTTGGCGTGGGCCTCTTCGATTTCCTGATCCGCATCGCCAGAAGCAAGAGCCCACAGCACCTCGATCTTATCGCGTACCCTTCCGCCCAGAAGGACCGTGGCTGGCAAGCCAAGCGCTTTGCCCGCCGCGTCGTAAAGCGCACCCTCAACAGCGGCGCGAGCTGAGGTGTTGCGGCTTACAGCTTTTTTCATCCGCTGCGCGGTTGCTTCGAAATTCAGGGCTGGCTGGTCCAGCAGGGCAGGGGCCAGATAGGTGTCGATATTTGCTTTGATCGCCTCAACACTTTCTTCCGACCAGCGCGGGCCACCTAAGGTCGAGGCCTCTCCAAACCCTGTCGTGCCATCTGCAAGGGTGACTTCGACAATCACGAAGGACTGATGGGTGATTTCAGTATTCGACAGTTTGTGGCGCCGGGTGGTCACGCAATCGACGATCCGCGTGTCGATAGACTTGATCGCGGTGCTGCGGTCTATCTGCCGGTCAACTTCGAGGACCATTGCGTTTTGCGGGTGTAACACGTGTCGTATCCTTGGACCCAAAATCCTGCGCACGGCAGGTCGACACCGTTTGGCACGGCGTCGACCCAGTTCTTATTCGGCGGCAAGCGCGACGGCCTGGTCAGCGAGCATGAAGTCGAACTTCACGTAAAGGTCAGTGCCGTGATCTTCTGTGCCTTTCTGGAAGTCACCAATCAGGTTTTCCTTCACGGCGAAGACAGAGTCGTTGTCGAGATAGTCGGACGACGAGTCGTACAGTTGCGAGATCAGTGGGCGGTAGCCTTCTTTGTTGATGACCACGTGGATATGTCCGGGGCGCATGGTGTGGTGGCCCATGTAGTTGATCATCTCTCCAGCCGTCCAATCCGATGGAATCGGATAGGGCACAGGCCGGATCGCGCGATAGGCGTAATATCCGTTTTCGTCCGTTTCGAACCGGCCGCGAAGGTTATAGTCGGGCTGGTCCGGATCATGGTTTTCATACAGCCCGTTCGGCGCGTCTTCCCAGACGTCGATCATGGCGCCGGCAATTGGCGCGCCGTTTGCATCACGAACAAAGCCTTCGACGAACACCGACTCTTCATCGTCGTAGTGTTTCTGCACGATCGAAGCGCCATGCGGCAGAACCGGTGCGTTTTCGCGGAAGAACGGACCAAGTACCGTGCCGGTGGTTTCGCCATTGGGCGTGGGGTTCGTCAGCATGTCTACCAGAACCTCAACGCCGAGGATATCGGACAGCAGGATGAATTCTTGTCTCTTGTCGGTGCAAACGGCACCGGCGCGCGCCAAGAAATCACAAGCCTGCATGAATTCGGGCGTCGTCAGGTTTACGTCTTTGCAGAAGCCATGCAGGTGCTTCACCAGCGCCGTCATGATTTCCTTTTGCCGCGCGGGAATTTCGTTTGTCGCGCCGATGGCTTCGACGACGACGTCGGTTACGTTATCTACAGTCACATTACGCATCTGGGGTTCCTCCTCGGTGCTTTTCTCTTGGGCTTCGTCGCTCCTCCTGTGAATGACGCCTGCCCGAAAATGACTGGTAGACTGTGCACAACGCGGCCTTGGGATGGAAGCCGGGACGTGGGTATCAGCCGATACCCCAAACGCCTTTAAAAGCGATCCATAAGGGTATCGATCCATACCTTTCACCTGTTCCATATTGTCGTCACAGTGCCTGCGCTGTCAGGCAAAGACCAAGTGGAGGAGGCGTTTGATGATCGACACAATGCACGATATAAAAACCGAGCTGGAGCGCAGCCCGCATCTGCACAGGCTGGGCGCATTGTTTTCCGAAACAGTTCTGATCAAGGTGGATGGACAAGAGTTCTATCTGGTCTTCAAAGAAGGACGGATTGATCGTGTCGTCGAAGGGCCGTCGAAAAAGACGCCCTATCGCTTCGGTTTTGTGACAGATGCCGAAGCGCTGCGTGCCTTCTGGACCGCTACGCCTGCGCCCGGCTTTCACGATATTTTCGCCATGGTGAAAATTGGCCGCGCCGAGATCGTTGGCGATATGCTTTTGCTGGTGAAGAACCTGCGGTTCTTCAAAGAGGTTTTGGCCCTTCCGCGCGCCAGAACACAGGTGGCATGATGAGCATTGAACAGATCATTGGCCGATATGTCACCGTCAACGTCGGCGGGCGCGAACAACGGATTTATTTTGAAGAGGCCGGGCAGGGGCGGCCCGTTTTGTGCCTTCATACGGCAGGGTCAGACACTCGCCAGTGGCGGCATATTCTGAACGATGCAGAGATCACGGCGGACAATCGTATCATCGCCTTCGATATGCCATGGCATGGCAAAAGCCTGCCGCCAGAGGGGTTTCAAACCGAAGAGTATTTGCTGACCACCGACATCTACATGGAAACCGTTCTGGCGGTCGCGAAGGCGCTAGAACTGGATCGGCCGGTGTTGGCGGGGGTGTCCATGGGGGGACGGATCGCCCTGCAATTGGCCGTTCATCATGCGGAGAAGTTTTCCGGGTTCCTCGCCATCGAAGCGAGCGATTTTCAGCCCGCCTGGTATGATATTGACTGGTTCCATCGTCCGGATGCCCATGGGGGCGAGATGGGGGCGGCGCTGGTGTCGACGAATATCTCTCCTCACGCTCCCGAGGCTGAGCGCTGGAACACATTATGGATGTTCTTGCAATCAGGGCCGGGCGTGTTCCGGGGAGATCTGAGTTTCTATACTCAGGACGACAGTCTTGTGGGGCAATTAAATAGCATCGACACTAACATTACGCCGGTACACTTCATCGTCGGCGCATACGATTTCACTTGTACGCCCGAAGACGCCAAGCGCACGGCGGATCAGATCGAGGGTGCGACCCTTGCGGTCATGGATGAGGTCGGACATTTCCCGATGAGCGAACACCCCGAAGGCTTCCGACCCTTTTTCATCGACGGCCTTCGCCTTATGCCGCGCATATCTGCTGCGGCCGAATGATCACAACGCTCCTGTCAGGAACTGCGGCTGGCCCATCCCAAAAGACCAGTCGCTTTCTGAGACGGGAACGAGGTTAATCATGACATCTTCAGGACGGATTCCGCAGTCGCTTTGCAGCCGTTTGGCTATCAAGGCGAAAAGCGTCTTGCGCGCCGACAGGCTGCGCGGGGTCGTGGTGATCTGGATGACAATGACCTGGTCGCTGCGGTCAAAGCCAAGGCCCACATCCTGAATGATCATCTCGTGCGTTTCGTGCTGGGTGACGATCTGAAACCTGTCGTGGGCGGGGACGCCGAAGGCCTCGACCACGCAGGCATGAAGCGTGTCGCAGAGCTGGGTCACCTCTGTTTTGCTTCGGCCCCGAATAAGGTCGATCCGAACCAGCGGCATCAGAGCCTCTCGGTCAAGCCGCGTTTCAGCGCGACCATATCCACATCGCGGGCGACGAAAGTTGCGCCGGCGTTCTCGACCTGATCGGCAAAGGCCGGGTCGGCGGACAAAAACCCCGCTGGCTTGCCCGCCGCAATGATACGTTTGATGGCAGAGAGCGTGGCGTCGATCACCTCTGGATGGCTGGCTTCGCCCACGTGGCCAAGTGCGGCAGCAAGGTCGGCGGGGCCGACGAACAACGCATCCACGCCCGGGACTGCACAAATCTCTTCAATGGCATCGACGGCCTCTAACGTTTCGACCTGAACGATCAGCGCGATCTCGTCACGCGCTGCCTTATGATACCCTTTGATCGACGCGAACCCTGTCGCCCGCGTCATGCCTGATACGCCACGGATGCCCATGGGTGGATAGGTCACGGCAGCAACCGCGGCGCGGGCGTCTTCAGCTGAATTGACCATGGGGACCAAAATGGACTGCGCCCCCAAATCCAGCAACTTTTTGATCTCGGATGCATTGTTGGACCCGGGCCGTACGATCGGTGAGACGGGGTAGGGGGCCACTGCTTGAAGCAAAGGCAAAACGGCCAGCGCATCAAGCGCCGAATGTTCGGTGTCGAACAACATCCAGTCATATCCCAAGGAGGCGCTCATCTCGGCCACCAGCGTATCGTTTATCGTTGCCCAAAGGCCGTGCAGCACACGGTCCCCGGAAAGTCCGCGTTTGAATAGGTTGGGTTTGAGATCGGTCACGGCTATGTCCTGAAGGGGAAGACTGTGGTGAATGTCGCGGGCCCCATCGATGCGAAGAGGTTCGCGGTCGTTGATTTGAACGATACAAAGGCCCGTCGGTTCATTGTGACTTCGCCCGGGTGTTTTCCAAGACCAGTTCAAGAATCGCGGCGATGCCGGCCAGCGTCGCACCATTGATCGGACATTCGGGATAGTTCAGGTGCTTGATCTGGCCGGGTTCCAGCAACAAATGGCCGAACATGATCCGGATCAGGCTTAGGCTCCACTCTTGTCTAAGGTTCAGAAATGTCAGGGTCATTTTTCGATCTTGGGCATTATGACTTCGGCGCGTAGCGATCATTCAAAGCTCACACCGATGGCGCCGAGATTTCCGTAGTCGGCAAAGATCACGTCTCCGCTGGCAATATCGACGGGTCGGGTGAAGGATCCGCCCAGCACGATATCTCCTGCCTGTAGACCGTCATCCAAGGCAGCGAGCTTGTTCACCAACCAAGCGATCCCTGCGGCGGGATGGCCCATGATCGCGGCTGACACGCCGGTTTCTTCGATCACGCCATTTTTGGATAAAGTGGCGGGAATCCAGCGCAGGTCCACGTCGAAAGGCCGGAAGATCCGGCCCCCCATGACGATCGCCCCATAGGCCGCGTTATCGGCAATTGTGTCCGTGATCGCGCGGGGCACTTCGGTACGGTAGTCAATGATTTCGAGTGCGGGGGTGACGTATTCGGTAGCCCGCAGCACATCATGCATCTGGCAACCCACGCCCTTGAGGTCATCCGCCATGACGAATGCCAGTTCGGTTTCAATCCGCGGCTTTATGAAGGTGCCCGCCGGGATCCGGGCGCCGTCGTGAAACAGCGCATCATCCAAGATCACACCGTAGTCCGGCTCTGTCATCTTCGAGGCCATTTGCATTGCCCGCGACGTCAGTCCGATCTTGCGTCCGACAATCTTGGCGCCTCTGGCGATCCGGGCATCGGCCCATCTGCGCTGGATGTCATAGGCATCCTCAAGCTGCATCTCCGGCCATTGTTTGGAGGGCTGGACGCAAGGCACGCGTGAAGTTTCGGCCGACAGGATTGCCTCTGCGGCCGCTTGTCTTTGATCGTCGTTCAACATGGTCAGACGGCCTGTACAGCAGCAGCGGCAATTGCCAATGCGGCGGCCCCGGTGCCCAAAATGATCACGGCAGTCGTAAAGAGCGTTACGTTCGCATCGCTTTCACCGATGATAGGCAGCATGAAAGGCGGGACGCCGTCGACTTGATCGACCAGATCGAGATCAAGACCAAATTTCCCACGCAGGAAAACGGCCGTCCAGAAACCGCCATAGGCGCAGGCGGCGAGGATTGCAGCAAGCCAGATGTGCCAGGTCACGCCATTGGCTGTCCAGATCAGGGCCAGTGCGACGATGCCGATATAGACGTACGACATCACCTGCCACACGCAATGAAACCGGCCATGAGCGGTCCATGATTTGTTGTACCAATGCGTCTTGTTGCTATCGAACAAGAACGGAATTGCGCTGTAGCCAAGCGTGGCAATAGTCAGCAAAATTTTAGCGGTAAGTAGCAATGGTCCCTCCCATTTTCAGACGCCTTCCCCTAGGCGACAAGTGTATCACTATGCAGTATAGTGTACTGAAAAATGGAATGCGCGCGAAGTGCTGTCAAGGTATCTTGCGATACCTGAGCGGTATTCCAAGTCAGCTGCGGGCTGTGTTGGGGTTAGATCGACTTGCCGAAAGTCGCCTGCATTTTGCGACGAAAGGCCAGAAGGGCGGCCTTTGCATCCTCTTCGCGGCGCTTGAATCGCGCTGCGGGCATGGCGATCGAAATGGCCAGTTTCTGCCCGCCGATCTCGGGAAGGGTCGTTGCGACGGCACAAGCGTCGATGCCGAATTCCTCGCGGTCGATATAAAGCCCGACCTCGCGAAATGCATCGACCTGCGCCATTACGGCCTTGGGGTCAGTCAGCGTGTTCGGTGTCATTCGTTCCAGCGAGTCACCCAAAAGCGCGAGCGCCTCATTCCGCGGTATTTGCCCAAGATGCGCCTTGCCATTCGCCGTGCAATAGATCGGATGCCGCCGCCCGACAAAGGAAATTACGCGAATATCCTCATTCGAAGCGATCTGTTCGATTACCAAAACTTCCCCGTGATCTAAGACAGTTAAGTCAATGTTGTCACCGATTTCGCGGTGCAATTCCTCCATCAGGGGCATCAGTAAGGATCGGGCGTTCAAGTTCACCTTGGCGCCTAGTCGGGCCAGTTCCATGCCAAGGTGTACGCCCTGCTGCCCAAAGGTCTTGGTCAGCAAGCCCTCAGATGTCAGAGATCCGACAAGCCGCTGGACAGTCGACCGTGCCAGACCGGTGTCCTTCGCGATTTCGCCCAAGCTGGCGCCCGGCCGATCGGCCACCGCGCGCAAAACCGCAATGGCGCGTGAGATCGACTGGCTGTCTCCAGCCCGCTGTTTACCTTCGGCCACCTTTGCGCCCTTCGTCACCACATGAACCATCTGGTGCTACCCCCTGTACCACGCCTTAGCAAGGTTTGGCGTCCCCTCGATCCTGACTAGGGTCGGGCGTTTGGAAAATACGTATTGACACCACCGCTATATGTACCTCAATTCGATATATTGTACCAAATAATGGTACAATAGTAGATAAGCGACCTGTGGCCATCGTGCTCCGGTATCGGCTGATACCTTTGCGTGGGGCGGTGCGTGGAGCAGGTTGCGACCAAGGGGGTGTGACGGGAGGTTGTCGCACACCCGTGTGACGAATAGGGAGGAAACCAACGTGATCACACGTCGTAAGTTCATGAAATCCACGGCAGCAACCGGGCTGGCTGTCGGCGCATCGGGGCTTGCGCTACCCGCCTATGCGCAGAACCGCCCGATCAAGATCGGCTTCGTGACGCCGCAAACTGGTCCTTTGGCTATTTTTGCCGAACCTGACGCCTTCGTGCTGGAGCAGTTCAAGAAACAGATCGGCGATGGCATCATGATCAACGGGGCAAAGCACCCGGTCGAGTTTATCGTCAAAGACAGCCAGTCATCTTCGAACCGTGCATCGTCTGTGGCGCAGGAGCTGATCTTTGAGGACGAGGTTGATTTGATCACCGCGACCGCCACGCCCGACACAACCAACCCAGTTGCCGACCAGGCCGAACTGAATGGCGTGCCCTGTGTCACGAACGACACCCCGTGGCAGCCGCACTTTTTTGGCCGTCAAGGCGATCCGGCCGTGGGCTTTGAATACACCTATCATTTTTTCTGGGGACTTGAGGATATCATTTCCGTGTTCATGGGGATGTGGGATCAGGTTGGGACCAACAAGGTTGTAGGCGCACTGTGGCCCAACGATCCTGATGGTAACGGCTGGTCGCATCCTGAATTGGGCTTCCCTCCGGTTATGGCCGAACGTGGCTACACGCTGGTCGATCCCGGCCGATATCAGAACATGACCGACGATTTCAGCGCGCAGATTTCTGCCTTCAAGGATGCAGGCGTTGAGATTGTGACCGGCGTGCAGATCCCGCCAGATTTCACGACCTTCTGGACGCAGGCTGCACAGCAGGGCTTTCATCCCAAGGTCATGCAGGCCGCAAAGGCAACCGAATTCCCCCAAGCCATTGCGGGTCTTGGTGACCGGGCCGAAGGGCTCTCGGTCGAAGTCTGGTGGTCGCCGCACCACCCCTTCTCTTCGTCCTTCACGGGGCAATCCAGTCAGGCGCTGGCCGACGCCTACACGGCCGAAACGGGGGCACCCTGGACGATGCCTCTGGGTTTCAAGCATTCGCTTTTCGAAGTGGCTATCGATGCGCTGAGCCGGTCCGAGGATCCGACCAGCCCAGAGGCGATTGCAAAGGCAATCGGTCAAACGAACCTCGACACCATTGTGGGCAACGTGAACTTCGGTGCGGGTCCAGTGCCGAATATCGCCAAAACCCCATTGGTCGGCGGTCAGTGGCGGATGCAAGACGGCAAGCCGGTGTTGGATATCGTCGAAAACGGGGATCACCCGAACATCCCGTTGACCGGCGAGATGAAGCCGATCGCCTGATCACGCGAAAAGAGGCCGGGCGGCATGACCGTCCCGGCCCCCATCGAGGCCATTCAATGACCACACTTCTTTCGCTTTCGGGCGTAAACAAGTCGTTCGGGGCACTCACCGTCGCGGACGATGTCACCTTTGATCTGCCACAGGGCCAAGCGCTTGGCATCATCGGTCCAAACGGGGCGGGGAAATCCACGCTGTTTAACCTCATCGGCGGCGCGTTGAGCGTGTCCTCTGGAACCGTGACGTTCCAAGGCCGCGACATCACCAGGGCCAAAGCCGCAGATCGGTGTCATGCCGGGATCGCCCGGAGTTTTCAGATCCCGCATCCTTTTATCGGGATGAGTGTTTACGAAAACTTGCTGGCTGCGGCGCAGTTTGGCAACGCGGGGTTCGCAGATCCGACGCAGGCCTGCCGGGATATTCTGGATCGTACTGGGTTGTTGCCCAAGGCCAATCGACCGGCGTCCTCGCTGACGTTGCTGGAACGGAAGCGTTTGGAACTGGCCCGCGCATTGGCGACCGGGCCGAAGCTGTTGCTGCTGGACGAAATCGCAGGCGGGCTAACCGAGGCAGAGTGTCACGAACTGATCGCGACCATCAAAGATATCCACGCGAGCGGCGTGACGATCATCTGGATCGAACACATCGTGCACGCGCTTCTGGCCGTGGTCGATCACCTGATGGTCATCGACTTTGGCAAGATCGTCGCGAGCGGCGACCCGCGCCGGGTCATGGACGATCCGATGGTTCAGGAAATTTACATGGGAATCTCGGTCGATGACGCTGCTTGAGATCAAGGACCTGACGGCCCACTACGGCGACTTTCAGGCGTTGTTCGGGATTAATATGGCCGTGCAGGAGGGCGAGACCGTCGCCATCATCGGGGCCAACGGCGCGGGAAAGTCCACCTTTCTGCGGGCCGTAACGGGGCTGCATTCCACGCGCGGACAGCACATCGTTTTTGACGAAACACCCATCGCGGGCAAGGGCGGGGACGCCATTCACAAGGCAGGCCTTGCCATGGTGCCTGAAGGGCGGCGGTTGTTCCGGTCACTGAGTGTCGAGGAAAACCTGTTGATCGGTGCCGCGGGCAAACGCAAAGGACCGTGGTCGCTGGAAGAGGTTTATCGGCTTTTCCCTGATCTCGTGGCGAAAAAGCACAACCCCGGCACTGCCTTGTCGGGAGGGCAACAACAAATGGTCGCCATCGGCAGGGCGCTTATGTCGAACCCCAAGCTGTTGCTTTGTGATGAAATCAGTCTGGGTCTGGCGCCAAGGATCATCAAAGACATTTATGACGCCGTTCCCCAAATCCGCGAACGGGGAACATCAATTCTGGTGGTGGAACAGGACGTGTCACAGGCGATGGCCGTGGCAGATAAGGTGTTCTGCTTCATGGAAGGGCGCGTGACCTTGTCCGGCGCGCCGTCTGAGCTGTCTCGTGAACAGATCGCCAAAGCATATTTCGGAATGGGGGAGGCCGCCTGATGGTCTGGATCAATGCAATCATGCAGGGCGTTCTGCTGGGGGGGTTATACGCCCTGTTCGCCGCCGGGCTTAGCCTGATGTTCGGCGTGATGCGATTTGTGAACATCGCACATGGGGATTTCATTGTGGTTGGGGCCTATGCGATCCTTTTCTTCATCATATCATGGGGGCTGCCACCGGCGATCGGTGTTGCGCTGGTTGTCGTGCTCATGGCTGCCGCTGGCTATCTGAACCAGAAATTCCTTTTGAACCGCGTGCTAGGCAAGGACATCTTACCTCCGATCCTTGTGACCTTCGGCATGTCCATAATTATCCAGAACGCCCTGCTTGAAGCGTTTTCGGCGGACAGCCAGAAGCTGCCAACCGGCTGGCTTGAAACGTCCTCAATTCCGCTGACCGATGAACTGGCGATTGGGTTACTGCCGCTTTTGATGTTCCTGACCGCCGTCGGCGTGATCGGAGCGCTTCAGGTGGTGTTCTACAAGACCGCCCTGGGCCGGATGTTAAGAGCAACTTCGGACGATCCCGAGATTCTGCCGCTTATGGGCGGCAACCGGGCCCATACGTTCGCAGTGGCAACGGCACTGGCATCTTTGGTTGTGGGTATCGCGGGTATCTGGCTGGCGATGAAAACCAACTTCGACCCTGCCGCGGGGCCAGCGCGTCTGCTGTTTGCTTTCGAGGCAGTCATTATTGGCGGCTTGGGGAACCTCTGGGGTACGCTCCTTGGTGGGATCATCCTTGGGGTTGCACAGGCTGTGGGGGCGCAGATCGATGCGGGATATCAAATTCTTGCCGGTCATCTCGCCTTTCTTGTCATTCTAATTGTCCGGCCGACCGGATTGATGCCGAAGGTGGTGCACTGACATGGCGACGACCGATCTTGGAAACTTGGAAAACCGCGCGTCGCTGGCGCGACTGATTCCGGCAGCGATCCTTTTGATCGCCGTTATGGCTCTTGCAGTCGCGCCATGGTGGGCGGGCCGCGCAGACCTTCGGCTGCTGATGGAGGCGCTGGCCTATCTTGCGCTGGCGCAGATGTGGAACTTGCTGGCGGGATATACCGGTCTCGTTTCGGTTGGACAGCAGGCTTTCGTCGGGCTTGGGGGCTATCTGTTCTTTGCCTTCGCGATCTTTGGCGGCTTGCCCGTGATCGCGGCGATGGGGGCCGCCGCGGTGCTTACGGCCCTAATCGCGCTGCCGACCGGTTGGATTGCCTTCCGGTTGAACGGCGCTTACTTCGCCATCGGCACCTGGGTGATCGCCGAAGTTTTCCGCCTGATCGCCGCACAGGTCGGTGCCTTGGGCGGAGGGTCTGGAATTTCGTTGCCAGTCCAAATCGTACGCGGCCTTGGCGATCGGCAAGCCATAGAAATGACGATGTATTATATGGCGTTCGGGATCGGCATATCCTCGGTCCTATTCGTCTGGCTGCTGCTGCGGTCAAAATGGGGCCTTGCCCTGACAGCGATCCGCGACAGCGAACTTGCGGCAGAGACGATTGGCGTAAACACCCGTCGGGTGAAGTTCCTGATCTACGTCGTAACCTCTGGGATTACCGCGCTCGCAGGTAGCTTTATCTTCTTGCAAAAGTTGCGGATCACGCCCGAAGCCGCCTTCAGCCTGAACGACTGGACGGCTTTCGTGATATTCATCGTCGTCATCGGCGGGATTGGCACGATCGAAGGGCCGATCATCGGTGTGATTGTATTCTTCGCACTTCGCGAAATCGCAGCGGACTGGGGATCGTGGTACCTGATGCTGATGGGGGCCATCGCAATTGCCGTCATGCTTGTAGACAAACGCGGTTTGTGGGGTTGGGCCAAGCACCGGTACGGATTGACCATCTTACCGACGGATCGAACGCTGGATTAACACGGCCGTGGAGTGGTGCGAGCGTTGCTTTGTCAGGGTGCTGACGTCGCAGGGCCGTTGTAGTTCAGCACCATGTTAGCCATCGAAAATTTGTCGCGGATCACAGGCTTCCGTAGAGTGTCGTCCGGATCAATGGCAAGACACTTTGGCTGCGGCATACGGTTGATGCGAACGGTGACATCCTCGACATTCTTGTCCAATCTCGGCGAAACAAGGCCGCCACCACGTGAGATACGATGCGTTCGACTCGTGGGTTGGCTATGTCACAGTGTTGGCCGCCTGAGTGACAAGTTTTGCGCCAAGCTGAGTCTGGGCGGCAACACCCTGACAAAGCCCCGGGGTTTGATAGTCCGCTCGGTCAACTGGGCTATCACAGACTAGGGGCTGACACGGCACGGTTATCTGTGGCGGCTTCTGCGGTAGTGAAATCTCATGAGAAACAAGCCCCAGTGACGTCTCGGTGTGCTATTCGATAGGGGGCAAGGGGCCAGCGAAGCTTTGCGAAATGCGTGACTCTCGACTCTCCGACTGATCCGCATTGTGATACGACTGCATTCTTTTACGGATATTTGTTGACTGCAGTGCGGTGCATGTGCATCTCTTTGTGGGACGGGTATGAGGAGATGCCCGTCATCACGAACAGGTGGGCAGGGCATTTTGCCGGGCCTCACATGCGAACATTTCGACCGACCTGAATGCGCCGTCCCGTCAGCGTTGCACCGGACATGTCGCGTTGATCGGCGGGAACGTTCGCTTTCAGGGAGAGAAGAAAATGAAATTCTGGAATTCTGCAGCAGCCTTGGCGCTGATCACGGCGGGGATGACATCCCCGGTTGCCGCCGAGACACTGAAGGTCACGACCTTTTTGCCGCCGATGCACACCTTCGTGCGGGCCATTACGGCGTGGGGTGAAGAAATCAGCGAGAAATCAGGCGGGGAGCTGACGGTAGAAGTTTTCCCAGCCGCGCAACTTGGGCCGCCGCCGCGCCAGTTCGACCTTGTCCGGTCCGGTGGGGCAGATATCGGCATCTTTCTGCACGGGCTGACCCCGGGCCGCTTCCCGATGACCGAACTTGCGGGCCTGCCGCTGACCCATCCTTCTGCGGGTGATGACAGCTCAACAATGTCGCGCCGCCTGACGGAACTGGCGCCTGAGTATCTGGCCAGTGAACACGACGGGACGCGCATCCTGTGGCTTGCGGTGACGCCGCCGTTGAAAGTGCATTTCGCAGATACCGACCCGAGTGATCTAAGCAATCTTGAGGGCAAGCGACTGCGCTATGCCGGATCCACATGGCAAGCCATCTTTGAGGCGCTTGGCGCATCGCCTGTTCCCGTGCCGCCTGCCGAGTCTGCGGATGCAATGGGTAAGGGCGTAATTGACGGTGCATCCTTCCCGTTCGAAGCAGCAAAGGCTTTCGATCTGGCGCCAGTGTCGAATTATTCGATGGAGCCGGGCCTTGCTTCAGCAACCTTCGCGGTGGTGATGTCCGATGCCGCCTACAATCGTCTGACGCCAGAGATGCAGAAGATCGTGGACGAAACGACCGGACCGGATCGCGCTGCTTGGTTCGGTGAAATGTGGGACGAAGGCGAGACCGAAGGTCGCCAGTACATGGTCGATGCGGGTGTGAACATCGTTCAGCTTAGCGACGACCAACAGGCAGAGTTGAAGAAGACCTTCAGCGGCATTGTTGACGGGGCGATCAGCGGCGTCGGCGGTGACGCTCAGTCTTTCGTAGACGCCTACACCAAATAACAGGTGACCCGGCCCGCAATATGATCGGGCCGGGTCCGACCGGAGGCGTTGCATGGCAGAGCAAATCGAAAAATCTGGCGTCGTGATCCGTTTTATGCACGGTATTGCTGGTCTGGGACTGATTGTAATGATGTTGGTGGTTGTCGCCGATGTCGTACTGAGGGCAGTGTTTAATTTTCCCGTTCAGGGGGCTTATGACGTCGTCAGCATTTCGTTGCTGATCATGACCTTCTTTGGCATCGCGCCGGTCGTCGCGACCCGGCGTGAAATCCTGATTGACCTTATCGATGGTTTTCTACCCCCATTCGCATTGCGCGTGATCGGGGTGGTTGCAGCCTTGCTGGGCCTTTTGATCTTTGCCTTTTTCGGCTGGTCCATGATCGCGCCCGCCATGGACGCGTGGAACTGGGGTGAGCAGTCATTGGAACTGGGCATTCCGAAATGGCCGCTCTGGGTCGTTGCGTTCGTCGGTCTGATCGGGATCGGTTGGGCGTTCTTGGTGCAGCTTACGGCTGCCGCGCGTCGTCCATCGTCTGCGCCGGATGAGGAGGGCGGGTTGTGAGCAGTTTCGCGCTTGGCCTCAGCGGCGTCGGCCTACTTTTGATCCTGCTGTTCCTGCGTCAGCCGGTTTGGCTTGCCCTTGCGCTGATCGGGGTGGGGGGCAACGCGCTGTTGAATAGCGTGATGTTCGCCAAGTTCACTGCTGGCACCACGGTATTCGACGTGGCGTCGAACTATAACCTCTCGGTCATTCCGCTGTTCATCCTGATGGGAGAAATCGCAACCGGATCGCGCATCTCGTCCGAGTTGTTCAATGCCGCCCGTGTGCTGTTGTCGGGGCTGCGCGGTGGGCTTGCGGTCGCGGCCATCGCCGCGTCGGGCGCGTTTGGTGCAATTTGCGGGTCTTCGGTTGCCACGGCGGCCAGCATGACACGCATTGCCATGCCCGAAATGAAAAAGGCCGGATACCGGCAAAGTTTCTCGGCTGCCTCTGTTGCCGCGGGCGGATCGCTTGGCATCCTGATTCCGCCGTCCATTATCCTCGTGATTTACGGGTCGATCACTGAAACTTCGGTGGCCCGACTGTTTGCGGCCTCTATGCTGCCCGGCATTCTGCTGTTGCTGTTTTACGTTGCCGTGGCGATCTGGGTTGCGCAGCGATCCGGGGCTGCGCCGAAGGATCCTGCGGCCAGCCTGAAGGAACGGCTCAAAGCGCTGAAAGATCCGTGGCAGTTCATCCTGCTGTTCACCCTGACCATCGGCGGCATCTACGCTGGCCTTTTCAGCCCGACCGAAGCCGCATCAATCGGGGCCTTCGGTGCCATTGTTCTGGGGTTCCTCAACCGGAGCCTTGATCTGGCGGGGCTGGTCGCCTCGGTTCGCAGCAGCGTCCTGATCTCTTGTGCGCTTTTCATGATCATCATCGGGGCCACCATGTTTTCGGTCTTTGTCGTGCAGACACGGCTGCCGGACACCCTGCTGCGCCTTGCGCAGGATGCACAGCTAAGCGTCTGGGTCGTCATGGCCCTGATCGTCGTGATTTACATTGTTCTTGGATGTTTCCTTGAAGGCATCGGCATGGTCCTGATCACGGTTCCGGTCTTCCTGCCGGTGGTGGTCGGCTACGGCTTTGACCCGATCTGGTTCGGTGTGTTGGTGGTGCTGCTGGTCGAACTGGGTCTGATCACGCCGCCTGTCGGTATGAACCTGTTCATTATCCGCGCGCAGGTGCCCGACCTTGCGATGAAAGACATCTACAAGGGGATCACACCGTTCCTGATCGCACCCTTGCTGCTGATCGCGATGCTATTCATCGCGCCGGCGCTGGCGCTTTGGTTGCCGGGAGTTCTTTATTGATGCGGGTCCTTATCTTTGACAGCCAGGCCGATTACTATGCCTCAAGACTGCAAAATCAGGTCCCGGGGCCTGACTATATAACCGCGACCAGCATTGATGACGCGCTTGAAAAGGCCCCCGGGACCGAGGTGATCGTAGCGCTGGCACCTTATGTCACGCCCGAGCTGATTGCGGCGGCCTCTGATCTGCGGTGGATTCAGGCGCTGACCACTGGGGTCGACAATTTGATGTCGCTCGATGGGATCGCAGTCACCAACTGCAAGGGTATCCACGGGCCGCAGATGTCGGAGATGGCTATTCTGCTGATGATGGCCTCGGCGCGGAATTTTCCCGCTGTGCAGGACAACCAGAAAACCAAAACGTGGGAGCGCTGGCCGCAACCTTTGCTGGCCGGAAAAACCGCTTGCCTGGTTGGGGTCGGCGCAATCTCTGAACACCTCGCAGGCCTTCTGAACGCGTTCGGGATGACTGTGACAGGTGTGACCGGACGCGCCTCGGTGCCCGGTTTTGCACGGACCTTTCCTCGGGATCGGCTGCACGATGCGCTAGCAGAGGCGGACTTTGTCGTTCTGCTAACGCCCTACACGCCCGAGACGCACAATCTGATCGATGCAGAGGCTTTGAAGGCCATGAAACCGACGGCGCATCTGATCAACCTTAGCCGCGGGGGGTGTCTGGACGAAAACGCAGTGGCGGCGGCGCTTGCCAACGGCACGATCGCCGGGGCCGCGCTGGATGTCTTTTCGCAGGAACCGCTGCCTGCAGAAAGCCCGCTTTGGTCTCAGGAAGGGCTGATCATCACGCCGCATCTGGGCGGTTTCGCAGATGTGTACCACGAACAGGCGCTGCCGATCGTTGCCTCAAATATGGCTGTCTACCTTGAAGGTGGGGTCGATGCGCTGAAGGGGAGGATGGACCCGTGACAATTTCACCGATTTCCGACACGGAAATGGAACGCCGCTGGTCATTGGCCCGCCGGGTGATGGAGGCCGAGGGACTAGAGGCGCTGATCATGCACGGGCGTGAAGACTGGATCGGGGGATACGTCCGCTGGTTCACGGATGTGCCCGCGTTGAACGGCTATCCCCGTACCGTCATTTTCTTTGCCGACCGTCCGATGGTGGTGATCGAAATGGGGGCGTTCGGGACAGACCGAGGCCCTTTGCCGCATGACCGCGGAGTCGAGCGTGTTCTGGGCACACCGTCATTCCATTCAATCCACTACACGGTCGATTATGACACCAGTCTAATGATCGAAGCTTTGACGGACGCCGGGGTTCAGCGCATCGGCGCCCTGTCTCCGGCCAGCTTTCCTTATGGCATGATGGCCGCGCTGAAAGCGGGATTTCAGGTCGCGGATGCCAGCGATCCGCTGGACGCGGTCAAGGCGGTGAAAAGCGCGGAAGAAATCGCACTGATCGAACAGATCGCTCTGATGCAGGACAAGGTTTTTGCGGAACTGTGCGATTTCATCCGGCCCGGCATGACCGACCGCGATGTGGCCGCCCATGCCGAGGCGCACGCCCGCCGTCTTGGCAGCGATCAGGGGATCGTTTTGGGCATGTCGGCCCGGCAGGGCGAACCATCGCGGTTCATGGGGCGTCATTTTCAGGAACGCGAATTGGCCAAAGGCGACCACATGTCGGTGCTGATCGAGGTCAACGGCCCCGGCGGCGCCTACTTGGAAATCGCGCGTACCATGGTTCTGGGCAAGGCACAGGATCATTTGCACGAAGCTTTCGCCAATGTGCTGGCAGCGCAGGACAACACGCTGTCACTGATGAAACCCGGCGCGGATCCCGCGGCGATTGCCAAGGCGCATGATGATTGGATGGTCGCCCGCGGTCTGCCGCCGGAAACCCGGCTTTATGCGCACGGGCAGGGGTGTGAAATGGTCGAAAGGCCACTGATCCGCCACGACGAAACCCTACCGCTGGCCGAGGGCATGCTGTTCGCAGTGCACCCGGGCTACGACGATGGGACGGTGTTTGCCGTGATTTGCGACAATTACATGATCGGGCCGGATGGCCCCGGCGATTGCCTGCACAAAACCGAAAAGAAAATCTTCGAACTGTAAGGAAAGACGATGAGCCAGACGCCAAAAATTGCGCTTGAAGAGCACTTCATGCACCCGGATTTCGTCCAATACTTTGCCACTACTTCGACGAATATCTCGCCCGCGCTGTTCGGCAAGGCGAAGGACGCGCTGTTGGATTTCGGTGATCGCCGGATCGAGGCGATGGACAGCATCGGGGTTGAAAAAGCCGTGTTGTCGCTGTCCGGGCCGGGGGTTCAGGCAGAAAAGCGGGTCGATACGGCGGTGCAGCTTGCCAGAAAGGTCAACGACTTTCTGGCCGAGGAAATGGCGAAGAAACCCGACCGCTATGGCGGCTTTGCACATCTTGCCATGCAGGATCCGGCCGGGGCTGCAGACGAACTAGAGCGCTGCGTCAAAGACCTTGGAATGCAGGGTGCCATGATCAACGGTCAAACGGGCGGCACCTATCTGGACGACGACCGCTATGCGGTATTCTGGGAACGCGCGGCCGATTTGGAGGCGCCGATATATATCCATCCCAACAACCCGCCAGAACGTGTGCATATGTACCACGACCACCCGGAACTATATGGTCCTGTCTGGTCATGGACGGTCGAAACCGCGACCCATGCCCTGCGATTGGTGTTTTCGGGGACCTTTGATCGTTTCCCCGGGGCCAAACTGATCCTTGGCCATCTGGGTGAAAATCTTCCCTTCATGCTGTGGCGTCTGGACAGCCGGTGGGAGATTTCGAACCGGGGCGACATGACGCTGGATCTGAAGCCATCGGATTATTTCAAACGCAATATCTGGCTGACGACGTCTGGCATGTGTGACGACGTCCCGCTGCGGTGTTCCATCGACGCTATGGGCCAGGATCGCATCATGTTCAGCGTCGATTACCCGTTTGAGCACCCCGAAGAGGCAGGCAAATGGATCGAAGCTGCCCCGCTAAGCGATGACGAGCGTCAGAAGGTTTGCCACCAGAATGCGCGGAGTCTTCTGGGACTTTGACCCCCTGCTGGTGCCGGACCTGATTTATGGGTCCGGCACGGCTTGCAGGATCAACCTTCCTGATCGCCCAGTAGCTGCTTGATGCGCCGTGCCGCGTTCTGCAATTCGGTTACGACACGCTCCTTTTCGCGGTCGAACCGGGTCGCGGGGACCGGGACGGAAATGGCGTGGATGCCACCACCCGGCGCCCTGAACGCTGTTCCGACCGCACAGATCCCATCCGTGTGTTCGCCGATGTCAAAGGCCAGCCGGTCTTGGCGGATGGTTTCCAATTCTGGGCCCAGCTCGCTCCAGCGATCGGGCAGTCCGGCTTTTTCCCATTCACGGCTGGCCCGCGCGCGCGCCTCTTCGGTGGTCAGCAGGGACAGCGCTGCCTTACCGTTCGCCGTGGTGGCCAGCGGGAAAACATCACCCACCGCGGAAATCGTGCGCAGGCGATGGCTGCCCGGAACCTGATCCAGAAAGATGATCTGTTCACCGCGAAGGACCGACAGGTCTGCAGTCTCGCCAGTAGATTGGGCCAGTTCGATCAGGCAGGGGCGGCACAGTTCTACCGTGTCGAAACTGGCCGCTTTGGCTAGGCTGGTGACCTCGGGTCCAAGACGGAAACCGCCGTTGCCCAGCATGATGACCAAACGTTCATCCTGAAGCGCCGCCACGATTCGCTGCACCGTTGAGCGGGCCAGTCCAACTTTCTCTGCGATCTGGCCAAGCGACATACCAGTCGGATCATCGCGCAACGTCCGCAGAATTGTAGCAGCCCTTCCAATGACCTGAATTCCGTTTCGTTGCATGGCCTTAGGCGCATTTTCGATATCGTTCATCTGGGCCTTCCATCGTCAACTTTGTCCCCTGTTGCCATCAATACCACAGAAAATCTAGCGAAAAACGAACCGCCATGTGATACACCCGCACGCAGTCGCAGGAAATGTATTGACTACAATACGGTGCATATGCATCTCTATGCGAGACGGGTGGGAGGAACATCCAGACATTTCAATTGAAGGAACGCGGCGGCCAAAGGGTCCGTCCGCGAACAGGAAAGGAGCGCCCGATGGTCACGATCCGCGGCATCGATTTTGAAGAAAACACCAACAACTCGATGGGACTCGAGTTCTATAACCTGAGCCATCGCTTCGGTTTCCAGAACCCGAACTGGCCCTATTTCGAAGACACCAAGATCGAGCGTATTCACTACATGGCGAAATCCGGGGTGCTGAGCCAGCGGATCACCACGACGATGCATGCGACCACGCATATCGACGCGCCGGCCCACGTGGTTCAGGGCACGCCCTTCATCGACGAAGTTCCGCTGCCGCATTTCTTCGGTACTGGCATCGTTGTCGACATGCCCAAGAAGTACTGGGAGCCGATCACCGGCGACGATCTGGAAAAGGCCTGCGGCGATGCGATCCGTCCCGGTGATGTGCTGATCGTCAATACGGGCTGGCACAAGCGATACGAAGACGGTGACTATTTCGCCTATTGCCCCGGCTTTGTGAAATCCGCTGGTGAATGGATGGTCGAGAAGAAGATCAAGGTCGTCGGTCACGACACGCAGGCCAACGACCACCCGCTGGCCACCGCCATCGGCCCGCAGCGCAACGGTCCGCTGCTGCCGCATCTGGAGCAGGAATATAAGGAATGGTCGGGCGGCCGTGGCTGGGAAGAAGATTTCCCGGAGTGGGAGCCGGTCCACAACGTTCTGTTCAAGAACGGGATCCTTGGGATCGAAAACGTCGGTGGCGATTTGGACGCGGTGACTGGCAAGCGCTGCACCTTCGCTTTCTTCCCTTGGAATTGGGATCGGGGCGACGGCTGTATCATCCGCTTGGTCGCAATGATCGACAAGGGCCAGAACTACCGGATCGAGGCGGGCGAAAGCTTCTAAGACCGAACCGGGGGCAGCTGCCTGCCCCCGGCATTTCGCCCGTGCCCCGAAAGAGGGCTGCAGGCGAACCGGGCGGCGGGGAGACCGCCCTTCAAGGGAGGATTTTCTATGAAGACGTTCGGGATTGCAGCGTTCTGCGTGGCCGGTCTTGTCACGCCAGCCGCCGCTCAGGTGTCGGCCACGCCAGAAGTCGCAGGGCAACTGGCCGCACTTGGCAAAGAACTTAGCCGCGAGATGGTCGGCGGCACGATGAAGCTGTACGGGCCACTACACGCGACAGAAACCGACGAAGGCCTGACCGTCGAACGTGACATCAGCTACGGCGGTCACGAGCGGCAAAAGCTGGACATCTTCGCACCTGAGGATACCAGCGTGTTGAAGCCGGTTATGGTCTTTGCCCATGGTGGCGGCTTTGTGCGTGGCGACAAGGGTGGCGCGCAGAATATCGGACGTGCTTTTGCCCGAGAGGGCGTGGTCACGATCACAATGAATTACCGTTTCGCACCCGAGGCCACCTGGCCGTCCGGGGCCGAAGACGTCAGCGGCGTCCTGTCGTGGATCGCCGAAAATGCCCAAAGCTATGGCGGGGACCCGGACAAGGTCTTCCTCTCCGGCAATTCGGCTGGATCCGTCCATGTCGCGGACTATGCCTTCCATGAGGAATTCCAGCGCGAAGATGACGGCGTTATCGGGGTCATTTTGATCTCCCCACCCGCGATTGATCTGACGGGGCGTGAGCTCGATCCGCAGCGGGATGCGCTTTACTTCGGGCCGGACGGGGACCGTGCGGCGCAGTCGATTATCAATGCACTGGACGGTCGCAAATTGCCCGTTCTGATTGCCTACGCAGAGAATGAGCCCGAACTGATCATGAACCAGACCCGGATCCTGATCGACGGCCTTACCGCCCGGGATGGACGTCTGCCGCTGGTCACCGGCGTTCCAGGACACAACCACATCTCGATTGTCGAGCATATCGGAACGGCGGATCAGTCGCTGACGACCGACATGCTGGATTTCATTAAGACCGTCGAATTTACGGCGGAGTGAAGAGGCTCACATGTTGATTAAACGCTTCGAAGACGCCCAGGGCTATGATGCCCCGAACCACTGGGGGGTCGCAGGTCTGCGCCTTCAGGGGTTTGAAGAGGGCGGCCCGACCAACCAATGGATCGGCTACAGTCAATTCCTACCGGGCGGAGGGGCAGGGCCCGACTCCACCCCGTTCGAGAAAGTCTACGTCGTTCTGGAAGGCGAGATGACGCTGGAGTGGGACGGCAAGACCGAAGTGCTGCGCGCCATGGACAGCTGCACCGTGCTGCCCGGTCAGGAACGTCGCATCGAAAACAAGTCAAACCACGTCTGCAAGATGCTGGTCGTGATCCCTTATCCGCCGGAGGCCAAATAATGAACGCGATGTCCAATCCCCTGTCGATGTTCGATGTCAAAGATAAGGTTGCGCTGATCACCGGGGCATCTGGTGCCTTTGGTATGGTGGCCGCGCGCGTGCTAGCGGGTGCCGGGTGCAAGCTGGTGCTGGCGGCCGGGTCCGCCGATGCCCTGTCCGATATTGCTAATGAATGCCGCGACATGGGTGCGGATGTGACCGAGGTCAACGCCCGCCCCAGTGACGAAGCCGCCTGCACCGATATGGTGGCAAAAGCGGTCGATGCTTACGGCTCGCTTGATATTCTCGTTGTCGCGTCGGGCATGAACAAGGTGGCCAAGATAGACGAAATGTCTTTGGACACCTTCACGACCGTTATGGATGCAAACGTCACTCAAAGCTGGTTGCTGGCCAAGGCTGCGACGGTGCAGATGAAGGCGCAGGGAACTGGCGGCAAGATCGTTCTGGTATCGTCGGCGCGTGGGCTTTTGGGACATCCGGCAGGTTACACTGCCTATTGCGCGTCCAAGGCGGCTGTGGACGGGATCACCAAGGCGCTTGGCTGCGAACTTGGCCCCACCGGCATCACTGTGAACGCCATTGCGCCGACCGTGTTCCGCAGCCCGCTGACGGGGTGGATGTTCGAAGACACGGACGAAGCCAAGGCGGTCCGCGACGGATTTCTGACCCGCGTTCCCAAAGGGCGGCTAGGAGAGCCAGAAGACCTGGCGGGACCGCTGCTGTTCCTGTCGTCCAAGGCCTGTGATTTCTACACCGGTCACATTCTTTATGCCGACGGCGGCTACACGGCAGGCTGATCTGATGACCGCAAAGAACCAACAGATTGCCGTCATTGGGGCAGGGCTTATGGGTCATGGCATCGCGCTGGTTATGGCGCGGGCCGGACAATACGTCGCCATCACTGATCCGGTCCCCGAAGCGCGCGACGCGCTGCCAAGCCGGGTCAGCGCGTCATTGCGTCTGATGGGCGAGGACGATGCCCAGATCGCCAAGATCCTCAAGCGCATCGAAGTGATGCCCGACACCGCCAGCGCGGTTGAAAAGGCGGCGTTCGTTTTCGAAGCTGCCCCGGAAAAGCTGGAGCTGAAGCAGTCAATTTTTGCCGAGATCGAGGCCCACGCCCCGGCTGATTGCATATTGGCGTCAAATACCAGTGTGATGCCGATCACCAAGATCATGGGTGGTTTAACCTCCAAAGGTCGCGCCCTTGGCACCCATTGGTGGAACCCCCCCCACATGATCCCGCTGGTCGAGGTCATTCGCACTGAATGGACCGACGATGCTGCGATGGACGCCACGATGGCGCTTTTGGCGGATGCGGGCAAAACCCCGGTTCGCGTCGAAAAGGATGTGCCGGGGTTCATCGGGAACCGGATGCAACACGCCCTGTGGCGCGAAGCGATTTCGCTGGTTGAGCGCGGCATCTGTGATGCCGAAGCGGTGGATACCGTGGTGAAATCCTGTTTCGGACGGCGTTTGTCGGTGCTGGGCCCGTTGGAAAACGCGGACTTGGTGGGCACAGACCTGACGCTGGACATCCACAATCAGGTGCTGGCCGATCTGGAACATCGGCCCGGCCCTTCGCCGCTGCTGGAACAGATGGTGGCGGACGGCAAACTGGGCATGAAGTCTTCAGAAGGCTTTCGCCGCTGGACGCCGGAGGAAGCTCAGGCGGTCAGGGATCGTGTGACGACCCACCTTAGCCGGCTTGAGACGATATTGGAAAAATAGACACCAACTCGGGAGGAACGTGTCATGACCAAACTTACCATCAGCCGAAGGGGCTTTTTATCAGGGACAGCATCTGTCCTTGCCGCCCCGGCAATCCTGCGCGCAACCCGCGCCTATGCGGCCAATCCGACGCTTAAGGTCGGCCACGTCAGCCCCCGCACTGGACCGCTTGCTGGTTTTGCCGAAGCTGACGAGTACATCATCGATGCCATCACCCAGAAATTTGCTGGTGGGATCGAGAACAACGGCAAGATGTGGAACATCGAGATCATCTCGAAAGACAGCCAGTCGAACCCCAACCGTGCCGCCGAAGTGGCAAGCGAGCTGATTCTTTCGGACGAGGTCGACATCATCGTCGCCGCCTCGACCCCTGACACGGTAAACCCGGTGGCCGATCAGGCCGAGATCAACGAGGTTCCCTGCATCACGACCGACTGCCCGTGGCAGCCCTATTTCTTTGGTCGCGGTGGGAATCCGGCAGAAGGCTTCAACTACACGTACCACTTCTTCTGGGGCCTCGAAGATGTCATCGCCGCCTTCTTGGATATGTGGGGCAATTCCGGCGTGGCCAAGACGGTCGGCGGGCTTTTCCCGAACGATGCGGATGGCAACGCCTGGGGCGATCCGGAACTGGGCCTGCCCAAGCCGCTGGCCGCCGCGGGCTATGATCTGGTCGATCCGGGTCGGTATCAGCCGCTGTCGGATGACTTTTCGAACTATATCAACGCTTTCAAGGATGCGGGCTGCGAGATTGTCACCGGCAACATGATCCCGCCGGATTTTGCGACCTTCTGGTCTCAGGCCGCGCAACAGGGGTTCAACCCCAAGATTGTCACGATCGGCAAGGCGCTGCTTTTCCCGTCGGTGATCGAAGGGCTGGGCGACCGGGGCATTGGCCTCAGTTCCGAGGTCTGGTGGTCGCCGTCGCACCCGTTCAATTCGTCTCTGACCGGGGCCTCCGCGAAAGAACTGGCGGATGGCTATACCGCAGCAACGGGCCGTCCATGGACACAGCCGATCGGATTCAAACACGCGCTGTTCGAAGTGGTGGCCGACGTCGTGTCCCGGTCCGAAGACCCGGAGGACTATGAAGCCAACCTTGCAGCCATCGCGGCCACCAACATGTCGACTATCGTCGGCGACGTGAACTGGTCGAATGGCCCGGTCAAGAATGTTACCAAGACACCGCTTGTCGCAGGCCAGTGGCAGAAGGACGGGGACGGGATCGATCTGAAAATCGTGGCAAATGGCCCTGCACCGATCATCCCGACGACCGGCGACCTTCAGTTGCTGGGATAAGGCCGACAGGGCGGTTCGTAAAAACGAACCGCCCCCGGATTGCGGACGGACATGACAGTTATCCTTGAACTTCAGAATGTACGGAAAGCGTTCGGCGCCGTCGTTGTCGCCGACGACCAGTCCTGGGCGCTGGAAGAGGGCGAAGCGCTTGGCGTGCTTGGCCCCAACGGTGCGGGTAAGACATCCATGTTCAACCTTGTGACGGGTACCTTGCCGCCGGACGGTGGACGCATCCGGTTCGACGGGCAGGACATCACCAAATGGCCTGCGGCCAAACGGTGTCGCGCCGGGCTGGCCCGAAGCTTTCAGGTGCCACAGCCGTTTTCCGGCATGACGATCTATGAAAACACCTATGTCGCCGCGACGCAGGGGGCAGGGCTTTCCGGTCACGAGGCCGAAGCCCTGTGCCTTGACGTGCTTGAGCGTACGGGACTGTTGGCCAAGGCTAATACTATGGCCGGAAGCCTGACGTTGCTGGAACGCAAACGACTGGAATTAAGCCGTGCAATGTGCGCGAAACCGAAGGTTCTGCTGCTGGATGAAATCGCCGGTGGTCTGACCGAAGACGAATGCCAATCGCTGATCGGAACGATCAAGGCGCTGCGGGAAACCGGCATCTCGATCGTCTGGATTGAACACGTGGTCCATGCGCTTCTGGCCGTCGTGGACCGTCTTATCGTCATCGATTTTGGCCGCAAGATCGCCGAAGGAGAGCCACGCGCCATCATGGAAAGCAAAGAGGTCAAGGAAATCTATCTAGGGATCGAAGCTGATGCCTGATCCTATCCTGTCGATTTCCGGTCTCGACGCCCACTACGGGGATTTTCAGGCGCTTTATGGCGTCGACATGGAGGTCCTGTCCGGTGAGGTCATCGCGGTAATCGGCGCCAATGGCGCTGGTAAGACGACGTTGATGCGGTCGATCTCGGGCCTGCTGAAAAACGCACCCGAGGCGGTACGCTGGAAGGGGAACCCAGTCGGCGCGCTGCGTGCGGATCAGGTGGCGCAGCAGGGGATCGCGCTGGTACCCGAAGGGCGGATGTTGTTCCCTTCGCTGTCGGTCGAAGAAAACCTGATTATCGGCGGGCAATCGGGCCGCAGCGGTCCGTGGAACTTGCGGCGTGTTTTTGACCTGTTCCCGATCCTGGAAGACCGCCGGGCCGTGCCCGCGACGGCCCTGTCTGGGGGGCAACAGCAGATGGTCGCGATTGGTCGTGCGCTGATGTCGAACCCTGACCTGCTGTTGATGGACGAAATCAGCCTTGGCCTAGCCCCGGTGATCATCAAATCGATTTACGAGGCGTTGCCGGGGATCGTCGGCGAAGGTCTGACCGCCGTGGTCGTCGAACAGGACATCGCCAAGGCTTTGTCCGTCTCGTCGCGGGTTTACTGCCTTCAGGAAGGCCGTGTCACGTTGGAAGGCGCCAGCGACACAGTGGCCCGCGAAGACATCAGCCGCGCATATTTCGGAGTATAACGAATGGACTGGCTGAACGCTGTCGTACAAGGAATTCTGCTGGGCGGGCTCTATGCCCTCTTTGCTGCTGGGCTGTCATTGATCTTTGGGGTCATGCGGCTTGTGAATATCGCTCATGGCGATCTGATCGTGCTGAGCGCCTATATCGCCCTTACCGCCGCAGTTATGCTGGGATTGCACCCCTTGCTGGCGCTGGTGGTGGTCGTCCCGGTCATGGCGTCCTTCGGATATGGGCTGCAACGGCTGGTTCTGAACCAGACCATGGGCGGGGACATCCTGCCACCACTACTTGTGACATTTGGCCTGTCGGTGATTATCCAGAACGCCCTGTTGCTCGCCTACACGGCCGATCCGCAGAAACTTCAGGCCGGTGCGTTGGAAGTGGCCAGCGTGGACGTCGGTCCGGTGACGCTTGGGGTTATGCCGCTGCTGACCTTCGGGATTGCAGTGGCGGTGATCGCGGGGTTGCAGTGGATGTTCTATCACACGGCGCTTGGCCGGGCGTTTCGCGCGACCTCTGACCTGCAGGACATCGCGCAACTGATGGGACTGAACCGATCGCATGTCTTTGGCATGGCAATGGCCCTGTCGCTGGCGGTGACGGCGGTCGCGGGCGTCTGCCTTGGCATCCGGACATCCTTTGATCCGGCCATCGGCGGGTCGCGCCTGATCTTCGGGTTTGAGGCGGTCATCATCGGCGGGCTGGGCAACCTTTGGGGCACGCTTGCCGGTGGGGTCATCCTTGGCGTTGCGCAGACCATCGGGGCCAAGATCAATCCCGGTTATCAGGTGTTGGCGGGGCACATCGTCTTTCTGATTATCCTTGCCGTGCGCCCCCGCGGCCTGTTCCCGAGGATCGACGGATGAGCCAGTTGCACGTATCCCGCATGACCCGCCTGTCGACCATTGCGATGGTCCTTGCCGCGCTGATCGTTCTGGTTATGGCCGCCGCGCCCTATTGGGCATCGCGCGCCGACCTGCGGCTTTTCGGGGAAATCTTCCTCTATATGTCGCTCGCGTCGCTCTGGAACCTGATGGCGGGCTATGCCGGTTTGGTTTCGGTCGGGCAGCAGGCCTATGTCGGCTTGGGCGGCTATTTGTTCTTTGCGCTCACGATGCTCTGGGGGGTCCATCCCTACGTCGCCCTGCCGATCGCGGCCGCCGTTGGTGCGGTGGTTGCAGCGCCTGTCGCGGTGCTGATCTTCAGACTTCGAGGCGCTTATTTCGCCATCGGCACATGGGTGGTTGCCGAGGTGTTCCGCCTGACCGCGTCTCAGGTGTCGGCCCTTGGCGGCGGGTCGGGCACTTCGCTTCCTGTGAATATCGTGAAATCGCTGGCCGATGGACGGTCAGCACGAGAGGCGCTTGCCTATTGGCTGGCGCTTGGCGTGGCGGTTATCGTGATCGGGGCGGTCGTCTGGGTTCTGAGATCCCGCCAAGGCGTGGCACTCACCGCGATCCGCGACAATGAACTGGCGGCCAAATCGCTTGGTATCGACATCTGGCGCACCAAGTTCGTGGTCTATGTCGTCACGGGCGGCCTGACCGCTTTGGTCGGCGCGCTGATCTTCCTGCAAAAGATCCGCATTTCTCCAGACGCGGCATTCAGCGTCAACGACTGGACGGCCTTTGTCATCTTTATCGTTGTCATCGGCGGCATCGGCACGGTCGAAGGCCCGATCATCGGCACGCTGGTCTACTTCCTTCTGCGCGAAACGCTGGCCGACCTTGGCACCGTCTACCTTATTGCGCTCGGCCTTGTCGCCATTCTGATCATGTTGAAATCGCCCAAAGGCCTCTGGGGCCTGATCCGTGGTGCATCGGGGCGGGAACTGTTCCCGCTGTCCCGTCGCGTCCAAGAGCAAAATAAAGGAGTCTGACTATGGCTAAGAAAAACAAAACCGTCATCACCTGCGCCGTGACGGGCGCGATCCATACGCCGACCATGTCGGACGCGCTGCCCTACACGTACGATGATATCGCCACGCAGGCGATCGACGCAGCCGAGGCGGGGGCTTCTATCCTTCACCTGCACGCCCGCAACAACGAAAACGGCGCGCCTTCGGTTGACCCGGCGGATTTCAAACCGTTCCTAGACCGGATCAAACAGTCGACGGACGCGGTGGTGAACATCTCTACCGGCGGCTCACTGACCCTGTCGATTCAGGACCGGATCAAACCCGCCGCGACTTTCAGCGCCGAGATGTGTTCGATGAACATGGGTTCGATGAACTTCTCGTTCCATCCGTTGGCGACCCGATACACCGATTGGAAGTTCGACTGGGAACAGGAATATGTCGCCAATTCCGACGGCAACATTTTCCGCAACACCTTTCGGGACATCCGCGAAGCCGCGGAAACTCTGGCCCCGCACGACATGAAATTCGAACATGAATGCTATGACGTTGGCCATCTTTACAACCTCAAGTTCTGCATGGATCAGGGGCTGTTTAAGGCGCCGATCTTCATTCAGTTCGTGATGGGTATCCTTGGTGGGATCGGCGCGGACATCGACAACCTCGTCTTTATGAAGAAGACCGCAGACAAGCTTTTTGGCGACAGCTACCGGTGGTCGGTTCTGGCGGCCGGGTCGGCGCAGATCCCACTGGCGGCGGCAGCGGCCCAGATGGGTGGGAACGTGCGCGTCGGACTAGAGGACTCGCTTTTCATCACACGTGGCAAGCTTGCCGAGAGCAACGCGGAACAGGTCGCCAAGGTCCGGCGGGTGATTGAAGAACTAGGCAACGAGGTCGCAGACCCCGCCGAAGCCCGGGAAATCCTTGGGCTCAAGGGCGGCGATAGGGTGAATTTCTGACCGGCCTGTTCGCGACGGGAAGACATTGCCGTCGCGGATGACCGCAAAAGAACATGAAATGAAAACGGCATAGGGATGGCTGTCGCTGTCCCTTGTCATCCGGATCCTTCGATCGAAAGATTCCAAGAGCAGTTTCGCGGGTGCGGTACCGCAAAGCTGATTGGACCTGTCACGCTTTAGGGCCGCGCCAAGTGCCCGTTTAGGCCACTTTCCGTTCGAAGGTGACCGGACTTTCCAAGCCAATGCTGAGTGCCGACGCCGCGAAGACGATTTTTGCGTTTGGCAGGATTGCGAACCGCACAATCCCACCGGCCTCGTCGGCACAGCGATGGAAGATTGGCCGCGGATGTCCAGAAGTCCCGTCGACTGAAGGTCATGTAAGTCGCATCGTGATTCCCGAACGCTCTGTGGCCGGTGAACGGTCAAGACATCCTACAGAAATCATGGCGATGACGATGAGGGTGTACAGACCCCGCCACTTGCCGAGGATACCGAAGCGCAGGCCATTCGGCTCGTGCCAGGATCCTGATGACCAAGCGTGTGCGTGCAAGAACCGCGATGTAACCCTCCAAAACTGCTGTCCAAATCGAAGGTCCTTTGAATTCTGACTGGAGCGTCGCGAGCCAAGTCAGTTGGAAGGTTGGGGGCAGGATCACGACGACGTCGTTAAAGGGAAAATCTCACCGAAAAGCACATATGTGATATCAGCAATCGCTTACCTGATCGAATGTTGGCACCCGCCGCACCCCCCGTTATTACTCCAATGCGTGATCGCGGAAGGCGGCCGGTGGTCATGCATCGTTTTGGGAGGAACACAATGGACCATATGCTCCGCGCTCGCAGAGATGTTTCGACGCAGGAAAGCCCGACCTCGCTGACCGAGGTCATCGGCGCTACCTGCGATAGGTTCCGCACCGTGCAATTGCCGGATCACATCGTTCGCATAGCCCAGCACTGCCTTCTGGACTGGGCGGCTGTTACGGTCGGTGGGCTGCGCGATCCACTTGCTGCGATCATCACCGAAACGGCTTGCGAAGACAGTATCGGCGGACCCTGCACGCTTGTGGGTCAAACCGGCCGGGTGACGCAATTGCAGGCGGCGCTGGTCAACGGAACGATCAGTCACGCACTGGATTATGACGACGTAAACTCTCGGATGCATGGTCATCCGACGGTGGCCGTGGCGTCGGCCGTGCTGGCCGTGGCCGAAGCCGGGGGGCATTCGGGTGCCGATCTGATCCGTGCCTTTGTCGGAGGGTATCAGGTCGCGGGCCAGCTGGGGGCCGCCATGGGCGAGCTGCATTACCGCCGCGGCTTTCACGCCACGGGGACAATCGGCGCGGTTGCGGCGGCCGCGGGCTGTGCGATCCTGATGGGCCTGACGCCGGAACAGACGCGCAATGCGCTTGGGCTCGCGGCCTCTCAATCCGCCGGGCTGAAAGCCAATTTCGGAACGATGGCCAAGCCTCTGCATGCGGGAAAGGCGGCGCAGAACGGCGTTCTGGCAGCGCGTCTGGCCCAAAAGGGCTTCACATCGCGCGACGGGATCTTCGAACGCGATCAGGGCTTCGGCCCGACGATGAGCGACGACTTCTCGCCCGAACTCGCCAATGGCCCCGAATGGGAGATTGAGGACAACCTCTTCAAATACCATGCCGCCTGCTATCTGACACACAGCAGTATAGAGGCGCTGCGCCAGCTTCAGGCGAAAACGCCTGTTGATCCTGAAACGGTATCGGCCGTCCGGCTGCATGTGCCGGAAGGGCACAGCAAGGTCTGTGACGTGCGCGATCCGAAAACCGGCCTTGATGTGAAATTCTCGATCCGCCATCTCGCGGCGCTGGCGTTGAACGGGGCGAACACGGCCTCGCTTGATCTGTATTCCGACGTGACGGCGCAGAATGCGGATCTGGGCACGCTGCGCAAGAAGGTCGAATTGGTGCACGATAACGTCGTCCGGCCCCGTTATCAGGTCGATGTAGTTGTCGAAACCACCGACGGACGAAAGCTTAAGTCGGCTTACGACGTCGGAACGCCAGCAACCGATCTGGACATGCAAGAAAAGGCCCTGCGCCTGAAGGCGTCGTCACTGATGGATCCGGTGCTGGGCGACGGCGCGGCGGATACCCTGTTCCAGGCCGTCGATGCGCTGCCAACCGCGCCTGACCTGTCGGCATATTTCGCCGCGACGACGTCCTGACACCCAGACAAAAGAAAGAAGACCATGACGAAAGAGATCGTTGCAGACCTGAAAGCGCGGGCCAAGCTATGGCCGCGCGGCAACCGGTACGAGGATTTCAGCGAAGGCCGCAGCTTTACCCATCACTGGGGCCGCACCGTGACAGAGGCGGACAACACGCTCTTCACCACGCTGACGATGAATTACAACCCGCAGTATTTTAACGCCGAGATCGCGAAGGAAAATGGTCATGACCGCGGCTGCCCGGTCAACCCGCTGCTGGTGTTCAACACGGTCTTCGGCCTCAGCGTCGAAGACCTGTCCGAAGGCGGCGGTCCGTTTCTGGGTGTCGACAAATGCGTCTATGGCGTCCCGGTCTATCCCGGCGACACGTTAAGCGCATCCAGCAAGGTTCTGTCGGCCCGCGAAAGCGGCAAGCGCCCGGACTTTGGCATCGTCACATGGGCCACCGTCGGGCTGAACCAGCGCGGCGAAGAAGTCATTCGGTTCGAACGGTCGAACCTTGTCAGAAAACGCCAATCAGAGGAGCAAGTCTGATGAACTCCGACGACATTTCCATTTCAGAAGACGGACGCGGATATTTCACCGAAGAACGCAAGATGATCCGCGACTCCGCCCGCGACTTCACCATGCGCGAGGTGCTGCCCGTCGCGAACAAGCTGGACGGCCCAGATGCGGAAATTCCAATGGAGCTGCGCCAGAAGATGGCCGACATGGGATACTTCGGCATCATGATCCCCGAAGAATTCGGTGGTCTGGGCCTTGGCGCGTTCGAATATTGTCTTGTTGCTGAACAACTGGCGCGCGGCTGGATGTCGGTCGCGTCGATCATGGCGCGCGGCCAGGGCGGATGGATCCGCAAAGCGATGTCGCCGGAACAGCAAAAGGAATACCTGCCCCGGGTGGTACGTGGCGAATTCCTGAACGCTTCATCGCTGTCTGAACCCGGCACTGGGTCGGACCTTGCCTCGATCTCTTGCCGGGCCGAAAAGGACGGGGATGACTGGGTCCTGACCGGGTCGAAGTACTGGTGCACCTTCGCGGATGGCGCCGATTATCTGACCGTCTTCGCCCGCACCGCACCGCCGCCGTCGTCGGACAAACGCTGGATGGGCATCTCGTGCTTCATGATCCACAAGGAACGCGGCAGCCTGCCCAAGGGTATTAACGGCAGCGCGATCCCAAAGATCGGTTATTTCGGCTGGCATACCTATGAACTGTCTTTCGACGGCTTCCGCGTGCCCGATGACCATATGATCGGCGAAGAGGGAAAAGCCTTCAAACTGATGGCTAAGGGTCTGGAAACAGCGCGCGCCCACACGGCTGCCCGGTCTATCGGTCTGGCCCAAGGGGCGCTGGAAGATGCGCTGGCCTATGCGCAGGAACGCGAACAATTCGGCATGCCGATTGGCGAATTTCAGGCGATCCGTTTCAAGCTGGCCACCATGGCGACAGAGGTCGAGGCGGCGCGTCAGCTGCTTTATTCGGTCTGCAACAGCATCGACACCGGCGCGCGCTGTGACAAGGAAGCGTCGATGGTGAAATACTTCGCGTCCGAAATGGCCGAACGCGTCACGTCTGAAGCGCTGCAGATCCTTGGTGGCGCCGGCTACACCAAGCTGCACGCGGTGGAACGCTACTGGCGCGACGCCCGTCTGACCAAGATCTTCGAGGGCACTTCAGAGATCCAGCAACGGATCATTTCCGACAAGCTACTGGGCAAATCCATTGTCGATCAGATGATCTCTGACCGGGCGTTTGAAAAGAAATGGGGCGCGACCCCCGGCATGAAGGCGGCGGAATGATGGGCAACACTCCGAACGCGGCACAGCTGACCTCGTCCAACTGCTATTTCGAGGATTTCAATACGGGCGATCTGTGGAAACACGCCCGCGGCAAGACCATGACCGAGATGGACAACGTGCTGATCACCAATCTGGTGATGAACACGGCCGAAGGGCATTTCAACGAACATCGCATGAAGAACGCCGGTCACGGCATCTTTGCGCAGCGGGTGGTATTCGGCGGGATCAACCTGTCCTTCGTGCTTGGCCTTGCGGCGCAGGATACGGCCGAACAGGCGATCGCGGAACTCGAGATGGACCGCGTGCGCCTCACCAACCCAGTCTATCACGGCGACACGCTTTATGCCTTCACCGAAGTGCTGGAGACGACGAACGCAGACCGCGACGACGCAGGCGTCGTGCATTTCCGGCACTACGGCATCAATCAGGACGACAAACTGTGTGTTCAGGCGGATCGCAAGGTCCTGATGAAACGGCGCAGCCATTGGGCCGGGGCGGCGTGAACGTGGTAAATCGACCGTCATATTCCGGGGCCCCGGTCGGCGGCGCGCTTGAAGGCGTCCGTGTGATCGACCTGACCATGATGCTGGCGGGGCCCTATGCCTCGATGATGCTGGCCGATCAGGGTGCAGATGTCATCAAGGTCGAACCGCCGGGTGGCGACAACACCCGCCGGATCGGTCCGCATCTTCCCGGCGCTTTGGTTCAGGAACAGGGCGGATACGGCAGTTACTTTGCCTCGATCAACCGTAACAAACGCTCCATCGTGCTGGATTTGAAATCAACGGCCGGACTGGCCGCGTTGAAACGGATGATCGCCACCTCGGACATCCTGATCGAGAATTTTCGGTACGGCGTCATGGAGCGTCTGGGTCTGGATGACGCGACTCTGACTGACCTTAACCCCCGGCTTGTGCATGCCTCGGTCCGAGGGTTCGGGGACGCGGCAGGCGGGGTGAGCCCCTATCGCGACTGGCCAGCCTATGATCCTGTCAGCCAGGCTATGGGCGGGATCATGGGCATCACCGGCCCGGTCCCCGGTGGCGCGCCGACCAAGATCGGCCCCGGCATCGGCGATATCGCCCCAGCCATGTTCGCAGCCTTCGGCGCGGTCGCAGCGCTCTACCGCGCGCAGCGCACGGGGCAGGGCGACAGGGTCGACATCAGCATGGTCGACAGCGTCCTCGCGCTGTGCGAGCGGATGATTTACCAATATTCCGCCACCGGCGTTTCCCCGGGACCCGAAGGCAACGGCCACCCCCTGTTGTGTCCGTTCGGGATATTCGAGGCGGCGGACGGGTATCTGACACTCGGAATTCCGAACGATAAGTTCTGGGCAATCTTCACCGACCTCATCGGTCGGCCCGAACTTGCCACGGATCCCGATTTCGCCACTAACCCGTCCCGCATTGCCAACGCGACCCGGACCATGGCCGCCGTCTCTGACTGGACGCGGGCCCGGACCCGGGCACAGATTTCCGAGGTGCTGGGCGGGCACGTTCCTTTCGCGCCCGTGATGACCGCAGAAGACATCTTCTCGGACCCGCATTTCCAGGCCCGCACGATGCTGTCCGACGTGGCCGTGCCCGGTACGGGGGACAGGCTTCAGATCGCCAATACGCCCGTGCGGATGGAACATGCTACAGCCGGTGTCCGGACACAGGCACCGCTGATCGACGAACACGCCGAAGAGATTCTGGGCGAGTTCGGGTTTACCGCAGACGACATTGCCGCCCTTGGCCCGCGCACAAAAGCGGTCCAGCCAGGCGCCGACCAGAAATATGAAAAAGAAGGAACCATGTCATGACTGACCGTCCCAAACGCCTGCGCCGCTGCCAGCTGTCCGTACCCGGATCAAGCGAGAAGATGATGACCAAGGCCGCCGGTCTAGACGTCGACTATGTCTTTCTTGATCTCGAAGACGCCGTTGCCCCGCAGGAAAAGCGGCCCGCGCGCAAAAAGATCATCGACGCGCTCAACAACCTCGACTTCGGCAAGACCACCCGCTGCGTCCGGATCAATGACCTGACGACGGAGTACGCGGCTGAGGACATCATGGAGATCATGGAGGGTGCGGGCGAGAACCTGGACGTTATCATGCTGACCAAATGCATGGGTCCGGACGATATCACCTTCTGTGACAAGCTGATGTCCCAGATGGAGAAGAAGTTGAAGATGACCAAGAAGATCGGCCTTGAGACGCTGATCGAAGAGGTCGAGGCGATGCAGCGCGTGGACGAAATCGCGGCTGCCTCCCCCCGGCTTGAGGCGTTGATCTTCGGGATGGGCGATTACTCGGCCTCGCAGGGTGTCAGCACCAAGGATATCGGCGGCGAGTCTGGCTATCCCGGTGACATCTGGCACTACCAGCGCCAGAAGATGACCATCGCCGCGCGCGTCAACAAGATCGACGCCATCGACGGTCCTTTTGCCAAGTTCTCAAACCCTGACGCCTTCCGCGAGGAATGCCGTCGCTCGATGATCTTGGGGATGGTCGGCAAATGGGCGATCCACCCCAGCCAGGTCGAAATTGCGCAAGAGGTCTTTTCGCCCACGCAGGACGAAGTCGACCGGGCGCGCCGCATGCGTGCGGCCTTTGACGAGGCAGTGTCTCAGGGTCTGGGCGCAGCCCAGTTCGAAGGCAGCATGATCGATATCGCGTCGATGCGCATCGTCGACCGGATCGTCGACCGCGCGGACATGATCGGAATGTAATTGCCTGCGGGCAGGGAGGAGAAACGAATGAAAACGTCAGCGGAAATCCGGAAAGGCGCGATCCCCGATCCGTTAGGGATCCATCTGAAGAACCTTGAAGGCAAGGTCGCGTTGGTCACCGGTGCGGGCCAGAACATCGGTCAGGCCATTGCCTTCCGTCTGGCCGAGGCCGGAGCGAAGGTCGTGGTCAACGGTCGCAGCATGGACAAGCTGAAGGATACGGTCGCCAAGATCGAAGAGATCGGCGGTAAGGCGCATGCGATCTCGACCGACGTGTCGGACGCGGATGCCGTCGGCGAGATGATCAAGGAAGCCAACGACACCTTCGGCGATATCGACATCTCTGTCTCGAACGTTGGCCGCCGCCTGCACAAGCCGTTCGAAGAGATCACCATCCAAGACTGGGACGAGTCCATCCGGATCAACCTCTCCGCGGCCTATTATATCGCGCATCACGTGGTGCCGCAGATGAAGGCGAACGGCTGGGGTCGCATCATCCATGTTTCGGGCTACGACGGGTTCACCGGCCACCTGCTGAACCGCGCCTACAACATCGCCGCGAAGTCGGGCCTGCACGGATTTTCCAAGGCCATCGCGGGCGAGCTTGGACCGCACGGGATCACCGCCAACACGCTGGTGCCGGGCGCGATCGACACGGATCGGGACTGGAGCCAGTACCCGAACACAGACGTCGACAAGAAGCGCAAGACGATCCCCGTGCGTCGCTGGGGTCATGTCGATGACCTGGCCTACGCGGCCCTCTACCTCTGCACGACGGGCAGTTTCGTCAACGGTCAGGCCATTCACCTGAACGGTGGCGAATTCATGTTCTGACGCTGCGATCAAGCTGGATTTGCCGCCGTGAACTCCTCGATCTTCTCTTTGAGCACAGAGCGTAACCACTCGCTCTTGCTCTGCAGTCGGCTCAGCGGGCCGCCATATCCGATGGCCAGAGCGCGATTGTCGCCAGAGATGGGCAGAAGCATCGATATTGTGCCGACCTCTGCCGTGACCATTCCGAAGGTTTCAAAATATCCTTCGTCACGTGCTTTGCGGACGTCGTTCAGAACATCCGCTTCTGGTCGGCGCAGCGGGTGCATCGGGAATTCATCGTTGAACCGTCGCACCAGCTTGGCGACCGCCGTGTCGGACATCCGGGTCAGCAACATGATCCCCAGTCCGCAGCTTTGCATGGGCCGGGTCTGGTTGGGCTGCAGTGTAAAGCGCAATACATGCGGAGATTCGATCGTCTCTACGTATTGCAGCATCCCGCCGGTGCGGCATCCCAGAAGGATCGCTTCACCAGTGGTTTCCGACAGGCTGCCCATCAGGTTCTGCACGGCTTCCATGCCGCGCGATCTGCCAAGCGTCCAGTGCCCGAGGAACGCCAGACGTTCGGACGGCGCGAAGGTTCGGGTGTCATCGACCCGGTTCAGATACCCCAGGGTGACGAGTGATTTCACCAAAGAGGAGACGCTGGATTGAGGTAAGCGCAGACCTTCAACGATCTGATTGATGCTTAGCGCCGTCTGCTTTGCCTCAAACAGTTCAAGGATCTGAACGACCCGGGCCGCCGATTTGACGACGCCGTCATATTCAATATCAGGTTCGAGGGTCATTTATCACATCCTAGATGGTTTACATCAAGTAAGAGATAGACGAACGGAAAACGCTTTGAAAGTATCAATGTAACCAGGTCCGGGAGGGACATGTTTCGCGGTGATTTTCTGGCCCGCCAAGGCGCGGCCGATAAGCCGCAATAACCGCCAAGAAAGAACCAAAGGGAGGACTTTCATGACTTATTTTTCCAAACTCGCATATGCCGCCGCGCTGACACTGGTCACGGCGCAGACGATCAATGCAGAGACGCTCAGTTTCACGAGCTCGTCTCCGCCGGACGCGACGCCATCGAAGGTAATTAAGGAATGGGCGGACAAGCTGAGCGAGGCCACAAACGGCGATCTGGAGATCGAATTCTACTGGCAGCAGTCCCTGTCCAAACTGGGTGACAACCTCGAAGCGGTGGCAGACGGGCTGGCTGACATGGGCGTCGTCGTCCCGGCCTATTCGCGTCAGAAACTTCCGTTGGCATATCTGTCTTCGACGGCCACTGGCTCGGGCGATCCTTGGGTCATTTCGAAGGCTTGGCGCGACACACGCGACGCCTTTCCGATCATCGCCGAAGAGGAAGAAGCCCAGAACGTGAAGTTCCTGGCGATTGAATCGATCGGCCCGGTCATCTTTGTCGGCAACAAATTCTACAAGACGCCGGAAGACTTCGACAACGCCACCATGCGCCTGTCCAGTCACTATGCCTTTGCGGCGCAGGAATCCGGGTGGAACGTAAACCCTGCGCGGGTGCAATCGCCGGAAACCTACACGTCGCTTGAAAAGGGCACGATCACGGGCGCGACGACCTATGCCAACCAGCTGTTCACCTACAAGCTGAACGAGGTCACAGACTACATCACCCGGATCGGTCTGGGCCAGCATTCCAACATGTATTACATCAACCTCGACGTCTGGAATGGTCTGAGCGACGAACATAAAAAGGCGATCGAAGATTCGCTGCCCGCGTTGAACGAAGCCTTCGCCAAGGCCGAAATCGACGAGTCAAACAGGGTCTTCGATGAAGTGCAGGCGGATGCAAAATATCCGATGCAGGTCTACGAACTCAGCGAAGAAGAGCAGGAAGTCTGGAGCACCGCTCTGGCCCCGTCTTACGACAACAACATCGGCAAGGCTGTTGCAGTGAACCCGCGCGCCACCGAGGTCGCCGAAGCGTTTCGCAGCGAGTTGAAAGAAACTGCGGAAACGGTGACATCTGACGGCTACCCCTGGAAGTGAACCCTCGCGCCACGGGTTTAGCAGCCCGTGGCGCATCGTACCTTCAAACCATCAGAAAAACTTCCGGCACCTGACCCCATCGTGGGTTTGGCCTTAGCGCCGGTAGAAAGGCACCTTCCGTGTTTACATATCTGATTTACCGGAACCTTCTTCAGGAACCGGACAGTTTCTGGGCGATCCACCATATCGCGTCGCTTTGGTGCATCGGGTTGTTCTTCGATCTGCTGCTGATCTTCATCTTCTGGGTTGTCTATAACGCCGTCCTCGCAGGAGGTGCCTCGGACAAGGCTATGGCGGCGCGGGCTCAGCTGGCGCGGATTGCTTCAGCTCTTGGACGGGTCGACCGTGTGATCATGGTGATCGCGGGGATTGTTCTGGCCTGTCTCGTTCTGGTCACCTTTATCTCGGTCACGTCCCGGACTGTCTACAAGCCCATCCCCGACGACATCACCTTCGCGGAATGGTCGCTGGTCGCGATGGTGGCCATGATGCTTGGAACCTTGCAGGGCCGCGAAGACCATATCGAAATCACCGCCTTGTCGGATGTGCTGTCCTATCGTATCAACCTCTGGCTTCGGCTGGTTGGTGTGCTCATCGGCCTCATCGCGGTGACCCGCCTCGGCTATGTCTCGCTGGAAAAGGTGCCCGACAGCTTTCTCGAGATCACCTACGGATCGATCTACGAACTTCCTGCCTGGCCGCCGCGCGTCATCTTCATGATGGGTCTGGCTTGGTGGATCACCCGGATTCTGACGCAGGTGCTGATCCTGCCTTCAGCGATCCGCAGCGACAGACGTGGCGATCTGAACTGGCTGAACATGTGGCCGATGATCTCGCACACCGGTACCGGTGATCTGGATACGCTGGACGACTCACTATTTGAAGACGCCGAGGCGTCGACTGGAGGTTCTCGTGGATCGTGAACTTGTTGGCGGTCTGGGCGTTCTGCTCATGATCGTATTTCTCTTCCTGCGCATTCCGGTTGCCTTTGCGCTGCTCCTTGTGGGTTGGTGCGGCATTACGATCCTGCGATCGACGGGTGCGGCTGATGCGGTTCTATCTGCAGATACATTCGGGACATTGCTGACCTTCGATCTGACGACGATCCCAAGCTTCATGTTGATGGGCTATATCGCGTATGTCGCGGGTTTCACGAAAGAGGTCTACGATTCCGCGCGGCTGTGGTTCGGGCGGCTGCCCGGCGGGCTTGCGGCTGCGTCTACGCTAGGCTGTGCGGCGTTTGCCGCTGTGTCTGGGTCCAGCCTTGCAACATCCGCGGCCATGGGCAAAATCGCGGTACCCGAAATGTTGCGCCGCGGATACGACAAGGGTCTCGCCACCGGCGTGGTGGCAGCATCCGGGACACTGGGATCGCTTATCCCGCCAAGTGTTCTGATGATCCTCTTCGCCGTTTTCACGCAGCAATCCATCGCGCTTTTGTTCATCGCGGGGATCCTTCCCGGGGCGTTTTCAGCCTTTGTCTACATCACGATGATCCTGATCCGGGCACGCATCAATCCGTCGCTTGCTCCGGGCATGACCGAACGTATTTCGCTGCGCCGGAAACTCTATGCCCTGAAAGGGTCCTGGGCCATCGGCCTGCTGTTCATCCTAGTGATGGGCGGGATCATGCTGGGTGTCTTCACACCAATGGAAGCAGGGGCCATCGGTGCATCGGGCGCGTTCCTTATCGCGTTGTTGGCCGGGCGGCTTTCGGTGGAAAAAGTCAAGATGGCCTTCAGCGATACCCTGCGCCAAAGCGCAGCGATCTTTGCGATCATCTTCGGCGCCACGGTTTTCACGCGGTTCATGGCTCTATCGGGTTTGGGTCAGTATCTGGCAGAAATCGCCACGTCGGTCAGCGATCAGGCTACGCCGGTCATCATCGCGCTTTCGGTCATCTACATCATCCTCGGCACCTTCATCGGCCCGATCGAGATCATGTTGATCACCTTGCCAGTCGTGATCCCGATTGTGCAGAGCTATGACATCTCGTTGATCTGGTTCGGTGTCATCATGATCAAATACCTCGAAATCGGTCTGATCACGCCGCCACTTGGCTTTAACGTCTTCATGCTCAGTTCGGTCGTGGGGCGAGCCGTCCCGATCACCACGATTTTCAAGGGCGTGATGTGGTTCCTGGCGATGGATGTGGTGACGCTTGGCATTCTGATCGCCGTCCCGTCGATTACGCTGTTCCTGCCGGACCTCTATGACACCTGGATGTCGTATCTGCGCAATGCTGATCTCAGCTCGATCGAGGCGATCAGATTGTGGATCACAGGAGATCTGCCATAAAGCCGCAAACAAGCGTGGCGACGGATGTCCGTCGCCACGCGCATATCTGCCGTTGATTTTTGTAGGTTTCGGGCCGGATGACCGGGGCGGAAGTCTACTCTGCAGATAATTACATAATGTTTATTACGAGAACTTGTCGGTTCTGAAAAGACGAAGTGGCCCAAGTAAATCTCGTGTTACCGCATCAACGCTCAGTAGGCTGATCTGTTCGATGCCGTGCCGGAACTGACCGAGAAGCTTTGATCTGACCAGAAGGGTTGCGGCCCTGACCGGTCGCACCCTGTTTGGCCCGCTAGTCCAAGCGCGACTTTGTGGACTTTGTCTGGCCAAGTCCGCCACCGTTCAATCGACGCGCTGATCGGTTCAATCCGACCTCCTGCGCAGAAAGATCGCGGGCCTGCTGCCGGGGCTGTTGTCGCTGGCCGCCTATGCACTTGTGATCGTGCTCTGGGTGCGACGGTCCCCCGACATCGCCCCCATCCCGGACGAAACTTTTACGCTGAAACAGAAGATGCGCGCCCTTGGGTCCGCTTGGCCCGCTGGTCTGCTGTTCACGCTCGTCCTGGGGGGGATCTATGGCGGGTTCTTCACGGCGACCGAAGCGGCGGCACTGTCGCTCTTGTTCGCAACCCTTCTTGGTGTCCTGCGCGGGCGCATCGCGTGGAAAGAAATCGTGCCGATGATCCGCGAGACGATGATCTCGACCAGCGCGATCTTCCTGATCGCGGCCTGCGCGAAAATCTTCGTGTCGCTGATTGCCCTGACCGGGCTGTCGTCCAGCCTTGGTTCACCTGCTGGAGACCGGAGATGTCAGCGTCTGGGCCTTCATCGCGATGGTCTGTGTGCTGTACCTGGTGCTTGGGATGTTCCTTGATCCGGTTGGCATCATGGTCCTGACGCTCCCGCTGATGATCCCGCTTGTGGACAGCTATGGGCTCAACATCATCTGGTTCGGCGTCGTCATCGTGAAACTGCTCGAGATCGGGCTGATCACCCCGCCTGTCGGATTGAACGTCTTCGTTCTGGCCAGCGTCCTTGAAGGCAAGGTCAGCATCTCGGAAATCTTCGGTGGCCTGTGGCGGTTCATCGGCATCGACCTGATCGTTCTGATCCTGCTGATTGCCTTCCCCGCGATTTCACTGATCCTGCCGACCACCATGTACTGATCCGCGACCGGTCGGGCGGACGGACCCCGGCTAGGTGTCCGTCCCCGCAACGTCGTGATCCCGTACGCCGTTGAACACGGCCGGAAAGCTTGGATAGGAAAACGCTTCCTCGCCCTGCCCCCATTGGGCAACGGCGCCACGACGTTTCAGATGATCGTCTTGCAGCGCCTCGCCCCCTTCCCAGACCGGAACCACGGGCACGCGGCCTGAGCCGAAGATCAGGATCCAGTCCTCTCGGTCGCGGCCGGCGAACAGCTCGGTCAGCAGGGCCGCGACGTCGACCTTGTTGCCGTCGCGCCCGCGCCGCGTTGCAAACCGTTCGGATCGCAGCGGATGATCTTCCTCTGTGGCAAGACGCAGGAATTCGGCCCAGAAGTGATCTTCTAGCGTGGCGATGGCCATATGTTTGCCGTCGCGGCAGGCATAGATCGCACTGTCCGCCATGACCTGTCGCTGCGCCACAGGCGCGGCATCGGGATCACCGCGCGACAGCGACATCGTCAGACAAGCGGCTGCCGTGGCATCAAAGATCGAGGTATCGACAATCTGTCCTTTGCCCGTCCGGTCGGCTTCGACAATCGCCGCAAAGGCCGCAAGGCTGGCGGCATTCACGGTCAGCGCATCGGCCAGCCGGATATTTGGCCGAACGATTTTCGGATCCAGTTCGGAGGGAAGCCCGAAATATCCCGCAACACCAAGGACCGACAGATCATGGGCAGGCTGATGCCGATAGGGCCCTGTCGCGCCAAAGCCGCTGATCGACACGATCACCAGCCGCGGCTGATGGGCGTGCAACCAGTCAGGCCCGATCCCAAGCCGGGTCAGAACGCCGGGCCGAAAGCTTTCGACCAGAACATCGGCCTCGGCCACCAGCTGCGCAAGCTCTGCTTTGCCCTCATCTGACTTCAGGTCAAGCGTGACGATCTGCTTGCCCCGGTTCAGCTGCCGGTAGGTTTCGGGAAACAGGCGCGCTGTCGGATCGCCCTTGGGGGGCTCGACCTTGATCACCTCGGCGCCGAAGGTCCGCAGGGTCGCCGCCGTCGCGGGGCCGGGATAAAGAAGCGACAGGTCAATCACCCGCTTCCCGGCCAGTGGTTTAGGAAATCCGGACATCAGCCAGCGCGGTCCAACAATGCCTTGGCAATCGTGTTCTTCTGGATCTCGGACGTGCCGGTGACGATCCGGAAGGTACGCAGATTGCGGAAGATGAACTCGATCGGCCCGCCCTTCAGCAATCCGACGCCGCCGTGCACCTGCATGGCCCGATCCGCGATCCGGAACCCGTTTTCGGCGCAGTAAAGCTTGCACATCGACGCCTCGGCCCGGATGTCGTGCCCTTCATCCAACCGCCGTGCCGCGTCGAACATCATTGATCGGCCCGCGTAAAGGTCGGTCGCCATATCGGCCAGCATATGCTGAATCGCCTGAAAAGTGCCGATCGGCCGCCCGAATTGCTGACGCCCCCCCGCACGTTCGACCGACAAATCCAGCGCCAGCCGCGCAAATCCCATCATGGTCGAACAATGCAGCAAACGGTTCACGGAAATACGCGCCATGCCCAGACGGAACCCGGTGCCTTCCTCTCCGATCAGGTTCGCCTCGGGGACCAGAACGTCCTCGAAGACCAGATCGGCATGCGTTCCCTTGCCGGACAGCACTTCGTAATCCGTGCGCTTCGACGCGCCCTCCGAATGCAGATCGACAAAGAAGGCCGAGATACCGCGCGGCCCCGCCTCGGGGTCGGTGACGGCCAGAACTATCGCGGCATCGGCAAAGCTGCCGCCCGAGATGAAGCGCTTGACGCCGTTCAGGCGATACCCGTCCGCCGTTTTCTCGGCCCGTGTCTTGATCGACGCGGCATCCGACCCGGCCCCGGCCTCTGTCAGGGCAAAACAGATCGCAATGTCAGCGGTCTGGATCGGCTGCAGGAAGGTCTCGACCTGATAGGGGCTTGCCTGTTTGAACAGATGCCCCACGCGCGGCGGACCTGACAGATCGCCCAGCACATGCGTCGCCAGCACCGATCCAGTCATCAACGCCGCTTCGCGCACGGCGCAGATATCCGCGACCGACAGGCCCTGACCGCCCAGATCCTTAGGCAGCAGGTAGGAATAGAACCCGCGTTCAGCGGACATTTTCCACACCTTGCGCAGGATCGCATGGTCGACCGGCGTGTCCCAGTTCAGACCGTGTTCACGTTCGAAATCGGCGATCTCTCCGGTCAGGAAGTCGATCAGAGGTTCGGCGGCCGCCAAGGCCGCGTCGCCACCCCGGAAATCACTTAGAGCGCGGCTGCGTGCAGCGTCGCGGGCGTTTGCGTCAGAGCCGGGCATCACACTTTCCTTTCCGCATCGGCCCAATAGACATCCCGCACCTTGCGGCGCACGATCTTGCCATTGGGGTTGCGCGGCAGGTCCGCGGTGAAATCGAAACTGCGCGGACGTTTGAAGCCCGGCAGGTTGTCCCGACAGAAGGTGTCCAGCACCTCGGGCGACAATTCGGCACCGTCCTTGGTCACGACGACGGCCTTGACCGCCTCGCCCCATTCCTTGTCAGGCACGCCGACCACGGCCACTTCGAACACGGCGGGATGGCTGTAGAGCACTTTCTCGACCTCGGAGGGATAGACGTTGAACCCGCCCGAAATGATCATGTCCTTCTTGCGGTCGACGATGAACATATAGCCTTCGTCATCCTGCGTCGCGACATCGCCGGTATGATAGGCGCCGTCAATCAACACCTCCTCGGACAATTCCGGTGCGCCCCAATAGCCCTGCATCACGTCCGGACCACGCACGACGATCTCGCCCGCCTCGCCCAGATCGCATTCGGTGCCATCTTCGCGCAGAATACGGACGTCATTGTCGAAATAGCTGCGACCACAGCTGGCCAACCGGCTGCGATCCCCGGCCAGCGCCTCTACGTGATCCTGCGCGGTCAGCACGGTGATGGTCGACGTCGTTTCGCCTGCACCATAGCCCTGCGACAGGATCGGCCCAAAGGCATCCATCGCCTCTTCGACGACCGAAGGCGCCATGGGCGCCGCGCCATAGACGACGCCGGTCAGGCTGGACAGATCGTGCTTGGGCACTTCGCCCGACGCAAGGATCCGCGACACCATCGTCGGCACCAGAAAGACCCGGTTGATCCGCTCTTTCTCGATCGTGGCCAGAAACTCTGGAATGTCGAAGCGGTCAAACAAAACGTTGCTACCGCCCATGTAGAGCGTCGGCAGGATCGACATGCCCGAGGCATGGGTGATCGGGCCCACGTGGCCCATCGACACGCCAATGCCGCCGTCTTTCGAGGGCTTGACCAGTTGCTTGCGCAGTAGCGCCGCCCGGTTGCCATAGCTCTGCATGGCTGCCTTCAGAACGCCGGATGACCCCGACGTATAGTGAAGAACGGCCAGGTCGCTGTCCTGCGTCTCAAGACTGTCGAACCCGGAATTTCCCAGTTCGATCAGGTCGGAATAAAGGATATCCCCCGCATCGCCCGAAATCGCGACGATCTTCTTCAGGCGTGGCATCTGATCGCGGCGCTCGGCCAGATCGGCGGCATGTTTCGGTCCCGCGATGACCACCTCGGCGTGGCTGTCGTTGATGACATGCACCGATTCTTCCGGCGACAACCGCGCGTTCACCGGCACCTTCACGAACGCCCCTTTGTAACAGGCGATCTCTGTCGCGAGGATTTCCACGCAGTTCGGGGCCTGCATCGCCACATGGGTGCCGCGCGGGAACCCTGCTGCCATCAGCCCGCTGGCCAGTTGGCTGGTTTCCGCGTCAAGCTGCATGAAAGTCAAACGCCGGGTCTTATCCACGGCAGCGAAGGCATTAGGCCAATAACGTGCAGACCGCTGCACGACACGTCCAAGATTCATCGGTCTCCTCCCGAGTATTTCGGGGACAAGCTACCCTTTGACTTGGCTATTCCTGAAAAACAGTTTGCGTCTGGCCTCTATACGGTTTTGATATCGCAAGAGGGAGGAGCCACCATGAACTCAAGGCAGCTTCAGTATTTCGATGCGGTTCTGCGCGAAGGCGGCTTCTCGGCTGCGTCCCGGCGACTGAACGTCGCCCAGCCCGCGCTGTCGGGCCATATCGCATCGCTCGAGGCCGAATTGGGCGTGAAACTGTTCGAACGAACGAACAAGGGGGTCACGCCCACCTCGGCTGGTATACGGCTTGGCCAGCATGCCGAGTCAATTCTTAGGCAACTAGAGGCGGCCACAGCAGATGTCAGCGGCGGCGATGACACCCCTAGCGGAGAGGTCATGGTCGCCCTGCCCCTGACCGCCGCCTATCTTCTGTCCGCGCCTCTGTACGAACGCGTTGCGCGCGAATTGCCGCGTGTGAACCTGCGAATCGTTGAAGGGCTGAGCTTTGAGAGTGGTGATATCATGTCCTCGGGCCGCGGCGATCTTGGCCTCGTGCCGAATGCTGCCGATCTGCCAAATCTCGAATCCGTCACGCTATTTCAGGAAAACCTCTATCTTGTCGGGAAATGGGATGGGGTCTCGCCCCGCATCGGTGAGGTGCCTCTCAGCAAAATGCCCGACTATCCGCTGATCCAGACCCACAAACGCGTCGTCCTGCGCCGCGCGGTCGAGGAACTCGCCGCATCGCAAGGGGTGCGCCTGAACACGCGCTTCGAAATCACCGGCCTGCACGTGCTGTATTCGCTGCTAGAGGCCGGTCTTGGCTATGCCATCATGAATTGGGCCCTTCTGGGCAGTCGTTGGAACATGGAGGCACTGGCCGCGTGGAAGATCGTAGAGCCAGAGGCGAAACGCACGATATCGCTGACATGGCCCAGTAACCGCCCTATGACGACCGCGGTCCGTGCCGTCCGTCAGATTCTGGTCGAAGTCCTGCGCGAAGTGGTCAACGATGGCCGGTGGCCCGCCAGCGACGTTGCGCTGCATGACGATAGCTGGCTATAGCGTGATCGTATAGCTGGCATTGCGAAGCTGTATTTTGGTATTGCAGCAACTCCGCCCTACCCTGATCCGGACTTGCAAGGAGGAGGCAAGAAATGACCCAATCGAAATTCACAGGCGCATTGCGCCATGTCGCAACCGCGCTGACCCTTGGTCTGCTGGCTACGCCGGCTTTGGCCGAGTTTCCTGAAAAACCAGTGACCATTCTGGTCGGCTTCGGCGCAGGCGGCGGAACTGACACGTTGGCCCGTCTGATCGGCAAAGAAGCCGAAGCGGCGCTTGGCCAGCCCGTTGTCATCGAAAACGTGCCCGGCGGTGGCGGCGTTGTCGCGGCAACCAAGCTGATGAACGCGGAACCCGATGGCTACACCATCGGTATGGCGGTGACGTCGACGTTTTCCTACGCCCCGCTGGCCTCGGACAGTGTCAAATACGATGCAGACACCTTCGATTACCTGACCTCGGCTGCAAAGCTTCAGAACGCCGTCGTGACGGGCAAGGATTCACCCTTCAACACGTGGGAAGACGTGGTTGCTGCAGGTAAGGGCGGACAGAAGGTCTCGTTCGGGTCGTCTTCTCCTGCGGTGAATTTGATGATGGGCTATGTCGCCGCGCAGGACGGCTACGAGATGAAGATCGTTCCGACCAAAGGCGGCGCGGAAATCATGAAGGACGTGATGGGTGGCCACATTGACATGGGCTGGAGCGCCGGTATCCACCAGCGGTTCGGCGATGATGTGAAAGTACTTGTCGCGGCTGGCAATGATCGTCTGGCCAGCTCGCCTGACGTGCCGACCTTCAAGGAATCGGGTTACGATATCGGCGACGACACCTACTTCCTGTTCTTCGCACCCAAAGGCATCCCCGAAGACGTCTTCCAGAAACTTTACGACGCTTTCTCGGGCGGGGCGAAAAACGCTGACGTTGTCTCTATGGTCGAAGGCAAGATGGGCTTCCCATCCACGGTTCTGACCCCGGAAGAACTGCGTGAAAACGTTGCGAACTCCACGGCGAACTACGAAAAGCTGATCGCCGCAGCTGGTAACTGAGACCTCAGATGACCCTGCGCATCTTCGAAGCACTTGTGGGGGCCGGCGTAACGCTGCTGGCCCTTGCGGTCTGGCTCTGGGGCATTCCGGCTTGGGTCGAACCCAATGACTTTGTTACCGTTGCGCCTGATCTGATGCCGCGCGTCGCGGTCGGGGCGATCGGAGCGCTCGGCGCCATGATGTGCCTGCACCGGCTTTTTCTGGAACCTGACCGCACAAGCCCGGCGCCGATCAACCCCAAGGTAACTTTGCTGACCGTGGTCGTGCTGGCCCTGTTCGCCGTCACGGTCACCCTGATGCTGACGGTCGGTTACCTTGTCGGCGGCGTCTTCATCACCGGCGCGCTGACCATCTTCATGGGGCAACGGACGTGGTGGGCGATCTTACTCATCGCCGTGTGCCCGCCGCTCCTTCTCTGGAGCTTTTTCGAAATCCTGCTGGGCATCCCGCTGCCCTGATCGGGCCCGCCAATACAGGTGCAGCCATGCTAGACATCGTCATAACTGCCTTCTCGGACGCGTTCACCGCCCAGACCCTAATTCTGATCGTCTCGGGCGTTTTCATCGGCCAGTTCTTTGGGGCGATCCCCGGATTGTCGGCCCTGACCGCCATCGCCATTGCTGTGCCGCTCACCTATTATTTCACACCCGTGGGCGCGCTGGCCTTCCTTGTGTCGATCAACAAGGGCGGCACTGTCGGCGGCTCGGTCTCGGCCATCTTGATGAACACCCCCGGCACGCCCGAAGCAGCCGCGACCGCCTTTGACGGCCACCCGCTGGCCAAACAGGGCAAGGGTCTGAAGGCCCTGAAAATGGCGCTGTTTTCATCGGTGACCGGCGACACGCTGTCAGATTTCGTCCTCTTCGCCGTCTCTGCGCCGCTGGCCCTGATCGCCATCAAGATGGGCCCGACCGAAATGCTGTCGGTCATTGTCTTCGCCCTGACGATCATCGCCAGTCTTGTGGGCCGGTCGATGTTCAAGGGCCTGATCGCGGCCTTCCTCGGCCTGCTTCTGGCCACCGTCGGGCTAGACCCCGAAGGTGGCACCAGTCGGTTCATCTTCGGCATGCCCGACCTGATGGATGGCCTGCCCATTTCGGCCGTCGGCATTGGTGTACTGGCCATGGCCGAGGTGCTGCGCCAGCTGGTTATGCTGCGTGGCGCGGCGGGCGACAGTCACCTGCCCCTCAGCTCTGAACGGCCCGAGGACAAGCGCCTGAGCTGGGCCGAATATCGCGGCACCCTTCGCACCATCCTGCGCTCGGCCGCGATCGGCACCGGGATCGGCGCTTTGCCCGGCATCGGGTCCAGCGCAGCGGCCTTCATCGGCTACAACGCAGCCATCCGCGCCTCCAAGGACCCCAAGTCCTTCGGCAAGGGCAATATCGAAGGCGTCGCCGCGACCGAGGCCGCCAATTCGTCCGTCGTCGGCGCGAATTTCATCCCGCTGCTCTCGCTTGGCATTCCCGGCAACGTGGCGGCCGCACTAATCCTCGGCGCCTTCATCGTGCACGGCATCCAGCCGGGGCCGCATCTGATGACCGAACAGGGGCGGCTGGTCTATGCCATGTTCGCCGCCATGGTGATTGCCAACGGCACGAACCTGATTTTGGGCTATTTCGGCCTGAGGGTCTTTGCCCTTGCCGCCCGCGCCCCCGCCATGGTCGTCTTTCCCACTATCGGCCTTGTGTGCCTGACCGGCGCCTTCCTGACCTCGGGCACCTTTGGCCTGCCGCTGGTCGTGGGCTTTGCGGTAATCGGCTACCTGATGCGGGCGCTGGAGTTCTCCTTCGTCACCTTCATCATCGGCTTCGTCCTTGGCCCAAGCTTCGAGCTGGCGTTCCGGCAAACCGTCATCTTGGCGGATGGCGAGATCGGCTATCTGATCGATCGTCCGATCGCCTTGGTCATCTTCGGACTGGCCGCCTTCACGTTGGCCCGGACGATCTGGCGCCACGTAGCCTATGCGCGAAAGCCAGAAAACACCTGACGGACCAAGGACCAGCACAATGACCGAGTCGATTACCACAAAGCTGCATGAGAAAACGCGCGAGGAAAACGCAGGCGTTGCAAAGCGTCTCCCGCTTGGCGATCAGGCGGATTTCGAAGCGGCCCGCCGCGGTTTCATAGCTGCACTGCCAGAGGGCGGGATCAAGACCGGGACAGGCTCCAAGTCATGGGACATCGCCGACTGGGCCTTCCTGCAAGAGGACTGTCCCACCACGGTCAACCCGTCCCTTTGGCGCCATGCGCAGCTGAACGCAATTTCAGGGCTTTTCGAAGTGACTGATGGCGTCTGGCAGGTCAGGGCCGCCGATTATGCCAACATGACAATTATCCGGGGTGACACGGGCTGGATCGTCATCGACCCTTTGTCGGTGGCGGAAACCTCCGCCGCTGCGCTAAAGCTGGTGTGCGATCACTTGGGCGACCGTCCCGTAAGCGCCATTTTGGTCACGCATTCCCATGCAGACCATTACGGCGGTCTGCAAGGCGTCATCGCCGACACCTCTGACACGCCGCCGATTTACGTTCCTGAGGGTTTCGAGGAGGCCGTCGCATCCGAAGGCGTCCTCGGGGGTGTGCCGATGCTGCGTCGGTCGATCTACCAATTTGGCGGCCTTCTCCCGTTGGGCCCTGAAGGGATGGTCGACGGCGGCATCGGCAAAACTCTTGCGCGCGGTCGTGCGACCTTTGCCACGCCGACGCAGCACATCGCGCAGACCGGCGAAGCGCGTGTGATCGACGGTGTGCGCTTCACGTTTCTAATGGCAAGCGGAACAGAAGCCCCGGCCGAGTTCGCCTTCTATTTGCCCGATCATCGCGTGCTCTGTATGGCCGAAGTCTGTAACCGCACTTTCCACAACCTTCTGCCCCCTCGAGGCGCCGAGGTGCGGGACGGAAGGCTTTGGGCGCGGACCATCGACAAGGCGATCGAGATGTTCGCCGACGACGCGGAAATCGTGATCAACGTCCATAACTGGCCGACCTTCGGCAACGTAGAACTAACGCGCTACCTCATCGAACAGCGAGACATCTACAAATACACCCACGACCAAGCCCTGCGACTGGCCAACCTCGGACATACCCCGAACGAAATCGCGGCCCTGCTTTCAGAGCCTGACTGGTTATCGGACACGTTCCATGCGCGGGGGTATTACGGCACTCTGACCTTTAACGCCCGAGCGGTCTATCAGCGGTATTTCGGATTTTTCGACGGCGTGCCAGTGAACCTCGATCCTTTGCCGCCGGAAGAACTGGGTGCAAACATGACCGACGCACTCGGTGGGGCCGCAGCCGTATGCACACTGGCGGAGAAGGCGATCGCTGATGACAAGCTGCAATGGGCTGCCACGCTGTTGAACCACTTGGTCTTCTCTGGTCAGGACGATGGCACGGGAACGGCGTTGCTGGCGGAAGTCTATCGTCATCAGGGCTACCGCTGCGAAAGCGGGATCATGCGCAACGTTTATCTTATGGGTGCGCATGAGCTGGAAAATGGCGTAAATCCTCGCCTGGCGAAGCGACATCGGAATACCGACCTAAGCTCCATGCTGCAACCTGAAGACTGGTTCGACAGCATAGCCGCACGCCTCAATCCGGAACGCGCCAAGGGAGAGGACTTTTGCATCAATATCCAGATGGGATCAGTCGAAGCCGTGGTCTTCGTGGGTCGTCAAGCAGAATTCGCGCGGATCGGCGCGCAGTCGGACGCGGCGGTTGCGACAGTCACGGCGACGCAATCCGTGCTTGACCGTCTATTGGGCGGGGACCTTGATCTGGATGCAGCTTCAGACGAGGACGTATCGGTCAAAGGTGACGCCGCCGCCTTTCGCCATTGGCTTAGCCTGCACGACCAGAGCGACCCGGGGTTCGCGATCGTAACGCCATAGCGACTGAACAAACAGTTTTGCCTTGGGAGCAACAGAATCCTAAGGGTGAAGTAACTTTTTCAATAGATCGCTCTCGAGTCCCATACTCCGAGCTGGAACGATCGGTCCAACTGGCGTTCCAAGCAGTAAGGTCCTGTCGACTGGTAATTCCCCCATTTTCGCCTGGGGGGATTACGGCAGCAGTATCTAACTTTTCCACAGCTCGGGCCTGCGACGTCATCACCACCCTATTTCTAAACTGAACTGGAAGTTCAATTTTGGAAAGTCGTCTTAGGACGTTCTATCTGCGCAATCGGGTAACCATCGCTTCGAAAAGACATCATTCGCGATGAGCGGCGCGGGGGCCGGCTGTCTCTTGGATAGGCTCTTGGGGTCATCCAGATCTAGGCCGACCGACTGGGTTCAGATGACCGTCAAACCTTGGTCTTGCCCATACCGCCAGAGTTGCCGTTATCGGTCCAGCTGTGCCGACCTGCGCCGTTTAGCATGCCAAATGGCGATCAACCCCAAAACTTCCGCGATGATTCGGGCCATTTTGGCGTTTTTGGCATTCCAAATATGAGCTTTTCCGGCTCTTTCGCGGCACGGAAGGTGAAAAAGTTTTCTGCCTCATCGACAGTGTTGCGCGTTGAAAATTTGATCTAAATATTTGTTTTCTTGAGATAAAATATTTGATCTTCGAAATAATTCAGTCAGGCGCCATCAGTCAAAATCAGATTGCTGCGATGCGGCATGTGTAAAATGATTGACGGTCTTTGGAGATTTAAACAGGCTTTCCGTAATTTCCGACGCGTGCCCTGGGGAGGAGCTGACGTTGAATTTGACTGAGACTAGGGTTGCCATAATCGGCGCCGGACCAACGGGGTTGAGTGCCGCATTATTCCTAGGAAGTCAGGGCATCCCCTGTACCTTGTTCGAACGGGCTCCGACCACCAACCCGCATCCAAGAGCCACAGTTCTGAACGGTCGCTCCATGGAGATGTTTCGTCAGTTCGGTGTCACGTCCAAGATCGAAGAGGCGTCGATCCCGCTGAACCGTCATGCCGGTGTTGGCTTTTGCGTCACCCTCGCCGGGGAACGGATCGGGACTCTGGCCACCCGCGGCTATGACCCGGCAAGGGATGAATGGGAACGTACCGTCAGCCCCTCGATCAAGCGGTCCTGCGCGCAGGATGTGATCGAACCGATCGTGCTGGACCATGCGCGGCAGTATCCTTCCGTGGATTTCCGCTTTGGCGTTGAGGTGACCGAGGTCACGCAGGATGCGGATCAGGTTACTTTGAACTGGACGGATTCCGACGGGAACACCGGCGCCACAAAGGCCGAATACGTGATCGCCGCCGATGGCGGCCGCAGTGCAGTGCGCGAGTCTTTGGGCATCACCATGTCGGGTCAGTCCATGGGGCGGCAGATCGGCATCTACTTCAAAGCGGACCTTTGGGAATACATTGAAGACGAACCATTTCTTCTGTGGTGGATCTATAATGCCCGGACAATCGGCGTCATCATCGCGCTCGATGGCCGTCACAAATGGACCTATAATTTTGCCTATTCGGAAAACGAAAAGCCCGAGGATTTCACGTCGGAGCGCTGCCTGAAAATCCTCCGCGATGCTATCGGAAACGACGACATCGAACTGGAGATCCAAAGTATCCTGCCGTGGCGGATGCAGGCGCGTGTCGCGTCAACGATGCGCAAAGACCGCATCTTCCTTGCCGGTGACGCCGTGCATCCATTGCCGCCGACCGGCGGGATTGGGATGAACACGGGCATCGGCGATGCGCAGAATCTGGCGTGGAAACTAAGCTATGTGCTGAAGGGCCAAGCGGATCCATCGATACTGGATAGCTACGAAGAAGAACGCCTGCCGGTCTGCACCTTCAATGTCGAACAAAGCCGGCACAATGCCGAAAAGATGGCTAAAAACGGCCTGGCGGGCATGTTGAAGAACGATGAAGCCGCGGCGCAGTTGTTGGAAACGCCCGAAGGTGCCGACATTCGGGCGCGTATGGCGGCGGCGATCCCGTCACAGCGCGAACATTTCGAAAATCTCGGCCAGACATTCGCCTACGCCTATGCATCAGATCTGATCACGCCAGATGGCACCCCTGCCCCCGAGACCACCGTGATGGATTATGATCCGGTCGCGCGCCCCGGTCATCGGGCCCCTGCGGTCTGGTTTGCGCGAGGTTCAGATCGCGTGAACTCCGTCGATCTATTCCGTTATGACCGCTTCGTGCTTCTTGCAGGATCGGACGGCGGACCCTGGGTCGAGGCGTTCCAAGACATCACTGCGGCCAACGGTATCCCCGGCGATGCCTATCTGGTCGGACCTGACGGGGCGCTGCAAGACACCGGGGACTGGTTATCGCTGTACGGGCTGACGCCGCGCGGTGCGGTTCTTGTTCGTCCGGACGGGCACGTCGTCTGGCGGCAGTCTGACGGGGCAGATGATCCGACAGAAATTCTGGAAAAAGCTCTTGGCCGTTCTCTCGGCCTGCGCCTCGAGCCGCGTGCAATTCAGATGATCAGGAAAGAGGCCTGACTTCATTTAGGCCACAAGACCTGAAGCTGTAAGGGCTGAGCCGGCAACCGCGGGGAGGACGCGTGCCGCTTAGCCGAATTTGAACCGAGATTTGATCAGGGAGGAAAAATGATCATGAATTTTAAGTTGAAAACTGGTTTTGCGATTGCTGCTACGGCACTGTCGCTATTCGCAGGCGTACAAGGTGCATCGGCAGAAACCAAGATGCGGATGACGACCAGCCTGCCGGCCCCGTCGTTCCTGTATAAGGACGTGCTTCAGGTCTGGGCAGACCGCGTCAAAGAATCGTCCGGCGGCGAGCTTGAGATCGAGCTTTTCCCAGCGGGCACCTTGGGCCGTGATCCGGCCACGCATTATGACATGGTACGCGATGGCGTCGCCCAAATCGGCTATATCGTTCCGGGCTACACGCCGGGTACGTTCCCGGCCGCAACCGTTGTTGAACTGCCGGGTCTTGTCCCCAGTGCAACGGCCGGTGGGCTGGCCGGAGCGAAGTTGGTCGAGGATGGGCTGATCGGAGCCAATACGGCCGACAACGTCAAAATTCTTGGCTTCTTCACGGGTGCCCCGACCTGGCTGCACACGACCGATAAGAAAGTCGAAACGCTCGACGACGTCAAAGGTCTCAAGCTGCGGGGCGCTGGCCCTGCCCTTCTGTCATCGATCGACGCCATCGGTGGTACGCCCATCGGCGGGATTACCGTCACCAATCTGGCGGAATCGCTGTCCCGTGGCCTGGTCGACGGTACCGTCAACGAATGGGTCGCCGCGACCATCTTCGGCGTGTCCAAGTCGACGACTTATCATCTGGACGTCAACATGGGGACGTCTCCGCTGATGGTGATCATGAATAAGTCTGCCTATGAAGGCCTGTCTCCCGAATTGAAGAAAGCGATCGACGACAATTCCGGCGCGGCGTTCTCGAAGCTATGGGGTGACGAGTTCGACAAGTACATCGACATCTTCCTGAGCAAGGCCAAAGAGGACACCAACCGGACCTTCACAAAGCCCTCTGCCGAAGAACAGGCGAAATGGGATGCGGCTCTGCAGCCGGTTATCGACAACTGGATTGCCGAGACACCCAACGGGCAGGCGATTTATGACGCCTATCTCGCCGCACTGGCAGACGCTCAGAAGTAATGCCTGAAGTATTCGGCGCCCGGCGCCGAATGCATCTTTCCGTGTGATCGTGGCGCGCTGCGCGCGACACGCCTGACATTCAAACCACGATCGCCGACTTTGCCACACTGGTCTGGCTGTGGCTGTCCGAACTTAAAGGAGAACTCAAATGCCCTTTGCAATGAACGCCTGGTATGTCGCCGCCCATGCCGATGAAATTACCGAAGCCTTCCTAGGTCGTCAGATCGTCGGCGAACGCGTTCTGATGACCCGCGATTCCTCGGGAAGTGTGCGTGCAATAAATGACCGGTGCCCGCACCGGTTCGCCCCGCTGCATCAGGGCGATCGTGAAGAAGATGCAGTGGTTTGCCCCTATCACGGGCTGAAATTCGGCATCAAGGACGGCATCTGTTCACATAACCCGCATGGCGACGGCCGGATCCCCGGCGCGGCGCGGGTGAAGGTCTATCCGACAGAAGAACGCGATCGCGTGATCTGGCTCTGGCCTGGCGACCCCGAGAAGGCGGATCCCAGCCTGATCCCTGATCTTGAGCTGTTCTACTATGACGATTTCGAGGCGGTGCACGGCCACATCCAGATGGGCGTCGATTACAGGCTGGTGCTGGACAACCTGTTGGACCTTAGCCACGCGCAATACATCCACGCAGGCACCTTGGCACCGGCCAAGACCAAACGTCTGGTCACCAATGAAGAAGGTGATGATTGGATCAAGGTCAGCGCCGAAATGCCGGACAGCTTGACGACTAAGGGACAGGGCCTGTTCTTCGAACACGAGCGTGGCGATTTCCGGTCGGCCATCCAATGGATTTTCCCCGGCGTATTGCGGCATTATGTGTCGAGCTCTGTCACCGGAACGGATCCTGCACTTGGGTGCCGCAGCCAGAACGCGCATCTGATCACGCCCGAGAACGAGACTTCGACCCATTACTTCTGGATCCACACCCGTGGTGAGACGGCGAAACCCTTCGACGCTGAGATCAATGAACTCACGCGGAAGGTCATCAACCACGCCTTCGTCAACGAAGACGAACCGATGATCGCGGAATGCCAGAAATACATGGACGGGCAAGAATTCTTCTCGCTCAAGCCGCTTTATCTCTCCAGCGACTATGCCGGCACGCGGTGCCGTCGCCTGATGGAGCGTAAAATCGCGGAAGAGCAGGCGGCGGCGAAACCGCGGCCCGCCCAACCCGAGGCGCAGCCAGCGGAATAACCCGCGACAAGACAGGTGACCGGGCCAGTCGTCCGGTCACCTCCTCCAAACACCGATACTCATTTCCTTCGGCGGTCATTGCCTGCCGAGGCACCAACATTCTTGCGACACGACAAAGAACGGACTCTGACCCATGACCCAAATTCGACTGACCACACGTGACGGAAAATCACAGACCTTCGAGGCAAAGGACGATCAGTCACTGATGGAAAACATTCAGGTCATCGCGCCGGGGGAAGTGCTGGCATTGTGCGGCGGCGGCATGTCCTGTGCCACGTGCCACGTCTTTATAGACGATGGCGATCTGTCCCGGGTCGGTGAGATGTCTGAAGAAGAAGACATGCTTCTGGACGACGCATCTTCGCGCAAATCGAATTCCCGCCTGTCGTGCCAGATTAATGTGACTCCTGCTTTGGATGGATTGCGGGTAGAGATAGCACCGGGAAATTGATCGCTTGGGCGGCCGAGAAAATTTGCCGTGCCGCCCGGCCAACCAAAACGCGGCCCGCCGCACGTCGAAAAAGGGGAAGCACATGATCGCTGACGACGCAGAACAGGTTGCAAAGGGCCAGTCCCCTTCAACGCATGTCGAACTGGTCGCTCAGCATTTACGTGAGATGATCGTCACCGGTGAATTGCCACCCAATTCGCGCATCCGGGAACGCGAACTGGCGGAAACGCTGGACGTGTCGCGTACCCCGGTCCGGGTCGCGCTTAGCATTCTGGAAGCAGACGGCTTGGTGATTGGCCACCCCAACCGTGGCTTCACCGTTGCCGAGTTCACCATCGACGACGTGCTGTCCGCCTATGACGTGCGTGGCGCGCTGGAAAGTCATGCGGTCCGGGTCGCGATCGAAGAAGGGCAGTTTTCCCGGACATCCATCAAGGCTCTCGCGGATTGTCTGGCGGCCTGCGAAGACACATTTGCCAGCGGTGTCGCGGTGACGGACATGCTGCCCAAATTCACCGCAGCCAATGAGACCTTCCACACCACCATCGTCAATGCAGCCGGGCGTCCGGCGCTGAACAAGGTAACCGCATACCTGTCGCGCATGCCGCTGGTGTCCCCGACCAACTACCTGTTTTCGATCAAACGCGAAGAAGACGGTTTGTTCGGTATGCGTCTTGCCCATGCGGAACATTTGCCAATTTTTGATGCGATCAAACGCGGTCAGGCCTCACGGGCCGAGTCACTGATGCGCGAACATATTTACGCAACACAGCAACGCCTCTCGGTCGTGCTGCAGTCCGATTTGCAATCCCGAGACCGGGCGCGATCCACATTGCCGATCGCGCGAACTAAGACCTGATCGTCCGGGCACTGGGATTGCGCAACCCGATGGCGGTGGCCTTTGCGAAAGGGCGGCGCTTCACTTTCTGAACGCCGCTGTCCCACGCGCGTGGCGCGCTCTGCGCGGGAAGCATTTGTCATCCTACACGCGCGTTCTGAACGTCGCTTGGCCCGGCGCAGCCTATTGGACAGCCGCGCCCTATTTTGCTCAGAAAACGCGACCGGGTCCGGTCGCTGTTCGTTTATCCATTTATAAACAGATGCTTACGATTTTGAGCAGCCCCGTTTCGCGAGGCGCGGGGTCTATGGGTCCCATCCCGGCAACCCTCTTGACTCAAATCGATTCGACAAATATTCAAACAGTGTTCGATTTCGAACAAAGTTTTGGAAGAGGCATATGGCAGTCCTTGAACGCGCAATTCTGGTCATCGAGATCCTGGCTGACGAACCGAATGGCCTACCCTTCGGCATCCTGTGCAAGCGACTTGGCTTGCCGAAAGGGTCCGTGCATCCGCTAGTGAACACCATGATCGCAGCAGGCTATCTTGAGCGTTCGCCAGTCGACGAGCGTCTGCGGATCACAATGCGTCTGCCATCGCTTGGCTTTCGCTATCTTCAGTCCACAGGGCTGGTCGATGTCTGCCAGCCTATCCTGCAGCGCTATGCCGACGAGGTTGGAGAGTTGGTGCAGCTTGGGGTCGTGACAGGTGAAAAGATCGTCTTCGCAGCTTGGGCGCAGGGCAAGAAGGAAGGTCTTCAATACACGCCTGCCCGTGGTCGCAACGTGCCGCTGCACGGTACCGCGACCGGGATGGCTTGGTTGGCTTCGCTTGATGAACACGAGGCGATCCGCATCCTCGGCAAAACCGGCTTTGGCACGCCAGACGCGACCTTTACCCCGAACACGGCCAGCACTTATCCCGAGATCCTCGAAAAACTCCGGCTCACCCGGGAGCGCGGATACGGCCTGAGCCTAGAAGAAAGCTCGCTTGGCCTGAATGCCTGCGCGGTTCCGTTCTCTGCCCCGTCTGATCCGGAAGGAAAGGTCGTGGGCGCCATTGGCATGGCCGGTCCGAACTTCCGTCTGACCGAGGAATATATCGCTGAAATGATGCCCCTTCTAAATGACGCCGCGACCGAAATGTCGAACGCCTGGCCAATGCGCGAATACCTGATGGCAAACGGAGAGGCCGATCTTCATGGCCAGCGCCCGGTCGGAGGATTGTCGTAATGTCGATCATCCTTGCAGCCGATACTGGCGGCACCTTCACCGATCTGGTCGGCCATGATCAGGACACGGGCCGCGTCGTCTATGCGAAAAGTCTGACGACCTATGACAACCTGATCCAAGGCATCATCAATTGCGCCGAAGACGCAGAAATCCCCTTTTCGCGCACCGATCTGGTCAAGCATGGCACGACACTTGTCATCAACGCGCTGCTGCAGCGTGACGGGGCGCGCATCGCCTCGGTCAGTTCAACCGGGTTCCGCGATGTGATCGAGATCGGGCGCGGCAACCGGCCCTCGCCCTTCAAGCTCGATTATCGGCGTCACGAACCGCTTGTACCGCGGCATCTGCGGTTCGAGGTTTCGGGCCGGATCGACGGACGCGGTCAGGAAATCGCGCCGATTGACACGGCAGAGGTCGAGGCGCTGGCAGATCACCTTCTGACGCTGGACGTCGATGCGATCGCCGTGTCGCTGGTCAATTCCTACCTGAACCCGGACCACGAAGCGCAGGTGACCGAGATCCTGCGGTCCAGAATGCCCGAGGTGTTTGTCACCATGGGGGCCGAACTGTCGCGCGAATGGTATGAATACGAACGCACCTCAACCGCGGTCGCCAATGCCTTCGTCGGACCCAAACTGGCACGGTACGTCCGCAGCTGCCGTGACGATCTGGCGGCGCTTGGGTTCAAGCGCTCTTTCTACCTGATGGGATCGAACGGCGGCGTCCTTTCGTTGGACCGGGCGCGGCGCGAACCAGTGACACTGGTTGAATCCGGACCGGTCGGCGGCTGCATCGGGGCCAGCGTCTATGCCTCGGCCCTCGATATCCCGAACCTGATCGCCTTCGACATGGGCGGAACCACCGCCAAGGCCGCCGTGATCGAGAAGGGAGAACTGGAAACTCGCTCTCCCTACTACATCGGTGGCTACGAGGACGGCTTCCCGATCCGCAGCGGCGTCATCGACATTGTGGAGGTCGGTGCCGGTGGTGGCTCCATCGCTTGGCTCGACCCGCAAAACCGGCTCAAGGTCGGCCCGCTGAGTGCGGGATCCACCCCCGGACCCGCCGCCTTTGGCAAGGGCGGGACCAAGCCGACCGTGCTAGATGCGAACCTCGTTCTGGGCCGGGTCGGCCACGACACTTTCCTCAACGGCAAGCTGCAGCTTGATAAAGAGGCCGCGCGCCGGGCCATCGTGAACGACATCTCCGACCCGCTCGGCTTTGCCGGGGCGAATGCCGTCACGGACGCGGCCAAGGGGATCATCGGCTTCGCGGTCGCGGAAATGACCAGCGTGATCAAGCAGGTCACCGTGGAACGCGGGCTTGATCCGCGCGATTTCTCGCTTTTCGTCTACGGCGGCAGCGGTCCGTTGCACGGCTCGCTCCTTGCGCGCGAACTGCGCATTCCCGTGGTGATCGTCCCGCCGGAACCCGGCAACTACTCGGCCATCGGCATGCTTCTGGCAGACGCGCGTCGCGACGTGAGCCAGACGACTGTGCGCGCATTTGACACCGACGCGCTGAAGGACGCCGCCGGGCAATACGCCGCGATGGAAGAAGAAGCACGCAGTGAACTGGTAGAAGAGGTCGGCGATGCCGAACTCAGGGTCAGCCGCCAGCTTGAACTGCGCTTCAAGGGGCAAAGCCACTCGCTCCGCATCCCCGTGGATGCGGACGACATCGAACCGCTCGGCGTGCTGGAAGAGCGCTTCTACGACGCCTATCGCCGCCGTTATGGCCGGGTCGATGAAACCGCAGCGATCCAGTTGGTCGGCATCCACTGCAGCGTCCATGGCCGCACCCCTGCCCCACCGATCGCATCGCTCAAGGGCGACCTGCCCGACGACGCGACACCCGAGGCGGGCCGCCGCATGGTCCATATGGGCGACCAGACGCACCCGGTCGAAGCGCATGTATACAAGCGCGGTGACCTGCCCGTGGGCTTCGCCGCCAAAGGCCCCGCCATCGTCGAGGAGTACGGCTCCACCACATTGATTGGACCGGGCGATAGTTTCGAAATCGGCGCGCTTGGCGAAATCCGCATCGATTGTTCGCAGACCCTGATGGGAGACGCCTGATGTCGCTTGCCCTGAAATCCGAAACTCTCGACGCGGCAGCCGTCGATCCGATCACGGCCGAGATTATCAGCCATGGGCTGCAGTCGATTACCGACGAAATCTCGACCAATATCACCCGCACGGCGCACAGCCCGCTGGTCTACGAATACAAGGACTTCGCTTGCGGGTTGGTCGATCCTGATGGCCGCCTGATCGCGCAGGGCAGCGGGTCGATCCCGATCTTCGTGACAGACGCGCTTGGCACGGCGGTGCGTGACGGTCTGGCAATCTACGGGCGCGAGAACATTCATCGCGGCGACGTCATCATGTCGAACCATGCCGGCACGCTTGGGCAGCACCTGAACAACGTGTCGCTCTATACACCGGTCTATTCCGACGAGGCCGGGCAGGATTTGGCCGGGTTCATGGTGGTGCTTGTCCACTGGATCGACTTGGGCGGCAAGATGGTGGGCTCTTGCACCGCCAACGACAGCACCGAGATCTATCAGGAAGGTATCCAGTACCGCAGCATCAAGCTGTGGAACAAGGGTGAGAAGAACGAGGAAATCTATCGCATCATCCAATACAACACGCGCTTTCCCGGCGCGGTACTGGGCGATCTGGAGGCACAGCTGACTGGCTGCCTGCTGGGTCGGGACAAGTTCGAGCAGATGTTGAAGCGCTATGGCCGCCCGGCCGTTCAGGGCGCCATCGAAACCGCATGGGACAAGACCGATCAGGCCGCCCGTTCCGCTGTCCGAGCGATCCCCGACGGGGTCTATTCCGCCAGCGCGCATCTGGATGACGACGGGCTTAACCGGGGCAAAAAGATCCCGGTCGACGTGGTGGTCCGGGTGGCGGGCGAAGACGTCACGGTCGATCTGTCGGGCGTCGCGGATCAGGTCGAAGGGCCGCTCAACTCGGGCCGTCTGGGCGGTGCGATCACCGCGGCCCGGATCGCCTATAAATACATGACCACCCCGCGCGAGCCAGCCAATGATGGCAATTTCCGCGCCCTCACGGTCGAGATCCCGGATGGCAAGTTTCTAAGCGCCAGCGCGAACGCCGCCATGGGCAAGTACAGCGCGCCCCTGCCTACGGTCATCGACGCCATCATTCAGGCCTTTGCCAAGGCCAATCCGGATCAGGCCGCGGCCGGGCATCACAGCAGTTTTTCGTCACACCTTTTCTTTGCTGAAGGGCGGGGTGATGATGAAGGCTATCAGCACCTCGACACCGGTCTTGGCGGTTGGGGCGCGACCAGCCACAGCGACGGCGGCGGCCCCTACAAGACGATGGCGCACGGTGACACGCTGAATGTCCCCGCCGAGGTGCAGGAGGCATTGTTCCCGCACCGCATTGAACAGATGAGCCTGCGTCCCGACTCCGGCGGCGCCGGGACGTTTCGCGGTGGGCTGGGGACGGAAAAGGTCGTGCGCGTGCTGGAACGCACCAAGCTGAACATCAGCATCGAACGCACCACCTGCCCGCCTTGGGGCGCGAACGGCGGCAAGCCCGCCGAACCGGGCTATGCGGTCATCGAACGCGAGGGGCAGGAGCCGCAGAAGATGACCAAGGGTCTGGTGGTGCTTGAGCCCGGCGACTGCATGCGGCTTTTCACGGCTGGCGGCGGCGGGTGTGGTGATCCGTCCCAACGCTCACCCGACCGGATCAGGGCGGACCTGACCGCCGGTTACATCACGCCCGAAGCGGCAGAACGCGATTACGGATTCGTCGACACAGCGACGAAGCAATAGCTGGCCCGCAATACGGGCGGCAAAGGGAGGAAAGATGAAACACCAAATCAGAAAGACGACACTAGCCCTGCTGGCGACGACTGCGGTTTTCGCGAGCACCCTGACTTCGCAAGCTGAAGACCTGCCTAAGGTGAAATACCAGCTGCACTTCGCGCCCTCCGCGCTCGAACTGCCGATCTTCTACGCCTACGAGAAAGGGTACTTCACCGAAGAAGGCATCGATCTTGAAATCATTCCCGGCAAATCCTCGCAGGATGCGGTTAACGCGCTGATCTCCGGCTCGGCTTTCATCGCTTCGTCCCAGGGATCAAGCGTGATGCAGGGCGCCTCAAAGGGTCAAGAGGTTGTCATGGTCGGCAGCCGCTATGGCGAAAACCCCTCGGGCCTGTTTGCCGACAAGTCGATCACTGAGGTGGCGGGCCTGACCGACAAGCAGATCGCCGTGCCATTCTCGACGCTTGAAAAGATCGTGCGCTATGTGATCGGCAAATCCGGCGCGGACCCCGACAGCAACGAATACATCCTCGTGCCGCAATTGTCGGCCATGGTGAATACTTTCGCCGAAGGCAAGGTGGATTCAGTCATCACCACCGTCCCGTTCGGCAAGGGTATCATCAAGGACCGCCGCGAATTTAACCTGTTCCTGCTGTCGGAAAACGGCGTGACCGATCCGGGCTATGTCTTCGCGACGACCCAGACCGCGCTGGACGAACATCCCGAACAGGTCCGCGCTTTCCTCAAGGCGGCTTATCGCGGCTATGCCGACGTGGCGAACAACATGGACGAAGCTGCGAAAATCACTTCCGAATGGATGCAGGGCGCGGACCTTGATTTCGTCAAGAACTACTATGCCGCCTATGACGTCTTTGCCTGCACGGACGAGCAGAAAGGCAAATCGCGCGGCTTCCTGCCGGTGGAGAACCTGCAAACGGCGCTCGACCTCTTTGTCGAAACCGGGATCATCGAAAACGCCGTTTCGGCCGACCAGATGTCCACCAACCGGTTCTTCGAGGGATCCGATGCCATCGAAATCACCGCGAAGTGCGAGTGAACCCCAGGGCGACAGCCAGGAGACATACGTTGGCCACGATAACCCTTGATAACGTATCCAAACACTTCCCCGGCAAGTCCGGGGGGGTGCAGGCGCTGGACACGATTAACCTTTCGGTCGCGAAGGGCGAATTTGTCAGCCTTCTTGGTCCGTCCGGCTGCGGCAAGAGCACCCTGCTCTCCATCGTCGCGGGATTGGAGGCGCCCACGACCGGCGCCGTCACCGTCGAGGGCGCGGCGCTAACCGGCCCCAACACCCGCTCCGGCGTCGTGTTTCAAAGCGACCTGCTGCTTGAATGGCGCAGCGCGCTGGACAACGTCCTGCTTCAAATCGAGATGCGGGGCGAAAGCACGACACCTCATATCGACCATGCCCGCGAACTGCTTGACAGGGTCGGGCTGGGCAAGTTCCACGACAGCCTGCCGTCGCAGCTATCCGGCGGCATGCGCCAGCGTGTGGCGATCTGCCGGGCGCTTGTGCACAAACCCTCCATCTTGCTGATGGACGAACCTTTCGGCGCGCTTGATGCAATCACGCGTGAACAGATGACGCTCGATCTTAGCCGGTTGGCGGCTGACGAACAGATCACGGTGATCTTCGTGACTCATTCGATCGAAGAAGCTGTGTTCCTCGGTGATCGGGTGATCGTCATGTCGCCGCGTCCGGGCCGGATCGCGGCCGACATCGCCGTACCTATCCCGCAGCCGCGCAAGGAATGGCCGCGCGGTGAATCCCATTTCGATCCCTACGTGCGCAAGGCCCGCGCCGTTCTGGAAGACGAAGGCGCATTCCGCCTGGAAGGGGCATGATGACCACGACCGAAACAACGACCACTGCGGCGGCACCCGCGCGTCCGATGCGCAATCTGACGGAACACCTGGACAAGCTCTGGGGGCTTGTCGGGTTCATCATCATCCTGACGGTCTGGCATGTGTCGGTCATCGTGTTCGATATCTCGAACCTGCTCCTCCCCTCCCCTGGTGCGGTCTTCGCCGAAATGATCGAACGCGCACCCCAGCTTGGGAAGAACGCGCTAATCACGCTGCGTGAAATCCTCACCGGCTATGCGCTTGCGGTCATCGTCGGCACGTCGCTTGGCATCGCGCTGGCGTTTTCGCGGATCCTGTCGCGCATCGTCTATCCGGTGCTGGTGATCGGCAACTCCGTTCCCAAGGTGGCCCTTGCGCCGCTGCTGCTGGTCTGGATCGGGTTCGGGTCAACCACCAGTTCGTTTCTTGCCATGCTGGTTGCGGTCTTTCCGATGGTCATCAACACGGTGCTTGGCCTGACCTCGATCGATCAGAACCTGATCAAGCTGGGCCGGGTCATGGGCGGCAATGCCTTCCGGATTTTCTGGAAGGTCCGGCTTCCGACCGCGCTGCCCAGCATTTTCGCCGGGCTCAAGCTGTCGATCACACTCGCCACCATTGGCGCGGTCGTGGGGGAACTGATCGCCGGACAGGGCGGCCTTGGCTACATGTCGCAGTTCATGGCGGGCCAGTTGGAGATGGAGGCGACCTTTGCCGCGATCGTGGTTCTATCGGCCATGGGGGTCACCCTATTCTACCTGATCGTCTGGTTAGAATACCTCGTGATCCCGTGGCGCCGCGGCGCCTGAGTTTGCCCGGCTGACCGGCCCTGCGCCGGTCAGTCGGAAACTTGTTCCAGATCCGGCATGTCACCGCCGGATCGGCCAATCCATCAGTACCCCATTTCCTTGCGGGTCTTTTCGATGAACAAGTCCTTCCCCTTGATCTTCTGCGTCAACCAAGGCCCGACCACCCAACCAGATCGGCTGAACGGAAAGACGCTTGATCCGGAGGATTGTCCAAGCGGCACCAAGAGAAATGGTTTCTCGGCGGCTTTGTACGGGGCGATGGATTCAAGATCGGTTCCCTTAAGCATTGCGGTCAACGCCTTGACGAGCCAATTCATCTGTCGACGAACTGCAATGATCGTCATGGGGTCGCCACTCTCGGCTGCGTCACCAAAGGAAAACACTTTCATATAGCCTTCAGGCCGCATCCACCCATCGACCTTCAGACGGCCTGATGGGGCCGCGGTCCCATCCAAGGGCGGCAGAACCGGCACGGCGCCAAAAACCGGCACGACCAGATCGGCAGCTACGCTTTTCCCGTTGGCCATAAACGTGCCTGAGTAAGGCTTGTCCGTGTGCTCCAGATCGCTGGTCATGACGCCAAGTCGCAGATCGATGCCCATTTCCAAAATCTGTTTGTGCAGCGCCGAAGACAGCTTGTTTGAAACGCCCGGCACCACTGTATCGGATCCGGCGTAGAGCGTTACCTTTTTCATCGGATGTCGGCTGGCAATTTCGGCTGCCAGTTCTACCCCGACAGGCCCGGCCCCGATGATCGCAACTGTTTTTGCCGCCTGCAGCGCGGTATGCGTGGCCTGTTGCTGTGCCCTGAAGTCGGTCATTGACGGCGATGTCGGCTTGAAGGGCTGCGCGTAAGTCGATCCTGTCGCGGCGATAACGATATCCCCGTCAATGATGCGCCCGTCCTCCAGCGTCACCCGACCTTCTTCGATACGGCTGGCGCGCGCGCGAATAATCTCACCGTTTGTCAAAAGCCAGTCATAGGGAATTATGATCTGATCCAGCAGTTCGGGCGAGACCAGCGCCCGCATGGCGGCCACGTTATGAACGAAGGCCTCTCTTGGTTCGATCAGTGTGACCTTTGCGATCTTGTCCAAGGCATGCGCGATGTTGGACCCCGCATAACCGCCGCCGACGATGATAATGTGTTGCGTCACGAAGTGCCCCTTTTCTGAAACCATGTGTGCGTTGTCACATACCCAACATGGTGGTATGTATTGGTGCCTTGGTATAAATAGGGAACTGGAATACGGTGCAAGAAGGCACAAAAATGATACCGCCGTTTGATGTGCACGAGATCTTGCACAACTACCCCTGCGAAGACATCGCGGCCACGCTGTCACTGGTCGGCGATAAATGGTCGATGCTTATCGTCATGTATCTGTCCGCTGGTCCCTGCCGCTTTAATGAACTCAAACGAAAGATCGGTAGCATCACTCAACGGATGCTGACCCTCACCCTGCGCAAATTGGAACGTGAGGGGTTAGTCATCAGGACCATCTACCCAGAGGTGCCTCCGCGTGTGGAATATGCGCTGACCGATTTGGGACATTCCTTATTTAAACCTGTTCAAGAACTTGGCCTTTGGGCGCTGAGCCACCAGACAGATCTGAAGCGCGCCCGCGCGGAGTATGATCGCGCCAACCCGGAATAGTCTGCGACGGGTCAGATCAGTTGCACCATGCCGTGATCAATCCGATCAGGGGCAGGGCCGTGGATCATTATTGGCCTTGCGCATAACGACGGGGTCTGCGCCGCGTTGCGCGAAAGCTCCGCAAAATCTGGCCCCGTCTATTCCGACACGTACAGAAAGTTCAGGTGTCCCTCTTTAGATGCAAATCAGAGGGACACCCCAGAGGTCAGAGAAGTGGCGTAATCTGCTCTTCAATCCCCAGCAACGCCTTGCCATAGCTTTCATAGGCGATCTGTGGTCCGACCACCGCGTGACGCGCTGCGACGTTTGAATCCCTCCATATGCGTTGAAGCGGGGAAACCTGAGCAAAACTGCCTGCGCCATGAGCCGACAGGAGAATATCGATTGCCCGGGTGACCTTGTCCGCGACGAGCCCGACATCGGCCCGCATGCGGGTCCGTTCTTCCAGATTGGGATACCGCCCTTCCTTTGCCGCGGCGTCGATATCGGCAGCACAGCGATAGGCGTGCAGATGCGCCGTTTCGATCATCATGGCCGCTTCGGCGAGTTGCAGCTGGAACCCGGTGGAGGCTGCCTGGTTCGGGAAGAAGGTGTAGGAAATTGGCTTGTGTGCCGCCTTCGACTTCACGAAATCCACCGCCGCGCGGCCCAGACCAAGCTGCGGGCCCACCAGAACCAGCGCAAAGACCGGGGCCATCGCCCCACGGTACACCCATTCGGTGTCGGCTTCTTCCGACGCGATCTGTCCCTGCAACCCTGCCGAAACTGACATCACATTCTCGTCGGGAACAAAGACGTCGTCGGCGATCATGCAGATGCTGCCCGACGCGCTCATCCCTGCGACGAACCACGTATCCTCTTTGGTCAGTTGGTCGCTTGGCATCAGCGCGACGCCCTGATCGATCATATTGCCGTCTTCATCGGTGATCGGAACGCCCATCAGCGCCCAATCCGTGTGCCAGCCGCCTGAGTTGTAGAACCACTTGCCGGTGATCCGGTATCCGCCGTCGACCTTTTTGCTTTGCGCCGTAGGGCTAAGCACGCCCGATACGGTCGCGTTCGGGTTCGCGCCAAAGACCTTGTCCTGCGTGGCCACCGGCATGGTGGCGGTGAAGAAATTACAGATGTTGATCAGGGTCACGACCCACGCCGCACCACCGTCGGCTTCGCCCACGACGCTGCTGACATCCAGGAAGTCTTTCATGCCGCCTTCATAGCCGCCGTAGCGTTTGGGCACGCCCAGCTTGAAAGCCCCGGCCTCTTGCAGTGCCTGAAACACGGGCTCGGGCAAGCGCCGGTCCTGCTCGCCCTGAGCCGAATGATCGCGGATCATCGGCTGTAACGCGCGGATCCGTTCGATCAGCCCCCCGATGTCGTCATCGGCCGTAATGGGTTGGGTATGTGTATTCATCTTAGTTCCTCCCTGATGAAATGATGTGAAAACTTGGCCCGAAGTCAGCGCGAGCACGCTTCGATTGCATCGCTAACGCTTCTGGTGCGGTCGGCGATCAACTTGGAATGCGTGCCGAACTTGCGGGCCGTATAGACAAGCGGCGGTGTTTCATGGGTCTGACAGGCCAGAACGCGGCAAAAGATCATCGCGTGATCTCCGGCCTGAATGTCGCTTTCGATGCAGCATTCCAGATAACTGGCGATGCCATTCAACCGGGGCAAACCATTGTGCCAGACCCAGTTCACCTGCGCGAAGCGGTCCGGCTCCCGGCTGGCAAACTGCAGCGCAAGGTCGGCTTGTGAATGCGACAGCAGGTTGATCGCAAAGCGCCTGTTGGTTCGCAGGGTCGCGAGGATCCTGCTGCCTTCGATCAATCCGATCGAGACCAGCTTCGGCTCAAGCGACAGCGATGCGAAGGATGACACTGTCGCTCCAACCGGGGCGCCCCTGTCTACCGACGTCACGACGGTGACAGGTGCAGGTACGCTGGCCATCAGATTCTTGAATTCCGACTCGTCCATAATTTGTACTTCTCCTCCAAATTGGAGGATGAGTTCAAAAAATATATTTTGCAAAGGGTTTTTGACCCGCCAGTCGGGTTGGTGCATAAACGGCAGGAAAAATAAGAGGTTATATAAGCATGCCCAAGGCTGCAGACGTCAGTCAATCTAGGCGAATCGAGGTCGGCGCGGAACGTCGCTCCCGGTCCCGACTGCGTCTTTTGCGGGCGGCGGCCGACCTTTTGGGAACTCAGGATGGTGGCAATATTCGCCTGTCGGATATCCTGAAAAGCGCGCGGATTTCCCGTGGCACGTTCTACAACCATTTCACGTCATTGACAGAGTTTCACCACACCCTGTCGGACGCGCTGTCGCGCGAGTTTGACCACAGCGTCAACCAGGCCTTTGCCCAGATGAGCGGCGCCGCAGAAGAAAGCGCCGCAGGCCTGCGGTATTATCTGTATGCAGCGGCCCAGAACCCCAAATGGGGATGGGTCATGGTGAACACGATGAAGGGACCGGCGTTTTTCGGTCATGCGGTCTATGACAACGCCACCAAGAACTTGGACCGCGGCATAGCCTCAGGAGAGTTGGAATTGCCGGACGCGGCCATGGGACGCGACATCCTGTTCGGCATCGCTATCACATCCATGTATCGCCTTCTGTCCGAAGAGGCCCCGGAGGGCTATATCGAAGAAATCGCCAGTCGCTTGCTGATCGCTTATGGCCTGTCCGTCGAAAAAGCGCGCGACATTGCCAACCGCCCATTGCCCCCGTTGCCAGCCCTTTCGGGCGATGATCAACACATCATCGATATACCCCGCATCACCGTGCCGGATGCAAAGGGCTGAGCCTGCAGAGACCTTCGGTCCAACCGTTCGGATGTCAAAGACATCCACAGGTTGTCATTTTGACCCCAAATATTGAGCGCCTGAACCGTCTCGCCGGAAGACCGTTTTCGATGTTTATGGAATGGGTGACACCCCCAACCTAGGATGCCGTGCTGGATGCGGTTTTGCCCGTTTCCTGCGGATTCCTGACAGCGATTGGCTTTGGCGCCAGCGCTTTTTTGCCCCGTCCGGCGCCGGGTCCCCTGATTGTAAAGACAGGCCAAGTAACGCAGTTTGCTGACGTCTGCGGTTGTGCCCACGGTACCAAAACCCAAGGGAAAGCGCACAAATCCAATAAAATACTTTTTTGTTTGAAAGATTCATAAAACCCTCCTAAACCCGAATCCAGTTGCGACGAGGGAGGAAGCGCATGAAATTTCTGGCATTCACAAAAAACGGCGTCGAAGGCCTCGCTCTGTCCGAGGGTGACGCGGGATACCATGGATTGACGGCGGATGACTCGTCTTGGCCTGGCTCTCTCATGGCTTTGATTTCAAATGGGTTTCCGGCGGCTGCGTTGGACGCTCTCCGCGCCGGTCCCGCCATTGACCCCGACGAGGTCACCATCGCACTGCCAATCGAACGCCCCGGCAAGATCGTCTGCATAGGCCTTAACTATGCCGCCCACGCCGCCGAGGCCGGGCTGGAGCTGCCGAGTGTTCCGACCGTCTTTGCACGCTTTTCGACCGGGCTTGTGCCTTCGGGCGCCCCGATCGTCAGGCCGACAGTCTCCGACATGCTCGACTACGAGGCCGAACTGGCCGTCGTTATCGGAAAGGGCGGGCGCGACATTCCGAAGGAGAGCGCGCTGGATCACGTGGCTGGCTACACGATCTTCAACGACGGGTCGATCCGCGACTGGCAACTGGCCACACCTCAATGGACGGTCGGCAAGAACTTTGACAACACCGGCGGGTTCGGTCCCGTTCTGGTCACGCCAGACGAACTTCCGGCCGGGGCCTCTGGCCTGCGGATGCAGCTGAAGCTGAATGGTGAGGTGATGCAGGATACAAAAACCGACGACCTGATCTTTGACGTGCCGAGCCTGATTGCGCATCTCTCCAAGGCCTTCACGCTGGAGCCGGGCGACGTCATCGCGACCGGCACGCCCTCGGGCATTGGCGGCGCGCGCGACCCAAAGGTCTGGATGAAGCCCGGTGATGTCTGTGAGATCGAAATCGAAGGGATCGGCACGCTGACGAACCCGATCGTTCAACAGGGCTGACCCCAACACTTGCTGGAGTTCTAGGGAGGAACCATGAAACCATTCAATCCGAAAACGGTGGAGCTGGGCTATGTAGCTCTTGGCAGCTCCGACCCGGCCAAACAAGTTGCGCATTATCGTGACGTGCTGGGCCTGAAAGAGACCGGTAGCGAAGACGGGACGACCTATCTGTCGGTCAACGGCGCGCACCATGACATTGTGCTGACCAAGACGACCGAGAAATCCTTTGTCCACCAAGGCTATCAGCTGCGCGGCGATATCGAACTGAACGAAATGGCCAAGACTTTAGAAGACGCCGGTTTCAAGGCCGAGATAAAGTCAGACAGCCAGCCCGGCGTCGCCAAGTTGGTTGAATGCATCGCCCCGGGCGGCGTGACCTTCCAGTTCTACAAGGAAATCGACCGCAAGTTGCCGACCCCTCCGGTCGGCGTGGCACCGCTGCGTCTGGGTCATCTGGCGATCATCACGCCCGAGCGGGAAGCGCTTTTCAAGTTCTACGAAGAGGTGCTTGGCTTCCACTACACCGATGACATTGGTGAGCTGGCTTTCTTTATGACCTGTAACCGCGATCACCACGTGGTCAACGTGCTGGGCCTGCCGGAATCCCGCATCCACCACATCGCTTTTGAACTGCGTGACAACGGCGAACATGTGCGGGCAGCGGATATCCTGTCGCGTAACGGGACGGACACGCTCTGGGGGCCGTCGCGGCATGGGGCCGGACATAACGTTGCGGCCTACCACCACGATCCGGACCGGGTGATGATCGAACTCTACACCCAGATGGATGTCTATATCCCCGCCCTTGGTCATTTCGAACCGCGCGACTGGCACGAAGAATATCCGATGGTGCCCAAGTCCTGGCCGCTTGAGAAGATGACGGTCTGGGAAACCCCCTTCGGCTTCAACCTCGCCGAGGGTTGAGACACCTACAGTTTGGGAAAGGCCGGGTGTTTCCCGGCCTTTTTAAATGTGACCACGGCGCGGCCCGTCGCTCCTCGGTCGAAAAGCAGTTGATATTCATATTTCTTAGTCGCGCGTATCAATGGCATCGGAGATTGCCTGCACCAGCGCCACACTTGTACGCATTTTGATCAATTCATCGCCCTAATGCTGAAGGACGGGCGTTACGGATCGACGAGCGAACCGATCCGCGCGTCCCTCCGGCACTTTCAGGCCTGCGCGCCAACGCGGTGAAGGGCGACAATTTCTCGGGTTTTGTGCCGGGCTCACAACGGCTGCTGACCGGTCGGCTTATCACCTTCTATGAGGCCCCCGATCGTATCTGAACTAAGTGATCCGTATCCTCCAGCGATCCAAGGATGTGCCTGCCGGACTGCGCGACTGATAGATCCAAGGCATTGGCGCGCCGTGCCTTAGCCATCATACTCAGGTCGATTACGGACCGGAGGACACCATGACCAAGGTAATTGCCCTGCCCCTTGCAGGTGCCATGGGCGCAGGACTGGGCCGCGTTCTGGTCGACAGCGGCTTAACCGTTCTAACCTGTCTCGAAGGCCGAAGCGCCGCGACCCGTGAACGCGCAAAGGCCGCTGGCATGACTGACGTGACGATGGCGGACATAGCAGGTGCGGACATCATCCTCTCCGTCGTGCCGCCGCATCTGGCTGTGCAGATATCCGAGGACATCGTCGCGCATTTGCCCGAAGGGCATCGTCCGATCTACGCCGATCTGAATGCGGTCAACCCTGAGCGGGTTAAGGAGGTTAGTGCGGTCGCCTCTGCGGCGGGGCTTGCCTTTGTCGATGGAGGCATCATCGGTGGCCCGCCGAAACCGGGGGCCGCAGGACCTGCCATTTATTTCTCGGGCGACCACGCTGAGGATCTGATGGATCTGACAGGACACGGGCTGGATCTGAAGGTGATTGGCGGCGGGGTTGGCGCGGCCTCTGCGGTCAAGATGTGTTACGGCGCGATGACCAAGGGAACCGTTGCGCTGACTGCGGCCATGCTGGGCGCGGTAGAGCGCGAAGGTTTGGGGTCCGAGCTACATGCAGAGATGATGCGAAGCCGTCCCGCCGCGCTCTCTCAGGCCGAACGCGCCCTGCCCGACATGTTCCCAAAGGCCTACCGCTGGATCGATGAGATGCGTCAGATCGCGGGATTTCTGGGCGACCGGCCAGAGGCGCGCATCTGGCTCGCAATCGCCGATTATTACGAGGTGGTCGCGGCGGATTTCAGCGGGAGCCAAAACGAAGTCCGCCGTCTCACTGAGTTCTTATCACGCAAGAGCGACTGATCCGGCCTGCTTTGCGGGTGGATCAGTCTCCCTTGCTGGGGCGTTTAGATCTCCGCTGCGGACAGCAGGATCAGTTCTCGCTTCAGGTCGCTGTCCAAAAGTCGACCGTTGTAGACCATGGTGATGCGGGAAATCTTGCCCTTGTCATCGAGCGTCAGCGCAGCAACCCCGTGCTTAACTGCGTCCTCTGTTCCAGAGGTCCATTCAAAGCCGCCGCCAAGATCGCCCCCGACAACGTGTCGGACGGTCAAGCCCGCACCATAGGGCAGCTTGGAAAGCGCGCGGTCAAGATAGGCCTGAACTGCGGGTTCACCGACGATCTGGGTCCGCAGGGCGGCATCCTCTAGCACCACGTCATAGGCCATCAGCGCGTCGAGCTTTTCCTTGTCGCCAGAAGCCAGCGCTTCGGCCAGACCGTTCGACACTTCGATGATCTTGTCGCTCGCCCGCTGCTCGATCTTGCCTTCAAGGTAGTCGGTATTGAACTTCTCGGGCGGCATCACGAGCTTGTTGTACCCTTCGACCGGGTAAGCTGAGGAGTCCCAGTAATCTGCCCAACGCACGATCTTACCGTCGCGGATGTCGACCACGCCGATCACCCGCAGGTCAGACCCGAAAAGTTCCGGTGTATCAATGAAGTAGACGATCGCGCTTTCAGGTCCGCCAAGGACCTCGATCGGGTAGGACAAGCCGTTCACCCATTTTGGCATATAGCCCTTGAAGGCTTCGACCAGAGGCGCGTGGGTCTTGCAGGGCCAGCCCAGTGTGGTGTCGCAATAGCCCACCATGTCGGTCGAGAAATTGGACATCATCTCTTCGGCCTGGCCAGTGCTTTTCGCCCGGAACACGTCGTCGAAAAGCTGGGCCGTTTCGGGCGCTGCGTGATCCGATTGGAACGTGGTCGGATAGTCCCGCTCGCTCTGCGCGATAGCCATACCTGCCTGCATCGACAGGACGGCTGCCGCGATTTGGATGCCATGTTTCAACATATTGAAGTTCCTCCCAGAATTCTGCGGGCGCGAAGACGTCTCGCACCCCTTGCCAAGGGAGTGTGTGGCGTTCCGGCGAACCCGTCCATGTCCGAACCGGACGAAAACCTGACAGGTCGTATCGTTCTGCCGTTCGCGTGTTGTTCACGTGGCGGGCACGTCCGCGCAATGGATTGACGTAGCGCTGATCTCTGCAACACTACAGCCATGACCAACCCTGGGGAGGAGTTGTCATGGATGTCCTTTCGAACTGGCTTAAACCGTCCCTCGGCCACCTGATGCGCGTTCACATCGCGCGGACCGGCGGCACGTGGGGTGTCCGTCTGGATCCGCAAGGGCCTATGCTACTGCGGGTCATGATGACGGGAGGATGCTGGGTCCGGGCTGAGGGGTTCGAACCCATCCGTTTTGACGTCGGCGACGTTCTTCTTATCCGGTCAGTTGGGCATGAGCTGGTATCCGATCCTGATCAGCGCGCCGTCTCAAAGGATGACTTCAACCGCTCGCTGAACGGCTATGACGGCCCCGTCACGCAAGAGATCATCTGCGCGGCCTACGACACGGACATCCCACAGTCGACCTTTCCGCCTTTGCCGCCCCTCGTCCACGTTCCCGCCGCCCGGATAGCCGAGATACCGCGGGTCCAGTCCCTTCTGACTGCGATCTGCGAAGAGGCCCGAGCGCCCGGTGTCGGAAGCGAGATGATGATGGGACATCTGATGGATGCGCTGCTGCTTAGTACGGTGCGCTCGTCCTACCTGAAATGCGGGAAGGAACACTGGATCACCTCCATGCGCGATGGTGCGGTGGTGCGGGCGCTGCAATTGCTCCATGATGATTTCGCACGTCGGTGGACGGTGGAGGATCTTGCCGTCGAGGTCGGTCTATCCCGGGCGGTCTTGGCCCGGCGGTTCGTCCAGAGTGTCGGAATGCCGCCGCTTAGCTATCTGGCCGCATGGCGGATGAAGGTGGCGGCGCGTTGTCTTGCCAATCGTGATGACGGGCTGGCGCAGATCGCGGTTACGGTCGGCTATGAATCCGAGGCGTCCTTCAGCCGTGCGTTCAAGCGAGAGTTCGGTCTGGCGCCGGATGAATTCCGCAGAATCGAGAAAGACGTGATCCGCCGGGTCGATAGCATCCCTGCCTTAAGGGTCGCCCAATCACAGATTGGCTAGGCGGTGGTGCGGCCGCCCCCGACTCGGGAGACGGCCGCCGATTTGCTTATTCGTCCACGACCCCGTTGCTCAGCGTACCGATGCCGGTGATCTCGATATCCGCGGTCATGCCGGGCTCGAGGTAAAGCTGCGGCTTGCGGAACCGGCCGACGCCGCCCGGCGTACCGGTGGCGATCACGTCGCCCGGCAGCAGGGTAATGACGGTCGAAGCATAGGCAATCATCTCGGGAATAGTGATGGCAAGATCGTCAATCCCTGACTGCTGTTCGACATTTCCATTGATCCGCGTGGTCAGGGTCTCTTTGGTCACGTCGCCGACTTCGTCAGAGGTGACGATCCAGGGGCCCATGGAGCCCGAAGCCTCAAAGCTTTTGCCCGGCCAAAACTGGGAGGTGTGGACCTGGTAGTCGCGGATGGAACCATCATTGAAGCAGGTGTAGCCCGCGACATAGTCAAGCGCGTTGCCTTCGGACACGTGACGGCATTTCTTGCCGATGATCACCGCCAACTCGCCTTCATAGTCGAAATTCGCAGACGCCTTGGGGCGCACCAGCGGCGTGCCGTGGCCGACGAGAGACGACGGGTAACGGGTAAAGATCGAAGGATACTCAGGCTTGTCCCGACCGGTTTCCTTGATGTGGCTCATATAGTTAAGGCCGATGCAGAGGATCTTGTCCGGGTTCGGTACCGGCGGCAGAAGCGTCACGTCGCCCAGAGCCAGCTTTGCGCCCTTGCCTTCAAGGTCACTGACAGCACCGGCATCCATGACGGCTCGCAGATCAGCATAGGTGCCGGACAGCTCGGCTCCTGCATCGTGGATGGTTTCACCATCGGTGGTGCCATAGCTGGCCGTGCCATCAGGACGAAGAAATGAGACTAGGCGCATGCGGTATGTTCCTTTTATGCGGTTTGGATAGGGGTCAACATCAGGCTGCGGATTCGCAGCCATCCGACTTCGGCGGGTCGCCTTTGAGGGCCGCCGTGATCTGCTCACCGGACCGCCCGTAATGTTGTACAAGCAGGTCCACGGCAGCATCGCCATCGCGACGCAATGCGGCCTCGACGATCATTTCATGTTCCTCAAGATAATTGCGTTCCGACGGGACGCAGTAGTCGACCAAGGACCGGTAGCGGGCGTTCTTGTCGTGCAGCTGATCGCACAGGTGCAAGAGGATCGGAGAGTCGCATTCCGAGATCAGTGCCATATGGAATTCCTTATGCAGCCGACGCCGCTCGAACGCCTGCTCGCGCGTGTCTTCGTGCGTTGGGAAAGCCTGCGAGAACCAGTAGAGGGCAAGGACGATTTTGCCTTCCCAATCCTTGCCGCCGCGCTGGATGGAACTGCGCAGCGCGCGCCCCTCCATCCAGCAGCGCATGCCATTAAGGTCTTCGAACTCTTCCCGGCTGACATTCGATACCCGGAAGCCGCGGTTTTCCAGACGGTCGACGAAACCTTCGGGGATCAGAAGGGACAGCGCCTCACGCAGCGGGGAGGCGCCGGTGCCATATTCAGCCTTCAACGTCTCGATCCTCAGCTTTCGGCCCGCGGGAAGGCGGCCCGAAATGATGTCTTCGCGCAATCGGTGGTACACTTCATACATCCGCATGCTCCCGCTTTCGGTGCTGCCGAACTCTGGTGGGCTGTCTTGCTTCATGATTTGTGTATCCTTGGGATCTGTCCGCGTCGCTCAATCGCTAATTCACAAGTACCGTCGCCAGCTGTGGCACTGCAACAATCAGAGCGAGTACGGCAAGCATTGTCACCGCGAAAGGCGCCGTGCCGAGGAAAATGTCCCTAAGCGAAATGTTCGGATCGTTCAGGTTCGTTTTGATGACGAAGACTGCCAATCCTAACGGCGGGGTCAGCAGGCCGACCTCCACGGCGATGATGGTGATGATCCCGAACCAGATCATGTCCACGCCTTCGGCCATCATGATCGGCTGCACCAGCGGCAGCAGGATCAGGATGATCGACACGGCGTCGAGGATCGTACCCAGCAGCAAGATCGCGATCAGGTAAATCAGCAGAAGCACGGCAAAGCTCACCTCGGCTTCGGCGAACCAGCCACCCAGAACGTTCGGCAGACGCGACAGAGCAAGCATGTTGGCATACATGTGCGCGGCGATGATCAGAACCGAAACCGAGGCTGTGACATAGCCCGTCTCGGTCAGGACCTGCCATAGGCCCTGAAGCGTCAGCTTCCGCTTGGCAATGGCAAGCACAAGCGCCGCCAGCGCCCCGACACCGCCCGCTTCAACGGGCGTGAAAATCCCGCCGTAGATGCCGCCCAGAACGATCAGGATCAGGGTCGCGATCGGCGCAAGTTTTAGAAGTTCGCGTCCAAGCGTGCTATCCTCGTGGAAGTGCTCGGGCGTGTCGGCCTTCTGCACCATCTGGGGACTGATGCGGACCATCAGCGCGATCACCAGCATGAAGGCCCCGGCAAGGATCAGACCCGGCAGGATACCCGCCGTAAACAGGTCCCCGATCGACACCTCGGCGATGATCCCGAAGAAGATCAGCAGCAACGACGGCGGGATAAGCATTCCCAGAACCGACGACCCAGCCACAACGCCGACTGAAAAGCGCGGCGTATAGCCCTGCCGCATCAGTTCAGGCACTGCGAGCTTGGTGAAAACAGAGGCCGAAGCGATGGAGGACCCATTGATCGCCGCAAAGACCGCGTTCGCCGCGACGGTGGCCATGCCCAGACCCCCACCCACGCGCCGGAACGCCCGGCCTGCGACGTCGAAGGTGTCCCGCCCCACGCCCGACACGCTGACCAGCAGTCCCATAGCGACGAAAAGTGGAATGACCCCGAAAGAATAGCTTTGCAGAGAAGTTTCGACCGCCTTGGCAAGCAGGCTGCCAGCGACGTCGATATTGCCGCGGATCATCCATGTCGCGATGAACGACAGGACAAGAAGAACGACCGCGATATGAATGCCCAGTTGGATGAGCACGATCATGAGGCCGAGTGAAATCAGGCCGATGGTGGACGCGTCCATGTGACCAGCCCCCTTTATTCGAAGTCCGGCTCGCTGCCATGTCCTGACAGCGGCGGCGGAGCGAGTTTGAAAGCGGCCAGGAAATACTGTGCAGAGATCAGCAGATACTGGGTGAATGTCAGGATCGATCCGATCAATAGGATTAGCAAAATCGGCCAAATGACCATGGTGAAGCGGCCAAGGTTGCCCACGTAAGTCCCAAACTCCTTGGCATCGGCATATTTGGGCAGCACGTACCAGCAGATGACGACGAAGGTGATCGCGCCAAGCAGGTGATAGGTGCCCTCAAGCGCGTAGCCAAGGCGCGGGCGTCTCTGTTGCAGACGCCCGATAAACATGTCGGAGTTGATGAAGCGGCCTCGCCGCAGCGTGTTGGCGATTTGAAGAAAGACTATGCCTACGATCGAAAGCGAAACAATCTCGGGCACGCCATCCACCGGTCGGGAGAAGAGTGTCCGGCCAAAAACATCGAGGTTCACGAGGATCATGATTCCGAAGATCCACAAGGATCCGACGACAGCCAGCGCTGTCGTCGGGATGGCCACGATGCGCGAAAGCATCGTGACCAGGCTTGCGGCTTTGGACTGAGTGTCAGCCATAACGTTCGCCTTTCCGACCTTCACTCTTTGTCCCAGTCGCGGGCGAAGGTTATACCGGCGTCGCGGGACATCTGCATGTAGGTCTCAAGCATTTTGGTGCCCGGCAGACCCTTGTCGTCGATCGACTTGGCCCAAAGCGTCGCGATGTTCGGAAGGGCCGCTGCAAGCTTGGCCACTTCGCCCGGCTCCATATCGTTGATCTTGGCCCCTTCGGCGACCGCGGTCTCAAGGCTCTTCGTGGCCAATGCGATCGTGCCTTCGGTTGCCTTATTCTCGTATTCTGCGCCAACTTCGACGAGGATATTCTGCACTTCTTCCGGCAGGCTCTGCCACTTGTCTTCATTGATGGTAAGGTTCGTGGTCAACTGCGAGCCGAAGCCGACCCGAGTAATAATCGGGGCTACCTCGTGGAACTTGAAGGGGGCGATGCCGGATTCAAAGATGACGATGCCGTCGTACACGCCAGTCTTGAGTGAGTTGTAGTATTCCGACAGAGAACCTGCCACCGGGGTCGCGCCGGTGCCGTCCAGCCAGTTCGCGGCAAGACCGGGCGTGCCGAATTTCTTGCCCTGAAGATCTTCGAGCGTCTTGATTTCAAAGGTCGACAACAGGTGATAATCGACCAGCCCGCCGACGCCCAGACGCCGCTGGTTAAAGCGCAGGAATTGCTCGTCCAGTTCAGGGAGCTCGGCGCGGACCTTATCGAAGATCTCCATCGTCTTGACCAGATCGTTGCCGCCGAATGGCGTGACATAGGTGATCTGCTCCATCGGCAGCTTCGCGCCCTCAAAAAGGGTGTTCACGGACCCGATGTCGATGATCCCGTCCTGAACTGCTTCGAACATGTCGAACTGGCCGGCAATCGTGCCGCTCCATCCGGTGGTCCATTCGATTTTGTAGTTGCCGTTCTCGGCCAGTCGGCGGTCGATTTCGGGGATCACGTAGTCGATAATACGCGCGACCGAGTTGCTGTGCGGTGGAAGTCCGGCCCCGATGGTGATCGGAATGGTTTCTTGGGCGACCGCAGGCAGGGCGCCAAGCGGTAGCAGGGCAACGCAGGTTGCGGCCACGGTCTTGAAAGCAGAAATCATTAGGTATCCTCCCGTAAAAGATTTCAAAGTTTTGGTGTCAGCAGAGTTCGAATCCGCCGGATGAAAAACCGACGCGCAGGGTGAACCCGCCTTCGTTGATCAGCCAGCGGCGCAGGACGTAGGTCCGCGCACCCGAGCTGTGCATTGGATCGCTGTCCGCGATCTGTTTGGCGGCGTCGAGCGATGCAGCACGGATCAGCACCATACCTTCGCCGCCCCATGTCTCGGGATCGTCGCGATCCGCGAGCGGACCGGCGGCGAACATGATGCCCTGCGCTTCTAGGCCGCGCTGAAATGCAAGATGCTCGGGAAGCACGGCCTTGATGTCATCCATGGTCTTCGCCGGGCTTGTCAGAACGACGAACATTTCCTTGCCGAGTAGCTTCGCGGCTTGTGCGCGATCCAGCATGTCACGCCAGGCAAATGTTCCTGTCATGGGGTCGTCCCTCCGCTTGATTACGACGAACGTCTCCTCCTCCGAGTCGATCATCGACAGAAATTACCTATTGAAAGTTTTGTCGACAATACAAGGATAAATTGGAGGGGAAAATGGCCAGACATTCGCCGCCTAGCCACGATATTCATATTATTATTAGTGAAAACAGTTTATTAGCCATTATCGCCAAGGGAATAAAAAATATTTTTTCTTGACGCCACAGTTGCACCATGAAAAATCGTCGACAAAATGGGGCGGGTGCAGCAGGCCTCCAACTTCGGTTGGCCTGTACAACAGAGAGATCCCGTCGTTCGGCCATCTTCAGCATAGGACAGACGTCATGAAGCCAAAGCTTAATATCATCATCTGCTCGACCCGGCCGGGTCGGGTCGGCCCTAAGATCGCGACTTGGGTTGAGGCCGCCGCCAAGGCAAATGGTGAATTCGATGTGTCACTCGTTGATCTTGCAACGTTCGATCTTCCATTGCTGGATGAGCCGGATCATCCCCGCCTTCAGAAATACCAGAACGAAACGACCAAACGCTGGAGTGAGAGCGTCAAGGACGCCGAGGCCTTCATCTTTGTAACACCGGAATACAACTATTTTCCGCCTGCATCGATCGTGAACGCGATGCAGGTGATCGTCGCGGAATGGGGTCGCAAGCCCGCCGCGGTCGTTAGCTATGGTGGTATTTCCGGCGGTCTGCGCGCGGCACAGATGCTGCGTCACCTGATGTCGAGCGTGAACCTGCACCCAATTCCGCAGACCGTTCCTGTACCGCTGATCATGGGCAACTTCTTCGATGAAGACGGCGCTTTCAAACCGACGCAACCGATGGAAGACGGTGCCAAGACGCTGCTGGACGAACTGCTGTTTTGGGCCAAGTCGCTCAACACCGCGCGACAGGCCGGATAAGGACACCCCAAATGAAATCGATCTTTCTGACCTGCGCCCTAGTGGGCAGTTTCTCAACCCGCCAGCAGAACGAGAATCTACCGATCACGCCCAAAGAACTGGCCGACGATGCGCTCTCTGCAGCTAAGGCGGGGGCCGCTATCGTGCACATCCACGTACGCGATCCGGAAACTGAAGAACCCTCGATGGAGGTCGCGCTTTACCGTGAAGTCGTGGACCGGATCCGGCAGGCAAACGACGAGTTGATCATCAATCTGACCTGCGGGCCTGGGGGGCGGTTCGATCCTTTGCCGGACAACCCCGCCGTCGCCGGGCCCAAAACCAATCTCTTGCCGCCTGAGGCGCGGGTCGAGCATATTCTTGAGCTGAAGCCCGAGATTGCGACACTGGACCTGAACACAATGGTGTTCGGTGGCGAGGTCGTGATCAACACGATCCCGTCGATCCGCCGCATGGCCGAGTTGATCCAGAGCGTCGGATCCCGTCCCGAGATAGAACTGTTCGACAGCGGCGACATCTCGATCCTGAACATGCTGATGGCCGAGCAGGTGTTCGAGAAAGACCCGCTCTGTTCGATCGTGACAGGGGTGAAACATGGTTTTATCCCAACGCCTGAAACCATGGTCTATGCCCGAAACCTGTTGCCGTCCTCTGCCGTCTGGACTGGTTTCGGCACGGGCGCGCAGGCCTATCCAATGATGGCGCAGGCCGCCATGCTGGGTGGCAATGTCCGGATCGGAATGGAAGATGCGGTCTGGCTGACCAAGGGTGTAAAGGCCCCGTCGAACGGCGCGATGGTCGAAAAGGCTATGCGTTTGCTGGATGATCTAGGCTTTGCCGTTATGTCGTCGAAAGAAACACGGGCCGCATATGGTTTCTGAGCTTAGGGGGCCAGAGAGATCCCATTAGACAGAAGTGCGCCAAAATATCGACGCGCGGGTCGAGCCTCTTCCTCGGCCCCGGTTGCCACGCGGCGTTATTTACGGTCGTCGAGCGGAAGAGCACGGGTCGAGCCTACGTGATACACCTAGTGTGTCCCAAGCAGAGTGTTGGCATAGGCCCCCCGGTCCAAGACCCGGCCCAAATTGCTGCCCGAATATCCAAGCGTGTCGATTTCCCTAGTCACCTTCTTCGGCCCTCGACCTCTTTTGTCCGGTTGGGGAGATCCGGGCGACCGATCCGACGGCAAACCTACGATCGTTCACAAAGTAGACGCATGAGGGGCGACATGGCCCTGTCATGCGGGCAGAACCGAAGGGTGGCAGGCTCACTCAGAAATGGAATGCAACGATGACAGTGTACAAACCGGTTCGTGCTCTGGAACGCGGACTTGCCATCCTCGAAGTGATCAACCTCAAAGACGGAATGAAGACACAGGAGGTCGCCGACCGCGCCGACCTGTCCCGCCCAACTGCGTATCGCCTACTTGAGACATTGCAACACCTTGGTTTCGTAGAGCAATCGCCCTCCGACGGCTCTTGGCATCCGACGCTTCGGGTCAATCTGCTAAGCTCCGGGTTTCTCGACAAAGCCTGGATCGGACAGGTTGCCATGCCAGAAATGGTGGCGCTTGGCGCCGAGATTCTCTGGCCGGTCGATCTGGTGACCTATTCCGAAGCTGCCATGCTGGTGCGGGAATCGACACACAAACTCAGCCCATTTTCTTTCGACGTCGGCATGGTCGGCACGCATCTTCCCATGCTCCAGACGGCCGGGGGGCGGGCGTACCTGAGCTATTGTCCCGATGAGGAACGGGAACAAATCCTTGAGATCATGCGGAATTCCGGCAAACCGGAACATGTTCTCGCCCACGAACCCAAGTATATCGAGATGATCCGGCGAGAAACACGGGACCGTGGCTACGGCTTTCGTGCCGAAGAGTTCAAATCACACACAGTTTCGATTTCCATGCCGATTTTCAAAGATGACCGCCCGATCGCCTGCTTGACGATCATCAGCCTCAAATCCGCCCTCTCACTGGAAGCACAGGCAAGAAAGTTCGCCGACCCGCTGCGGCGCACTTGCAAGCAGATCGAACTGCGGATCGCGGACCTGTCAGACTGACCGGCGAACAGCACCCGAGCGGGCCTTTAGTTCACTAGGTGAACAGAAACAGAGTATCGGATGCAACTTTGGCACATTTTGTAGATGCCTTGCGGTCAGGACATGCCAGTTCAGGGAGGACACGACATGACAAGCTACCCCTCCGATTGTCCGGTGGTCATCGTCGGCGCGGGTCCGACAGGGCTGACGACTGGGTTGCTTTTGGCGCAGTACGGGGTGCGTACTGTCATTCTGGATCGCAATGCCCAAGCTCTCGACATCCCGCGGGCGATCGTTCTGGATGACGAAGGCGCGCGGACCTTTCAGATCTTCGGCGGGGACAGTGCCTGCCTAGCCCATACCGAGATTGGGGACGGCGCGGAATACGTCGACGACGACGGCAAGCAATTTGCCCGCGTCGGCGCGGGCCCCGAAGACTACGGGTTCCCAAAACGCCACTTCATCAACCAGCCTGAAATGGAAGCCTCACTGCGCGGTTTGATCGAGAAAGAAGACCTGTGCGATGTCTTTTTCTCCTCCGAGGTAACCGGCACCGATGACGGCCCCGATGGCGTCGTCGTTCACCTGACCGATCCCGAGGGCAAAGCCCGCACGATCCGTACCGATTACGTTGTTGCGGCCGACGGTGGCCGCAGCCCGATCCGCGAGCGTCTAGGGATTCCCATGGACGGGTCGACCTATGCGCAGGACTGGCTTGTGCTTGATACGATGAACGATCCCGACCTGGTTAACTACACGCATTTCATCTGTTCAAATAAACGTCCAGCTGTGTCGGTCCCGGCCCCAAATGGCGGGCGGCGCTACGAATTCATGTTGCTGCCCGGCGAGACGCATGAAGAGATCCTTGACCGGACCAAGATCCGCGAACTGGTCGCACCGTATCGGACTCTGGACGACAAGGACATCATCCGAGCCACGATTTACACTTTCCACGCGCGTATTGCGAAGACGTGGAAATCGGGCCGGATCATGCTGGCGGGTGACGCGGCCCACATGACGCCGCCGTTTGCCGGTCAGGGCATGAACGCGGGCCTGCGCGACGCGACGAACCTTGCGTGGAAACTCGCTTCGATCCTCAAAGGCGGGGCCGATCCCGCGATCCTCGACAGCTATGAGGCCGAACGGCATGAACCCGCTTGGGCTATGATCCAGCTGGCAGTCGTTATGGGCGACATCGTCATGCCGGTTGACCCCGCACAGGTCGCCTTCCGGACCCAGCTGATGGAGGCGTTGAAGCCGTTCCCAGCAGCACAGGATTACCTGCTGAAGATGAAATTCAAACCCCGGCCCCGCTATACGCGGGGACTGTTTTCAGGCCTGAACTCGGCCGCCTTCGAGGGCGCGATCGTGGGCGAGATGGTGCCGCAGCCGGATGTGGTCCTGAAGGGCGAGACGTTCAAGCTTGATCACCTGCTAGGGCCAGGTTTCGCGCTGATCGCGCAGGACGACAAGGGCGCGAAAGCGCTTTCGGTGCTCAAGGCCGACGCGTTCTTGGGGCATCCGCTGTCCAAGACATACATTCCCTATGGCCAGGTCTCCAAGGCGATGCCCCCCGCCACTGCGGCGGATGACCGGGTCCGTATGCTGCGGACGCATCGCGACGAAATCCTATTGGTCCGGCCTGACCGTTACACCGCTGCGGCTTTCCATCCCGACGCACTGGCCGAAGGGATGGAGCGCTATGCCACCCTGTTCCGGTCGAACGCCGAACTCCAGCCCGCGCCCGATCCGGACCTGCGCCGGCTCGACGTGACTGCCGGGGCGGATAACGACTGAGAAGAAAACACGAAAAATGAAGATCGGACAGGCGGATTAGCCACCCGGCCCTGTTATTCCGATTGGGGGGACCATGTACCAGAAATTCCATATCGTGACAGAACGCGCCGCCTATGCGCTGGCGCTGGTGGGCTTTTCAGGCCTGCTGATCCTTTCGATTATGGTCGTTCTAGACATCATTTTGCGGACGACCGTCGACTTCCCCCTGAAAGGGGTCAACGATGTGTCCGCGATGGTCATGGCGGTCGTCATAGCGGCCTGCATCCCGCAGGCGCTTTTTCTGAAACAGAACATTTCAGTCGAGATCTTGGGGCAGGTTATAGGCGGGCGCGTCTACCTGTTTCTGCAAGCGCTTGCCAGCCTTGCTGTGCTGATCTTCTTCACCCTGCTCGCCTGGCAATTCGTGCCTTATTCGGAATCCGTCTGGTCAAGCGGTGAACGGACCTGGGTTCTGGGCTGGCCAATCGGGCCGTGGTGGTATGTGGCGACCGTTGGTTTTTTCGTCTCGGCAGTCACCCAGCTCATGGTTTTCGTTGATGATGTAATCGCGCTGCTTACGGACAACGGCACACCAAGGTCGCAACCCGACCCGCAGGAGGGCGTGTGACCTTGGATCCTCTTCTGATCGCCGGACTGGGCTTTGCCCTCATGCTGCTCATGATTGCCGTACATATTCCCATCGGCATCGCCATGGGATTTGTCGGAATGGGCGGCTTTGCCATGGTCGTGGGCTGGGGGCCTGCCCTATCACTGATTGCCAGTGAACCGGCCGCCACGCTGACGAACCTCAACCTCGCCGTCATCCCGTTGTTTATGCTCATGGGGAATCTCGCGGCTTCGGCCGGGCTGGCGAATGACGTCTACAATATCGCGCATGCCTTTATCGGGCATCGCAAGGGTGGGTTGGCGACGGCGACCGTTATCGGCTGCGGCGGTTTCGGCGCGGTCTGCGGATCGGGCGTCGCGACAACCGCGACCTTCGGGCGGGTCGCCCTTCCCGAAATGCTGGAACGCGGCTACGCGCCGTCGCTCGCCTCGGGATCGATCGCAGCAGGCGGCACTCTTGGCATCATCGTGCCGCCTTCGACCATCATGGTGCTTTACGCCATTCTAACCGAACAGTTCGTCGTCGATCTTTTCACCGCAGCGATCATTCCCGCGATCATCGCCGTGACCTTCTATACCCTGGCCGTCCGCGCCACGGTGCACTTCGACAAATCCGCCGCTGCCGAATTGGCCCCCCTGCCCTGGAGGGAGCGGTTCCGGGCCCTGTTGCAGGGCTGGGGCGTCATGGTGCTGTCGATCTCTGTTCTGGGCGGCATTTACAGCGGCTTTTTCACGGTGAACGAAGCGGCAGCTGTCGGCGTGGTTATTGCCTTTGCCTTCCTGATCGCACGCAAGGGGCTGGATATTAAGGAACTGGGTCGGATCCTTGTCGGCGCCTCCACCACGACGGCAATGATCTACATCATGGTCTTCGGGGCGACGATCTTTTCCTACTTCATGTCCGTGACTGACGCGCCGTCGATGATCGTAAATGGGATTACGGCGCTGAACATGCCTCCCGCAGGCGTCATTCTGGCCTTCATCGCCTTATACATCGTTCTGGGCGCCTTCTTTGACGAAGTGGCCGCGATGATCATCACCATCCCCTTCGTCATTCCGGTCGTGCAGCACCTTGGCTTCGACCTCATCTGGTGGGGTATCATCAATGTCATAGTTATCGAGATCGGCATGATCACCCCGCCGATTGGGATCAACGTCATGGTTCTGAACGCCATGCGTCGGGATATACCGCTGCAGCAAATCTACAAGGGCATCTTCCCCTTCTTCATCGCCGACATGTTCCGGCTGGCGGTGTTGGTATTCTTCCCGGCCCTGACGCTGTGGTTGCCGGGGATGCTGAACTGAAGCTGTCCACCTGGTGAACCGAACGGCCGAATCGAAATACCGCAAAGTCGCTCAAATATATGAATTCGATGCACGAAAGAAACTGAACCCATGGGAGGAACCATGTTCTACAAAACCATCGCCAGCGCCATTCTGGCCACCGCCGCCCTTGCTCTGCCGAGCAAGGCAGAGCAGCTTCGCTTTTCGAGCTTCGAACCGCCTGTTGCGTTCCTGACGTCGCAGGTCTTCCCGCAGTGGGGCAAGAATGTCGAAGACGCGACGGGCGGCGAAGTGACCGTCAAGATGTTCCCGGGCGGTACGCTTGGCCGGTCGCCCGCACAGCAACTGAAGCTGGTCGAAGACGGCGTGGCGGATGTGGCCTTTATCGTTGCGGGCTATAATCCCGGTGTCTTTCCCGGCCTGACGGTCGGCGAACTGCCCTTCGTGGTCACCAGCTCGAAGGCTGGATCCGAAGCAATGTGGTCCATGTTCGAACAGGGACTTCTGGAAGGCGACTTCGACAAATTCAAAATTATTGGTCTCTTCACCACGACACCGCAGAACGTCGTTTCGAAGCCGAAAATCATAATGCCTGAGGACTTGAAAGGCCGCAACTTCCGGGCGTCTTCTCCCAATCTCTTGGTTGCGATCGAAGACATGGGCGCTGTCGCTGTCGGCGGGATCACCGGACCGACCATCGCGGAAAGCATTTCGCGCGGTGTGATCGACGGGTCGTTCAATGACTGGAACGCAATCAAAACCTTCCGGATCGGCGACACTATCGAGCACGTTCTCGAGGTGCCTATGGGCACAAGCCCGCTGATGGTCGTGATGAACAAGCAAAAATATGAAAGCCTCTCTGCCGAAGCCAAAGCCGGCATCGACAAAGTCTCGGGCGCGGCCTTTGCCACCATGTTCGGCGAGGCATTCGATGCCTATGACGCAACCGCCAAGGAAGAGTATGTTGCAGAGGGCAAGATCGAGATCCACGCAGCCGATCAGGCAACGATGGATGCCTGGAAAGCAGCGTCTCAGCCTGCGACCGATGCCTGGATTGCTGGCGGTGAAGGTCGGCAGGAACTGTTCGACGCGTACGTGGCGGCGAACTCTAATTAATCCTCCCTCGTGCGACCATCAGGTTGCCGGGAATTTTCCGGGCCCGCTTCGGCGGGCCCGTTTTTTTTGATCAAGGGCTAGTCGCCAGCGCACCAAATTTTTCGCCAACATTCATCGGCGTATAGTAATAAGAAGTTGAAATCGCGTCCCGTGCATGAAAATATATTTTATTTACTAAAATAGATTGGATTTTGCGATGACAGACTTCGAAGATCGAGTGGCGCTTATTACGGGTTCCGGGTCAGGGCTTGGTCGGTCCATGGCCGTCAAACTCGCGGAACGCGGCGCGGATATTATCGTCAACTACTCCCGGTCGGCTAAAGAGGCCGAAGAAACTGCCGATATGTGTCGATCCCATGGCGTGAAGGTCAGCGTCGTTCAGGCCAATGTCGCCGATCCGGATGGATGCCGTGCGTTGGCTGATGCCGCTGCAGAATTCGGCAGGCTGGATATTCTTGGGAATAACGCCGGAATCACACGTCACGCGCCCAACCATGCCGATCTTGATGCGCTGTCGAGAGAGGATTTCTTGGACGTCTACGCGGTCAACGTCGTCGCCCCCTACCTGGTGCTGCAAGCAACAAAACCGCTATTGGTAGCCGCCTATGAAAAGTCGGGCCGGGCCAGTTCAGTGGTCAATACTTCGTCTATCGCGGGGGTGAAGGGGATAGGGTCTTCGATCTCATACGCCGCGTCCAAGGGCGCTCTGAACACCATGACTTTGTCGCTGGCCCGTGCGTTGGCCCCGGCAATCCGCGTCAACGCGATCTGCCCGGGCTTTATCGGCACCCGCTGGTTCAAAGACAGCATGGATGAAGAAAGCTTTCAGAATGTCGTCAACCGTGTGGAACAATCGACCCCACTTGGCGTGGCTTCCGGCCCGGACGACATCGCGGACACAGCGCTTTTCTTCTTCTCGGACGCGTCACGCCATGTCACCGGCGAACTGATGCTGACCGACGCCGGTCTGCATCTGGGAAAGCCGCCTGTCTAAGAGCTTTATGGCGGCAGGATCAACCTGCCGCCTTCGGCAAATTCAGACGAGGCCTTCGAGTTCGAGAGCCTTCTTCGCGGCCGGCCGGTCAGACATCCGCTTGAAATAGGCGATCAGGTTCTCGGGCAGATCGAGGTTCAGCCGCACAACGCCCCAGAACATTGTGTAGAACAGCGCGGCGTCGGCGATCGTCATCTTGTCACCCATGATGAACGGCTTGTCGGACAGCTGCTGCGACAGGTGCTTGGCCGCCTTCATGACGATGGCATTGCCGTTCTCGCGCACCCAATCGAGGTCGGCTTCGTTCGGGGTGAACTTTTGGGGTCGCAGCATCCGAGAAAATCCCTGCATGTGGACGGTCGCGACGAGATAATCGAGCGTCTCCATTGTGCGCAGTTCTTCCTCAAAGGTTTCGGGAACGAAACTGTCCTTGGCATAGGTGTGAGCCAGCCAATGTGCGATTACGCCGAACTCGGTCAGCAGCGTTCCATCGTCCCGCAGGACCGCCGGCACCTTGGACTTCGGGTTGACCGAAACATAGGGCTCTTTCAACTGGTCGCCGTCTTTGATGAGGATAGGCACACCTTCGTAATCGACGCCGATTTCCTCAAGCAAGAAATGGATGCCAAGCGAACATGCGCCGGGCGAGTAATAGAACTTCATAGAGTACCTCCCTGTACCTCTCAGTCGTGCAAAACCTTGAGCATGATCTTACCAATATGGTTGTTGGCTTCCATGGCGCGATGCGCACCGGCGGCATCCCGGAAATCAAACTCTTGCGCGATGGTCGGGCGCACCTTGGTGCCTAGCAGCGGCCAGACTTCCTTGCGGATAGTCTCGGCCACGGCGGCTTTTCGGTCGAGCGGCAGCGGACGCAGCAGCGACCCGGTGATCTTGACCCGTTTCGCCATCAAATCGCGCAGCGGAATGTTCAGTGCAGCACCGCCGCCGCCCGACAGATGCGCGATCTGGCCATCGGGTGCCATCATCTTCAAATCCTGCTCAAGATGCGCCCCAGCCGAGACGTCGAGCAGCGCGGAAATCCCTGCACCGTCCGTCACATTCATGACCTTGTCGGCCAGATCGGCATCCTTGTAAGAAAACGCGGCAAATGCGCCAAAGCCCTTGCAGGCCTCGACCTTTTCGTCACTGCCCGCCGTCGCGATGACCCGATAGCCAAGTGCCGACATAGCCTGAAGCGCGATATGACCCACACCGCTGGTGCCGCCGTGAAACAGAGCGAACTGGTCCTCGCGCAGCGACATCAGATGGAAAAAGTTCCACCATGTGGTGAAGGCTGCTTCGGGAAAGCCCGCGGCCTCGATGTCCGACAGGGCTTCGGGTGCGGGCATGACAAGCGCGGCATTGGCAACGACGTACTGGCCATAGCCCCCGCCCTGTACCAGCGCCATCACCCGGTCACCTTCAGCCAGACCTGCAACATCAGGGCCAATCACCACAACCGTCCCGCTGACCTCCAGCCCCGGAATGGCCTTTCCGTCAGCATGCCGTCCGGCAGAGCGCTGATGCACGTCGTGGCGGTTGATCCCGGCGGCGGCGACCTTGATCAGGACCTGCCCTTTGCCCGGTGCCTCAACCGGCACCTCAGCGGGAACCAGAACCTCTGGCCCGCCGGCTTCGCTAATGATTACGGCGGTCTGCGTTTCAGGGATTTGCATTATCTGCCACTTCTTCCTTTGCTTTGATGTCCTGCGGCGTCCCTCCGACGGCCCGCGCCAATGCATCGCGCAGCACCGACGGGTCCCCGGCCCGGGCACACCGCCAAGCGACATGCCCATCGGGCCGGACCAGAACCGCGCCTTCTGCGGTAACGCCATAAAGATCACACCATGCCTTTGTATTGACCTCGATCTCGCGGCCAATCGTGTAGCAGGTCACGGCTCTCTTTGGATCAACTGCGGCTTTCCAAGCTTCGCCATCCGGTCCGGTCAGCAGGGTGAAACCCTCATATCTGAAAAGGTCGAGCAGCGAGGTTTCCTTGCCCCCAACCGAAACCACCATATGCGGCGCGCGATGACCCGAGCGGGCGGTCGGCGTGTAGGTCTTGACCGAAAATTCCGGCTCCGGCGTGCCGTCCGGCGTGATCAGACCGGAGTCGTAGAAGAAGCCGAAGGTCTGGCCGGGATAGTCGAAATGTTCGCGCTGTTCGGGGATCCCCTCGGCCAGCCGCGCGCGGTTCTCGGCACCTTCTGGCCCTTCGAGATGGGCCAAAAGGTCGTTGTCATTTGCCATGATGCCCGAAAGGCCGCGCTTGGCCATCGCCATCGCGTTACGTTCGCTTTGTTCGACGTTGAACCGGGCAACGGGCAGGCGTTCCTCGCTGTAGCTGTCCAGCAGGCTGGCGGGGGCCAGTCCCTTCAGCACCAGATCCAGTTTCCAGACAAGGTTGTGCACGTCGGCCACGCCGGTGTTCATCCCCTGCCCGCCCGTCGGCGGCAACGGATGTGCGGCATCCCCGGCGATGAAAACACGGCCCGACGACATCCGGTCGGCAATCCGCGCCTGCATCCGCCATGGCATGATGTTCTTGATCTCAATCGGGACATCCGCGTCACCGATGGCCGCGCGCAGGATCTCAAGGCACCGCTCTTCGGTGAACTCGTCGCGGGACTGATCCTCGCGATAACCGAAATTGTAAGTCCAGCGGTGGCGACCATCGAGAGAGATCAGGACCCCCGAAGTCCGTGCATTGTATATCCACCACAGCAGATAGGGCCGCTTCTCGACATAAGCCCACAGGTCAGCGTGGAAGTAGATACCGATCTGCTGCCCGATGGACCGCCCTTCCATCCCGATACCGACCGCGTCACGTGTCTTGCTACGCGGGCCGTCCGCCGCGACGAGGTACTTCGCCCGTGTCTGGCCGCTCTGGCCCTCGCTGTCGGTCCAGTCGAGCGTCACGCCGTCGGCATCCTGCCTAACCTGCGTCACCGTATGGCCGAAATTGACGCCCACGCCTTTCAGCGCCTCGGCATGGTCGCGCAGCACGGGTTCAAGCCTGTCCTGCGGGCACGAACGTTTGAACACAGGGCTTTGCGATTGCTCGATCCGGGCCCATTCCGGATCGCTTCGCGTTTCGATCACCCCGATCTCGTCCCCCGCAAGGCTGGTGACGAATCCGATCCCTGCATGACGTTCCAGCGGGAGCGAGACTTCATCGACGGCCTCAGCAATCCCCGCCGTTCGCAGAATTTCCATCGTGCGGGTGTTCACAACGTGGCCGCGCGGGTGGAACGACGTTGTGGGGTTCTGCTCGTAAAGTTGGCAGTCGATTCCAAGCAGGCCCAGTAGATTTGCCGTGCTCAGCCCGACAGGGCCTCCGCCAATCACAGCGACGTCGGTGTACAACGCTTTCATGGGGTCTCTCCCGCCTTTTTGGTATCAGCTTTCGTCGATGATCGAGTTCGTCAGGGTTCCGATCCCCTCTATCTCGACCTCGATGGTGTCGCCCGGTTTCATAAAGACCTTCGGGTCCCGGAAGTTGCCAACGCCACTGGGTGTGCCGGTGGCAATGATGTCGCCCGGTGCCAAGTCGATGATCGTCGAAATGTAGGCAATCAGATCGGGAATATCGAAGGCTAGATCACCGACAGAGGTGTCCTGCATGACCTCGCCGTTCAGGCGGGTGACCATGCGCGGCTTAGTCGGATCGCCCAGTTCGTCCGAGGTCACCATCCAAGGCCCCATGGAACCGGATCGCCAAAAGTTCTTGCCGCCCCAGAACTGCGTCGTGTGACGCTGGTAGTCCCGGATCGATCCGTCATTGAAGCAGGTGTAACCCGCCACATGCTCGTAAGCTTTGTCTTTGGGAATGTGTCGGCCGGGCTTCCCGATGATAACGGTGAATTCGCCCTCGAAATCGAATTTGTCGGACACAGTCGGCCGGACAAGCGGCTGGTCATGACCTACGATGGACGACCCGTAGCGGGTAAACATCGAGGGGTACTCTGGCCGGTCGCGGCCAGTTTCCTTGATGTGACCAAGGTAGTTGAGGCCAATGCAGATGATCTTGTCCGCGTTTGGGATCGTGGGCAGCATCGTGACGTCCGACACAGCCAGCGTTTCACCACTGGCCGATTCAAGCGCGTCGAGCGCATCCGCCGCGATCAGCGCTCTCAGATCGGCGTACTGGCCGCGCAGTCCACCTGCATCCACGATGGTGTCACCGTCGACACGGCCATAAGATCCCGTTCCGTCCGGAAGAACATAAGAAGCGATCCGCATGAGTCGGCCTCCTTTAATTTGGTTGGTATCAGTCAGCGATCATTCGCTGTGAACGATGCGGTCAAGCCATGCGCAGTTCGGCTGCGGGTCTGGCGCGCGGAAGCCTGTCTTGGCATTGTTGTGCCGCATCTCGCGCATCTTGTTCCGGACCTTATCGTCCTCGGGCAAATAAAGACGCTCGTGACCCCAGGTGGAAGGGCCTTCGTGCGTCTCGAAAGGCTCCCAGGTGGCGGGATCGACGATCTGCGCACCCCAGCCGTATTCAACAAAGAACTTGGACGGCGTGTTGGTGTAAAAGCTCATCATGTGGTCGTTAGAATGGCGGCCAAGCGAATAGGCCACGCCCTCTTCGCGCTCTTGCGCGATGTCATAGCCTTGGCCCACGTCATCCAGCGACAGAAGCTCGACCATGAAGTGGTGAATGCCCTTCTTACCTGATCCGACCATGGCAAAGCTGTGGTGCCGTCCGTTCACGTGGAAGAAGTAAAGCGGGTAAGGCGTCAGCCCGTAATCGGTCACATTGAAGCCCAAGATATCTCGGTAGAAATGCAGGATGCCCTGAACGTCCGCGACATGCAGAACCGCGTGTCCCATACCAAGAGAGCCAGTCTTAAAGCCCGAGATCGGACGACCGGACAGGAAAGGATCGCTCGCGATTTCCGGGCCGCAGAATGCCTCAAGCCGGTTGCCGTCGGGGTCGCAGAAGGAAATGAGCCGGGCGACATGACGCTGGTCGGCAAGGCCTTCGCCGTGCCAGGTTACCTTCACGCCATGGTTCTCGAGCTTAGAGGCCAAGGCATCCAGATCGTCCGGCGTGTCGACTTCCCAGCCCATGAAGGCCAGGTCCTCTTCGCCTTCGCCGGTCACGATCAGGCGTTGCTTGCGGTCGTCCATACGGTAGAGGCCCATAGAGCCGCCGCCGTCAACTTTCTGCATGCCCAGCAGGTCGGTGGCGAACCCGTCCCAGTCTCCGAGTTTCTTGGAATTGATACCGATATAGCCAAGTGACGTGATGGACATGTGCTAACTCCTCCTCGCAAGTTATGGCACGGGTGTGTCTGCCATACGCTGACGGCCCGGCAGGGCCGAAACATACGGAATACGCTCGACTGACCTCTACCTGTCACGCCGTCTCAGTTCCCGTGGAAACTCCGCCTTGTCCGCCTGTTGAACAAAGCAGGCGAATTCTAGGATGTGATCGCGACGGAATATGCGCCGCGCGGACAAACTAACTCATTGTGATTAATGTAGTTTCACAAAATTCAGGGAACTGGACGTAGTCACCAATTTTTGACAGCTTACTGCATAAATACCTTTACTCGTAATTCGACAGCATACACACTGATTGCAGAGTCGAAGAAATTGGCGAGGGGAGGCACCTATTTCTGAATCGTCAATCAGAGCGCTTGAACGCGGCGTGTCCGTGCTTCAGGCCGTAAACCGCTTCAACGGGGCCAAACCCGGAGAAATCGCCGAGGCGACCGATATCCCGCGCCCGTCTGTCTATCGTCTGCTAAAGACGCTGGAAGACATGGGGCTCGTCTCGAAAGATCACTTCTCGAACCGGTGGCGCCCCACCCTGCATGTCAAATCTCTGAGTTCGGGGTTCCGGGAGGAAGACTGGGTTTGCCAAGTCGCGGTGCCACACATGATCGACCTGGGCCGTGATGTGCTATGGCCGCTGGATCTGGTGACCTTCCGCAGCCACCATATGGAGGTACGGGAATCCACCCATCAGCTCAGCCCCTACTCGGTGCATCATGGCATGGTCGGCAAGCAGCTGCCCCTGCTCGAAACCGCCTCGGGCCGTGCGTATCTGGCCTACCTGCCCGAAGACGAACGCCGCGCCGTGCTCGGCCTGCTGACCGAGATGACGGGTCGCACGGCCCCCTTCGTCACCAAGGACGGCGCGATCGAGGCGATCCTGCCCAGGATTCGGCAATTGGGTGTTGGCTATCGGCAGTCGGATTTCACCCCCGAAACGGGCAGTATCGCGGCCCCTATATGGTACGAGGACCGAGTATTCGCTTGTCTGACACTTATCTGGTCCACCAGCTCACTCAGCTTCGACAAGGCGGTCGAGCTTTATCGAGAGAAGCTGCTGCGCACTGTCGATGCAATCTCGCGTGATCTGGTCGGCAAACTCAGTTCAGCCGAAATCGCACAGTTCCGGGTCGCCAGCTGATCTCGTATCCGGGGCGGGTGTTCGCCCCTCGAACAGATCCAAGATCCGAATGAAATCTCATTGGAAATCCGGCTAGGGATGGTCCAGCCACATCATCGGGGAGGGGTGATCCTTGGCCAATTTCGACATGGCACTGCGCCGCGGCGCAAATTGGCTGGCGTTAATCGGCTTTGCCGGGCTTTTCGTGCTGGCCGTGATGACGACGATCGATGCGCTGCTACGGTCTATCTTTTCCGCGCCCATTCACGGGGTCAACGACGTAAGCTCGGTCGTGATGGCGATCGTGATCGCCAGCTGTATTCCCGCGAACCTGGCCGGGCGCAAGAACATCTCGGTCGAGGTGCTTGGCGCAGTACTTGGCGTCACGGTCAACAATATCCTCCGACTTTTCGCGAGCCTGATCGTCCTTGCCTTCATCGCCGTTATGGCGTGGGAGTTCATCCCCTTCGTAGAGGGCGTCTATTCCAGCGGTCGCCGAACCTGGGTTCTGGCCTGGCCGATCTGGCCGTGGTGGAGCGTCGCGACCGTCTTTCTCTACTACGCCACAGTTATTCAGGTTTCCAACGTAATCCATGATGTGATTGCGCTGATCGAAGACCGCGGTCCACCTGCCCCTGACCAGCCGCAGGACGCCACCAAAAGCGAAGGGCTTTGACCATGGATCCGACGACTATCGCGCTGATCGGGCTGATCTGCATGTTCGGGCTGATCGCTCTGCACGTGCCGATTGGCGTTTCCATGGCCGTCGTGGGCGTGTCCGGCTTTGCCGCCATCACCGGCTGGGGTCCGGCAATCAAGCTGATGGCGTCGGAACCCGCCGCGACCATGGCCAACCTCGACCTTGCTGTCATACCTCTGTTCATGCTCATGGGAAGCCTAGCTGCGACAGGAGGGCTGGCGCGCGACATCTTCGAAACGGCCGAGGCGCTAGTAGGACATCGGCCCGGCGGGCTTGCCGCAACAACCATCGTGGCGAGTGCCGGTTTCGGCGCGGTCTGCGGTTCTTCGGTTGCCACCACTGCGACCTTCGGTCGTGTCGCGCTGCCCGAAATGATTTCTCGCGGCTATGCTAAGGGTAACTCCGCCGGAACCGTCGCCGCCGGGGGGACCTTGGGCATCATCGTGCCGCCGTCGAGCATCATGATCCTGTACGCCGTGCTGACCGAGGAATCCGTGCTGCGACTGTTCTCGGCCGCAATCCTGCCAGCCTTGCTGTCAGTCGTCCTTTACCTGACGGCCATTTGGGTCGTCGCCCGGATCAACCCCGCTGCCATGCCCGGATCAGAAAAACTGCCCTTCCGGACCCGTATCAAAGCCATCGGGAAATCCTGGGGCGCGATCACGCTGGCGATCATCGTCCTTGGCGGCATCTACTCGGGCTTTTTCACTGTGAACGAAGCAGCCGCCGTCGGCGTCGTTTTTGCCTTTGTCTTCGCCCTTGGACGCGGCAAGCTGAACCGCGACACTTTCCTCGCTGTCCTGTCCGAGGCCAGCGTCGCAACCGTGATGATCTACATCATCGTTTTCGGCGCGATGATCTTTTCCTACTTCGTCAGCATCAGTGGCGTCAGCCAGGAGATGATGGGCGCGATCCGGAACCTTGGCCTGCCCCCACTTGGCGTGATCTTCGTGCTGGTGGTGATGTATCTCATCCTTGGCGCCTTTTTCGACGAGGTCGCGGCGGTCGTGGTCACTCTGCCCTTCGTGCTGCCGATCATCCTGTCGCTTGGGTATGACCCGATCTGGTGGGGCATATTGAACGTGGCGCTGATCGGGGTCGGCATGCTGACGCCGCCGATCGGCATCAATGTGATGCTTCTGAACGCGATGCGTGCCGACATACCGCTGACGGCGATCTATCGCGGGATCATGGCGTTCTTCCTCGCGGATTGCGTGCGGATCCTGATCCTTGTGCTCTTTCCGCAGGTTACGCTCTGGCTTCCGTCGGTCATGTAAAGAAAAACCGCCCGGTCCAAGATCAGGACTGGGCGGTCAATTTGTCGGGCGAATAAAGCGCAGGCCTTATCCGTCAGTCAATGTTCCCAGATAGGCATCCGCCGCAAAGGCTACGGTTTCCGACAGTGTCGGATGCGGATGGATCGAAAGGCCAAGGTCTTCGGCCACTGCCCCCATCTCGATCGCGACGACGATTTCCGCCAACAGCTCACCGGCATTCGGGCCGGTCATGGCCCCACCGATCACGCGCTTGGTCTCGGGATCGATCAGGATTTTCGTCAACCCATCGTCGCGTCCCATCGACAGCGCCCGCCCCGAAGCAGCCCAGGGGAACGCACCCTTTTCATAAGGGATGCCCTTGGCCTTGGCCTCGGTCTCTGTCAGCCCGGCCCAGGCGATTTCGGGGTCGGTATAGGCAACCGAAGGGATCGCCAGCGGATCAAAGGCGGCCTTCTCTCCGGCGATGACCTCGGCCGCGACCTTGCCTTCATGCGCGGCCTTATGCGCCAGCATCGGCTGGCCAACCACGTCGCCCACCGCGAAGATATGCGGCTGCGCCGTGCGCATCTGCATGTCGACCGAGATAAAGCCCCGCTCGTCCGGGGTGATCCCCGCCGCAGTAGCCCCGATCCGGTCGCCGTTGGGGCGACGCCCCGTCGCGACCAGAACCCGATCGAAGGTCGCGGTTCGTGTCTCGCCACCGGTCTCGAAGCTCACTTCGATCCCCGCATCCGTGGCGGTCGCGCCGGTGACCTTGGTCTTCAAAAGCACCTCTTCGTAGCGCGCCGAAATCCGTTTGTGCAGCGGTTTGGTAATGTCGGCATCGGCACCGGGGATGATCTTGTCCATGAACTCGATCACGGTGATCTTGCTGCCAAGGGCGTGATAGACCTCGGCCATCTCAAGCCCGATGATGCCGCCGCCGATGATCAGCAGACGCTCGGGCACATCCTCCAGCGCCAGTGCGCCGGTGCTGTCCATGATGCGCGGATCGTCCGGCAGGAATGGCAGGCGGACGGGTTCGGACCCACAAGCGATGATCGCGTTGCGGAAGCGGATCGTTTCGGACCCTTCTGCGCCCGTCACCTCGATCTCATTCGGACCGATGAACTGCCCCTGACCCGTCACGACGCGAACCTTCCGCCGCTTGGCCAACCCCGCAAGACCCGAGGTCAGACGACCGGTGGTCTTGTCTCGGAAAGCCCGTACCCCCTCCAGATTGATCTTCGGCGCACCGAAACTGATCCCGGCGTCGGCGCTGTGCTTGGCCTCATCAATGACCTTCGCCAGATGCAGCAAAGCTTTCGACGGGATACAGCCGACATTCAGACAGACCCCGCCAAGGGACGCCCGCTGATCGATAAGGGTCACGTTCAGGCCGAGGTCGGCTGCACGGAACGCCGCCGTATACCCGCCCGGCCCGCCGCCCAGAACCACCAATTGCGCCTCGCCCTCGGCCGGTGCAGACACCGGTGCAGCGGAAGCTTCGGCCTTGGGTGCGGGCACGGGCGTGGATTTCTCCTCCGCAACCGCGTCCAGCGTCATCAGGCTTTGCCCAGCTGTCACCACGTCGCCGATCTTCACGTCGATAGACACGACCTTACCGCCAACTTCAGCGGGAATATCCATCACCCCCTTGTCGCTTTCCAGCAGGGCCACCTCGTCCATAGCCGCGATCGTATCTCCGACCGCGACCGTGATCTCTGCCACGGTCACTTCGGCTGCTCCGCCCGTATCCGGGACTTTGACCTGAAACGTCATTGCCATCCCCTCACAGGCTGATCCGGCGGAAATCCGACAGGACGTCGCGCACATGCACAAGGAACTTTGCCGCCGCCACGCCGTCGACGACGCGGTGATCCCAGCTCAGGCTCATCGGCTGGATCAGCCGCGGCTGGAACGCCGACCCGTCCCAGACCGGTTTGATCGCTGCGCGGGTCATGCCAAAGATCGCCACCTCGGGCGCGTTGATGATCGGGGTGAAGTTGGTCCCGCCGATCCCGCCAAGCGACGAAATGGTAAAGGTCGCCCCCTGCATGTCCTTTGGCCCCAGCTTGCCCGCCCGCGCCTTCCCGGCAAGGTCTTTCATCTCGCCCGCGATCTCGCGCAGGGATTTGGTGTCAGCGTCCCGGATCACCGGCACGACCAACCCGCCGGGCGTATCCGCCGCGACGCCGATATGGTGGTACTTCTTGACCACGATGTCAGAACCGTCGAGCGAAGAGTTGAACTCCGGATAGGCTTTCAACGCCGAAACGCAGGCCTTGACCACAAAGGCCAGCATGGTCAGCTTGGCGGCGTCTGGATCGTCGGCATTGGCCGTCTTGCGGAAGGCTTCGGTGTCGGTGACGTCGGCCTCTTCGAAATTGGTGACATGCGGGATGACCATGGCGTTGCGCGCTAGGCTGGGGCCAGAAATCTTGCGGATCCGGCTTAGCGGCACACGCTCGATCGGGCCGAATGCTGCGTAATCGACCTCGGGCCAAGCGGGCAGATCGCCGCCCACACCCGGACCCGCCATGGGCGCGCCCGCGCCACCGGACACGACCCGTTTGACAAATTTGGTCAGATCGTCCCGCGTGATCCGCCCGTGTGGACCAGTGCCCGGCACGTCGCCAATCGCAACCCCCAGTTCCCGCGCCATCTTTCGGATGGAGGGGGACGCATGGGCCAGCCTGTCCGTCGACGGCGCACTTGGTGCCGCGCTTGGGGCGGCACTTGGCGCAGGGGTCGGGGCGGCTTTTGGGGCATCAGGTTCAGGGGCCGTAGATTGTGCCGGAGCCAGGGCTACCGCCTCGGTCGATGGCGCAGGTGCAGAAGTAGCCGCTGCATCCTCCGACACCTCGATCATGGCAATCACGGATCCCTGGCTGACCGTATCGCCCACGGCGACCTTCAGCTCGGTGATCTTGCCGCCCATCTCAGCGGGGACATCCAACGTCGCCTTGTCGCTTTCCAGCACGATCACCGTATCGTCGGCGCTGATCGTATAGCCGGGACCAATGGGGATCTCGATGATCTCGACATCCTTGAAGTCGCCAATATCCGGGACACGCAGTTCGATAATGTTGCTCATGCCAGACCTCACACGGTCCACGGGGCGGCTGCGCCCGTGTCCACATTCAGTTTCTTGATCGCCTCGGCCTGAACCTTCGCCTCCAGATGCCCGGCCTTCACCATGGCGGCAATCGCCGCGAGCGCGATGTTCTTGGCGTCGACCTCGAAAAAGTCGCGCAGGTTCACCCGGTTCGAGGACCGCCCGAACCCGTCCGTGCCAAGGATTGTCATCGGCGCATCGACATAAGGCGCGATCAGGCCCGGCACGGCGCGGACATAGTCGCTCGCCGCGATGACCGGCATGTCACCATCCAACAGTTTCGAAACATGGCTTTCGCGCGTGTAGGTGCCGAACCGGTTGGCGCGTTCTGCTTCGCGCGCATCGCGGTCCAGCTCGCTCCAGCTTGTCGCGCTGAAGATGTCGGACGCGATGCCATAGTCGTTTGCCAAAATATCCGCCGCCGCGATCACCTGGTTCAGGATCGTGCCCGACCCGACCATACGGATGCGTTTCTTCGCCTTCGCATCGCCCCGCTGATCAAACAGGTACATCCCCTTGATGATGTCTTCTTCGCTGCCCGTCTTCAGGTCGGGCTGGGCGTAGTTCTCGTTCATCACGGTGATGTAGTAGAACTCGTCCTTCTGCTCTTCCATCATACGGCGCATGCCGTGATCCATGATAACCGCCAGTTCCCCGGCAAAGGCCGGATCATAGGCGCGGCAGTTCGGGATCGCCGACGCGGACAGATGCGACGTGCCATCCTGATGCTGAAGCCCCTCGCCCGATAGGGTCGTCCGTCCGGCGGTGGCCCCGATCAGGAACCCGCGCGACCGCTGGTCCGCGGCCGCCCAGATCAGATCGCCCACGCGCTGGAAACCGAACATCGAATAATAGATGTAGAACGGCACCATCGGCGTGTCGTGGATCGAATAAGAGGTGCCCGCCGCAGCCCAGGACGACAGCGCCCCGGCTTCGGTAATGCCTTCTTCGAGCAGTTGGCCGTCCTTGGCCTCTTTGTAGAACATCATCGACCCGGCATCTTCAGGCTCGTACAGCTGACCGTCCGGCGCATAGATGCCGATCTGGCGGAACAGGTTGTCCATGCCAAAGGTCCGCGCCTCGTCCGCGACGATCGGCACGATGGACGGGCCGAAGGTCTTGTCCTTCAGAAGCGCGCCGAGCATCCGGACAAAGGCCATGGTAGTCGACATTTCCTTGCCATCCGCCGCGACGGCGAATTTGGCGTATTTATCGGCCTCGGGCACCTTCAGGCGGCGCGGTTCCTCGGTCGTTTGGCGGCGTTGCGGCATGTAGCCACCAAGCGCCTCGCGCCGGGAATGCAGGTACTTCATCTCAGCACTGTCGGCGGCGGGCTTGAGGAAGCGCAGTTCCTCCAGATCACGCTCGGACAGGGGTAGGTTGAACCGGTCGCGGAAGGCCACCAATGCCTCCATGTCCAGCTTCTTGGACTGGTGCGCGGTCATGCGGCTTTCGCCCGCATTGCCCATGCCATAACCCTTCTTGGTCTTGGCGAGGATCACGGTCGGACGACCCTTGTGCGCCTTGGCTGCGGCAAAGGCGGCATAGAGTTTGCGGAAGTCGTGGCCGCCGCGCTTCAGCGCGTGGATCTCGGCATCCGTCATATGCGCGACCAGCGCACGGGTCGCCGGGTCGCGGTCGAAAAACTTGCTCCGGTTATAGTCGCCGTCCTTGGACCCAAGATCCTGGTATTCACCATCCACCGTATCGGCAAAACGACGCAGCAGCGCCATGTCGTTGTCGCGGCCAAACAGGTTGTCCCATTCAGAGCCCCATAGCACCTTGATCACGTTCCAGCCGGCGCCGACGAACAGGCTTTCCAGCTCTTGGATAATCTGCCCGTTGCCGCGGACGGGACCATCAAGACGCTGCAGGTTGCAGTTGATGATGAAGGTCAGGTTGTCGAGCTTTTCGCGCGCCGCCAGCGTCAGGCCCGCGATTGACTCGGGCTCATCCATCTCACCGTCGCCGAACACACCCCAGACGTGCCGCCCGGACGTTTCGGCCAGACCGCGCCCTTCGAGGTAACGCATGAACCGCGCCTGATAGACCGCGTTGATCGGGCCGATCCCCATGGACCCGGTCGGGAACTGCCAGAAATCCGGCATCAGCCAGGGGTGCGGATAGGAACAGAGGCCCCCGCCCTTGGTTTCCTGCCGGTAGTTTGCCAATTGCTCTTCGGTTAATCGCCCTTCAAGGAAGGCGCGGGAATAGACGCCCGGGGCGGAATGCGGCTGGTAGTAGACCAGATCGCCACCGAAATTTTCATCCGCCGCGCGGAAGAAATGGTTGAACCCGGTCTCGAAAATCTCCGCAGCTGAGGCGTAAGAGGCGATGTGTCCCCCCAGTTCGCCATAGGCCTTGTTCGCACGCACCACCATCGCCAAGGCATTCCAGCGCATGATCGCGGTCAATTTGGTTTCGATCTCCAGATCGCCGGGATAGGCACCCTGTTTGGCCAGCGGGATGGTGTTGCGATAGGAGGAATAGGGCAGACCCCCACCGGCAAAGACACCGTCGCGGCGCGCCGCCTCTTCCAGCTTGCCCAGCAAAAAGCTTGCGCGTTCGCCACCGCCAACCTGAGAGACGGCTTGATAGGCCTCAAGCCATTCCCGTGTTTCTTCCGGATCTGCATCCAGATGAGTGATCTGATCGGACATGGGTCCCCTCCGCGTGATTTCCGGCAGTTTACAGAGGGAGTGACCGCAGGTGTCACTGTATTGCTTGTCGTTACCAGAAAATTGCCGCATCTTGTGCTGCCATACCTGCCATAAGGAGCACATCGTGCCGCAAAATACGCTAGACAAGATCGACGAGAGAATCTTGGCAGAGCTTCAGAACGACGCCCGACAAAGCAATGTCGAGCTTGCAAAACGTGTCGGGCTGTCGCCCTCCCCCTGTCTTGCGCGGGTCCGAGCGATGGAGAAATCGGGCGTGATCGGGCGGTACGTGGCGCTGGTTAATCCCGAGACCGTCGGGTTGGGCGTCAGCGTCTTTATCCACGTCACGCTAGAGCGGCAGGTGGAACGCGCGCTTGAGGCGTTTGAGGCCCGCATGCATGCCTTTCCCGAAGTGATGGAATGCTACCTGATGACCGGGGACAGCGACTATCTGGTCCGCATCCTCGTGAAGGACAATTCCGAGGTCGAGCGGTTTATCGTGCAGAAGATCTCGACCATCGAAGGTGTGGCCAACATCAAGTCGAGCTTCGCGCTCAAGCAGGTCAAGTACAAGACAGAGATCAGCGTCTCCTGATCTGTTCGCGCTCCGGACAGTCGGGTCGCGACGATTGACCCGCCCCTATCTGACAGCACACTGTCTAATCAGGGAGAGGACATCATCCGCCGAAACATCGGCGGTCCGGCCGCGCCTATCGGCGCAGGCGGGGCCGGGCGGCGGTTCGATCAGTCTCTGCACAAGTCGAACCGCCAAGGGAGCCACCTGATGCCCACCACCACCGACCGCCCGAACGACCTGCAGGAACAGCGCGACACGTTTCACAACGAACTGGACGCGATGAGCATCATTCCCCTCTGGCTGAACCTAGGGGCCGCCGCGCAACACGAACCGAACGTCGCCGCCGTCCCGCATATCTGGCGCTGGAACGAGATCAAGCCGATGATGCTGCGCGGGGGCGACCTGATCACCCCACAGGAGGCAGAGCGCCGGGTCCTCATGCTGATTAATCCAAGCTATGAGAAGAAGAGCGCCCGCACCGTCGGCATGATCTTCGGCGGCATCCAGTTCCTGATGCCCGGCGAAATCGCCGACAGCCACCAGCACTCGCCGAACGCGCACCGCTTTATTATCGAAGGCGAAGGCGCCTATACGGCGGTCGGCGGCGAACGCACGATCATGAAGAAGGGCGATTTCGTCACCACGCCCGCATGGAAATGGCATGACCACGGCAATGAGTCCGATCAGCCTATGGCCTGGCTCGACGGGTTGGACCTGCCCTTCGTGAACCTGTTGGATGCGAATTTCTTCGAGGATTATCAGGACGGCAACAAACAGACCCAGCCGATCTATCGCAACAACGAAGACAGCCTGCATCGGTGGGGTCGCGGCATGAAACCCGCGTGGGAACAGCCGACCGACCCGCACCAGTCGCCGATCCTGAACTACCGCTGGACCGACAGCCGCGCCAACCTGCACGCACTGCGCGACGACGCGGGCAGCCCGTATGACGGGATCATCATGCAGTACGTGAACCCTCACAACGGCGGACCGACGCTGCCCACAATTTCTGCCTACCTGCAATTGCTACGCAAAGGTGAGCACACGAAATCACACCGGCACACCGCCAGCACGATCTACCATGTGGCCGAAGGCGGCGGCGGGTCGTTGATCGGCGACAAGGAAATCCTCTGGCAGGAAGGCGACACCTTCGTCGTACCCTCTTGGATGGAGCATGAGCACTGGAGCACCGACGGAGAGGCCGTGCTGTTTTCCTACAGCGACCGCCCGGTTCTTCAGGCCTTCGGCTTCTACCGCGAAGCCGGCGGCGAACGGCGCGGCTGAGGGGATGGGCATGACACGGATCGACGAAACAACGGTCGTTATCATTGGCGGCGGGCCGGTCGGGCTCTTCCTCGCGAACGAGCTGAGCTATCGCGGGGTCGACTACATCCTCGTCGAGCAGGGCGAGGGGAAGGTCTATTTCCCGGCGGGCGAGAACTTCTTTTCCCGCACGATGGAGCATATGCGCCGTTGGGGCATCGCGGACCAGTTCCGCTATGGCGATGCCTTCCCGCAGGACATGGCCCGAACCATGGGCTTCTGCACCCGGATCGGAGGCAAGACGCTGGCGCTGTTCGCCGGAACGTCCAATGCCGAGGCCCCGAAGGCCGATCCCTATTCGCCTGAAGGCGGGTTTTTCTATCCGAAGAAGGCCTTCGATCCGATGCTGCGCAAGGCGGCCGAGGATCAGGGCGGCGATCTGCGGTACGAAACGCGGCTCGATAGTTTCGACCAGACGGCAGACCACGTCGACTGCACCGTAACCGGGCCCGATGGCACGGCCTACGTGATCCGCGCCAAATGGCTTGCGGCCTGTGACGGAGGCCGCAGCGCGGTGCGGAAGGCGCTGGACATCCGCTTTGTCGGAACCTTCGGCGAAGGCTACAACTTTGCCACCTACTTCCGCTGCGCCGGGTTGGCCGACCGCCTGAACGCGATGTTCGGGCACAAGATGGCGCAAGTCCACACGCTCAGCGATGAGCGGCGCGCATACCTCACCTCGGTCGATGGGGCCGAGGAATGGCGCCTGTCGATCTACGCCAAGGAAGTCGAACAGCTTGATCCAGCCGAGGTCGTGACCTCGGTCATCGGGGACGACCTGCCGTTCGAGGTGCTTCAGGCGCAACCCTGGTCCGGGCACCGCGTCGTGGCAGACCGCTATCGCGAAGGGAGGGCTTTCATCATGGGAGACGCGGCCCATTTGCGCTGGCCCAAGGGCGGGTTCGGCGCGAATACCGGGTTCGGCGACGTGGTGGATTTCGGCTGGAAGGTCGCCGCAGTCACCGATGGCTGGGCACCCGAGGCGCTGCTGGACACTTACGAAACGGAACGCCGCCCGATCGCCATCCGCAACACGAACGAGGCCGCGAACAATCGCGTGCTGGACCAGATGATCCAGCCCGACCCCCTGCTGGACGAAGACGGCGAGGCCGGAGAAGCCGCGCGCCGGGCCATGCATGAACGCCTGTTCGCGCTCAGGCTGCGAGAATTCAACACCCCCGGCATCCAGCTTGGTCATCGGTACCGCGCGTCACCGATCATCGTGCAGGACGGCAGCCTTGAGGGACCGGACGACCACATGGTTTATATTCCAACGACCCGCCCCGGATCGCGCGCGCCACATTACGAATTTGCCGATGGCCGCTCGACCCTAGATGACTTCGGGCGGGGGTATACGCTGGTCGTCACAGATGACGGGGCTGGGGTCGAAAGGTTTATCGGCGTCGGCGAAACGCTCGGCATACCGGTGCGTGCGGTACACTATAAGGACGAAGCACTGCGAAAGCTCTACGAATGCGCTTATGTGCTGGTACGTCCGGATGGCCATGTCTGCTGGCGCGGCGATATTCTGCCCGATCGGCCCGAGACGATCTGGGCCACGGTGAGCGGTCGCCTGCTGGTCCCGTCCGACACGGCACAAATTCAAACGAAAGAATTGTCATGACCCGGCCTGAGCCTCAACGCTTCTGTGCCGCCGATCTTTACGACGCCAATCCCGAGGCGCTGCAGGTTTCGACCCTGCAATTCCGGTCTTTCGGGAAACGCGCGAGCTTCTGGGGTATGGTCGAGACGCTCAAGACCTTTGAGGATCACACGCCGGTGCTAGCCACAGTGTCTACCCCCGGCCACGGGCGGGTTCTGGTGGTCGATGCTGGCGGCTCCATGCGCATCGGCGTCATGGGCGACCGGCTGGCTAAGATTGCAGCGACTAACGGCTGGGCCGGCGTCGTGATCAATGGTCTGATCCGCGACAGCCTTGAGATCAATGCGGTGGATATAGGTGTGAAGGCCCTCGGGACTACCGCCCGACGCGGTTGGACCGCGACCGAAGGTCAGCGCAGTCTTCCGCTCGAGTTCGGCGCGATACGCGTTGAGCCGGGAAACTGGGCCTATTGCGACGAAGACGCGGTCATGATCGCGGGCACGCGCCTTGATCCCGGAGCCCCGGTCGCCCCCGCACCTGTCTGAACCGCGGCGCGGCTCAACTATCCGCCTGTCTGTCTTCGGCCTGTGCGGGGCCGGACGCGTGGCGTTCAAGGATCACCAGCAGGCGGATCAACTCCTCCTGTTCAGCCTTGTCGAGCGGTGCGAGAATCCGGTCGGAAACCCCTGAAACGCGCGGCACGACCTGCGCCAGAAGGTCCGACCCAGTAGAAGTGATGCGCAGCTGCTTGGTCCGCTTGTCGAGGCTGCCTGCCGTCCGAATGATCAACTTCTTCTGCTCTAGCCGCCCGATCACATGCCCAATGGTCGTACGGTCGAAACGTATCGCCTCGGCTAGACGGGTGGCGTCGATGCCGGGGGTGTCGCGGATATGCAGAAGCGCCGCGAATTGGACTGCCGTCAGATCGACATCCGCATTGATCGCCCCAAAAGCCGAGGTCGCGATCTGGTGCATCCGACGCAGCAGATAGCCCGGCTGGTCATATATCTGGCTTGCTTTCAATCTTTTGACCCCTGCGGCACGCCATTGCGCTGTGTATCAAGTATGCGCGATAGGCAGTATGCTGTTCAATGGCAAGTCACCCGCCGGATCAGACAAGCGTCAATTTGTTATCCGCATAGGAAAAGGGCGCCGGTGTAATCCGACGCCCCACCTGCCTTATGGTTGCCTGCCATGTGCCTAACGCCCCGAAGGGAAAATTATTGCGACGCCGCGTCGACGGCTTCGGTGAAGGCGTCATAGATTGCTTGGCCGTTCGGGGTCTCCGCGATCCAGTTGTCGACCACGGTCTGAAGGCGGGCATCCCATTTCGACTGCTCTTCTTCCGACAATGTCGTGAAGGTGCGCTCATCGTCCTTCATGGCCGCGCCGCGGAACTTCTCGATGTGGCCATCGAACTCTTCGCCCCAGAGACGCGCGAAGGCTTCGCCGGAATGCTTGTCGATGGCGGCACGCGCCTCTTCAGGCAGGCTGTCATACTTGGCCTTGTTGATCGCCACCATGATGGGAGAGGCGCCCAAGTTCACGTCGAGATGGTATTTCGCGGTTTCGGCCACACCGAAAATAGTCAGCGCGACCCATTCGTTGACAGAGCCATCCAGCAGCCCCCGCGACACGCTCTCGGCGATCTGGGGCGAGGTGATGCCGCCGACCGGCGTTGCGCCGATGGCTTCGATTGTGGCCAGCAATGTCGGACCTGCGCCACGGAGTTTCAGGCCCGCGACGTCTTCAAGCGACTCAACCTTAGTCGTCGTGGTCAGTAGCGTAGGTGCAGTCGAGAACATGCCGAGGATCTTGACCTTCTCCATGCCCTGTCCCGGAAACAGGCCTGCCTCGACCATCTTGGTCGCGGCAACCGACCCGACAGTTGCGCTTGGGGCCGATCCGGGCAGTTCAAGAATGGTGGCTTCGTTCATCGCGCCGGGAGTGTAGCCGGGAATGAAATAGGCGATGTCGGCAACTCCATCACGCGCCATATCGAGGTGCGTCGCGGGATCGCGGCCAAGAGTGCCGACCGGGAACATCTGGATATCTAGCGTCCCCTGCGAATCCGCGACAACGCGTTCCGCCCATACGGACAGGATATCGGAGTAGATGAACGCCTGGGTCGGCAGACTGGTGGTAAAGCGTAACGTGTCCTTGGCCTGTGCGCCCTGCCCCGCCGTCAGCGAAAGCAGTACAGCAGCGGTGCATCCAAGCAGGCCCTTGGCAACACGGCGCCGGGTCATTCTAGAAATGGTGAGCATGAGATCCTCCCTAATCTTGCTCCGGATCGGTGCCTTATAGCTGGCACAGGGGCGCGGCCACCCGACCAATCCGTTCAGGAGGTCGACGGTATCGGGTGCCCGACATCAAACAATCAGAAATCCAAAACTGTTCGCATACTGAGAAAAACAGGCGCCGAGACATGGGTTTCGACCCCGCTGCAACAGATTTGACAGACGGCTCGGGGGCTGCGGCAGCCAGACTAAGCCGACGCTTGACCCCACGGCCATCAAGTCAGACAACCGTATGCAAAATGTATTTTTCGGCGAAAAGGGGGCTTTCTGCGCCATGACGCAAACGACGACCGCGAAGCCCCCCGACAAACGCCGCTGGTTTGCCCTTGCCGGGGTCTGGCTGGTTTACGCTCTGTTCGGGATGATGACCGCGAGCGTCGCGCCCCTGTTGCCCGAAATCCGCGCGAATCTTGGGGCGGGCAACGGGCAAATGGGGGCGATCTTGGGGGCTTGGCCTCTGACCTATGTCGCTGCAGCAATCCCCTGCGGTATCCTACTGGACCGCGTCGGGCCGCGCATTGGGCTGCTGGCGGCGACGGTAGTCATCGCACTGTCGGGGCTGCTGCGGTCTGTTGCGGATGGCCCGACGATGATGCTTCTGGCGGTCGGTGTCTTTGGGCTTGGCGGTCCTCTGATTTCCGTGGGCGCGCCCAAACTGATTGCGTCGCTCTTCACTGGGGCTGACCGAGGGATGGCCATGGGGATCTACGTCACCGGACCGAGCCTTGGTGCGATCATCATGCTATCGACTGCAAACGAGGTGCTGGTGCCGCTGGTCGGGAACTGGCGCGGCGTAATGGTCCTGCTGTCTGTCGGCGCGCTTCTGTCCGGCGGGATTTGGCTGGGTTGCGCGGCACTGGCCCGGCTGCCGAAGGTCGAGGTGAATGCCGAACCCTTCGACCGCCGCGCCGTCATGCGGATGGTGCGTCAGCGCGACGTGATCCTCGTGCTGCTTATGGCGGTCGGGATCTTTTACGTGAACCACGCGCTGAACAACTGGCTGCCGACGATCCTGCGCAGCTATGGCACCGAACCGGCCCGCGCCGGGGTGCTGTCGGCCGTGCCGACGCTGGTCGGGATCGTCGCGGCGATCACCCTTCCAAGGTTCGCGACCGAGGGGCGGCGGCTGTCGATGCTTGTCGTCATCGTGACGGGCGCACTGCTCGCCAGCCTGCTGTTACAGCTCACCACAGGCCCCGGGCTGCTGGCTGGGCTGATCCTGCAGGGTATCGCGCGCGGCACAATGAACACCATCGCCGTGCTAATCCTGATGGACTTGCCGAGCGTTCCCAAGGACCGCGTCGGAATTGCAGGGGGCATCTTCTTTTCCGCCGCCGAGATCGGCGGCGTGCTGGGCCCGCTTAGCTTTGGTCTGCTGCGCGAGGCGACAGGGGCTTTCATCGTCCCGCTTGCCTCTCTGACGGTGGTCTGCATGACGTTGATCGGATTGGCGCTGGCCATGCGCCGAAGGGCATAGCCAGCTTGCGCGAGCGGATCAGTCCACGGGGTCCGCTTCGTAATTCCGGACGAAATCGGCAGGCAGTTCAGGACCCCAGAGGTAGAAGCTGTCTTCCGGCGCGTGATCCCCGGGTTCCCAGTCTTCGTCCAGCGAGATGTAGTCGATATCGGCCGAATACTCTGCGTGGCTGCCCCATGGGTCGGTCACGTAATGGAAGTAGTTCGACCCCAGCACATGCCGTCCGAGGCCCCAGCCCTTCTGGAACCCCTTGTCGGCCATATGCATCGCGCCGCGCCCGATCTCGTCGATATTGCCGACATCCCAGGAACAATGGTGAAGGCCCGGCGCTTCGGACTTGGCAAAGGCGATCATGTGGTGATCCGAGCCGTGGATGCCGTGCAAGAAACAGACACCCTCGCCAGACTGGTCCGACAGTCGCAGGCCAAGGACGCGACAGTAGAAGCGGATGCATTCTGCCACGTCCGGCGTGAACAGCAGCACATGCGCCAGCCGCCTTGGATGGACCATGTCGACCTTGGAACGCAGCGGTGCGCCCGCCACGTTCGCAGGGGCGGAAGTCTGAGTGAAGGTGCTTTTTTCATTGGGCGAGGATTTCTCGGCCACCTTAACCTCGATCAGCACGCCGAAGGGGTCGCGGAACCAGATGCCGTTGCTGTCGATACCGCGCGGCGCGTCCATCAACTGGACTCCCTGATCCTCGATCCGTTTCTTCATGCCGTCGAAGTCTTCCTCGAAGACCGCGAAAGAGAGGTGATCGAACTTCTTGCGGTTGCCTTCCTTCAGTGTCGCCCATCTGTGGTCGTGACCGAACGTGTAAAGACCGAGGGTCTCACCCTCCTCGCGCACGTCGAGGCCAAATTCCCTGTAGAAGGTTTCGGCCTTGGTGAGGTCTGGGACCACCATGTTGAACTGGTCCATGGAATGCACACCCAGTTCACCGGGGCGCTTGGTAATGCCGATCTTGCCGGTAATCGCCGTCATGACGTCCGTCCTGCCTGCCCAATCCAGGGCGCGAGATTGTGAAAAGACCCGGGCCGAAGCCCGGGTGTCCGAAGTCAGCTCAGCGCTTTGAACTCGGTCTGCACCGTGATTTCTGGTGCATATTTGTTCTCGGCAACTTTCAGGTCGTAGGGATGTTGCTCTCCCTTGACCCACTGACCGCCCACAACCGGGGTTGTGGCAGCATTCGGGACAGGTCCGTCCTTCCAGCTAACGGGGCCAACTATGGTGTTGGCATTGGTGGCTTTGATCGATTCCATCATCGCGCCTGCGTCCATCGGATCGTCGCAACGCTTGAGCACGTCGATCGCGACCTCAAGCAGCGCGTGCTTGTAGCCGGTCGGCTGGATCCACTGACGACCGGAGGCCTGTTCGTACCCCGCGGCCAGTTCGGCAGAGCTCTGGCCGGTCAGACCCGAGCTGTAGGGGTGATCCGGCGACCACCAGACCTCGGACGACACACCCTGCCCAAGATCGCCTAGCGCCTCGACAGCCGTGGGGAACAGGATCGCCTTGGCAATGGTAGCAGCCTTAGGCCGGAAGCCCTGCTGCGACGCCTGAACCCAGAAGGTCGTCCAGTCGGGTGGCAAGAAGGCGCCGGTGATGATGTCCACACCAGCGTCTTTCATCTTGCCGATCTGGGCCGAATAGTCGTCCGAGAGCGGCTCAAACAAGCCGCCGTCGATGACCTCGAGCCCGCGTTCGCGCATCATGGCCGCCATGCCGACCTTGGGGTGCGACATGGCCACGCCGTCGCTGTCGTTCGACAGCAGCAGGCCAACCCGGTTGTTCGTGTCGATCTGAGACCAAAGCGAGGCATAGCAGTCGATGATCTGACCCGCGCCCCAGAAAAAGTGGTAGGTCCAATCGAAGCCAACCGCAGGGTCACCACCACGAGCGAAGAAAAACGCATCCCACGGCGTGTCGGTCGAGACTGATGGCACTTCGTTAAGCTCGCACTGATCAGTAACCGGTAGCACCGTATCGGCAGTCGAGGACGAGAGCATCAGGTGCACCTCGTCGTCTAGGATCAATTCGCTGGCCACTTCGGCGGCGCGGTTCGGGCTGGACTGACTGTCCTTTTCGATGATGCGCACCGGATAGGTCTTTCCATTGATTTCGATGCCCTCGCCGATCGCTTTGCGCACCCCGTCCAGCACATAATCGTCCGATGCGCCAAAGGATGCGATCGGGCCGGTGGTAGGGCTGACCCAGCCCAGCCGAATCTCGTCGCCGCGCGCCCAGGCGTGGCGGGGCGCGATGACCGGCGCTGCCAGCACAGCCGCGCCGGTTCCCAGCAATCTGCGCCGGGTCCAGAGTGATTTCGAATAGCGTGACATTGGTTTCCTCCCTTGTCCGCGTCGCGTTGTCAGACCGCGACTGCCTCCTTCATGGGCGCCTTCCCCCGCAGCCCATAATGTGTCGCCTGCGCGTCGAGCGCCGCGATCACTTCCTCCAGTCGCGACAGGCTGTCCGCCGCCCCGAACAGGTAAAAATCTGGCCGTGTGACGATGGCCTTGATCCCGCGCGCGCCCATCCACGACAGGAACTGGCCCTGGGTGTCGGCAATCTGGTCGTCCGTGGCTGTTTCCCGCGGATGCATCGTGACGATCTGTCCGCCGAGGGCCTCGATCACGGCTCTCGAGCGAGCCGAGATCGCATTTATATCGACCTCTGGCGACAAGATGACGTTGAAGCCGGGTACCACGAAGGCGTCGAACCGGGCTGTGCGGCCTTTGTGGCGAACATGACCATGCGGTCCGATATCGCCTGCGGACCCCACTGGCGCACCATCAGCCCCGGTTTCGATGAATCCGTTGGTCAGAATCGGGAAGTCGGCAGGTGGCGGCGCATTGCCCGACAGGAACATCTCGTCACGTTCGGCGGCCGCGGCCTGGTCCGGGATGCAGATGATCGAACCTAGGAAGATCGACATGTCCACGACGTCCGAGACATGCGGCAACCGTTCGGGCCCGTATGTATCGAGGATTGCCGGATCAGCCTCACCTCGGAGAACGGGATCGAGTTTCCACGCCAGATTCCAAATATCGCGCATGCCCGAGCACATGCCCTGCCCCATGAAGGGCGGCATCAGGTGCGCAGCGTCCCCGGCAAGGATCACCCGCCCCTCGCGCCACTTATCGGCAATCAACGAGCGGAAGGTATAGACCGCATGACGGACCAACTCGCCCTGTTCCGGCTTTATCCAGTCGCCCAGAAGTTCTTCAACCTTGGCGCGTTCGTTCATCTCTTCTCGGGTCTCGTGCGGAAGCCGCATGAATTCCCATCTGCGGCAGACCCGGCCGTTTTCGTCCGTACCGCCGGGCACGATGGTCGTGGGGCGGGTCGGGTTGCAGAACTGGCCGCATTCGACCAGCCCCAGTTGCCGCGCGGTCAAACCATCGTTGAGGGCAAAGTCCACGACCAGCCAGTCAGCCTCGAAACCCTTGTCAGTCCGCGAAATCCCAAGGCTTTCGCGGACAAAGGAATTCGCCCCGTCCACGCCCAGAAGGTATTTGCCGGTTACGTCCCGCGTCTGGCCGCTTTTTACGTCGCGAACCGTGACAGTCACCTTGCTTTCATCCTGCGACAGGGCAATGCACTCGGTCTCTAGGAACAGGTCCACGCCCTCTGTCGCAACCACGGCGGCATGCATCTCGCGCTCGAAACTCGGTTGGTGGACGAAATTCGTGCCAAGCCCGCCCGAGACAGAGGTATCCGTCCAGTCGATGGCCAACAGTTCCTTCCAGTCGGAGTTGAACCAACGATAGACCGGGGACGGCTCTGTCACTTTGTCAGCAATGTCGCCCAGCCCGACGGCATGCAGCATCCGGAACATTTCGTGATCGATGCAGACGGCGCGCGGCAAGGGGTAGACATCATGGAATCTTTCAAAAATTCCGACCTTCCAGCCCATTCTCGCAAGAATGAGGGCCGAGACCTTGCTGACAGGTCCATAGCCGATCTGGATGATATCGTATTCGGTGTTCATCAGACGCTCCTCCAACGCTGTGACGGTATGAGGCTGGCACAGATCAGAATTTCGGGCAACAAAAAATATATTTCCTTGTGGAAGGTGCATATTGTCCCTATCGTCGCCGGACGCAGAGGCATTGAGACGGAGGAGGTCATGTCCGAAGCTGGGGTAGCGCTGGAGTTGTCCGGCCTATCGAAATCCTTTGGCTCGCTTGTCGTGACAAAGGACGTTTCGCTGACAGTCGCAGAGGGGGCGGCAGTTGGAATAATCGGGCCGAACGGGGCGGGCAAAACCACACTGTTCAATCTGATCACAGGAACGCTCAGGCCAAATGCCGGAAGCGTCACGATGTTCGGGCGGGATATATCGGCCATCGACTCGCGGCAGCGTTGTCATATGGGGATCGCCCGGTCGTTTCAGGTGCCCCAGCCGTTTTCCGGGTTGACGACATTCGAAAACGTATTGGTAGCCGCTGCCTTCGGACGCGGAATCCGCGAGGCCACCGCCCGAGAGCCGGCGAACGAGGCGCTGGCGCGCTGTGGCATGGCGCATAAGGCGGACGTGCTGGCCGGATCGCTGACGTTGCTGGACCGCAAGAGACTGGAACTGGCCCGCGCCCTTGCGACGGATCCCAAGATCCTGCTGCTGGACGAGATCGCTGGCGGGCTGACCGAGGCCGAGTGCCGCCAGCTGATCGCGCTGATCAAGGAAATCCATGCCTCAGGCGTCACCATCGTGTGGATCGAACACGTGCTGCACGCGCTGCTGTCGGTGGTGGACGAGGTGATCGTGCTGGATTTCGGAGAGGTCATCGCCACCGGCCCTGCTGACGAGGTGATGAAGAACCCCAAAGTCGCAGCGGTTTACCTTGGCCCCGACGCGGACGAACCGCAGGAGGCCGCCCATGTCTGACCCGATCCTGTCCGTCAGCAAAATGTCGTCCGGATATGGCGATTTCCAAGCGCTCTTCGACGTTGATCTTGCCCTGCCCGCGGGCACCGTTCTGGGTCTGGTCGGGGCGAATGGCGCAGGCAAGTCGACCCTGTTCAAGGCGATCCTTGGGCTTTTGCCGCGCGAAACAGAGATGGTCCACTTCAAGGGGAAACCAATCGGCGCCCTGCCGACCGAAGCCTTGCCTCCGATGGGCATCGTAATGGTGCCTGAAGGGCGTAGGCTGTTCCGATCGCTGTCGGTCGATGAAAACCTTATGCTTTCGGCCGAACATGGACGTTCGGGCGAATGGACCCGAGAAAAAGTCTATGACCTTTTCCCTATTCTTGGAGAAAAGCGTCATGCTCCTGCGACTTCCCTTTCTGGCGGACAGCAGCAGATGGTCGCAATCGGGCGCGCGCTGGTCGCCAACCCCGAAGTCATGCTGTTGGACGAAATCTCTCTCGGTCTTGCGCCGATTGTGGTGAACGACGTTTATGCCGCCCTGCCCGCGATTCTCGAGACCGGCATTTCGGCCATCGTCGTCGAACAGGATGTCGAACGGGTGCGTAATCTCGCCCAGAACCTTGTCTGCCTGCGGGAAGGCCGTGTCGTGCTGAGCGGTGCGGCCAACGCATTCAGCAAGGCCGACCTGATAACTGCTTATTTTGGAGAATAGCCGATGAACATCGTCGACGCTGTCGTTCAGGGCATCCTTCTGGGCGGTCTTTACGCCCTGTTCGCCACTGGTCTGTCACTGATCTTCGGAGTCATGCGACTGGTCAATATCGCGCATGGGGATTTCATCGTGCTGGGCGCCTACGTTGCCCTGATCGTGACTCAGACGCTTGGGCTGCATCCATTCCTGTCGTTGATCATCGTCGTACCTGTCATGGCAGGTATCGGGTACCTGATCCAAAAAGCTCTGCTGAACCGGACATTGGGAGAAAACATTCTGCCCCCGATCCTGATCACCTTCGGGCTTGCCATCATAATCCAGAACACGCTTTTGACCTTTTTCTCAACGGATGCGCAGCGGCTGAGCGCCGGTCCGATAGAAGTGGCGAGCATCGAGGTCGGCGGACTGAACTTAGGCGTCTTGCCGCTACTGACCTTCGGCGTGGCGGTCGCGCTGATTGCGGCTCTTGAATGGTTGTCGTTCCGCACCCGATTGGGGCGCGCATTCCGCGCGACATCGGACGATCCCGAAATGGCCCGCAGCATCGGGGTCAGCACCCGCCATGTCTTTGCGCTGGCCATGGCGCTCTGCTTTGCGGTGATCGCCGTGGCTGGGGTCCTGCTGGCCGCGCGGTCGAACTTCGATCCATTCTCCGGCCCTGCGCGCCTCATCTACGGGTTCGAGGCCGTCATCATCGGCGGGCTCGGCAATCTCTGGGGAACGCTTGCCGGGGGGGTCGTGCTTGGCGTGGCCCAAACCCTCGGTGCGCAGATCTCTCCTTCGTTCCAGATCCTCGCAGGACACATCGTGTTCTTCATCGTGCTTGCGATCCGGCCCCGCGGCCTATTTCCAAGGATGGACTGACCAATGTCGACTTCTGCTCTTCGCGTTCTCATCGGGCTGATTGTCGTGACGGCCGCTCTTGCCTCTGCCCCCTACTGGGCCGGACGCTCCGACCTGCGACTGATCGGCGAGATCATGAGCTACCTTGCGCTCGCTGTGCTATGGAATCTGCTGGCGGGCTACGCTGGCCTCGTCTCGGTCGGGCAGCAGGCATTTGTCGGGCTGGGGGGCTATGCCCTTTTCATCTGCGTCATCTGGCTGGGGTTGCCGCCATTGATGGCGATCCCCTTTGCCTTCGTATCTGCAGGCCTCGTAGGGGCGATTTTTGCCCCGCTCCTTTTCCGTCTGGAAGGAGCCTATTTCTCGATCGGGACATGGGTGGCAGCCGAGACCGTCGCGCTGGTTTTTGCCGCGATCCCTTCGCTTGGCGCGGGGGCGGGCATGTCGCTTCCGGCGGCGGCAGTCAAATCTATCGCGTCGGGCCGGGACGCGCGTGAGGCGCTGATCTATTGGCTGCTCGTCGGGATCGGCATGGGCGTCCTGGGCCTGTCCTATGCGCTGATCCGGTCGAAGGCCGGACTGGCACTAATGTCTTTGCGGGACAATCCGGTAGCGGCAGCATCGCTTGGCGTCGATATATGGTGGACCCGGTTCTGGACCTACGTCGGTGTCGCGGCCTGTTCCGGCGTTGTCGGTTCGGTGATCTTTCTGCAAAAGCTCCGCGTCTCGCCGGACTCCGGGTTCTCGCTCAACGATTGGACCGTGATCGTGATTTTCATGGTTGTCATCGGCGGCATTGGTCGGATCGAAGGCGCCATCGTCGGAACCATTACTTATTTCATTCTGCGTGAACTACTGGTCGATTATGGTGTCGTGTACCTGATCGTCCTCGGCATCGTTGTCATTCTGGTGATGATCTATTCGCGCAACGGCATTTGGGGCGCGGTGGAAAAAGGGTTCGGCTGGTCGTTGATGCCAACACGACGAAAAAGTTGATGCTGGTACGCCGTCGCGCGGCGCCCTAGTCGTTCGCCCTGCGAACAATTCGGACTTTGGGATTGCAAACTTTATCGAATCTTATCCTACGGGATTGCAGTTCCTTGGGCGAAAATATATATTCTACCCTGCAGTCAATTGCCACGCCGGGTGCACCTCATGGATCAACAGGTCGTTCATAAAAGCCGCACAGAGCGAACCTGCGACATGTTGCGCGACGACATTGTCTGCGCCCGCTATCTTCCCGGCGAAAAGCTTCGCATCGACCAGTTGGGCAAGACGCTTGACGCCAGCAGCGGCGCGGTACGCGAAGCGCTGTCACGCCTGACCGCCGAAGGCCTCGTTCTGGCCCAACCTCAACGTGGGTTCATTGTCGCACCGATTTCGCGCAAGGAACTTCAGGATCTGACTGATGTCCGCATTGATATCGAGTGCCGCTGCCTCGCGGATTCCATCGAAAACGGAGATCTTGATTGGGAGGGCCGGGTCCTGTCCCTGCAGCACCGACTGCGAGCGCTTGAGGATGTCATCAATGCGCCTTCATCGCCTAATGCGCAGCAATGGCATGCGCTGCACTATCAGTTCCACGAAGAACTGACATCAGCCTGCCAGAACATCTGGTGGCAGCGACTGCGCCAACAGCTTTATATCCAGTCAGAGCGATATCGCCGACTGTCTGCCCCGGGTGATGAGACGCACCGCAACGTCACCGCAGAACATGATGCCATTGCAAACGCCGCCCTAGCCCGCGATGCCGTTTCAGCGGCAAAGCACATGCAAGATCATCTTCAGACGACAACCGAAATCCTGCTCAACTCAAAACTGCCGTTCACCGATACCGATGCGTGACCACGGCCCCTTTGCGGTCAGGGCATAAGAAGACCCGCCCGGAGAACCGGACGGGTCAATTCGATTCACGATCCGATGCTTATTCGGATTTCAGCGCCTCGACATAGGCTGCCGCCTTCGGACCTGCATCCGCGATAATCTTTTCAACGACCGGGCCAGAGGCCTCGTTGAACTTGGCCGCTTCTTCGTCGGACAGTGTGATCACCTCTTTGCCATCAGTCGCCTCGAAATCGGCCAAGGCCTTTTCGGCAACGGCAAGCCATGCGGCATTGCCGTCCAGCGATGCCTGACGACCGGCGTCCAGAACCGCCTGTTGCTGCTCATCGCTCAGTTCGCCAAAGCTGTCGCGATTCATGATCATGTAGAAAGACGAAATCGTCGTATCCATGCCCATGGTGATGTGGTTCGTCACCTCAGCCAGCTTGAACGCCTTAAGCGTGGTCGCGTCGATCATGGCACCATCGATCACGCCAGTCTGCATCGCGTTGTAAATCTCGGGTGCGGGCATCGACACAGGGCTTGCACCCCAGGCTTCGACCACCAGTCCGGCATTGCGCGAGGGCACGCGGATCTTCAGCCCGGCCAGATCGTCCATGCTGTCGACGGCCTTGCTGCCCATCAGCAGCAGGTTCGGTGCGTTGTTCCACAGTGCGACCAGAACGACGCGGCGATATTCGTCGGACAGCATATCGATGTTGTCCTGAACCGCCTGAGTACCGGTTTCGGCGTCGATGACGCCCGGCAGTTCGGTCATCAGCGTGACAGGGAAGTTCGATGCGGTGTAGCCCGGCAGGCCAAAGGCGATATCTGCCACACCATCGACAACGCGGTTATACTGTTCGACCGGACCCGGTCCCAGTTCGCCGCCCATGTAGGTCGTGATCGTAACTTCACCGTTGGTGGCTTCGGAAATCGCGGTCCCGAAGGGTTCGTAGACCTGAGGCAGTACAAAGTGGGTGGGCGGCTGGAAATCGGCCAGTTTCAGGTCTTCGGCAACGGCGACAGAGGCGCTAGAAACCAGCGCTGCGGCGGTAAGTGCTTTGATTAACATCCTGTTATCCTCCTGATTGGGATGTTGGGACGGGGGTTACCCGAACATGGTATTCGGCAGCAGCAAAGCGATGCCGGGAAACGCGATGATCAAAAGCAGTCCGATGATCATCGCCGCGAGAAACGGAAAGACACCGCGGAAAACGGTGGTCAGCGGGACGTCGTCCCCTGCCACGCCGCGTACGACAAAAACATTCAGTCCAACGGGCGGAGTGATCATGCCCATCTCGATAACGATCACGGCGACCACACCGAACCAGATCGGATCGAAGCCAAGCGCGGTGATGACGGGAAAAACGACGGGCACAGTGATGACGAGCATCGACAGCCCGTCCATGAACATGCCCAGAACGATATAGGCAAGGATGATCACCGCCAGCGTGCCATAGGCGCCAAGGCCTAGTGCACCCAGCCCCTCGCCCAACGTCGCCGGAATACGGGTAATGGCGAAGAAGGGGTTCAGCACGTTGGCCCCGATGACGATGGCGTAAAGCATGGCCGAGGTCGAAAGGGTCGACAGCAGAGCCTCTTTGAACCCGTCAATCGTGAGGCGTCGCCGCAAAAGCGCGACAAGAATGACGAGTGCCGCGCCAATGCCTGAAGCCTCCACCGGGGTGAAGACGCCGACATAAATCCCTCCGATGGAGATAACGATCACGGCGAGAAGTGGTCCCGCATCGGCAAGCCGCGCGAGTTTCTCTCGCAAAGGCACGGCCTCGCCCTTGGGGCCAGCCGAGGAGTCGAGGACCGATACGATCCAGATCGCTCCCATGAAAAGTGCGGTCAGCAACAGGCCAGGCAGGATGCCCGCCATGAACAGGCGCCCGATCGATTCCTCGGTCAGGATGGCGTAAAGAACGAAGCCCGTGGACGGCGGGATCAGGAAGCCAAGCGTGCCGCCCGCCGCGATCGACCCGGTGGCGAGTTTGGCGGAATACCCAAGGCGCTTCATCTCGGGCAGGGCAACCTTGCCAAGCGTGACTGCCGTGGCGACAGAGGATCCTGAGACTGCCGCGAAGACCGCACAGCCCAAAACTGAAGCCGATGCCAGACCGCCGCGAAACGCGCCGACCCAGGCGAAGGCTGCATCATAAAGACCGCGAGAGAACCCCGAAACCGACGCGATATTGCCCAGCAGGACGAACATTGGCACCACGATCAGGTTATAATTGGAAACGGCCGAATAGCTTTCGGTCAGCAGCATGCCGCTGGCCGAGCGCAGGCCCTCGAGCGCCCAATAGCCAAGGAATCCGACGCCAAGCATGGCGAAGGCAACCGGCGTGCGCAGGATAAGAAGGACGAAAAGGACGCCGATCCCGACCAGACCTGTTGCAACCGGTGTCATGCCCGACCCCTTTCGAATATCGCTAAGACAAGTTGAAGCGCGAAAACGATGACACAGAGCCCCGCGCCAACTGAAATCATCGCGTAGAAAGGCCAGATGGGCATCTGAAGCATGTTTGTCGCATCGCCCCATTCCCAGGCATCCAGCGCCTTTAGTGCGGCGCGATGGCTGAGGATCGCAAAGATAAAGCCCGACAACCCGCGCGAAATGATATCCCCGATCAGGCGACCAATGTTCCCAAGATATGCGTCAAAGACATCGACGGCCACATGCTCGTTACGAATGGTGCAGTAAGGCAATGCCGACATGACCAGCGCAACGGCGGTCAGCTGAACGATTTCATTCGTGCCCAAAATCGGTGCGGCAAAAACGTACCGCATCACCACTCCACCCGTCACGATCGTGACGATCCCGATCAAGCAGATGCTGCCGATCACGGTTAGCACCTTGGTGGCGCCGAGCATCCGCGCGGACCAGGTGTTCATGCGGGCTTGCATGACGGCTCCTCCCGTTCTTACCGGTCATGCTCAGGTATCGACCGGCTGGATCGTCAATATCCAGCGGCCCCCGCCAAACGCCAATTCAATTGGGCCGAACCAACATAAGCCAAGGCTATAGAGACTTAGCGTCAGCCCCCGCGCGAATAAGGTCTATCATCAGCTTCTGGGCGGCCGTAGGGGTCCAGCTTTCACGGTAGGTCAGACCGATCCGGCGCGGCTTCCAACTTGCATCAACGCTTATTTCGCTTACCAATCCTTTAGCGACCTCGGCCTTCGCCTGCGAGACCGAGATACATCCCAGATGGTCGCTAATATCGAGGATTTCCCGCATGAGAAGAATGGAACCGGCTTCGATAATGCTATCCGGCTGACCGACCTTGGCAAAGAAAGCGTCGAACTGGTCCCGAGACGGGGTTCCGCGGCGCGGCACCACCCAGGCGGAATTGCGCAACTGGTTCATATCAAGGGGACCCTGCCCGACCAGCGGATGATGATTGCCGGCGAGGACGGTAAGATGATCGTCGAACAGCCGTTCCTGCACAATATCGCCAATTGGCGCAGGCTCACGCAGCGCCCCTACGATGACATCGATTTCACCGCGACGCAGGCCGGTCAACAGGTCGTCGTAAAGCCCGTCGATAACAAGGATCGGCTGGCGCGGGCGCTGCGCCCTGAAGAGGCTGAGCGCCTTGGGTAACAGGACCGACCGCGCAAGAGGCAGGGCGCCGATCACGATCCGACCCGCCTCCCCACCGTCAAGCTCCGCCAGATCGGCTTCGGCCTGATCCAATTCACGAAAGGACAGCATCACCGCCTGGACAAGACTTCTGGTCTGACGGGACGGCACCACGCCGAACGCGGTCCGCCGGAACAATTGCCGCCCTGCCTCCTGCTCCAGCTGGGTGATCGCACGATGTACGGTCGGCTGTGCCAGGCCCAGTTGGCGGGCTGCTAGCGTGAAGTTTTCGGTTTCATGCACTGCCACCAGGGCCTGAAGCTGCGCGGTCGAGGCCGTTCTGCGCAACCGTGAGGACACATCGCCAAGCGCCGGATCCAGAAGCGCAAAACATCGTCTTAGTCGATCGGTCAGGATACGCCCGCGTTCGGTCAAAAACAGACCCTGGGGGCTGCGATCGAAAAGCGCGCCGCCGCTGTTCCGCTCAAGCTTTCCTATTGCCTGAGTCACCGCTGGCTGGGACACGTTCAGCAGCCCTGCCGCCAATGTCAGCGACCCGGTGTCCGCCACCGCCACAGCGAGTCGCAGATGCCGCAGGTTCCTTGAAATCACAGGAGATGACACGGCTGACCCCTTTCGCCCGGATTGTACCTCACCTAGCCACTATAGTGTTAGCTTATGACAAGAGACAGGCTTTCGATTTGTTCCAGAGCTTGCTTGATGGAATGACCGGACACAGGTTCGAGAGGAGACGACCAATGTCCAATAAGACTGCGCTTGTCATTTCCGCCCATGCGGCGGACTTTGTGTGGCGTTGTGGCGGCGCGATCGCCCTACATGCCGAGAAGGGTTATGACGTCACCGTCCTGTGTCTTTCCTATGGAGAGCGCGGCGAAAGCGCGAAACTGTGGAAACAGGAGGGCATGACCCTTCAAAAGGTCAAGGATGCGCGCCACGCCGAAGCCGAAACTGCCGCTAAAGCGCTTGGCGTCCACGACCTCGTCACCTTGGACATGGGTGACTACCCGCTGGATTTCAGCCGCGAGAACAAGGAGCGGATTGTCGATGTGATCCGCAAGGTCCAACCCGCATTCATGTTGTCCCATTCCCAGTACGACCCTTACAACACCGACCACATGAACACGACCAACGCCGTTCTTGAATGTCGGATGATCGCGCAGGCCTGGGGCCACAATCCCGGAGAAAAGGTACTGGGCGCGCCGCAGCTTTACCTCTTCGAGCCGCACCAGACTGAGCAAATGGGATGGAAGCCGGATACCTTCCTCGACATCACGCCAGTCTGGGACAAGAAGCGCGCGGCGATTGAATGTATGCAGGGACAGGAACACCTGTGGGAATACTACACACGTGTCGCGCAGCAACGCGCCAACCATTTCAAGCGAAACTCCGGCGGGCAATCCGGTGGTCGCGATTGTAAATATGCCGAAGGGTTCCAATCCATCTTCCCGCGCACGGTAGACGAACTCTGACCGAAACGGAGAGGAGACCGGAATGACAAAGCCAACAAATCCGTCCTTCGACATCGCCCATCTGGGCCATGTCGAGGTCTATACCGACAAATTTGATGAAAGCCTGGACTTCTTCACACGCGTCTATGGGTTAAGCCTGTCGGGGCAGGATGAGACCTCAGCCTATCTGCGGGCCTGGGATGACTACGAATACCATTCGCTGAAGCTTACCCGCCATCACACCACCGGCGTCGGCCACATCGGCTATCGCGCTGCCTCTCCCGAGGCGCTGGAGCGGCGGGTCAAGGTGATCGAAGCGTCGGGCTATAAGGTCCACGGCTGGACCGACGGTGATCTGGGTCACGGAAGGGCATTCCGGTTCGAGGACCCGTTCGGCCATGTCTTCGAGATCTATTACGACACCAATCGCCCCGTGCTGGACGACAGCACGCGCCCGGCGCTTAAGAATTTAGCCAGCAAATACCACGGCCGCGGCGCCAGTCCACGCCGGATCGACCACTTGAACCTGCTGTCCGAAGACGTGACCGAATTCAAACGGTTCATGGAAACGTGCCTCGGCTCACGGGTGACGGAATACATCCAGCTGGACAACGGTCGTCTGGGCGGGTGCTGGTTCACGGTCAACAACAAGACCTACGATCTGGCCTGCACCGAGGAACATGGCGGCGGCCACGCCCGGTTCCACCACGTGACCTATGCGACTGACCAGCGCGAAGACATCCTGCGCGCCGCCGACATCTTTCTTGAAAATGGTGTCCATATCGAAACCGGTCCGCACAAGCACGCAATCCAGGGGACGTTCTTTCTTTATGTCTGGGAACCTGCGGGGAACCGGGTCGAGCTGGCCAATGCCGGCGCCCGGTTGATCATGGCACCTGACTGGGAACCCGTCTGTTGGACCGAGGAAGACCGCAAGAAGGGTCAGGCTTGGGGACTGAAAACGATCGAGACGTTTCACACCCACGGCACCCCACCGATCGAAAAGTGACGCAAGCGCCTGCAGGGGATTGCAGGCTTCCCCCGGAGCATTTCTGGCAAGATGAATAGGAGACCAACATGGGCGTTGTTATGCAAAAGGTCGACCGGGCCAATCCGGCAGTCATTGACGGTCTGGGCCGGGCGGGCGTGGCAACCGTTCATGAAGCGCAGGGCCGGACTGGCTGTTTCCAGTCCTACATGCGGCCGATCTATACTGGCGCGCAGATCGCCGGAACGGCCGTGACGATCAGCGCCCCACCGGGTGACAACTGGATGATACATGTTGCAATCGAGCAGTTGAAGCACGGGGACATTCTTGTCCTTGCGCCGACCTCGCCCTGCGACAACGGCTATTTTGGCGATCTTCTTGCAACCTCTGCCATGGCGCGAGGCTGCCGCGGTTTGGTGATCGACGCGGGCGTACGGGACATCAAGGACCTGACCCAAATGGGTTTTCCGGTCTGGTCCAAGGCGATTAGCGCCCAGGGAACCGTCAAGGAAACTATTGGGTCTGTGAATGTCCCAGTGGTCTGTGCAGGACAGAATGTAGAGCCCGGCGACATTATCGTCGCCGATGATGACGGTGTCTGCGTGGTGCGTCGCGCCGCTGCGGAAGATGTGCTGACAAAGGCCGAAGAGCGGCTGGCCGCGGAAGAGGCCAAGCGTCAAAGGCTCGCCTCGGGCGAGTTGGGGCTCGACATCTACGGCATGCGGGAACGGCTGGCCGAAAAAGGATTGAAATACATCTGATCCGACGCGACCGGAACAGCATGGGAGGGTTCGAATGTCAGATTACGCAAACGGAATTCCCTGTATCTGGATGCGGGGCGGGACGTCCAAGGGCGCCTACTTCCTTGCGACCGATCTCCCTTCGGAGCAGCCCACCCGCGATGATTTGCTGCTGCGCATCATGGGATCTCCGGATGCCAATCAGATCGACGGGATCGGCGGTGGCGATCCGCTGACCTCCAAGGTTGCGATCCTCTCGCCCTCCGATCGTGCGGATGCGGATGTCGATTACCTTTTCCTGCAGGTCTTCGTTGACCGGGCCGTCGTGTCCGACGCGCAAGGGTGTGGGAATATTCTGGCAGGGGTCGGTCCGGCCGCGATCGAACGTGGTCTTGTTGAGGCCACGGGCGACGAGACTGTGGTCCGGATCCACATGGTCAACACCGGAGAGATCGCACAGGCTCATATCGCGACACCCGGCGGGCGGGTGACTTATGACGGCGATACGGCCATCGACGGTGTACCCGGGCGACATGCGGCCGTTCGGCTGTTCTTCAACGGGATTGCCGGTTCTATGTGTGGCGCGCTGCTGCCCTCCGGGTCAGCGGTGGACGTCATCGACGGAGTGGATTGTACACTGATCGACAATGGGATGCCTTGCGTGGTGATGGCCGCCGGAGACTTTGGCATCGCCGGAACCGAAAGCCGCGAAACACTGGATGCAGACGAAGTGCTGAAGGCCAAGCTGGAACATATCCGGCTTCAGGCTGGTCCATTGATGAACTTGGGCGATGTGACGGACAAAAGCGTCCCGAAAATGACGCTTGTCTCTCCACCGTTATCTGGTGGCGTAATCTCCACCAGGTCGTTCATTCCACATCGGTGTCATGCGACGATAGGTGTATTCGCGGCAGTAAGCGTGGCGACGGCTGCCACGATCGAGGGAACGCCTGCGCAGCGCATTGCCGTGACTCCTGAAGGCGACATTCACCGGGTAGAACACCCCAGTGGCATGGCAGAAGTTTTGCTTGATTCACGGGACACGCGGAAAGCCGGTGTCGTCCGGACTGCACGGAAACTTATGGATGGCATGGTTTTCCCTGCACCGCCGCGATCCTAGCCCAGTCGATAGAAGGCTCACCTGAAATCTTTTGTTCCGGTGGCCCAAGGCAAAGTTCTTAGGTTCAGCCATTGTCGCGAAGTGCTACGGCGATAGCGCCACGCAGATCCGTATCAACGTTTTAAACGTCGGCCGCGTGATCGCGGCCGACGCGGGTCAGCCCATCAGTGTCGGGAGGTACAGCACGACGGGCGGATAGAGGACGATGATCAGCAGCCGCGCGATGTCGGCGACCCAGAAGGGCGCGATGCCCTTAAAGATCTCGCCCAAAGAGACCTCGGGCAGAACGCTTTTCATCACGAAAGCATTGATCCCGACCGGCGGGGTGACCATCGAAATTTCGGTCACGATGACCACCACGATGCCGAACCAGATAAGGTCAAAACCCAGCAGTTCGACCAGCGGCGCAAAGAGCGGCACAGTCAAAAGAACCATCGCCGGTCCATCGAAGACACAGCCCAACACAAGGTAGATCGCCAAGATCAGCCACATGACGGTCATTGGCGCCAGGTTCATCGACTCCACCCAGGCCTCAAGCTCGGATGGCATGCGCGCGATTTCGACAAAGTTCGAGAAGATCAGCGCACCAAGCGCAACGGTGAAGATCATGGCCGACATCTTGCCCGCCTCGAAGATCGACTCGAAGAATACGCTCCATGTCATCCGGCGGCGCAACAAGCAGAAGCCAAGAGCGCCGACAGCACCGATCCCGCCCGCTTCGGTCGGGGTGAAGATGCCGAAGTAGATGCCGCCGATGACGAACAGGAACAGCACCATGATCGGCCAGATACCCTTGATCGACGCAAGGCGTTCGGACATGGGAAAGACCTCTCCGCGCGGGCCAAGGTCGGGTTTGATCCAGCAGAGCAGCGCAATCAGTAGCAGGTAACTGAGGACCGACAGGACGCCAGGGACGATCCCGGCAATGAAAAGCGCCCCGATGTCACCTTCGATCAACAGACCGTAAAGGACCAATACTACCGAAGGCGGGATCAGGATGCCGATTGTGCCCCCCGCCGCGATCGTCCCGGCCGAGATCGACGCGCTGTAGCCGTAACGACGCATTTCCGGATAGGCCACCTTGCCCATGGTCGCGGCGGTGGCGACGGACGACCCGCTGACCGCCGAAAAGCCGCCGCAGGCGACGATCGTGGACATGGCCAGACCGCCGGGATAGCGCCCGAACCATGTGTAGGACGCACGATACAGGTCCCGAGCCAAATCCGCCCGGAAGATAAAGTTACCCATCAGCACGAAGAGCGGCACTACGATGAACCCGTAGGACATGCTGTTCGAAGTGATGGTCTGCCCAACCATGGCAATGGCTGCGTCGGTTCCGCGAACCACCGCGAAACCGCCAAAGCCGACTATCATCATCGTCAGGCCAAGCGGGACGCCAATGAAAGCAACCAAAAGCAGGACGGCAAGTCCAATAGCTCCGAGTATCATAGTATGGACCTGCCTTCGCCTTTGAGTTCGTTATCGAGGCGCCCAATCACCGAAAGAAAAGCAAAGCCGAACATGACGAGCCCGGCGATCACGCTCATCGCCGTCATGAACCAGGCCACCGGAAAGTAAGGCAGTTCTAGAAAAGCAGAAGACGTTCCCCAGTTCTTCATCCCGATGCTTTGAACGTAGAGCGCATAGGCCACGAAGAGGAGAATTCCGGCACTGACCAGATAAACCAGCGTGGTCTTTATCCGGTTCAACGTGGCGTTGCGCTGAAAGACTCCGTCGAACAGCGATACAGTGATATGATCGCGGGACCGTGTGACCAGTGGAAGACCGGCAAAAATCAGAATGCCCATGCCGAACTCTTGTATTTCGAAGGCACCCGGCACGGGCGCGCTTAGGAAATAGCGGCCGATGACATCGATGAAGGTGATGACCGCAATGCACAGCAGCGTCGCGGTCACCAGAACCTTCAGGATCGCGTCAAGGGTCGCGGTCAGCCAGTGGCTGCCCCCTGCCCTGTCCATGATCACTCCCCGGCCGCCGCGATCTGCTCGCGGTAATAGGCCAGCACTTCTTCGGGATCGAGGCCAAGCGCGGTAACCCTCTCGGCCCACTTCTCCCGTGCTCCGGCTGTGCGGGTCTTAAGCTCGGCAATCTGCTCTGCTGGCATCTCGGTGATCTGGATGCCGCTTGGTTCAAGCTTGGCCCGAACCTCTACCTCAGAAGCTTCAAGGTTCTTGCCAGACAGCCGCGCGATATATTCACCGCTGGCCGCCTCGATCGCCTTGCGATCTTCTTCGGGCATGTCGTTCCAGAAATTCTCGTTGAACAGGATCGAAACGGTCGAACGATACATGCCATCTCCGATGAGGGTGCCGTATTCCAAATCTTCAAGCAGCCTTAGGCCCTCGACCGAAGAAATCGGTAGCAGCGTACCATCAACGACGCCGCGGGTGATCAATTCATAGCTTTCGATCGCGGGGCGCGACACGACAACGCCACCCATGGCAACAGCGGAGTCCGTCCCGTTCGGATTGACGCGCAGCTTCAGACCTTCGGCGTCTGCCAACGTCTCGACCGCCCGCTTGTTGTTCCAGACGTGGTTCCCGGTCAACGACCACAGCGCCACCACATGCACACCGTCCAGCTTTTCGGCCTCGCGGAAATACTTGTCATAGGTGCGCCACAGCGCGATGGACCGCGCATCCGTCGTCCCCGTTTCGAACTGTAGAGGCAGCTCACCAATCAGTGGAGCCAGCCACTGAGACGCCGTGAAGGACGATAGGTTGATCGCCGCATCCGCGATACCCGAACGAACCATGTCCAGTTGACGCGGCGGCGGGGCCAGCGATGACGCCGTGAATTCGATTTTCACCGAGCCGCCCGACTTTTCCTCGACCGCTTCAGCCCAGGGCGTAAGTCCGGTGCGCATGATCTCGTTCCGGTCGGGCAAATATTTGTTGAATACGACCGTAGTGTCGGCTTGGGCCGATGCGGCATTGGCCAGAAGTACGGCCGCGGCAGTTAGAGTTCTTAGAAACATGTCATCCTCCCTGATGGCAATTCGGTTGTGGTGCGCGTTCGGTTCAGGGTCCTCCGCCCCGAGATCAGGCGCGCGTGGTTGGCAGAGGTGTACGATCTGCCAATTCGATGAGGCGCAGGGCCAAAAGCTCCGTCAGCGCCTGGCGGTTCTCTGTATGTGCCGGGTCGTCCCAGAGGTTTCTGGTCTCGTCCGGGTCTTCGGACAGATGGACCATCTCGTGGTTGTCGTTCGCCGCTGACAGCGTCAGCCGCCAGTCCTGCGTGACAAGGCTGCGCATGATCAGCGGATGCTCCATCCCGAGGATCGGACGCTGCGACTCTTCCTCGATCAGCAGACCCTGCGGTTCGGGCTGCGTGGCATCGAAAAGGTCCCGCCCCTGAGCGCCGGAAAAACAATCGATCCCTGCCGCGGCCAGGAATGTCGGCGCGACGTCCAGTGATGACGCAAGATCATTTCGGACCGTCCCGACATGTTCGGGGGTGCGCGGATCATACCAGACGAAGGGCACGCGCGTGACGCCGTCATTATGGATGCCAAACTTAAGCATCAGACCGTAGTCGCCAAGGAAATCCCCGTGGTCGGAATTGAAGATGACGATGGTGTTGTCGGCCTCTCCGGTCTCTTCGAGCTGAGCCAGCAGACGCCCGATCTGGTCGTCGATGAAGGTGATCATTCCAAGCGAAACGGCAATGATCGCCCGTGCCTCCTCTGGCGTGACTGCAAAAGCGACCTGATGTTCCCGGTTGGCGGTGCCGGCTGCCAACTGCGCGTGCAGGTTCTTGGCAGGCAGCGGCATCCGGCAATCGAAATTGTCCGGCAGGGTGATGTCCTCAGGCCGGTACATGCTGAAATAAGGCTCAGGGATCACGAAGGGATGATGCGGGTCCGGATAGGATACGCTCGCAAAGAAGGGCGCATCGGGGGTGTCGCGTCCTGAAAGCCAGTCACAAGCCCGGTCGGTGATGTAATGTGTCGACCACTGGTCGGCAGACAGTGGCGAACACCAGGTCTGCGGCGCCTCATAGCCCGGCCGGGGCAGCCCGTTCTCGGGGCCCCGTAGCGCATCCAGATCGTTGACTCGCGTGCGCAGCCAGCGTTCATAGTCACCGCCAATCGCATCGCCGTGGTAGGTCGCCAGATCGACATGGTCGAAGCCATAGAATGGCGTCCTGACGCGGTGATCTGGGTCTTCCCAGCTGGTCGGCAGTTCTTGCGCGTACTCCGGGCCCTCGTGGCGACGGCGGGCGCTCTGCAGATCATGCGGCAGGGGGCGTCGCCCCTGCGGTTCGTGATGCATGCCTGCCGGAACGGTCGAGAAGTTCTGCAAATGCGACTTGCCGAAATGCGCGGTCGCATAGCCCGCATCCCGCAGGACGTCGACAAAGGTCACTTCGTCGACATCAAGGCCGATGCCATTGAAGCGGCCGCGATGGCCCGACGGCATCCGGCTGGTCATGATGCTGGCGCGGTTCGGCATGCAGACCGGGGTGGCGACATAGAACCGGTCGAACCGCGCGCCCTGCGCGGCCAGACGGTCGATATTCGGTGTCTTGATCAGCGGGTGGCCATAACAGCCAAGGCAATCGGCCCGCAGCTGATCGGTCATTATGTAAAGGATGTTCGGTTGACGGCTCATGCCCGTGGACCTTGTCGTCCGTACGCAGTTGTGCCGTGCCCCTGCTGACGCGGGTGCCGCATGTCAAAGTCCTCCTCCCAGAGTCGCTTTGGAAGCAGGGTGCGGGCGTGGTTGTCAAAATCCTACAAGAGTCCTCAAAGCGTCCGCCAGGCGGGCGTTTTAGAGTTCCCCCCCGCCCTTTCGCGCGTTTCGGGTCGATTAAAGAGCCGCGCCGATATCCTGCGCGGCAGAGGTCAGGAGGCCAAGGAAACGGTCGACGCCTTCCGAAATTGGCATGGCCGGGGTGATCCAGATCACCACGATCGAGCCTATGACGCTCGTCCCGTTCATGATTGGCACACCGATGCTGCTGGTACGGTCGCTGTAGCTGTCGGGGATCGCGGTTTCGCCCGACCGGGTGCTGTAGCCCCGTTCTTTCGTATCCGCGAGGATGCGCTCAAGCGAGGCCGGATCGAGATAGGGCAGATTGGCAGGGTCATTGCGCGCGCGCACAAGGGCGAGGATCGCGTCACGCTCCGCATCCGTGCTGAAGGCCAGAACCGCCCGCCCTGCCGCGGTGCGCAGCATGGGAAGGGGTTTACCGATCATGCTGCGAGCCATAGCCATCGGGGACAGCGGGTTGGTCGTTTCCTGCACATACATCGCCCCGGCTTCATGCGCAGCGACGTCGACCGGCCAGGTCATCTCTGTGGCCATCCTGTGAATTATCGGCCCCGCTACAGCAGCCAGACGCGTCCGGCTGGTAACCCCGCGCGCCAACAGCCGCACACGATCGGTGACGCGGAACTGGGAATTCGACACACTGCGTTCGACATACCCCTGCTCCTCAAGCGTTTCTAGGATGCGGTAGACCGAACTGCGGGGCAGGCCGAGTGCGCGGGACAGAGTCGTGGGACGGGCGCTGTCATGCAGGTTCAATTCTTCCAGCAGGGCCAGCCCCCGCTCTAGCGCGCGAATTCCGTTGTCAGAGCGTGACACCTAAACCCCCTTTCCTTGTTCGCCCTATTGTAAAGGGGCTCATCCTTCGAACCTTACCTTCGCTTCAACCATAGCAGACCCGCATCATCTTAGAATGCACCAAACACATCGAACGCGTTGCGCCTATTATGAGGTAGTGGAATATTGGAGTTCAGCGCGGTCATTGGATACCTTCATCCGACACATGCCACGATCACCTGACCACATAGACAATTGATCAAGCAAGCTTACCTTCACGATCAAACGAAGGAGAGCACGATCCGTTTCTCGATTACTATCCTACTGATCCTTGTCCTGTCCGCCGTCGGTCTGACCTACGAAATCGCCGCCGGTCGCGTCCTTGCGCCGTTCTTCGGGACCTCACTGCTGACCTGGACCACTGTCATCGCCACGGTGCTGGGCGGCTTTTCCTTAGGCAGCGCGCTTGGCGGGTTCGTGGCAGAGCGTCCTCGCCCTATCGCGCTTAGGAATGTTCGCAACGCGCTGATCGCCACGGGCGTGCTGATGGCCGTGTCGCCGACCTTGCTGGGCGCGTTCCATTCCTCTGGTGCGCGTGGCACCTTTGGCATGATCGTCACCGTGATCTTCGTATTTTTCCCGGCCTCTGTCGCCGTAACCCTGCCGTCGCCTCTGCTGGCCAAACTCGCGATCGAGGCGCGTCCGGGCCGCGAAGGGTCATCGCTTGGCATCGTCATGGCGGCCGGATCGATCGGCGCGATCTTTGGGGCCATTCTTGCCGGGTTCGTCACGCTGCCGCTGATCGGATCGACCATGACGTTTGCCGCCTGCGGGGCGGTCGCGCTGCTTTGCCTGCCGTTTCTGCGCGGAGGAGAGGCAGACAACAAGGGCATCACCGTTGCCGCCGCCGGGTTCATCGCGATCGCCGGGCTGGCAGGCACGTCGTCGTGCCAGTTCGAATCCGGACTTTCCTGCCTTTACGTCGACGAAAGAGGGCCTGAGGTGCGGTTGATTTCCGACGGCATTGTTCAGGCCTCGGAACGCCGGGTGCCACCTGAGTCACCCGACACGACCGTCGGTCTGGGGCTTAGTTACACCGAATGGATCTGGTCCCGGATGCAGCGCGACCTTGGACCGGCGCCCTCGGTTCTGTTCATCGGCGGCGGCGGCTACACGCTGCCGACGAAATTGCTGGCGACTGACCCCGAGGCCCATGCGGTCGCGGTGGAAATCGATCCATTGGTCACTCAGGTCGTCCGGGACCACATGCCGCGCGCGGGCAAGATGATCGTGCAAGCCGGATATGATCTGAGCGTTTCCGGGTTGGATGCTGAGGGACGCCTTGGCCTCGTCCATGCCGATGGCCGTGTGTACCTGAACGAAACCGACCAGCGCTTTGACGCCGTGGTCATGGACGCGTTTTCCTCCAACTCCGTCCCTGCGCATCTGGTCACGGTCGAGACCTTCGCCCGGCTGCAACAGATCGTCGACGGACCAGTTTACGTGAACCTGATCGACACAGAGGACGGCCCGCTGGCGCGCGGGGTCAACGCGATCCTGCGGGACCTCTTCGCGCATGTAGAGGTGGTCGACGGGGCGTGGAACCGGTTTGATCGCGGGAACATCCTGTTCGTGGCATCCGACACGCCGGTGCGTCCATTGACCGACCTGCCAGAAGGGTACCGACACACGACGATATCAGCCGCCCGGGCATTTACCGATGATCGAGGGTGGACCGGGCATCGATAGCTGTGGTGTGCCGCCGGTAACGGTTGAAGAAAGTGAACCACTCGTGGTGTCAAAGCGTCTTGGACCAAGGGAAGGCAGATGCGCGACACGAAAAGCGGCGCGGGCCTACAGATCAGAAAACGCGCAGATGCCTAAAACTTGAGCAGTAAGGTCATCCGGCAGCCAAATTCCAATCACAGGATACTGCCATGAATTCCAATTACCCGGTGCATGATAAACATCCTTCTTGTCTCATCCTCAGGAGGAAACCTTGTTCAACCGCTTCATTTCCGCAGCTTTTGCTGCATCTCTTCTCATTGCGGGCACGTCCAGTGCTGCGCTGGCAGAAACCGACATCCCATTCGCGCTTGATTGGAAGTTCGAAGGCCCGGCCGCACCCTACTTCCACGCAATCGATGCAGGCATTTTTGCAGATGCCGACCTGAACGTGACGATTTCTGAAGGTAAGGGGTCTCTCGACGCGATCCCGAAGGTTGCCACCGGGGCGTTCCCGTTCGGGTTTGCCGATATCAACAGCCTGATGCGGTTCCTTGACCAGAACCCCGATGCGCCGGTCAAGGCCGTCATGATGATCTACGACAAACCGCCCTTTGCTGTCGTAGGCCGCAAGTCGCTTGGTATCGAGGCACCGAAAGATCTGGAAGGCAAGGTTCTGGGCGCTCCGCCGCCGGATGGTGCTTGGGCGCAATTCCCGATCTTCGCCGCAGAGAACGATCTGGACACCGACGCTATCACGGTCGAGCCGGTTGGCTTCCCCACCCGCGAACCGATGCTGGCCGAAGGCAAGGTCGCCGCGGTCACGGGCTTTTCGTTCTCGTCGACGCTGAACCTCAAGCGTCTTGGTGTGCCGATGGAAGACCAGAGCGTGCTGCTTATGGCTGACTACGGCGTCGCGCTTTATGGCAACGCCATCATCGTCAACACCGACTTTGCCAGCGAAAACCCCGAGGTTGTCACCGGCTTCCTGACGGCGATTGCCGCCGGTTGGAAAGGCGCCATCGCTGATCCTGCGACCGCCATTGAGGCGCTGATCGAACGCAACCCGGCCGCCGACGCCGATCTGGAAACCGAACGTCTGCAGATGGCAATCGACGCCAATGTGCTGACCGATTACGTAAAGGAAAACGGCATTGGTGGCATCGATGAGGCCCGGATGACGAAGGCCATCGACCAGACCAAATCGGTGTATGAGTTCACGACCGAGCCGGACATGTCCAAATACTTTGATGGCAGCTACCTGCCGGCCGCAGACCTGCGGATGCTTCAGTAAAGGCACCGACTGCCGGCGGCTCGCTGCCGGCAGTCAAATCCACGCATGACAAATCTGATCGATATCAAGGGCGTCACGCACGCCTATAAAACGCCCAAGGGCCCGCTGCCGGTTCTGGACAATCTGAACCTTTCGGTTCCCGAAGGCGAATTCGCCGCCGTTGTCGGCCCGTCCGGGTGTGGGAAATCCACCCTGACGCGGCTTGTGGCCGGGCTGATGAAGCCCGATCAGGGCGAAGTCTGGTTGCATGGTGAGCTTGTCAAATCCCCGCGCAAGACGGTTGGAATGGCCTTTCAGAACCCTGTTCTGCTGGAATGGCGGTCTATTCTGGACAACGTGATCCTGCCGCTGGAAATCGTCGCGCCGACCATGTCCCGCGCGAAAAAAATCGCACGGGCGGAAGAGCTGCTGGCACTGGTGGGCCTCTCGGGTTTTGAGGCTAAGCGTCCATCAGAGTTGTCAGGCGGCATGCGTCAGCGTGCGTCGCTGTGTCGGTCCATCGTGCACAAACCTGATGTCCTGATCATGGACGAACCCTTCGGGGCGCTCGACGCCTTCACCCGCGAAGACCTTTGGCAAACCATGCACGATCTTCGGGCCAAAGAACCCTTTACCGCCGTTCTGATCACCCATGATCTCCGCGAAAGCGTCTATCTTGGCGATCAGGTGTTTGTGCTGTCGGGTCGCCCCGCGACGACCCAATACGTGATGGACGTGCAATACCCGGTTCAGGACGGTCGCCGAAAACTCGACGGGCTTTATACTCCCGAAAGTTCAGAAATGCTGGCCACCTTGCGCGAGCAGATAAAGATCGCCCAAGGGCGAAACGCAGAACCGGCAGGTCACTGATGAAGTCGTTCCAAAAGATCGCAATTCCCTTCGTTGCCATCATCATCTTTGTGGCCTTGTGGGAATTTCTGGTGTGGGCCAACAACTGGCCCGATTACGTGATGGCATCGCCGTCTGACCTGCCTGCGGCCTACAGCAAGTTCTGGAACCTGTTCCTGATCGGAAGCTGGCAGACGCTTTGGCGCACGGTCGCCGGGCTGGCCCTAGCCGTATTGTTCGGCACGCTGCTGGGGATGATCATGGGCTTTTCGCGCATCGCCCGCGACGCGCTCTATCCCATTCTCGTCGGCTTCAATGCGATCCCGAAGGCCACGCTTGTCCCCGTTCTGGCGTTGTTGTTCATCGGGCAGCACAACTTCAACACGGTGCTGATGGCCTTTCTGATTTCGTTCTTCCCAATCGCCGTGTCCGTGGGCATCGGCTTGTCGACGCTAGAGCCTGAATACCGCGATATCCTGCGGTCCCTCGGGGCCAGCCGGGTGACGATCTTCCGCAAGATCGCCCTGCCCAAGACCCTGCCAGAGTTCTTTGGCGCGCTGAAAGTCTCGGTCACGCTGGCCTTTATCGGCACCAACCTGGTCGAGATTATCTCTCCTCACGGTCGGGGTTTGGGGGCGTTGTTCCTGTCGGGGCAGACGAATTCTAACTATCCGCTGATGTTCGCCGTTCTCATCGCGCTCGCCGTTTTGGGGATCATTCTCTACTACGTCGTCGTGATGCTGGAGAAGATTTTCGCCGGTTGGGCAGAGCGTCCGCAGAGCTAGACAAAAGATCGTCGTCAGCGGTCCGAACGATTGGCTGCTGACGCCCAATCCCGAGGCCGTGTCACATGGCAAGCGCCCGCAAGACATTGGACCATCCGCCCCTTCAGTCATCTATTCGATGAGAATTCAGGCAAAGCGCACTGACGAGGGCCTTTTCCTCGACCGCCCCAAATCTTTGTCTCAAAGGAACCTTGCTGTCGTCGCTGCGCAGCGACATTAGGAAAACATGGCCACCACGCTTACCATTGTCGTTGTCGAAGAAGATCGTGATCGCGCGATTGGCATCGTGAACGCGTTGCGCGAAAGCGGGGATCATCAGGTCCACGTGATCTCTGACACCTCTGGTCTGGCCAAGAAAATTGCCGGTCATATGCCCGATGTCGTGCTGATCGACGTCGATAATCCAACCCGCGATATGCTGGAAGAGCTGACGCTGGCCTCTGGCCCGTTAGAGAGGCCCGTCGCGATGTTCGTATCCGGTGCCGCCGGCGGCTTGGCGCAGCAGGCGATCGAGGCGGGCGTATCGGCCTACGTGGTCGACGGGTTGAACCCCGACCGACTGAAGCCAGTCATCGATACGGCAATCGCGCGGTTCGGGCTGTTCCGCCAGATGCGGACCGAGCTGGCGGAAACCCGACGCGCGCTGGAAGAACGCAAGGTCATCGACCGGGCCAAAGGCCTGCTGATGAAAGCCAAGGGGATCGATGAAGATGCGGCCTATGCGTTGTTGCGCAAGACCGCCATGGATCAGGGCCGTCGCGTCGCGGACGTAGCCGAGGCGCTGGTTACCGCGTCGGGGCTGCTGGGATGAATATGGTTACCCTGCCTGTCGCCTATATGCCGCTGGTGGATGCGGCACCGCTGATCATCGCGCAGGAAATGGGGTTTGCGGCGACCGAAGGAATCGGGCTGGATCTGATCGCCGCGCCGTCGTGGTCTTCGGTGCGCGATATGCTGGCCTTTGGCCGTGTGGATGCGGCGCACATGTTGTCGCCCGTGCCGATCGCCATGGGCATGGGGCTGGGCGGCGTGGCGACGGAACTGGCTGCGGTGTCGGTCTTGTCGGTGAACGGCAATGTCATCGGCGTCGGGCAGGATCTGGAACAGAAGCTGCGCGACCATGGATATGGATTTGACTTTGCGGACCCGGTGGCCGCCGCCGCAGCCTTGGCCGCCGTTCGCGACGGGCCGATCACTTTTGGCGTTCCCTTCCCTTTCTCGATGCATGTCGAATTGTTGCGCTACTGGGGGGCAGCGACCGATCTCGGGGCGGATGGCATCGTGATCCGCACCGTGCCGCCGCCGTTGATGGCCACGGCACTTGCCGCCGGAGAGGTCGATGCCTTCTGTGTGGGCGAACCATGGGGCTCTGTCTCGGTCGAAAACGGGGCGGGCGCGTTGCTGTTGCCCGGACGTGCCATATGGGAGTTCGCGCCGGAAAAGGTTCTGGCCACCCGCCGGGACTGGGCTGAAACGGAACCCGACCTGCTGGGCCGCCTGATGCGCGCCACGTGGCAGGCGGGACGCTGGCTTGCCCGCGACGAAAGCCGCACCACCGCAGCCGAAATCCTGTCGCGCAAAATCTACCTTGATCTGCCGCCCGAGCTTATCGACCGCGCCCTGACCGGACATATCACCATTTCCAGTCGAGGAGAGCAGCGGCAGGTCGACGGCTTTGTTCGTTTCCACAGGGGGGCCGCGACCTTCCCGTGGCGGTCGCAGGCGAAATGGATCGCGAGCCGGTTGCGCCTGACCCATGGGCCGGGCAACGGCCGGTCACTAGAGGATCTGGCGCAGGCGTTTCGCAGCGATCTTTATCGTGATCATCTGGATATTGCCGGAAACGACCTGCCCGGCGCGTCGGAAAAGCTGGAAGGCTCGATTCGTCATGCCACCGCCGTGGCCTCGGCTCAGGGATCGCTGAGTTTGATGCCGGATCGTTTTTTCGACGGTCAGATTTTCGACCCCGGCGCAGACAACTGACAAAATTTTAAGCAGCGGGGCCCGCGCGCCCCGAAATGCAATGCCAAGGTTGCAACTTTTCCTTCCCGACGGCGCTGCAGTGCGGCACAAGTAACCCATCGACGCACAATGGCGTGGGTCGGTCGGAATTCTTTCCCAATGATCGGGAATATCCCTGAGCAAGGTCGCTCGCTTTCTGTCGAAAATTCGACGGTTAGTGGACGGCCTTTTTTTGCGTTTTGATCCCGGCCCTCTCCCTGCCGGGTGGATCGAAAGGACCAAAGATGAAGAAGCTTCTGATGGCGTTCGCCGCCGCCACCGCCTTGGCCAGCCCGGCCTTTGCGCAAATGGAACTGGAAAAGGACGAACTGACCTTCGGCTTTATCAAACTGACCGACATGGCACCTTTGGCCGTGGCCTATGAAAACGGCTACTTCCTGGATGAAGGCCTGTTCGTCACGCTAGAGGCGCAGGCCAACTGGAAGGTTCTGCTGGACGGTGTGATCGGCGGTCAGCTGGACGGCGCGCATATGCTGGCGGGTCAGCCTTTGGCCGCGACCATCGGCTATGGCACCGAAGCGCACATCATCACTCCTTTCTCAATGGACCTGAACGGCAACGGTATCACCGTGTCGAATGAGGTCTGGGAGATGATGAAGCCGAACCTGCCCACCAATGACGACGGCAAGGTCGCGCACCCGATCTCGGCCTCGCACCTCAAGCCGGTGATTGAAAAGTTCAATTCCGAAGGCAAGCCCTTCAACATGGGCATGGTTTTCCCGGTCTCCACCCACAACTACGAACTGCGCTATTGGCTGGCAGCGGGCGGGATCAACCCCGGCTACTACAGCCCCGAAAACGTGACCGGCCAGATCGGCGCCGAGGCGTTTTTGTCCGTGACCCCTCCGCCGCAGATGCCCGCCACTTTGGAAGCAGGCACCATCAGCGGCTATTGCGTGGGTGAGCCCTGGAACCAGCAGGCCGTGTTCAAAGGCATCGGCGTTCCGGTCATAACCGATTACGAGCTGTGGAAGAACAACCCGGAGAAGGTTTTTGGCATCTCGGCCGAGTTTGCAGAGCAGTACCCCAACACCACCAAGGCCGTTACCAAGGCGCTGATCCGCGCCGCGATGTGGCTGGATGAAAACGACAACGCCAACCGCATGGACGCGGTCGAGATGCTGGCCAAGCCGGAATACGTGGGCGCCGATGCCGAGGTGATCGCGAACTCCATGACCGGGACGTTCGAATACGAGAAGGGCGACAAGCGTGACGTGCCCGACTTTAACGTCTTCTTCCGCCACAACGCGACCTACCCCTTCTACTCGGACGCTGTTTGGTACCTGACCCAGATGCGCCGTTGGGGCCAGATCGCCGAAGCCAAATCGGACGAGTGGTATGATGAGGTCGCCAAGTCGGTGTACCGCCCTGACATCTACCTTGAAGCGGCCCGTATGCTGGTCGACGAAGGTCTGGCGAACGAAGCCGACTTCCCCTGGGACAGCGATGGCTACAAAGAGCCGACGCCTGCTGCCGACATCATCGACGGTATCCCCTACGACGGCCGCACCCCCAACGCCTATCTGGAAAGCCTGCCGATCGGCCTGAAGGGCGGCCAGACCGTCGAAGGGACCGAGGTCAAAGGCTGACCTGAACACATCCGGTAGGGCGGGGGAAAACCCCGCCTTGCCAGCCCAGACCGGGCGGGTTTCCCAGCCACCGCCGATGCGCGGTGGGTTGCAAACCCACCCTACGCCACCGCCCTGAATTCTTTCTTCGCGAGGACCGCAGATATGACCACCGTCGATCCGAACTTCACCGAAACCGCCGACCGCGAAGCACGCCGCGCCCGGCTGTTCACCCGCATCAACTCTGCCGACAAGTGGTTCCAGGTTCTGGGGCTGGCTTGGATCACCCCGATGCTTAAAGCCGCCGCCGGGGACAACCCCAAGGCGCAGGTCAAAGAGATCTGGCGTCTGGCCATTGTGCCGCTGCTGGCGATCTGTGCCTTTCTGCTGATGTGGGCCACCCTTGCGCCCAAGGTTCAGACATCGCTTGGCGCGGTCCCCGGCCCGGCGCAGGTCTGGACCGAGGTCGTGAACCTGCACGAAGACGCGCAGGCCAAGGCCGCCAAACAGGCCAAGTTCGAAGAGATGGTCGCCAAGCGGAACGAAAAGCTGATCGCCGCAGGCAAAGAGGATCAGGTTAAGAACGTCGCCTATACCGGCGCGCCCAGCTACTACCAGCAGATCTGGACCTCAATCACGACCGTGTTCTTCGGCTTCCTGATCGCCACTGCCGTGGCCGTGCCCATGGGCATCGCAGCAGGCCTGTCGCCCACCGCAAACGCCGCGCTGAACCCGCTGATCCAGATTTTCAAACCGGTCTCTCCGCTGGCGTGGCTGCCCATCGTCACCATGATCGTGGCCGCCGTGTACACCACCAACGACGGGCTGTTTGCCAAATCCTTCCTGATCTCGGCGATCACCGTAACGCTGTGTTCGCTCTGGCCGACGCTGATCAACACCGCGCTTGGCGTGGCATCCATCGACAAGGATCTGGTCAACGTGTCCAAGGTTCTGAAAATGAACACCTGGACCAAGATCACCAAGCTGGTCCTGCCCTCGGCCCTGCCGCTGATCTTCACCGGGCTGCGCCTGTCGCTTGGTGTGGGCTGGATGGTTCTGATCGCCGCCGAAATGCTGGCTCAGAACCCCGGGCTTGGCAAATTCGTCTGGGATGAATTCCAGAATGGGTCGTCGCAATCGCTGGCCAAGATCATGGTTGCCGTCTTCACCATCGGCATCATCGGCTTCCTGCTGGACCGTGTGATGTACGCCCTGCAATCCCTCTTCACCTTCACCAACAACCGGTGACCTGCGCCTAAGCCCGCACCGCAACAAGCGCACTTAAGGAGATCACCATGGGTATTATCGAATTCAAAGACGTCTCAAAAAGCTTTGGCGAGGGCACCCACGCCAAGCACGTTTTGAAAAACATCGACCTGAGCGTTGAGGAAGGCGAATTCTTAGTCCTGCTGGGCTTTTCCGGCACCGGCAAGACCACGTTGATCAACCTTATGGCGGGTCTGGAAAAGACGACCAAGGGGCAGGTTTCCTATAAGGGAAAACCTGTCACCGGTCCCGGCCCCGAACGCGGCGTGATCTTCCAGAACTATTCGCTGATGCCGTGGCTGACGGTGAACGGAAATGTCGGGCTGGCGGTCGACACGATCTTTCCGAACCTGCCTGCAAAAGACCGCGCCGAAAAGGTCGCGCATTACGTCAAGATGGTGGGGCTGAGCCATGCTACCAACCGCCGTCCCGCGGAACTGTCGGGCGGCATGCGCCAGCGGGTGAACGTGGCCCGTGCGCTGGCCATGAACCCCGAGGTCCTGTTGCTGGACGAACCGCTTTCGGCCCTCGACGCGCTGACCCGCGCCAATCTGGCGGACGAGATCGAGGCGATCTGGAACGAGGAAAAGCAGACCTGCGTCCTGATCACCAACGACGTGGACGAAGCGATCCTGCTGGCCGACCGCATCATCGCGCTCAATCCCGACGGCACGTTGGGCGAAGAGTTCAAGGTCACCCTGCCCCGCCCGCGCGACCGGTCCGCCATGAACCATGACGAGGTGTTCAAATCCCTGCGCGCCCGCGTCACCACCTATTTGATGGATGTCGGGATCGCGGCCAAGGCCGAAGGGATCCGCACCCTGCCGAACGTCAAGCCGAACCATCTGCCTTCTGCCGTCGAAGACGCGCAAAAGGGGATGATCGATCAGAACTTCCTAAGCTTCGATAATCTTCACAAGGTCTATCCGACGCCCAAAGGCCCGCTGACCGTGGTCGAAGATTTCAATCTGAAACTGAACCGTGGCGAGTTCATCTCTCTGATCGGACATTCGGGCTGCGGCAAGTCCACGGTGCTGACCATGGTCGCCGGTCTGAACGACATCTCTCAGGGCGTCATCAAGCTGGACGGCTACGAGGTGCGCGGCGCGGATCCGGAACGTGCGGTGGTGTTCCAATCGCCCAACCTGTTCCCATGGCTGACCGCCAAGGAAAACGTCGCAATCGGTGTGGACAAGGTCTACCCCAAAGCGTCGATGCAGGAACGGCAGGACGTGGTCGAGTATTACCTTGAACGCGTCGGTCTGGCCGATGCGATGAACCAGCCTGCGTCGTCGATGTCGAACGGCATGAAGCAGCGCGTCGGCATCGCCCGCGCCTTTGCCCTGTCGCCCAAGCTGCTGCTGCTGGATGAACCTTTCGGCATGCTCGACAGCCTCACCCGGTGGGAGCTGCAGGAAGTGCTGATGGAGGTTTGGTCCCGCACCAAGGTCACCGCGATCTGCGTCACCCACGACGTGGACGAGGCGATCCTGCTGGCCGACCGCGTCGTCATGATGACCAACGGCCCGCAGGCCACCATCGGCAAGATTACCAATGTCGATCTGCCCCGCCCCCGCACCCGCAAGGCGCTGCTGGAGCATCCTGATTACTACGCCTATCGCCAAGAAGTTCTGGATTTCCTTGAGGAATACGAACACGGCGCCAAGCCCAAACCCAAAACCGCCCCCAAGGCAATCGCAGCGGAGTAAGCCTGATGGACGACAAGACAATCACATTGGTTCAGGACAGTTTCGCGCAGGTGGTGCCAATCAAGGATACCGCGGCCGAGATTTTCTATGCCGACCTGTTTGAAACCGCCCCGCATGTGCAACCCTATTTCGCCAACGCGAATATGGCCGAACAGGGGTCCAAGCTGATGATGACCCTAGGCATCGTCGTCAACGGTCTGCGCAATCTGCCGGCCATCGTTCCGGTGGCGCAGGATCTGGCTGTGAAGCACGTCGATTATGGCGTCAAAGCCGAAGACTACGCGGCTGTCGGGGCTTCCCTTCTGCGCACTCTGGAAAAGGGTCTGGGCGACGGCTTCACACCAGAGGTCAAAGACGCCTGGATTACCGCATATACCACTCTTTCCGGCGTCATGATCGACGCCGCCTATGGCACGGAGGCCGCCCAATGACCGCGAAACTGATCGTTATCGGCGCTGGCATGGCGTCGGGCCGGATGATCGAGCATCTGGTGGAAAACACGCCCGATGCCTACGACATCACTCTCTTCAACGCAGAGCCGCGCGGCAACTACAACCGCCTGATGTTGTCGCCCGTTCTGTCCGGCGAAAAGACCTACGAAGAGATCGTCACCCACGACGAGGCCTTTTACGAACAGCACAACATCACCTGCCGTTTCGGCGAAAAAATCGCAGCGATTGATACCACGGCCAAGACCGTCACGACCGAAGCTGGCGACAAGCTGGCCTACGACAAGCTGGTGTTCGGGACAGGCTCGAACCCCTTCATTATCCCCCTGCCCGGCCACGATCTGGATGGCGTGATCGCCTACCGCGATCTGGAGGATACGCAGCGGATGATGTCGCTTGGCGCAGGCAAGCGCGCCGTTGTCATCGGTGGCGGTCTGCTAGGGCTGGAAGCTGCGGCTGGCATGGCCGCGCACGGTGTAGACGTGACTGTCGTGCACATCATGGGCCACCTGATGGAGCGTCAACTGGACGAAGCCGCGGGTTACCTGCTGAAGAAATCGCTTGAGGATAAGGGGATCACCATCCGCCTTCAGGCGAACTCCAAGGCGATCCTTGGCGAAAACGGTCATGTCCGGGCGCTGCAATTGGATGATGGCACCGAACTGCCCTGTGATCTGCTGGTCATGGCGGTGGGTATCCGCCCCAACACGCAGCTGGCGGTCGACGCAGGGTTGGCCGTTGGACGCGGCATCCATGTGGATGACCAGATGAACACGTCTGTGCCGGATGTGCTGGCCCTTGGGGAATGCGTCGAACATGATGGCGCGGTCTTTGGACTTGTCGCGCCGCTTTACGAACAGGCCAAGGTTGCCGCACAGACGCTGGTGGGCCAAGAGGCGGCGTTCAAACAGAAAAGCCTGTCCACCAAGCTGAAGGTTACCGGGTGTGATCTGTTCAGTGCGGGCGATTTCGCCGATGGTGAGGGGCGCGAAGACATCGTGTTCCGTGACCCGTCGCGCGGCGTCTACAAGCGGCTGATCATCGAAAACAACCGTCTGATCGGCGCCGTGATGTACGGCGACACCGCCGACGGCAACTGGTTCTTCAACCTGATCAAGGATGCCACCGACATCGACGAGATGCGCGAGACGCTGATCTTTGGTCCGGCCTATCAGGGGGGTGCCGCCGCGGACCCTTTGTCAGCCGTTGCAGCATTGCCGCCTGAGGCGGAGATTTGCGGCTGCAACGGCATTTGCAAAGGCACCATCGTTCAGGCCATCGAAGGCGGCGCGACCGACCTTGGCGCGGTCAAGCAACAGACCAAGGCCAGCGCCTCCTGCGGGACCTGCACGGGCCTCGTCGAACAACTGCTTCAGGTGACGCTTGGCGATGAGTTCTCCATGCCGACCAAGCAGCCGATCTGCGCCTGCTGTGATCTGACCCACGAAGACGTCCGCCGCCTGATCAAATCGCAGGAACTGAAGTCTCAGGAAGCGGTCTGGCAGGAGTTGGGCTGGAAAACCCGCAATGGCTGCCACGTCTGCCGACCGGCGGTGAACTTCTACCTGCTGGCGGACTGGCCGCTGGAGTATCAGGACGATCCGCAGTCGCGGTTCGTGAACGAACGCAAACACGCCAACATTCAGAAGGACGGCACCTTCAGCGTCGTGCCGCGCATGTGGGGCGGCATCACCAACCCGTCCGAACTGCGCGCCATTGCCGACGCGGCAGAGAAGTACAACGTCCCGACCGTCAAGGTCACCGGCGGCCAGCGCATCGACCTGCTGGGCGTCAAAGGCGAAGATCTGCCCGCCATCTGGGCAGATCTGAACCGCGCTGGTCTTGTTTCGGGGCACGCGTACTCCAAGGGTCTGCGCACCGTGAAAACCTGCGTCGGCACGGATCACTGCCGATTTGGCACACAGGACAGCACAGGGCTGGGCATCAAGCTTGAGGAGATCCTCTGGGGCTCTTGGACGCCGCATAAAGTGAAACTCGCCGTGTCTGGCTGCCCCCGCAACTGTGCCGAGGCGACTTGCAAGGACGTCGGCATCATCTGCGTCGACAGCGGCTACCAGATCGGCGTCGCGGGTGCAGCGGGCATGGACCTGAAGGAAACCGAACGCCTGGCCAATGCCACGACCGAGCAGGAAGCCATCGACCTGACCGTGGCCTTCATCCAGCTCTATCGTGAGAACGCCAAATATCTGGATCGCCCCTACAAATGGGTCGCCAAGGTGGGGCTGGACTGGGTCAAGGAACAGGTCGTCGAAAACCTGACCGAACGTGCCCGTCTGATTGAGGCGTTCGAACTGTCCCAATCCATCTATCGCAAAGACCCATGGGCAGAACACGCGAAAGAGGCCAAGCGCTATCAGCCGCTGGCCGACCTGACACTGGAGGCCGCGGAATGAGCTGGATCGACATCGGACCCATCGACGACATCCCCCTGCGCGGGGCCCGCAAGGTAAAAACCGCGCTTGGCTGCGTCGCCGTCTTCCGCACCGACAAGGACGAGGTTTTTGCCACCTCGGACCGCTGCCCCCACAAGGGCGGCCCCCTGTCCGAGGGCATCGTGCACGGCCAGTCCGTCACCTGCCCGCTGCACAACTGGGTGTTCGATCTGAACACCGGCCAAGCACGGGCCGAAGATGGTCAGATCGCCACCTTCCTCGCCCGCGTCGAAGCCGGCCGCGTGCTGATCGACGGCACCCGGCTGATCGCGCAAAGCGCTGCCTGATGGACGGGGCCGGTCTGACAGATATCGGTCCCGAGACCCGGTCAACCTGCCCCTATTGCGGGGTCGGGTGCGGCGTGTTGCTGCGTGCGGACGGTCAGGGTGGGCTAGAAGTGCGCGGCGACCCGGATCATCCGGCAAACCGCGGGCGTCTGTGTTCCAAAGGCTCGGCCCTTGGGGAAACCGTCGGCCTGGGGCATCGGCTGATGGCGCCACAGGTCAACGGTCAGGCGACGGACTGGGACAGCGCGCTGGACCTTGTGGCAGACCGTTTCAAACAGACCATCGCGAATCACGGGCCCGACAGCGTGGCCTTCTATGTCTCGGGTCAGTTGCTGACCGAAGACTATTACGTCGCGAACAAGCTGATGAAGGGCTTTATCGGATCCGCCAATATCGACACCAATTCGCGGCTTTGCATGGCGTCCTCGGTCGCGGGTCACAAACGCGCCTTTGGCACCGACACCGTGCCCGGCTCTTACGAAGACATCGATCAGGCCGATCTGGTGGTGCTGGTGGGATCGAACCTCGCGTGGTGCCATCCGGTGCTGTATCAGCGGCTGCTGGCCGCCCGTAAGGCGCGCGGCACCAAGATCGTGGTCATCGATCCGCGCCGCACGGCCAGCTGTGACGGGGCGGACCTGCATCTGCCCATCGCGCCGGGGGGGGACGTTGCGCTGTTCAATCGGCTGTTGGCGTCGATCCACGAAAAAGGTGCAACGGATGCGAAATTTCTGCTGAACACGACCGGCTTTGACGATGCCCTACGCGCCGCTTTCAACGACGACAGCAGCGCCACGGGATTGACCGATGACCAGATTGCCGCTTTCTGCCAGCTGTGGGTCGAAACAGAAAACGTCGTGACGATCTACAGCCAAGGCGTGAACCAATCGACGTCTGGCAGCGACAAGGTCAACGCGATCCTGAATTGCCACCTCGCGACGGGGCGGATCGGCAAGCCCGGATGCGGCCCCTTCTCGGTCACGGGTCAACCCAACGCTATGGGTGGACGAGAGGTCGGCGGGCTGGCCAATATGCTGGCCTGCCATCTGGATCTGGAAAACGCTGATCACCGCAGCGCCGTGCGCGACTTTTGGGACGCGCCGCAGGCGCCGGATGCTGCGGGGCTGAAGGCGGTGGACATGTTCCGGGCCGTCGGCGACGGGCGGATCAAAGCGCTGTGGATCATCCACACCAATCCCGCTGTGTCGATGCCGGATGCGGATGCCGTCCGCGACGCCATTGCGGGTTGCGATTTCGTGGTGGTCAGCGATGTGACCGGCCAAACCGACACTGCCCGGCTGGCCCACGTGCTGCTGCCCGCCACTGCTTGGGCCGAAAAATCGGGCACCGTCACCAATTCCGACCGCACGATCAGCCGCCAACGCGCGGCCCTGCCCGCGCCCGGATACACCCGCCCCGACTGGGCCATTTTGGCCGAGGTCGGTCAGCGTATGGGCTTTGCCAAAGCCTTTGACTATCAGTCCCCGGCCGAGATTTTTCGTGAATATGCAGCGTTGTCCGGTGTGGCAGGCCAGTTCGGCCGCGATTTCGATATCTCGGCGCTCGCCGATATCAGCGACGCGGAATACGACGCGCTGACCCCGCAGGCATGGCCCATCACCAAGGCCCGCAAAGGCGGTCGGTTCTTTGCCGATGGGCAATTCTTTCACCCCGATGGTAAGGCCCGGCTGCTCCCTGTCAGCTGGCGCCCGCCTGCGGCCCGCACCGGACGACGCTTTCCCTTCCGGCTGAACACCGGGCGGGTCCGCGACCAATGGCACACGATGACGCGCACGGCCCTTAGCCCCCGCCTGTCCGCCCATCTGGCCGAGCCGTTTTTGGAAATTCACCCTCAGGACGCCACGACCAAGGGCATCAAAGCCGCTGATCTGGTCCGCATCACAAGCCCACAGGGCAGCGCGATCCTGCGCGCCCGGATCACCGATGCGGTGCAGCCGGGTCAGGTTTTTGCGCCGATGCACTGGACCGGCGAAACGGCTCCGGCCGCGCGGATCGACGCCGTGGTTGCGGGCGTCGTCGATCCAGTGTCCGGCCAACCGGAAAGCAAGGCCAGCGCCGTGGCCGCGGCCCGGCTGGACGCGAAATGGTACGGGTTCGCCGTGTCGCGCGACGCCATGGACCTGACCGCTGAGTACTGGGCGCAGGCCCGCACCGCGCAGGGCTATCGCGCTGAAATGGCGGGGATATCCGAGATCGAGGATTGGGAAGCCGAAGCCCGCCGCCTGTTCAACGCGCCCGATGCGCAAGCGGCCATCGTGTCAGACGCCCGCCGTGGTATGGCGCGGGTGGTTCTGATGCAGGACGGGGTTTTGATCGGGGCGCTTTATGTCTCGGCCCAGCCGGTCGCGGTGACGCGCGATTACCTTGTGACGTTGCCCGGAACACCGACTGCGGACGCGCTGACCGGCCATCCGCCCGCCAACGTGCCAGCCCCCGGTCCGATCCTGTGTTCCTGTTTCAGCATCGGTGTGAACACGATCCTGCAGGCGGTCGAAACCCAATCGCTGATGAGCGTCGAAGCCGTCGGAGAAGCCTTGGGCGCAGGCACCAACTGCGGGTCCTGTCGGCCAGAGATCGCTGAACTGCTACAAAGCCTGCACCAGAAGGCCGCAGCGGAATGAGCCTTGATACCCATGTCAGAACCTTGGGGCGCGGCCCCGGTCGGTCCCGATCCCTGACACAGGAAGAGGCCGCAGATGCCATGCGTCTGATGCTGTCCGGCGACGCGGCCCCCGAAGCTGTCGGCGCGCTGTTGATGCTGCTGCGGATGAAGAGCGAAACGGCAGAGGAAATCGCAGGCCTTGCCGGTCAGGCGCAGGCCAGCCTTGGCGCGATGCCAACGGCCGATCTGGACTGGCCCAGCTATGCCGCAGGCCGCACCCGTGGTCAGCCCTATTTCCTGCTGTCGGCGAAACTTCTGGCCCAGTCGGGCACTCGGGTTCTGATCCATGGTTGGAACGGCGCGGACGCTCAGGTGCGGGACGGTCTGGCCGCAGCGGGGATCAGTGTTGCCCAATCCACCGACGATGCCGCCCGCCTGCTGGATCGGGACATCATCGCCTACGCCCCGTTGGAGACTATCCATCCCGCGCTGTTTGACCTTCTGCGGCTACGCAGCGTGCTGGGTCTTCGGTCCTGTATCAACACCGTTTGTCGGATGCTCAACCCCTGTGGTGCCACTGCCAGCGTGCAAGGTGTCTTTCATCCGTCTTATCGCCTGTTGCAGGCCGATGCGGCAGCATTGCTTGGCTGGCAAAACCTAAGCGTCATCAAAGGCGGTGGTGGCGAATTTGAGCGGCACCCCGGCAAGGATATCGCGGCCTTTGGCCTGCGAGGCGGCCACCCATGGCATGACGTGGCGCCCAACCTGATCGACGAAACGCGCCGCCTGACCTCTGAAAGCGCCCCTGGCCTTGGTGACCTCTGGTCCGGCACCGCGACCGACGCCTTCGAAACCGAGGTCGTGTTGGGCACCGCCGCACTTGCTCTGGCCACTTTGGGCCATCCGGCCCCGATGGATCACGCCTCAACCCTCTGGGCCAATCGGTCCCCCTGCCCCGCCCTTTAGGAGTTCGCCCATGAAAGCCTTTCCGATGTTCATCAGAACCACAGACCGCCGCGTCGTGATTGTCGGCGGGGGCGAACAGGCTGCGCAAAAGGCCCGGCTGATGTTGAAGACGGACGCCAAACTGGTCTTTGTCGCCTTCGATCTGGATGACGAGGTGGCCGCCATTGTCAACGACGGACGCGCCGAGCACGAGACGCATCTATCGGCAGAGGTCTTTGACGACGCCGCAATGGCCTTCATCGCCACTGAATGCCCCGCTCTGGACTCATCGGCCCATGCTCTTGCCCGTGCGGCGGCCCGCTGCCCCGTCAATGTCGTGGATCGGCCTGAGCTTTGTGATCTGACGACGCCCGCGATCGTGGACCGCGACCCGGTGGTGATCGCCATCGGAAGCGAAGGCACCGCACCGATCCTGACCCGAGAGATCAAGACCCAGATTGAGGTCATGCTCTCTCCTCGCCTTGGCGCGCTGGCGGCACTTGCAGGTCGTCTGCGCCCCGCCGTTGCACGGTCCTTGCGGCGGGAAGATCGCCGCCGGTTCTGGACGTGGTTCTTCACCTCCACCCCGCGCGCCGCCTGGACCCGCGGGGCCGAGCGTGAGGCCGCAGCCATCACCAAAACCGCCATCGCGAAGGGCAAAACACCGGAAGATGAGCCTGCCGCGTTCTCAATCATCGAAGGCAGCGTCCGCTCGACCGATTTGCTGACGTTGCGCATGGTGAAACGGCTACAGGACGCGGATGTGATCTTTTGCGATGCAGAGACGAATTCCGACATCCTAGAGCTTGCCCGGCGTGATGCGGCACGGGTGCATGTCAATGCAGACAGCCGGTTTGCGGGCGGGTTGTCGGGGTTGATGCAGGCGCATGTGAAACCGGGCCAGTCCGCCGTATGGATTGCAAATCGCGCGACCTTTTCGAAAGGTGTCGGCCCTTATGCGATCGAAGATCACGCAAACATCGAAGTACTTGCGCATGGACACAGCTCTGACCACCGATCCGACGACGCGCACGGTGCTGCGCCCACGATGCTTTCCGAACGATGATTGGCAAGTTCTTGGGCGTTACAGAAGGTCCGACCGGGCGATATCTTCCAACGCGAAATCGATCAAGGCGCGGACCTTTCGGGGCAGGCTTCGGCCCTCAAGGTACACCGCGCTGACCGGGGTCACGGCGCCGTCGAAATCTTCCAGAACCCGGACCAGTTTGCCCGCACGCACCGCCTTTTCCACGGCAAAGCGCGGGGCATAGCAGATACCCAGACCAGAGATCGCAAGATCGGCCGCCGCGCGGGCGGAATTTATCTGAAAACGGCCCTGCACCTCTGCGATGTGCTCGTCTCCGTTTCGGAAGAAACTCCAGCGGCGCGGGATACGGCGGTTGGTATCCAGAATGCAGTCGTGGTCGGCAAGGTCGTCGGGCCGCTTCGGCGCACCCCGGTTCGCGATGTAATCTGGGCTGGCGACGGCGATCGTACAAATCTCGCCCAGCTTTCGGGTTTTCAGCGACAGCATCTGGGATAGTCCGATCCGGAACGCCACGTCGATCCCGTCCCCGGCCAGATCGACGAACCCGTCGTCCAATCGCAGATCGATCGTCAGTCCGGGGTTCTGCGCCGCGAACCGACCTAACATCGCCGCCACGTATTCTTCGCCGAAAGTCACCGGGGCCGAGATGCGGATCGCCCCGGTGAACCCACGCGACCCTTCGGACACTTCGACCAGAATATCGTCCAATTCGTCCAGCAGCGCCGGGGCCCGTGCCAGCAGGTTTTCCCCGGCAGGCGTCAGCCCGACCTTGCGCGTCGTGCGTTGCAACAGCCGCACGCCAAGGCGGTGCTCCAGCTCGGCCACGTATTTCGATGTCAGCCGGTTGGAAATCCCCAGCTGGTCCGCCGCAGCGGTGAAAGAGCCTGTCTTGGCCGTCGCCACGAAGGCGCGAAGTTCAACGGTGAGGTCCATTTTTCATTACGAACAAATTGTGGAAAGTCATTCAATAAAGTCTCCATTTTATAACGCAATGGCAAGTCCTAGCTTTGGTCAACGAAACAAAGCGCCGCCCCGAGCGGCAGAAAAGGAAAGCCCATGAAACTCGCCATCATCGGAAACGGCAACATCGGCAAAGGCCTGACAGCGGCACTCACCCGCGCGGGTCACGATGCACAAGCCTATGACAAAGCCGACGATCTCGCCGCTGCTGTCAGCGCAGCCCAGGTCGTCATCCTCTCCACCCCGTTCGGCGCGGCCGAAGACGTCGCGAAGTCAGCCGATTTCTCGGGCAAGATCGTCGTCGACGTGTCGAACCCCATCACCGAAGACTTCTCGGGCCTGTCAGTTGGTCACGACACCTCTGCCGCGGAAAGCATCGCAGCTTTGATGCCGGACGCCACGGTCGTGAAAGCCTTCAACACCGTCTTTGCCCAGCATTACGCAGGCGACCTGACGATCAACGGCGCAAAGATCCAAACCTTTGTCGCCGCAGATGACGAAGCCGCCCAAGCCACGGTGATGTCGCTGGCCACGGACATCGGGCTGGACCCGGTGGCGGCTGGTCCGCTGAAAAACGCCCGGTTCCTCGAACCGCTTGGCTTCATGAATATCCAGTTTGGCTATGTCCTTGGCTTGGGCGCTGAAATCGCGCCGCAATGGCAGATCGCCTGATCCAACCCCTTCCCCAACACCACAAAACTTAAAGGAAAATACCATGTTCCGCACTTTGACCCTGACCTCTGCCATTGCCCTGTCCGTGGCGTTCACGCCGGCAATGGCCGCAAACGAAGCCCCGTCGACGGTCGACGCGACCTATGTGGCTGAATCCGCCACCACCGCACTGGCCCCCGGCGAAAAAATCGAAAACCTGTTCACCAAGAACACCACGCAGCAGTTCATCCTGCAAAAGCTGACCGATCGCGTGTATTTCTTCCAAAGCAGCTTTTACGGCACGGTTTTTTACGTCGGTGAAGAAGGCGTGCTGGTGATCGACGCGCTGGAAGGCTCGGCCGAGGCCCTGCAGGCCGCTGTGGCCCAAGTGACCGATCTGCCGATCACCGCACTGGTCTATAGCCACGACCACGCCGACCACATCGCCGACGCGGGCAAGCTGATTGAGGCCAACCCCGACCTGCGCGTCATCGCAACCGAAGGCACGGTCGAGCTGATGGAGCGTCTGGGCTCCAACCTGCCCCGCCCAACCGAGGTCGTGTCGACCGAAACCAACACCATCACTTTCGAGGACCTGACGATCCGCGTTGTACCGCTGGACGCCGAAGCACACGCCCATGACCACGCGGCATTTGTTCTGGAAGGCACGGGCGTCGTGCACGTGCCGGATGTCATCAACCCCGATCAGCCGCCGTTCTGGTCCTTTGCCGGGGCTGACAGCTACTTGGGCTATCGCGACCTGATCGCTCAGATCGACGGGCTAAAATGGGATTATCTGTCCGGTGGCCACGGCAACGTCGGCTCGCGCGATGACATCGCCTTTTACAACCGGTTCCTCGACGACCTAGAGGCCGCCGTGGGCGAAGCACTTGGCACCATCGCCTTTGGCTCGACCGTCGAAGACCCGTCGCAACTGAACGGCCACACCGCCTATCTGTCGACCTGGATCGACGCGGTGGGCGATTACGCGACCGATAAGCTGCGTCCGGAGTATGGCGAATATTACGGTTTCGAATATTCTACGCCCAAGAACGCCGAAATGGTCGGGATGTACATGTTCTCGTACCGTTAATCAGTGACCTACCGGCGCCGGGATCTGTCCCGGCGCCGGTCCACCTTTTCCGAAGTTCGGACCCAAGAAAGATCGTGACCCATGTCTGTGAAGCAGAAACTTGAAAACCTGAAAGAGCGTCTTGCCCCGTCTGACCGCATGCCGCTGGTCTTTCTTGGCCACGGAAGCCCGATGAACGCTATTCAGGACACCGCCTATAGCCGCGCCTGGACCAAGCTGGGGGAAAGCCTGCCCCGCCCGCGCGCGATCTTGGTCGTCTCGGCTCACTGGATGACCCGCCGCACCACGCTGGTCGATGTCTCGGCCATGCCAAAGACCATCCACGATTTCTACGGCTTCCCGGACGAGTTGTTCGCCCAGCAATACCCCGCCCACGGCGCACCGGATCTGGCGCGCGAAGTGACCACCTTGCTGGCCAGCCACCATGCCGAAGAAGACGACACATGGGGTCTGGACCACGGCGCATGGACAGTGCTGAAGTTCCTTTACCCCGGCGCGGATGTTCCGGTTTTTCAGGTCTCGATCGACATGAGCCGCGATCTGGCCCACCAGCTAGAAATTGGCCGCACCCTGTCGGAATTGCGCGACCGTGGCGTTCTGATCCTTGGGTCGGGCAACGTGGTGCACAACCTTCAGGCCATCAAATGGGGCCCGAAAAGCAAACCGCATGACTTCGCGCTGGAATTCGACACGCTTTTTGCCAACCGCCTGACGGAACGGGACTTTGCCACGCTGGCCGACCGCAAAGGTCTGGGGTCGCTGTTGAAGATGGCGCATCCGTCGGTCGATCACTACATGCCCGCGCTGACCATCGCCGGGGCGTCGGATGACCGGGACGACCTGACCTATATGACGGACGCCATCGATCTGGCCTCTGTCTCGATGCGGTCGTACGTCTTCCACGCCAGATAATGTCCCGATTTCCTGATCCTGCGTCGCCCGGCGTGCCGCAGGATCAGGCGGTCGTCACGCACAAAACCACGCGGCGGGTCACAAAGATGAGAGCCGTAATGCTCTGCCATTGAGGTCAGGAAACGAACCCGGCTAACCAAGCGGAAAGAGGGACGAACGGGCCGAGGATGCTGAAGCCGCTTATCATATGCGCAACGGTTGCAATGCTGCTGGTGTCGATGCTTTTGCCGGTTCAGGCCGCCGCGCCTTCTGCCTGCGCAAGCGAGGTTACGGCGCTGGACGTCTGCCCCGCGCCCGCGCCTTCGGCACCCTCGCGCGTCAGCCTTGAAAAACCATGTCTCACCTGTGTTCTCCCCGCCGCCGCAGCCCTGCGCGCCCCGGCTTATGCGCAGCTTTCGCTAAGCCCGGCGATCCGCTTTGCGGCCGGTTCTGACCGGGTCGTGCCACCGGACCACCGACCCCCACGCATCTGATCTCCACCCACCTGCAACGGCACCAGAGGTGCTTTGAGACAAGCGACGCCCGCGGGCGATCGCGCCTAATGGAGATATTAAGATGACTGATACGACAAACACCCGACCCACCCTGCTGCTTCCGGCGCTTGCCCCCATCTATGAAGCCGCAGTACCCCTAACCAACCTTTGGCTGCGCGTGGTGTGCGGCGTGGCGCTGATGGTTCATGGCTGGCCCAAGATCCTGAACCCCACCGGCGCGGCCGATATGGTATCCGGCCTTGGCTTCGCGCCCGGCTGGCTGTGGTCCATCCTGCTGTCTGCGACCGAGTTCTTTGGGGGTGTCCTTCTGGTCATCGGCCTGTTGACCCGCGTCGCCGCCGCAGGAACCACCGTGATTCTGCTGGTGGCCACCTATTTCCACTGGGTGCAACTGGATCAGGGCTATCGCGGGGCAGAGCTTGCCTGGCTTTGGGCGGCGATCACGCTGACCTTTGTCGCCCGGGGCGGCGGCCGATATTCTGTGGATCGCCTGCTGCGAAAGGAAGTGTAATGAACCGTCGGGACATTCTGAAAGGAGCGGGCGCCACGGCGCTCGCCTCCACTCTTCCGGGTCTGGCGACGGCGTCCAACAGCCTACCGTTGGACGCGCCAATCCATGTCGGCACGGTTGGTCTGCGGGTCCAGAACGCCGAAGCCATGTCGCTCTGGTATCAACAGGCCGTAGGCCTGCGCGAACTGGAGCGGGACGGATCGACCCTTTGGCTGGGCGTCGGAACGGAGCGTTTGCTGGCGCTGACAGAAGACAGCCGCCTGACACTGGCTGACCGTCGCGAAGCGGGGTTGTTCCACACCGCCTTCCTGTTGCCCTCACGCCGCGATCTGGCGAATTGGATCAGCATGGCCATCGATCAACAGGTTCCCGTGTCGGGCACCGCCGATCACCGCGTCAGTGAAGCGATCTACCTGACCGATTCAGAGGGCAACGGGGTCGAGATCTACGCGGACATGCCGCAGGACACTTGGGAATGGAAAAACGGCGAGGTCCAGATGGGGACCTTCCAGTTGGACGTCGAAGGCATAATGGGCACGCTTGGGCTTTTGCCGCCGATGTGGCGCGGCGCGCCCGAGGGTACGTCAATTGGCCATGTGCATCTGAAAGTCGGTGATGCCACCCGCGCGGGGCAATGGTGGCAGGACACTATGGGCTTCGACGCGGTCAGCACCCGCGATGACGCGGTGTTTCTATCGACCGGCGGCTATCACCACCACGTCGCTGTCAATGAATGGCTTAGCGCCGGGGCGGGTTTGCGTTCCGAAAACGCCACGGGTCTGGATTTCGTCGAACTGCGCAGGCGCGATGGCGGGGCCATTGGTCAGTTTCAGGACGATTGGGGAACCCGGATCAATCTGGTCTGATCCGGCCCGTCGCCTGCGGCCCCTTTAGCGAAGATGGGGCCGCATTATACCTTGGCCGCTGCCAACTCGGGCCGGGGCATGTCGTCCAGCGCATGGCACGCGGCCTGACCGGTCGGTGTAATCCGAGGTTGAGGAATTTCGACCCGACAGCGGTCAAAAGCCAAGGGGCAGCGCGGGTGAAAGGCGCATCCCGGGGGCGGAGAGATCGGATTCGGGATCTCCCCTTCGACCGGGCGGCGACGACGGCCCGAAAGGGCAAGGTCCGGCACAGCATCCAGCAGCATCCGGGTGTATGGATGCTGCGGCTCTGAAAACAGGCGTTTGCCCTGCGCGACCTCGACCAAGCGACCCAGATACAGAACCCCAATCCTGGTGGCCATGTGCCGAACCACGGACAGATCGTGGCTGATCAGAAGGTAGGTCAGGCCGAATTCGTCCTGCAGGTCGCGCATCAGGTTCAGGATTTGCGCCTGCACAGACACGTCCAACGCCGATGTGGGTTCGTCGCAAACAATGAATTCCGGTTTCGACGACAAGGCCCGCGCGATGGCGATCCGCTGCCGCTGACCGCCCGAAAACTCATGCGGATATTTCGTCAGATCCGAGGCCGACAGGCCGACGACCTCTAGCAGCCGCGCCGCTTCGGCGCGGGCGTCGGTGGGGTTCATTAATCCGAAAGTGCGGATCGGTTCGGCGATGATCTCTCCGACCCTCCACCGCGGATTGAGGCTGGCAAAGGGATCCTGAAAGATCATCTGGAATCTGCGCCGTAGGCTACGCGGGATACCCGCGCCTGCATCGACCCGCTGCCCGTCAAAGGTGATCGTTCCGGCCGAGGGTTTCAGCAGTCCGACCACCATCTTGGCGATGGTCGATTTCCCCGATCCGCTTTCCCCGACCAGCGCGAAGGTTTCGCCCTTGGCGATCTCAAAGCTGACGTCGGCATTGGCCGTCAGGTATTGTTTCTCGTCCCGTTCGATCACCCGGTTCAACCAAGGTTTCGACACGTCGAACCGGCGGGTCAGGCCATCGATCTTAAGAAGCGGATCAGACATTTTGCGTCTCTCCTGTTCGGGCGGGATCGTAAAGCAAACAGGCAACTTCGCGTCCGTCGCCCTGATCGATCAGGTCTGGCCTAATCTCACGACAGGCGGCAAAGACCTTATCGCAGCGCGGGTTAAAGGCGCAGCCCTGCGGAATTGCGTGCAGCCGGGGCATTGTCCCAGGGATCTGAACCAGCCGGTCCGTTTCCTGCGTCAGGGTCGGGATCGATCCCATCAGACCGGCGGTATAGGGGTGCATCGCCTCGGTAATGACCTTGCGCACAGGGCCCACCTCGGCCATGCGCCCGGCATAAAGAACAGCGACGCGGTCAGCGGTTTCGGCGATGACGCCCATATCATGGGTGATCAGCATAACCGCCGCACCGCGTTCGGCACAGATGTCTTTCAGCACCTCGATGATCTGCGACTGGACCGATACGTCCAGTGCGGTGGTCGGTTCATCCGCGATCACCAGCTCTGGTTCGGCACAAAGCGCCAGCGCGATGACCACGCGCTGCCGCATCCCGCCCGAGAAGTGGTGCGGATAATCGTCGATACGTCGGGCGGCGGCGGGAATGCCGACCCGGTCCAGCAGGGCGACGGCCCGTTTGCGCGCTTCGCTTTCGGACACGTCGATATGGGTCCGGATCGTTTCGATCAACTGCTGCGCCACAGTATAAAGCGGGTTGAGAGAGGTCAGCGGATCCTGAAACACCATACCGATGCGCCGTCCGCGCACGCGGCGCATGGCGTCGGGCTTTAGGTTGTCGATCCGTTCACCTTTCAACCGTATCTCGCCACTGGCAATGCGGCCCGGCGGTTCGATCAGGCCGATGATCGACGCCCCGGTGATCGACTTGCCCGCACCGGATTCCCCAACCATGCCCAGCACTTCGCCGGGCATGATGTCGAAACTAACCCGGTCCAGCGCGCGCAGCACGCCCCGGCGGGTCGGGAATTCCACCACAAGATCGCGGACAGACAAAAGCGGATCGGTCTTTGCATCACTCATCTTCGGTCCCCTTATCGCAGGCGCGGGTTCAAGGCGTCGCGCAGCCAGTCACCCAGAAGGTTGACCGACAGCGCCAGTGCCAGCAGCGTCACGGCGGGGAACAGCAGGATCCACCATTCGCCCGAGATGAGGAACCCCTGCCCCACCCGGATCAACGTCCCAAGGCTGGGCTGGGTCGGCGGCACGCCCACGCCAAGGAACGACAGCGTCGCTTCGGCGATGATAGCCAGCGCAAGGCTGATCGTCGCGATAACCAGCACCGGCCCCATGACGTTGGGCAGGATGTGGCGGAACATGATCTTAAGCGGATGCGCCCCGATCACTTGCGCGGCCTGCACGTATTCCTTGTTCTTCTCGACCATCGACGCCCCGCGCACCACGCGGGCGAACTGCACCCAGTCGGACAGGCCGATAGCGACGATCAGGACCCAGATGGCCAGTTGGTCGCGCAATCCGTCGGGAATGAACCCCCGCGCGATGCCAAAGACCAGCAGCGCGATCAGGATCGCCGGAAACGCCAGCTGCACGTCCGCAATCCGCATCAGCGTGCTGTCCACCCAGCCGCCGCGCCATCCGGCGAACAGCCCGATGGAAATGCCCATGACCATGGCAAACAACACGGCCATCGCCCCCACGAACAGAGAGGTGCGGGTGCCGTACATGATCGTCGACAGCATATCGCGGCCCTGCCCGTCGGCCCCAAGCAGAAAGACCTCACCGGTAAAGGCGTTCGGCTCCATCGGTGGGGTAAAGCCGTTCATCAGATTCAGCGCGGCCGGGTTGTAGGGGTTCATCGGCGCAATCAGCGGCGCGAAGATGGAACAAAAGACCACGACCAGCACCACCAGCGTCGCCACTATGGCAACGGGCGCCGTACGGAAGGCATAGGCCAGATCACTGTCCCACGCGCGGTACAAACGGCTGGGCGCCTTGGGTTCCGGTATCTGAGTTTCGGGAGTCATCGGCGGCTCCTCAATGGTTTTGCGCGGCGCGGTCGATGCGCAAACGGGGGTCGACCGCGTAGTAAAGAAGATCAACGATCAGGTTGATGACGACAAAGATCAGCGCGATCATCATCAAGTAGGCCGACATCACAGGCACATCGACGAACCGGACTGAGCTGATGAACAGCGCGCCGACCCCGGGCCAGTTGAACACGGTTTCAGTGATGATCGCGAAGGCGATGATCGACCCAAGTTGCAACCCGGTGATCGTGATGACAGGCACCAGCGTGTTTTTCAGCGCGTGGCCAAAGTTCACCGCGCGGGCGGACAGACCGCGGGCGCGGGCAAACTTGATATAGTCGGCACGCAGCACCTCTAGCAGTTCGGCGCGCACCAGCCGCATGATCAGCGTCATCTGGTACAACCCAAGCGTGATCGCGGGCAGGATCAAGGCCAACCGCCCGGAGGTGGTCAGGAACCCGGTGGTCCACCATCCGCCAAGGGATACGACCTCTCCTCGTCCGTTTGAGGGAAGCCAGCGGAGTTCAACCGCGAACACCCAGATCAACAGGACGCCGATCAGGAAGGTGGGCAGCGACACGCCGATCAATGACCCGGTCATGATGATGTTAGACAGCACACCCCGCCGTCGCAGCGCGGTGTAAACGCCAAGGCCAAGGCCGGTGACGAACGCCAGTGTGCCAGACACCAGCGCCAGTTCCAGCGTGGCCGGAAGGCGTTGCATGATAAGTTCAGTGACCGGCATCTGCAGGCGATAGGAGATCCCGAACTCTCCTTGCAGGGCGCCGCCGATAAAGCGGCCGAACTGCGTGAGGATCGGATCGTTCAACCCAAGGCTATCGCGCAGTGCCTGACGGTCGTCGATCGACGCCTCCTGACCGACCATCGAACTGATCGGATCCCCGACAAAGCGGAACAGGGCAAAGGACACGGCAGCAACGGCGACCATAACGATGATCGACTGCAGCAGGCGGCGGATGATGAAAGCGATCATTGGTCTGTCCCGTCATGTTGCGCGCGTGGCGGGGCTTGGGGCGTTAGGATAGCCGGGTCGGATCGTAAAGGCGGACGGCTTGGCGCCGCAACCGCAAACGCCCGGTCGACCATGATGGTCGGCCGGGCGCAGATCGTAACCGATCAGTTTAGTCGAACGTCACCGTCCACATGGTGGGCGAGTTCTCGGGGTGCACGTCGATGTTGACCCCTTCCTTCACGGCATAAGCCAGAAGCTGGTTGTGCACGTTCAGGAAGACGCGGTCTTCCATCACCTGATCCCAGATTTCACCGATCACTTCGTTGCGGGCCTCAAGGTCCGTCATCGTCGCGATCTGTTCGATCTTCGCATCGACCTCTTCGTTGGAGTACTTGCCACCGTTGTAGGCCCCGTAGGAATCTTCGCGGGTGTGCACCAAGAAGTTGAAGATATAGGCGGAATCGAAGGTCGGAACGCCCCAACCCAGCATGTAGAAGTCGGTTTCCCAGTTCTCGATCAGCGGGAAGTGCAGCGACCGCGACTGTGCGTTCAGCGACACATCGATGCCGATCCGGCCCATCATGCCGACAACCGCCTGACAGATCGCTTCGTCATTCAGGTACCGATCGTTCGGGCAGTCCAGCTGGACCGAGAAGCCGTCGGGATAGACCGACTGCACCAGTTCGGTCGCGCGGGCGACATCGGGTGCATCATAGGCATGCATCTCTTCCGTCCAGCCATTGACGAAGGGCGGCAGCGGCGCGGCAGAGGGCTGCGACTGGCCCCGCATGACAACCTGCTGGATCGCGTCACGGTCCAGCGTCAGCGCCATGGCTTCGCGGATTTCGGGATGCGAGAACGGGTTGTCATCCACGTTGGACGACCGCAGCGTTTCCGACGTCATGTCGTAGGAAAAGAAGATGTTCCGGTTTTCAGGGCCAGTGACGACCTCGACACCGTCGGTCTGCTCCAGACGTGCGATATCCTGCACGGGAACGTCCTGAACAAAGTCGACTTCGCCCGACAGCAGCGCCGCAATCCGGGTCGCGGCTTCGGGGATCGGCTGATAGATCACCTCGGTCACGGCAGGTGCGTCGCCCCAGTAGCCGTCGAAGGCTTCAAGTACGGTGCGCACTTCGGGGTCGCGGGACACCAGCTGGTAAGGGCCAGTGCCATTGGTGTTGCGGACCGCGTAGTTTTCTTCGCCTGCGGCAAAGTTCTGCGGTGCGACCACATTGTTGGCTTCGGCCCAGTCTTTATCGACGATAAAGAAGTTGGTCAGGTTGTTTGGATAAAGCGGCGACGGGCCGGACATCTTCACATGCACGGTATAGTCGTCGATCGCCTCGGCGCCTTCGACATCCGCATGAATCGCGCGGAAGCCCGAGCTTTCGTGCAGCACGCGTTCGTAGGAAAACACGACGTCTTCGGCAGTAAAGGCAGAGCCATCCTGGAAGGTCACGCCTTCGCGCAGGGTCAGAACCCAGATCGACGGATCGTCGGGGTGGATTTCCCAGCTGGTGGCAAGGTTCGGTTCCAGCGTGCCGTCGACACTGCGCGACACGAGGGTGCTGTAGATGTGGCGTAGCAGGGCCAGCGTCGGCCCTTCGTTCTGGCTGTGCGGGTCGAGCGTCAGCGCATCGGCCACACGGGCCCACCGCAGCGTCTCGGCCGAAGCAGTTCCGGCGGCCAGGGCCAGCGCGAGGACTGAAGCCGAAAGGCTCAGGGCGCGTGGTAGCTTGGTCATGGTCGTCTCCTGTTGGTAATTTGCCATTTTAATCAGGCAATGGTGCAGAAGAGATACAGGTTTGACCAACAAGTCAATTCTTGCCCCGAGGCGCAGGCTCTTCACAAACCCGTGATTGCTTTCTTAGCAGCAGGCACACCAAATGACGCGCAGAGGAGCGGTTCAAAACGTCCCCTGCCCGTCTTGCGGTTTTCAGATTGGGCCTGATGTTCAGCCGTCGCCGGCCAAGACCTCTTGAATAAAACGTCCGGTAGTCTGGGCGATCAGGTCTTTGTCGTTGTCCAAGGTCGCAACGTGGTAAGAATTATCCAGCCACCGCAGGCGAACATCCGAAGATCCGACCCGCGTCATGATGCGGTGCGCGTTCATCGGGCGGACGACGTGATCTTCCCGCGATTGGATGATCATGACGGGGCAGCTGATTTTATCCAGCCGATCCCCGATGGCCGCCTGTGCCAGATAGACATCGCGCAGGCATTTGACCGGCACCTCTGCATAGGCGAGTTCTTCGACGCCTTCGGCCTTGATATCGGACCCGATGCCGGGAATGCGCGGCGGGGCTTCGGGGGCAAGAATAAGTTCGGCCAACCCGCCGTCGTTTTCGCCAGCGATGGCGTTGATCGGAATGACGCCAGCAATCTGGTCTGCATATACTTCGGCCAGCCCAAGGGTCAGCATTCCGCCCATAGATAGCCCCGTCACAAAGACCGGTTTGCCCCGCGCCGCCAATTGCTGAAATGCGGCGTCGGCGGATGCCATCCAATCCTGAAAGCCCGTCTTCTCCATCTCGTCCGGCGATGTGCCGTGGCCCGCAAGACAGGGGCCCAAGACGTGAAAGCCGAATTTTTCGTTCAGCGTCTGACCCAGATACCGCATGCTTTGGGTCGAGCCTGTGAAGCCATGCAGAACCAAGACCGAACAGCCATCGCCCTTGAATTCGAACGGCTCTGCGCCGGGCATGTATTCCGTCATTCTATTCTCCGTCTTATCGATCAGGTTTTGTTCATCCGCACGGCATAGGCCATGGCCGCGACGGCGATGATTGCGCCCTGCAGCATCAGCTTACCTGGTTCCCCAAGGCCTAGCGATGTCAGCAGGTTGAAACTGAAGGTCAGCATAAAGGCGGCAACGGCCGGGCCCAGAACGCCGCCCCGGCCCGATCCGAAGGTCACCCCGCCAAGGATCACGGCAGCCAGCGAATTCAGCGCCAGATCGCTGCCGATATCCATGCTGCCGACCCCGACAAAGCCGACCAACAGCATCCCGCTGGCCACGGCGAACAGGCTCGACATCACATGGACGATGGTCAGGACACGGATGTAGGGAATGCCCGATACCCATGCGGCGTTGGGGTTCGATCCAATCGCATCCACATAGCGGCCAAAGACTGAAAACCGCAGGAAAAGCGCGAAGGGAACCAGCAGCGCCAGCCAGACCAGCAGCGCGATCGGAACGATGCCGATCCGTTTCTGACCGATGAACTTCAGAACCTCGGGCGCATCACCGGGGGCGTAGAACTGGCCAAGCGATATGACCACGCCGGACAGGATCATCGCCATGGCCAGCGTCACGATGACCGACGAGGCCCGCAGGCGGGTGATGAAAAACGCATTGGTCAGACCCACGGCAATCCCGAACAGGATACAGATCGCGATCAGCACGGGCGGCGGGAAATCCAGCGCGCCGCTGGTCAGGATATAGCTGACGGCGACGATCACGCCGCCGATGGACAAATCCAGCGACAGCACCCGCATACAGATCGATTGACCGATCACCGCAATGCCAAGAGGTGCGGCCTGTCTGACGATCAGCAGCAAAAGCAGCGGCGACAACAGCATCGGCCGGGTGAAATAGGCAAACAGCAACAGCAGCGCCGTCCCTAGATAGGCGAACGGCAGGTTCATCACATAGCGGAGCACATCCATCGCACGCAGGCGCGGCACATCGGGTCGGGTCGTCATTGTCATGCGCCGATCGTCTTGCGGGGTTGCAGGCTAACGGCTGTCAACAACAGCACCCCCGTCGCCGCCGCGCGGATGAAGGGGGACACGCCGATCAGGTTCATGCCGTTGGTCATCAGGCCAAGCGCGATCGTGCCCGCGATCACTCCCGGCACGCTGCCGATCCCGCCCGCCAGAATGACGCCACCCATGGCAATGGCCGTGACCGACTCCAGCGCGAACTGGACGCCCATCGTCGGTTCGGCCGATGCGACACGCGCCGACAGGAACAGGCCCGCGAACACCCCGCCAAAGGAACACAGCACATAGCAAGCGATGCGGTGCAAGGTGACGTTCACCCCGTTTCGTGCGGCGTTATTGTCATTCGCACCCACCGCAAAGATCCGCAGACCAAAGCGGGTGCGGCTGATCAAAAGCCATGCCGAAGCCGCCGCCAATACACACCAATAAAATGCCGCCGGCAGGCCAAGGAAACTGAACCGCACCATTGCTTCTAAATAGTCGGGCACATCGCCGCCGGGCACCGGCAGGATCAGCAGGGCCAGACCTTGCACGAAGGTCATCGTTGCCAGCGTCATGATCAACGGATGCACCGCGAAAATCGTCACGCCGATCCCGTTTACCAGACCGATGCACAGCCCGGCCATCAACGCGGCGGGCACGGCCAGCGCCGGATCGACCGACACGATGATCGCGCTGGTGACGCTTAGCACTGACCCGACCGACAGATCGATCCCGCCAGAAATCGCCACGATCATCTGACCAAGCGCCACCAGAAGCAGCGCGGCGATCTGGGCGTTCACATTGGTGTAGTTCTGCACGGTCGCAAAATTCGGCGCGGTAAAGCTGAGGCACACGAACATCACAACCGGGATACCCAAGGCAACCAGCCCAAGGCCCGATCGTCCGGGGAACCGGATCATCTGCTGCAGGGTCATGCCACTGCCTCCTGTTCTATGGTGCCTGTCAGCGCGGCGTGCATCACCAGTTCTTCGGTGGCCTCCGCGCCCATGAATTCCGCTACCAGCGCCCCGCCGCGCACCGTCAGGATGCGATCGCACAGGCCCAGCACTTCGGTCAGTTCGCTGGACGTGATCAGCACGGCCCCACCGGCATCAGCGAATTCGCGGAGCAGCTTGTAGATTTCGGCCTTGGCGCCCACGTCGACACCGCGCGTCGGCTCTTCGATCAGCAGGACGTCCACGCCCGATGCCAGCCAGCGCCCGATCATCACCTTCTGCTGGTTACCCCCCGAAAGCGCGCCAACAGCCTGCCCCGACCCGACCGAGACAACCCGCATCTTGGCCAGTAGCTGTTCGATCTGTGATCCGCTGACACGCGCCCGGTGCCAGATCCCCTGATCGCGCAACATGCCCAGGCCGACGTTCTGCCGGATCGACAACGGCAGGTAGAGCCCTTCGGTCTTGCGGTCTTCGGGGATGAACCCAACGCCCGCCCGCGCCGTCGCAACGATAGAGGGCGGCAAAACCGTCAGCGCGTCAGACTGGGGATCCACCTTATGGACCGACCCGCGCGACGGCGGCTCGATCCCGGCAAGGGCGCGGATGATCGACCGCTGCCCCTGACCTTCCAGCCCCGCAAGGCCCAGAATTTCACCGGCGAAAAGCTGGAACGAAACCTCGCGCCCGAAGGCTGCTGGCGTCAGGGCGTCAACCTTCATACGGGGGGTGGCATTGGCCGATGGCTGGGGCCGGCCCGGGTAAAGCGTGCCAACCTCGCGCCCGACCATCAGCGACACAAGGCGCTGGTGATCCAGTTCAGAAGTGGGGTGCGTTGCGACGTGCCGCCCGTCCTTAAGCACTGATACGACGTCGCAGAACTGAAAAATCTCGTCCAGCCGGTGGCTGATGTAGAAAATCAGCTTTCCCTGATCTTTCAACTGCCCGATCAGGCGGGCCAGCTTTTCAACCTCTGGCCCGTTCAACGCGGCGGTTGGTTCGTCGAGGATAAAGACCTCGGCATCGGCTGCGATCCCCTTGGCGATTTCGACCATCTGCTGTTCGCCGACGGACAGGGCTTCGCAATAGGTGTCTGGCGAAATCTGACTATCCAGACGATCCAGCGCTGTCTGCGCGGCACGCCGCATCGCGCGCCGATCAACCAGCCCAAAGCGGCGCGGTTCGCGCCCCAGAAACATATTTTCGGCGACGGTCAGGTTGGGCAGAAGCGTAAGCTCCTGAAAAATAGTTGAGATCCCGTGCCTGCGCGCATCTTGTGGCGACCCAAGCGTCACAGCCTCGCCCTGCAGGTGCAGCGTGCCGCCATCCGGCCGGTGCACCCCCGCCAACAGGTTCATCAGGGTCGATTTTCCTGCCCCGTTTTCGCCTGTCACCGCATGGACCGATCCGTATGCGCCAGTGACCGATACCTCTGACAAGGCTGTGTTCGACCCGAACCGCTTGGTGATATCGGCGAATTCGACAAAAGGCCGGCCCGGAGACTTTACGGCCTCCGGGCCGGCGACAGACTGTTCAGTGTCCTTCGACATCAATCGCTCTTACTTGGCGAAATTTTTCATGATTTCGTCTTCCGGATAGGTCGAGGTGACCCAGAACGCATCGTTCAACTCCGGACGGTAGTAATCCTGAACAGTCTCATTGGTGATCGGGGCCGGATCGGAATAGTAGCTTTTGTAAAGCTGCTTGCCTTCCAGCAGGGCAACCGTCGCCCGCACCAGCGCCGGCCCGATGCCGGGGGTGTAGACCGGCGCGACAGAGTCGAGCTCATTCTCGGTCCAGATGCGCAGGAAGCCGTTGTTCCCTTCGCCCGTCATCGGAACCAGCGGTTTGCCGACGTCCTTGAACACGTCAACGCAGGCGCGGGTCATGTCGGCGCCCGAAAACCAGATGGCGTCCACCGGCTGGCCGGACAGCACAAGGTTTTCGCAAAGCTGCTTGCCCTTGGTATAGTTCCAGTCCCCAAAAACTTCGGACCCGATCTTAATGTCGGTGCCTTCCAAAGCTTCCATCAAGCCTTCGTAGCGCAGCGTTTCTTCGTTCACGCCAGCGATCCCGCGGAACGCCCAGATCGTGCCGGTGCCGCCCAGCTTCTCCTTCAGCCATTCACCGCCAGCCCGGCCAAAGGCCTTGCCGCCTAGGTTCAGCTCGACCGCGGAATTCAGGACACCTTCGGATGATCCATAGGTCGTCACCAGAATGCCCGCATCGATAGCCGCGTCGACCTGGTTCTTGACGGTCGCAGGTGCCATCGGCGCGACAATGATCGCATCGACCTGACGTGCGATCAAATCTTCCATGTCAGCGACCTGCTTGGCCGAGGCCCAACCGGCTTCGGTAAAGATGAACTCCTCGATCGCGTCGGTCTTGGCGGCCTCGTATTTGGTTTCCTGCACCATCTGCACGATCCAAGTGTTCCCCAATCCGGGGAAGGACATGCCGATCGTGTAGGGACCTTCCTTAGCGAACGCGCCTTCGGCGGTCATTTCATCCGTTGTCGGGTCAAGAAGGCCCGGTGCCAGCAGATCCTCGGCCAAGGCCGCGCCGGATGACAAACTCACGCACCCGGCCAGAAGGCATGCGCGCATGCCCCAAGCTTTGATAATCATTTTTGATCCTCCCAATGGCCGTATTCGCCCAGGTTTGTCACTGGTCAGCCATCCGACCAAAGCCAGTCAGATCAAAACGTTGTGCGACAATCCCGAACCAGTGCCCGGCCCTTGGAAAACTTTTGCTGACCTGTCGGTAGGTTGACAAATCGTAACTTTTCATACCCTGATAACCAAAAGCTATCGACTTAGGTTATCGTGAAAAGTCTGTCGTGATGCTGACTAGGATTGATATTCGCCACATGCGCTATGTCTTGGCGGTCGCCGACCACGGTGGGTTCCGGGGGGCGGCAAAGGCGCTGAACGTGTCGCAGCCCGCGGTGTCCAAAAGCGTAAAGGATACCGAAGCCGACCTTGGCTACAGGATTTTTGATCGCCACCCTAATGGCATCTCGGCGACCGAAAATGGCAGCCGATTTCTGGATGACGCCCGCAAAGTGGTGGCCCAGTTTCTGCGCACGATCCGGTCCGCGCGCCACGATGGCGAAGGCACCAAAGGTCACATCATCGTCGGTTATTCTGCACTGGCGGCGCCTCAGCAATTCTCTCCGGGGCTTGAAGCGTTCAACAACCGGCTGGCAGACGTTCAGATCGAAATGCATGTCCTGTCGACCGACGTGATGATGCAGTCGTTAAGAACAGGCGAAATCGACGTGGGATTTTTGCTGTCGCACCCAAGCGTTGCAGACGATGAGATCGCGCAAAGCCCACTTTGGACCACGCGGATCGGCGTGATCTGCCCAAACGGTCACGGCCAACCTACCCTGCAGGACCTGCGGGACATGAATTTTGTCATGGGTCTTCGTGAAAATTGGCGGTCTTTCCGGATGATCCTTGATGCTGCCTGTGACGCCGCCAGCCTTGTTCCGAAGGTTGTTGATGAGGCGTGGGATGTGCACGTGATCTTTCAACGGGTCGCCGCCGGTCGGGGGGTGACCCTTTATCCGATGTCGATCAAAGAAAACCTACCCGCAACGCTGGAAATCCACGAAGTCGAGGGCTTGGACGCAGAGCTGACCATCGCCATGGCGTGGAGCCGGACGGCGGACACCCAACTGCTTCAGGCCTTCCGTCAGGAATTTCACGATTTGGACTAGCTGAACGGACGCGTGATCTGCATGAATGTCCATGCGGTGACCTAAGGGACCCGCGGCGGATTTTCTTGCCACCTGTCACAGTGAAACATCTTGTTTTCGCGCTGGCCACGGACGCGCAAAGGGCTATGGTCTGCCGCGAAGCGGTCTACGATGGTATACCGCAGCCCAGCAACAGTAAGGATGGACGGGACTATGGACAAAACCCTCTCCTCGGTGGCCGAGGCGGTTGCCGATATCAAGGACGACGCCGTCGTGATGATCGGCGGGTTCGGCGGATCGGGATCTCCGATCGAACTGATCCACGCGATGATCGACCGCTTTCGCGAAACCGGCAGCCCCAAGAACCTGACCGTCGTCAACAACAATGCGGGCAATGGCCACGTCGGCATCGCCGCGATGATCCGCGCGGGCATGGTGCGGAAAATGATCTGCTCTTTCCCCCGCTCGTCCAATGCCGAGGCGTTCAACGAAAAATACGCAGCCGGAGAGATCGAGCTGGAGCTGGTCCCCCAAGGCACGCTGGCCGAACGCATCCGCGCCGCGGGCGCTGGCATCCCGGCCTTCTACACGCCGACATCCTTCGGGACCGAACTGGCCGAAGGCAAACCGACCGAAGACTTCGACGGTCGCATGTATGTGCGCGAACGCTGGCTCAAGGCTGATGTGGCTCTGATCAAGGGCGATATCGCCGATACGATGGGCAATACGACCTACCGAATGGCCGCGCGCAACTTTAATCCGCTGATGGCCATGGCCGCCGATCGCACGGTTTTGCAGGTGTCGGACATCGTGACGCCAGGTGATATCGACCCGCAGATCGTCGTGACCCCCGGTCTCTTTATCGATGCGATCGTCAAGGTCGCGGATCCGCAACAAGAAGAACTGCTTGTGCAGGCAGGAGCCGTCGCATGACACATCCCAAACTGACCAACGCCCAGATCGCATGGCGCGCCGCGCAGGACATCGAAGACGGGACCTATGTGAACCTTGGCATCGGCTTCCCCGAGATGATCGCCACCTTCCAGCCCGAGGGCCGCGAGGTGATCTATCACACCGAAAACGGCGTGCTGGGCTTTGGCCCCGCCCCGAAGAAGGGCGAGGAAGACTGGGACCTGATCAATGCGGGTAAAAAGGCGATCACGCTGAACCCCGGCGCGTCCTTCTTTCACCATGCCGACAGCTTTGCCATGGTGCGCGGCGGCCATCTGGATCTGGCGGTTCTGGGCGCCTATCAGGTCGCGCAGAACGGCGATCTTGCCAACTGGCGCGTCGGCACAAAGGGTGTTCCGGCCGTGGGCGGCGCGATGGATCTGGTGCACGGGGCCAAGAACGTCGCGGTCGTGACGGACCACGTGACCAAGGACGGCAAACCCAAGCTGGTCGAAGAATGCACCTTCCCGCTCACAGGCCTTGGCTGTGTAACTCGGGTCTACACCTCTTTGGCGGTGGTCGATGTGACCGAGCGTGGCTTTGTCCTACGCGAAAAGCTGGCGGCGATGTCCTTTGACGATCTTCAGGCGGTCACCGGGGCCACGCTGCATGTCGACGGCGGCATCGGCGATCTGGACGTGCCCGATCTGGACTGAACGAAAAGGGCCGCGCCGATCACCCGGCGCGGCCCTCTTAAATCCTTGAAGATTAGGCTCAGTTCGACAGCGCAGCCTGCAGCGCGTCCATGCCTTCGCCGATCCCATCCAAGTTCAGCTGGAACACCATCGGGTCCGCGCCCAGACGGGGACGATAGCCCGCAAAGACCGGTGCGCCGGCCTCAAGCTCTTTCAGCGTTTCGGCATCAATCTCGATCAGCGCTTCGCACAATTCGCGCGAACAGCTTTGCCAGACAAAAGTCTGACGCTCTTCACTGTCTTCCGGCTTGAACGCAAAGCCCGACGGGAAATAGACCCCGTTCGGCACCCGCGCCGCCATGTAGCTAGAGGAGCCGTCGCCCGACCAGAACGCCAGAATTTCAGCCAGGAAATTATTGCCTTCGGTCTGCACCAGCGTCTGGCTTAGCACACAGGCGGTTTCGTTCACGGCCAGTGCTTCACAGGTCACGGTCCATGCGCCGAAACGCTGACCATTCGCCATACGCACCGGGGCGGTTGCGGCAGCGCTGTCGTCGGTCGTGGCGGCCGCGTCAGTGTCCTGCGCCATGGCAGCAGGGACGGAAACGGCCAGCATCAGCGCCAGCGCCGGGGCGAACCGGGAAACAAAAGAGGACATAAAAACTCCTTTCAAATCAATCAGAAGGTGATGGACACAGAGGCGCCGAAAACAGGCGCTCGACTGGGTGCAGCCCAGCCTGTGATACCAGTGGTCAGGGGTTTGGCAACATAGACATCGCCAAAGGCGGTGTTGCCCACGCCAAAGCTGGCGCCGATCCCGACACTAGAGGCGAAGCCAAGCCCGGTGTCGGTGCTGTCGTAGGCTTCGCCCATGTCGTAGAACGCGAACGGGCGCAGACCGAAGTCACCCGAAATGGCATAGGGTGTCAGCTTTTCCACCTGTGTGCGGGCGTAATAGCCGCTGTCGCCGGACGACAGGTTGGTCGGGTAACCTCGCACACCCGCCGGGCTGGTGACCGTAAATTTCCGCTGCGACGGCAACACGCCCCAGCCGCGCTTTTGACCAGACGCGGTGACCGATCCAACCGCATCCGCGCCAAGCGCGACCGAGGCAAACAGGTTCACCTGCGCCGCCGCATAGCTGATGTTGGCCCGCGGCGTGACCGCGTCGTCATAGGTGCCAAAGATTGCGCGCGGGGCGTAGGTGACGCTCCACCCCTCGCCCGCACGGTAATAAGAGGCGTTCAGCGACAGCTCTGTCCCGCGGTGGTTCAGGGTCTGCACACCCAGCAGGGACGAGGTTTCGGCAAAGGCGGTCAGGCCAAAACCAAGCGATGTGCGATACGCCCGCTCCACCACCAGCGGCTGGGTAAAGGCCATATCCAGACTTTTCTGTTCGCCACGGATATTGGGGCCGGTGATGCTTTTGGACTTCGTGTAGGCACCGACAAGGCTGATGAACCCACCCGAGGGCGTGATCGTCCGGGCATAGCTGATCGTGCCACCCGTCGCGCCCTTGCGCAGCAGAACCGACAGGCTAAGCGGGTCGTTCCAACCGGTCAGCGACCGCACGGTGTGGGCGATGGTCATCTGCGCCTCGCCCGAGCTGGCAGAGCCATAGTTGTCGACCGTCACGCTGGTGAAATGCCGTTTCTGCGGCGGGAAGGCGACGGTCAGATCGGTGGTGCCATAGGCCTGACCGGGGGCATAGCCGATATCCAGCGGCAGGTTTTCCGTCAGGGCCAGCTGTTCGACACGGGTCGAGATGACGCGGTTATCGGCCAGCGTGCCTGCGGGCAGTTGCAGCCGGAACCGCGCGTAATCGTCGGACACCAGCCCGCCAGAGGCGCGAACCGCCCCGATGCGTGCTTCCAGCAGTTCAACTTCGGCCCGGCCCCCGGCGACGCTGCGCAGGATGGCTTGGGCGGTAACGATACCCTTTTCGGCGTAAGCTTGGTTAATCGCCTGCGGGATCAGCGCAAGACCCGCGTTGGAATAGCGACGGCCCACCAGCCCGGCTTCGATCTTGGCCAGCTCTGACTCGCTCAGATAGCTGGAGGGGCCGGAATAAACGACATCGCGGATCAGCACACCCTGCGGTGCGCGACGCGGTTGCGGCTTGGCAGCGGTGCGTTGTTTGCTGGGTGCCGTTTGGGTGGGCGTGGTGTCCGCCGCTTCGCCCGCCGTTTCGGCGGCGGCAGCCGCTTGGCCCGCTTCGTCCGCCGTCTGGGGTGTTTCGGTCTGGGTCTCGACCTGTGTATCCACCGCATCTGCGGCGTTCAGGTCAACGCTTTGCGCATGGGCAGCGGCGGCCAGAAAAAGGGGGACGGCAAGGAACAGGGCGAACGGACGGGACGCGGTCAACATAAGATCAAAGGCCTGCAATCGTATTTTTCTGCTTTCCGGCGACATTAACAGACCAAGCCTCTGGATTCGCGACGTTTTGTGACAACCGCGCCGCACCGCGCGGGCTTGTGGCAGATTTGCCGCAACCTAACCGCCAGACGATCATTCTCTCCGCGCATCCTCTGTTTCATCACCCTCGCCGTCGCTCTCCTCTTCTTCTTCCTCGTCCTCTTCATCCTCTTTGTCGCCGTCGTAGGTCGTGTCGTCCTCGGATGTGCGCGTGTCACGCGGATCATCATCGTTTCCGGGCTTCGCACCCTGTTCAGGCGCCTTGGAGCCAAAGGGATCGCTAACCCCCTGCTCAGTCCCGCGCGATCCGCTGCTGGACGGTGCACTGGTCGCGCCAGTGGTGCTGGATCCGGTCCCGGCAGAGCTTCCGCCGTTCGAGGACGAACCGTTGCCGCCAGTATTGTCACCGCCGCCCGTGCTATCACCACCACCGGATGTATCCCCGCCACCCGTGTTGTCGCCACCGCCGGACGTATCCCCACCGCCCGTATTGTCGCCGCCACCGGACGTCTCTCCGCCACCCGTGTTGTCACCACCACCGGAGGTCTCTCCACCGCCCGAGTTGTCGCCGCCACCGGACGTATCTCCACCGCCCGTGTTGTCGCCGCCACCGGACGTATCTCCGCCACCCGTGTTATCGCTGCCGCCGGAGGTATCTCCACCACCAGTGTTATCACCACCGCCGGAGGTATCTCCGCCACCCGTGCTGTCGCCGCCGCCAGACGTATCTCCACCACCCGTGTTGTCACCACCACCGGAGGTATCTCCACCGCCCGTGTTGTCGCCGCCGCCGGATGTATCTCCACCACCCGTGTTGTCGCCACCGCCGGAGGTATCTTCGCCACCAGTGTTGTCGCCACCGCCGGAGGTATCTCCGCCGCC